>NZ_CAJMZJ010000001.1:0-773954 GCF_905220295.1 Paraburkholderia sp. J76
GGTTTCCGGGAAGATCAGCGGATTGTCCGACACCGCGTTCGCCTCGACGAGCAGCACCTGCGCCGCATGGCGCATCTGGTCCAGACACGCGCCCATCACCTGCGGCTGGCAACGCAGCGAATACGGGTCCTGCACCTTGCCGCAGTCGCGGTGCGAAAGGTTGATCGCCGAGCCTTCGAGCAGCGCGCGGTAGGCCGCGGCGGCATCGATCTGGCCGCGATGGCCGCGCAGTTCGTGAATGCGCGCGTCGAACGGCTTTACCGAACCTGCTGCCGCATCCACGCAGAGCGCACCTGAAACGAGCGCCGTGCGGTAGAGGTCTTCGATCGCGAACATGTTGTAGATCGCGAGCGCCGTGGAAGCCTGCGTGCCGTTGAGCAGCGCGAGACCTTCCTTCGCCTGCAGCGCGAGCGGCTTGAGGCCGACAAGACGCAAACCCTCGACCGCGCTCATGCGCTCGCCCTTCGCGAACACATCGCCCACGCCGAGCAACGTGCAGGACATATGCGCGAGCGGCGCGAGGTCGCCCGAGGCGCCCACGGAACCCTTCACCGGGATCACAGGCAATACGTCGGCGTTGAATAGCGTGATGAGCGCATCCATCACTTCGCGGCGGATGCCCGAATGGCCGCGCCCCAGGCTCGACAGCTTCAGCGCCATCAGGAGACGCACGACAGGACGCGACATCGGCTCGCCCACGCCCACGGCGTGCGAGAGCACGAGATTGCGCTGCAGCAGTTCGAGCTGCTCACGCGGAATATGCGTGCTCGCCAGACGCCCGAAACCCGTATTGATGCCATACGCGGGCTCGCCCTTCGCGGTGATCTCGGCAACGGCGCGCGCGCCCGCGTCGATGGCGTCGAAGCTGGCCGGATCGAGTTCGAGCTTTACGCCGCCGTTTTCATCGGCGCGCGCGATCTGGCGCAGTTGGGGCAGGGTCAGGTGGCCGGGCGTGAGTTTGATGTTCATTGCGGTGTCGAAGTTGTCTGGACAAGGTGAAATCAGATTACCGAAGCAAGCTTGTCTATACAAGTTAAATTCGCTCAACGTATACCCGGATCGTCGATTCCTGACGCCGGAATTACGCCATCTTTCGATTCCAGCACAGTGAAATCCCCAGGTGATAACACCGATTGCCGGTCCTTTCGACGCGTCGATAATTGTATAGACAACTTGCCGGCCTATCGGAGACTTCATGAAGAAACTTGCCTTGTGTGTTGCCCTCGCCCTTGCCGCCGGTGGCGCGTACGCGAAAGACTGGTCCACCATCCGCTTCGGCACCGACGCGAGCTACGCGCCGTTCGAATCCAAGGCAACAGACGGCAAGCTGGTCGGTTTCGACATCGACCTCGGCAACGAAATCTGCAGGCGCCTGAACGCCAGGTGCGTGTGGGTCGAGCAGGACTTCGACGGCATGATTCCGGGCCTGAAGGCAAAAAAGTTCGACGGCGCCCTCTCCGCGCTCACAATCACGCCGCAGCGCGAACAGCAGATTGCCTTCTCGGCCAGGCTTTTCAACACGCCCACGCGCCTCGTCGCGAAGCAGGGCTCGCCGCTGCAACCGACCATCGCCTCGCTGCGAGGCAAGACGGTGGGCGTCGAGCAGGGTTCCATTCAGGAAACCTACGCAAAGCAGAACTGGGCGCCCAAGGGCATCAACGTGATTCCCTACCAGAACCAGGACCAGGTTTATCTGGACCTGCAATCGGGACGCCTCGACGCCGCGCTGCAAGACGAAGTACAGGCCAGGATCGGCTTCCTCAAGACACCGCGCGGCGCGGGCTTCGCGTTCGCTGGCGCGCAAATCCCCACGGGCGCCGCCGCCATCGGGCTGCGCAAGGAAGACGCCGACCTCAAGGCGAAGATCGACAAGACGATCGCCGACATGATCCAGGACGGCACGTACAAGAAGATCGAATCGAAGTATTTCGACTTCGACGTGTACGGCGGTTAAGCGCAGCGGTCTTTCCCGCAACGAAAAAACGGGAGCGCGGCTCCCCTGAACGAGGACATCCCCCATGGTCTTTCAAGGCTTCGGCCCGCTGCTCCTCGCGGGCACGTGGGAAACCATCAAGCTCGCGGTGCTCTCGCTCGGCGCCGCGTTTGTGCTCGGGCTTGCGGGCGCCGCCGCGAAGCTCTCGCCCAACCGCGCGCTCTCGCGCATCGGCACGGCGTACACCACGCTCATTCGCGCGGTGCCCGATCTCGTGCTCATGCTGCTGCTGTTCTACAGCATCCAGATCTGGCTGAACGACGCGACCGACATGATGGGCATGGACCAGATCGACATCGATCCGTTCGTGGCCGGCGTCATCACGCTCGGCTTCATTTACGGCGCGTATTTCACCGAGACTTTCCGCGGCGCGTTTCTCGCCGTGCCGCGCGGACAGATCGAGGCGGGCTTCGCATACGGCATGAGTTCCACGCGCGTGTTCACGCGCATCCTGTTCCCGCAGATGATGCGTTTTGCGTTGCCCGGCATCGGCAATAACTGGCAGGTGCTCGTGAAGGCCACGGCGCTCGTTTCGATCATCGGTCTCGCCGATATCGTGAAAGCCGCGCAGGATGCGGGTAAGGCCACGCAGGCGTTTTTCTTCTTCACGCTCGTGACCGGCGCGATCTATCTCGCCATCACCACGGTTTCCAACCTCGCATTGCATCGCCTCGAAAAACGCTATTCGACAGGCGTGCGGAGGGCAGCGCTGTGATCGAACTGCTTCGTCAATACTGGCCCAATTATCTGTACAGCGACGGTTTCAACACCAGCGGTCTCGCCATCACGCTCTGGCTGCTGGTCGTGTCGATCGTGGTGGGCTTCCTGCTTGCCGTGCCGCTCGCCATTGCGCGCGCTTCGCGCAACCGGTGGCTTTCGCGGCCGGTCTGGGTCTATACGTACGTGTTCCGCGGCACGCCGCTCTATGTGCAATTGCTGCTCTGCTATACGGGTCTCTACAGCCTGCATTTCGTGCATGCGAATCCGGTTCTCGGCGACTTCTTTCGCAGTGCGATGAATTGCACGCTGCTGGCGTTTGCGCTGAACGAGTGCGCGTACGCCACCGAGATTTTCGCGGGCGCGATTCGCGAGACCTCGTATGGCGAAATCGAAGCCGCTCAGGCCTATGGCATGTCGAAGACGAAGGTCTACACGCGCATCATCCTGCCTTCCGCCTTGCGGCGCGCCCTGCCCTCGTACAGCAACGAAGTGATCCTCATGCTGCACGCCACGACGCTCGCTTTCACGGCGACCGTGCCCGACATTCTGAAAGTGGCGCGCGACGCGAATTCCGCCACCTATATGACGTTCCAGGCGTACGGAATCGCGGCGGCGCTCTATGCGTCCATCGTCTTCGCCCTGATCTGGGGCTTTCGCCGCCTCGAAACACGTGTGCTGGCCTACCTGAAGCCGCAAGGCCATTGAGAACCCGGAGTGAACCGAGTATGTACAAGCTGATTGTCGACGACCTGCACAAGAAGTTCGGCGAGAACGAGGTGTTGAAGGGCGTATCGCTCAAGGCAAAGGCTGGCGACGTGATCAGTCTGATCGGGTCGAGCGGATCGGGAAAGAGTACGTTCCTGCGTTGCATTAATTTTCTCGAATCGCCCTGCTCGGGACGCATCACGCTCAACGGCGAGGAAATTCGCACGAACGCCGATCGCGGCGGCGCGCTGCGCGTGAGCGATCCGAAGCAGCTCCAGAAAATGCGCACGCGTCTTTCGATGGTGTTCCAGCATTTCAATCTCTGGGCGCACATGACGGTGCTCGAGAACATCATCGAAGCGCCGGTCAGCGTGCTCGGACTGAGCCGCAGCGAAGCCGAGGCCCGCGCGCGCAAGTACCTCGACAAGGTGGGGCTCGCGGCCGGCGTCGAGCACAAATATCCTTCGCACCTTTCCGGCGGCCAGCAGCAGCGCGTGGCGATTGCGCGGGCGCTGGCGATGGAGCCCGAAGTGATGCTGTTCGACGAGCCCACCTCCGCACTCGACCCCGAACTCGTGGGCGAAGTGCTCAAGGTCATGCAAAAGCTCGCCGAGGAAGGCCGCACGATGATCGTCGTCACGCACGAAATGGGTTTTGCGCGCAACGTTTCGAATCACGTCGTGTTTCTGCACAAGGGGAAGATCGAGGAACAAGGCGACCCCAAGGAAGTGCTCAATGCGCCGCGCAGCGAGCGGCTGCAGCAGTTCCTGGCGGGGCGGTTGAAGTAAGGCGCGCGCGGCGCCCTTTGGGGGCGCGCCGCGCCGTTGGGCCTAAACTACCGGCATGCCGCCCACTTCAGACGAATGCATGCCAGCCAGCGCAGCCGCCAGGTCCGCGCCCCTCTACGACCCGGCCCTGCTGCGCCGTCTACTGCGCGCAAAAGACCGCATGGACGCCGCCTCGCACGAGGCCTGGCCCGTCAAGCGCCTGGCCGAGGTCAGCGGCGTTTCCGAAGCGCATTTCGCGCGCTCCTTCAAGCGGGCCTTCGGCCTCCCGCCGCACCGCTACCTGCTCACGCGGCGCATCGAGCAGGCCGCGACCCTGCTGCGCGACACCGATCTCGACATCACGGATATCGCCTTCGCCACCGGTTGGGAAAGTCTCGGCACCTTCGGCCGCACATTTCGCGACGTTACAGGCCTGAGCCCCAGCGCCATGCGCGTTCAGGCGCGCGCAAACCTGCCCGATATCGACCGCGTGCCCGCCTGCGTGCTCAAGGCCGCGCAGCGCCCGGACCTCACCACAGCAGTTTTGGAGAAGCGCCGGCGCGCGCCCGCGGCTAAAGTGCGGCCATTCGACAAGGAGATGACATGAACCAGGGTATCAATGTGGTGGGTGTGTACGTCGACGACCAGGAAGAGGCGCTCAGGTTTTACGTCGACAAGCTGGGGTTCCGCGTGCATACCGACGTGCGCAACGGCGCGTACCGATGGCTCACGGTCCAGCACCCGGAGCAGTCCTCGTTCCAGCTCGGCCTCTTCCAGCCGGGGCCGCCCGTTCACGACGAGGCCACCGCGCAAACGCTGCGCGCCATGGTCGCCAAGGGCGCCATGCCGCCCCTCGTGCTCGCGGTGGCGGACTGCCGCGCCAGCTACGAGCGCCTGAAGTCGCTCGGCGTGGAATTCACCCAGGAGCCGGTCGATCGATACGGCAGTGTGGACGCCGGTTTTCGCGACCCGGCCGGCAACGGCTGGAAAATGATTCAGGCGCCGAAGCAGTCATAAGGGCGATGCATGCGCGGCGCCGGTGGGCGCGGCGCATGCCCAGTGCGAAGACGCAATGCGGGGCGTCCACGCTCATCAGCATTTTCAACACTCGCTTTCATTGTGGCCGCTTATACTGCACGCGTTCAACGCGCGCGAAGATGGCCATGAGCAAACGAATGACTGTCCGGCAGTCGCCGGTGCACGGAAAAGGCGTCTACGCATTGCGTCCCCTGCGGGCGGGCGAGCGCATCTTCGAATACAAAGGCAAGATCATGAGCTGGCGCAGCGCGGCCCGGCGTTATCGGCTGCGTGAAGATGGCGCGCATACGTTTCTCTTCGGCCTTTCCGATGGCCGCGTGATCGACGGCGGCCAAGGCGGCAACTGGGCGCGCTGGCTCAATCACGCGTGCCAGGCGAACTGCGAAACCATCGAAATAGACGGCCACGTCTTCATCGACGCATGCCGCGACATCCTGCCTGGCGAAGAGCTGTTCATCGACTACGCGCTCGAACTGCCCGAGGACGCCTGCGAAGAAAACGTGCGCGAATATATCTGCCGCTGCGGCGCGCCCGCATGCCGCGGGACGATGCTGGCCGGCGTCGGTGTGCGTGCCGACGCCGGCACGAACATCATCAGCGCTGCGAGCCTGCTTTAGGCGTCAGCGCATTCAGAACCGGCGCCTCCTGCCGATCGTCGTCATGATTCCGTCCTCGCGTTACGCGTTTGCATTCGTCGTCAATGCGGCGTTGCCCGCGGCGGTGTACTGGCTCACGCTGGCTCGCCTGGGAGTCCCAGGCGCACTGGCCGCATCGGCGGCGCCCCTGCTCGCCTGGATGATTTTCGACCTCGTGCGATTTCGACACTTCGACGCACTGAGCGCACTCGTTCTCGCGAGTATCGGCATGTCGCTCGTCGTGCTGGCTTCGGCGAGCGCGCGGTGGCTGAGCGAAGCGCGCGAGCCGCTGGTGAGCGGGGTGATCGGCGTGATTTTTCTGCTGTCGCTGCCGCTGGAACGGCCACTGGTGTTCTACCTCGGACGTTCGACGCTCTCGCGGGAACGCTCGGGCCGCGAGCGGGAATTCGACGAGATGTGGCAGAACCGCCCTGCGCTCGTGCGCTCGATCCGCCTCATGACCGCGGTCTGGGGCCTGGGACTCGTTGGCGAGAACGCGGTGCGGATCTGGCTCGTCTGCTGTACGGGCGCGCAAAACGGCGACCGTCTCTCGATGATCGTTAGGTATGCGACATACTTTGGACTCACCGCGTGGTCGATCGTTTACCGGAATCGGTATGTCAAGCGGCAGGCGTGAGGAGGGAAGCTCGAGGGGGCGATCGCGCGGGCACGCGCGATCGCCTGTCACATACGCCAGCCGTTACTGCGCGATCGGCTGCGTTACGTCCTGACCGAACCACTGCATGGAGATCTTCTTGAGCGTGCCGTCCTGCTTGAGCGAGGTGAGCGCGTCGTTGATCGCCTTCTCGAATTTCGGATTGCCCTTGCGGAACGGAATGCCCATTTCCTGATTGGCGCCCGGCAACACGGCGCCCGGACGCAGCGGCAGATTCGACGTCTTGATGATGTACGGCAGCATCAGGCGGTCGTCCATCGTCGCGTCGATGCGCTTCGCGGCCAGGTCGCGCAGCTTCTCGGGCGCGCCAGGATACGTTTGCACGTTGATGCCCTGCACCGCGCGCGCCATCTGGTCATAGTTGGTGCCGAGCGTCACGCCGAGCTTCTTGTCGCCCTTGAATTCCGCGAGCGTCTTGAATTCGCGCTTGTCGTCGGAGCGCTGGATGAGCTGCGCCGCCGAATACGTGTACGGCTGGCTGAAGTCGAGCGCCTGCTGGCGTTGCGGCGTAATGGTCACCTGATTGACGATCACGTCGAATTTGCCCGCCTGCAGCGCCGCGATAATGCCGCTCCATTCCGTGGGAACGAACTCGGGCTTGACCCCCAGTTTGGCCGCCACGGCCTTCGCCACGTCCACGTCGAAGCCGACGAGTTCGCCCTTGCTGTCACGCGAGTCGAACGGCGGATACGTGCCTTCCAGGCCGATCTTGAGCACTCCCGCCTGCTTGACGGAATCCAGCAAATCTTCCGCATGGGCGGAAACGGCGGTAAATCCGAGTGCCGATACGGCAAGCGCGCTAGTGAACAGGAGCTTCGTCAACTTCATTCAACTTCCCCTCTTTATCTGGATGTCTGGACTGCTTCGCGATGGCACATCAGCGCCCCCCGAGGCCGCGTCGCTAGAGAATACTACGATCGGCAGCGCGTTCGTAGCCCGCACAACTGAGTACTTTCCCGGCTGACGCGGGCGCGCCCGGTGCCTTTTACCGGCTTCTGGTAATGTCACGCACATGCAAACCATCCTCTCCATCGAGAATCTCTCGAAAGTCTACGCATCCGGACTCCGGGCGCTCACGGACATCAACCTCGACATCCAGCGCGGCGAAATCTTCGCGCTGCTGGGGCCGAATGGCGCGGGCAAGACGACGCTCATCAGCATCGTCTGCGGCATCGTCAATGCGAGCGAAGGCAGCGTGCGCGTGGCCGGCCACGATATCCTCGCCGACTACCGCGCCGCGCGCTCGCTGATCGGCCTCGTGCCGCAGGAGCTGACGACCGACGCGTTCGAAACGGTCTGGGCCACCGTATCGTTCAGCCGCGGCCTGTTCGGCAAGCCGGCCAACCCCGCGTACGTCGAGCGCGTGCTGCGCGACCTCTCGCTGTGGGAAAAGCGGAACAACAAGATCATGACGCTCTCGGGCGGCATGAAGCGCCGCGTGCTGATCGCGAAGGCGCTCGCGCACGAGCCGCAAGTTCTCTTTCTCGACGAACCGACCGCGGGCGTGGACGTCGAATTGCGCCGCGACATGTGGGAACTCGTGCGCGGACTCAAGGCGAACGGCGTGACGATCATCCTCACCACGCACTACATCGACGAGGCGGAGGAGATGGCCGACCGCATCGGCGTCATCAACGCGGGCCAAATCATGCTCGTCGAGCGCAAGGACGTGCTCATGCGCAAGCTGGGCCGCAAGCAGCTCACGCTGCAGCTCGAAGCGCCGCTCGCCGCGATTCCGCCGGGGCTCGCCGCATGGGGGCTGGAACTGGCCGGCGGCGGCGCGGAACTCACCTATACCTACGACAGCGAAAACGAACGCAACGACATCATCACGCTGCTCAAGGATCTGAGCGACGCGGGCATCGGCTTCACCGACCTGAAAACGAGCCAGAGTTCGCTGGAAGACATCTTCGTGAGTCTCGTCCACAAGGACCCGGCGGCGGCTTCAGGGGCCGCCGCGCTTTCGGTCGAGGAAAACGGCAAAGGACAGGTAACTTCCCGATGAACCACTACGCAATTCGCGCCATCTACCGCTTCGAAATGGCGCGCACGCGGCGCACGCTGATGCAGAGCATCGTCGCGCCGGTTATTTCGACGTCGCTCTACTTCATCGTGTTCGGCTCCGCGATCGGTTCGCGCATCAAGGAGGTGAACGGCGTGAGCTACGGCGCGTTCATCGTGCCGGGCTTGATCATGCTGTCGCTCCTTTCGCAGAGCATTTCGAACGCGTCGTTCGGCATCTACTTTCCGCGCTTCACGGGCACGATCTACGAACTGCTCTCGGCGCCCGTTTCGTACCTCGAAATCGTGATCAGCTATGTCGGCGCGGCGGCGACCAAGTCGGTGGTGCTCGGGCTCATCATCCTCGCGACCGCGGGGCTTTTCGTGCCGATCCAGATTCAGCATCCCGTATGGATGGTGCTGTTCCTGCTGCTCACGGCGATCACGTTCAGCCTGCTCGGCTTCATCATCGGCATATGGGCCGACAACTTCGAGAAGCTGCAAATCGTGCCGCTGTTGATCATCACGCCGCTCACCTTCCTCGGCGGCGCTTTCTATTCGGTCGACATGCTGCCTACGGCGTGGAAGGTGATCACGCTGTTCAACCCGATCGTCTATCTCATCAGCGGATTCCGCTGGAGCTTCTACGGGCTCGCGGACGTCGACGTGGGCGTGAGTCTCGGCATGACCGCCGCGTTTCTCGCCGTGTTCCTCGCGATCACCGCGTGGATCTTCAAGACGGGCTACCGGCTGAAAACCTGACTCCGGCGAACCGGCCCGGCGGCCGCCCCGAATGTCAGGCCGGCAACTGCCCTGGCGCGCTGTCGAGCGGGCCTTCCTCGCGGCGGTTCAGCGGGCCGTCGAACGAGCCATCGAGAATACGAAGCTTGTCGGTCATATCGGGAACGCTGTGACCGGCCGCGCGAAGCTCGTTCACGAGCCGATGTGCAACGGCCCGGCAATGCGCCAGCGTCTCGTGCAGGCGCGGCTCGGATTGAAGGCCTGTCACCGCGCGCTCCATGTCGGGCGGCGATTCGCTCAGCAGAGCGGGAACGACCTCCTCCGGCGGAATCAGCGAGCCGTGACTCAGCAGTTGCGCGGTCCAGTCGCATCCGTACAACAGCGCGCGCCGTTCAGCCCGGCGCGCTTCGTCCTGCTCGAGCGTGGCGAGGCTGTGGCGGCTCTTCTGTATCTCGGCGCGCCACGGCGCAAGAACATCGGCACGCAGCGCCGCTATCGCCTCGCCGAGCGCAACGTTCTGGCCGCCGGCCGCGAGGCGGCGTTCATCGAGCCTGTCGACTTCGTCCCGATAGCTTTCGAGGTACGCCAGCCAGTTCAACGGCAGTTCCGGTTTTTCGAAAAACGCGCGGCGCACTTCATTGAGTTCGTTGCGGATATCCTGCAGCGCCTGGCTGTCGGCGAGACGCGCCTCGTGTACGTCGTGGGCGGTCACCATCTGCCGGTGCAGCGGGAACAGCGGATTGCTGTAGCGCCGCTGCAGATGCCGCTCGGCCGCGCCCGGCCGGGCGCTCCACTTCCAGTTGGGCAGCGATTTCGCGTCGAATTCCACCGCCTCTATCATCGGCCGGAAAACAGCAAGCGCTTCTTCCGTGGCGTGGCGAAAGCAGTCCGCGAGCTTGTAGTCGTTGCCTTGCAACGATACGGCCGCATCCCCCGCGTAAGGCGACTCGGGCCGAAGCCTCAGGGTGCCCGTGGCAAGAAAGAATTCCATCGGCAATTCGACGCTCAGGCCTTCGAGGCTGAACGCCCGCTGCTCGGCGGCAATGGCTTCGACGGAATGCGCCAGGCGATTTTCCTGATCGAGAAGCGTATCGGCGGCATCGCCCGACGAGGGCTGCGCCGCGTCCGCCAGCAGGCAAAACGTTTCGCGCGCCATTCTCGCCGCGATGGTGCCGTGCTTCTCGGCAAAGAGCCAGAACCAGAGGGCGAGCTGATATCCCTTGACCCCATTTTGGGCGGCCGTTTCGACCTCGGGCGCAAACGCGATGCCGGGCGCGGCCCAGTTCGCGAACGGCGGCGTGCCAACGCCCTGATACATGCCCAGGAGTTGGCGTATCGATTCATGCGTATCGGCGGGCCAGTTGCGCGCCTCTTCCTGGCGCTTCTCCGTCTTCCAGAACCTCCAGTCCATTCTGCACCTCGCAAGAGAGCAAGAGTCTCGGTGCGACTCGCTGCGAGGGATACTTGCACACTCCGCCGAGGGCGTAAACCGGTGATGTCCGCGCTTGCCGCGCTCGTGCCTTTCAGGCCCCGCTCAATTCCTGATGCAGCGCGACGAATTCGCGCGAGAGTTTGTGCGCCGGATCGAGATGAACGACGGGCCTCGCCTGCTGATGCGATTCGCGAATCTTCACCGACGACGACAGCCGCGACGCCAGCACGGGTAGCCCTTCATCGACGAGTTCGTCGACAAGTTTCTGCGGCAGGCTCGCGCGTGGCTGAAACTGGTTGATGACGATGCCTTCCACCGTGAGAGCCGCATTGTGATCCTGCTGTATTTCCTTCACGTTTTCGAGCAGCGTATAGAGCGCGCGGCGCGAGAAGTCGTCGCAGTCGAAGGGAATGAGGCAGCGCTCGACTGCGATCAGCGCGGAGCGCGTATAAAAATTCAGCGCGGGCGGCGTGTCGATGTAGATCGCGTCGTACATGTCGAGTTCCTTGAGCGCGTCGCGCAGCTTGTAGATCTTGTAGCGCGATTCGAGCTTGCCGTGCAGTGTGTCGAGATCGGGATGCGCGGGCATCACGTCGAGATTCTCGAACGGGGTGGAATGAATGAACGAGGTGACGTCGATGGGCCTGAAGCTGAAAGTCAGCGCGGTTTCGAAGAAGTCGGCGACATTGGGCTTCGCGTCGGCGCAAGCCGCGCCGAGCAAGTACTGGCTCGAATTCGCTTGCGCGTCGAGGTCGATCACGAGCGTGCGCTGGCCCTCATTTGCGCTGATGGCTGCGAGGTTGCAGACGATTGTGGACTTGCCTACGCCACCCTTCTGATTGAACACCACGCGCCGCATCTCTTCGCTCCCCTGTTTCTCTTCAATTCAATGAAACGGATGGGGTTCAGCATAACCGATGCGGCGGTGCAAAAGATTTTGGGTGAGCAGTATTCGCAGCAAATTACCCGTTATGTAACGGCTTATTTTCCGGTGCCGTTTGACTGGTTATAACCACTGCCGTCGCCGCATGCGTAACTCGCGGTTGCCGGAAGCGCCAGGACAAGTGATACAGCCACGAGGGCTGCAAAGAGGCGTCGAGCTTTCATCCAGGTTTCTCCTGTTCGAACATGGGCCGTCCATTAAGGATAGGTCAGATGACTTACAGGTGTGCTTTCGTGTGATTACCTGTGATTACGACCTGAATCATGGCGCGACTGGCTTGCCGCTCGCGTCCTTGACCTTCTCTTTCCATTGCGACCTGATTTCGCTCACGACCGTATCGGGCAGCGAAATATAGTCGAGGCTATCGGCGGCCGAAGCGCCGTTCTTGAAGGCCCAGTCGAAGAACTTGAGCGTTTCCTTGCCTTGGTCCGGCTTGTCCTGTGCGGTGTGCAGCAGCACGAAGGTCGCACCGACAACGGGCCACGCGTCCTTGCCCGGCTCGTTCGTGAGGATCTGGTAGAACGACTTCTTCCAGTCCGCGCCGGCGGCTGCGGCCTTGAACGTTTCGGTGCCCGGTTGAACCACCGCGCCCGCTTCGTTCTTCATCGCCGCGTACACCATGTGATTTTGTTTGGCGTACGCCCACTCGACGTAGCCGATCGCGCCCGGCAGACGCTGCACGAAGGCCGCGACGCCGTCGTTGCCCTTGCCGCCCGTACCCGTCGGCCAGTTCACGGTCGTGCCTTCGCCGACCTTGCTCTTCCACTCGGGGTTGACCTTCGAGAGGTAGTTCGTCCAGATGAAGCTCGTGCCCGAACCATCGGCGCGGCGAACCACCGCGATGTCGAGATCGGGCAGCTTGACCTTCGGGTTCAGCGCAGCGATAGCCGGATCGTTCCACTTCCTGATCTTGCCGAGATAGATGTCGCCGAGCACCGGGCCCGACAGCGTGAGTTCACCGGCCTTCACGCCCGGCACGTTGATCGCAGGCACGACGCCGCCGACCACTGTCGGGAACTGGAACAGACCTTCCTTGGCCAGTTGATCGTCTTTCAGCGGAGCGTCCGAGCCCGCGAAGTCCACGGTCTTCGCCTGAATCTGCTTGATGCCGCCCGACGAGCCAATGCCCTGGTAATTCACCTTGCCGCCGCCCGACTTCTGATAGGCATCCGCCCATTTCGTATAGATCGGCGCTGCGAAAGTGCTGCCCGCGCCGGTGATGTCGGCGGCCTGCGCGATGCCCGTACCCAGCGCGAGAATGACAAACGCAAATACACTGAGTCTCATCTCGTACTCCTGAAAATCGGTCTTGATGCGCTGGACCTTACGTTTGCAACGTGACGATGGAGTGACACGGGAGGGATGTGGGGCATGCCTGTGAAAGGCAAATAAGGACAAAAGGACAAATGCGGGCAGCTACATCGGGACTGAACGCCGGGCGCATTCAATCCCTCACCACGAAAACTTTGGCGCTACTTCCTGCGCCGGTGGTTGACGAGCCGAAGAATATCGTTGGTCGGCCCGCTGGTGATGAGGCGCGAGATGTCGTCGAGGTGAACCCATCGGCACCTCGCTATTTCGCTGCTCGGCCGCGCCTTGGCTTGCCTCGGTATTTCGCACGAAAACACGTGGTGGTGTTTCTGCTTGCCGCGAATGTCGAACAAATACCGGGCTGCCTTGCCGGAGAGCCGGGTCTCTTCCCTGAGTTCTCGCAGCGCGGCTTCCATGAGATGCTCGCCGCGCTTCAACATGCCGCCCGGGAGCGCCCACTTCGACTGACTGCGCGCGACCAGGAGAATTCGCTTACCTCTGCGACAAATCACGGTGGCCCGTTTCTTCAACTCGAACTCCCATTTCGTTCATGGGGTGCTTCTCGACGAATATCTATTGCAACGCCTGACTTAGCTAAGCATCGTAATACAGAAAGTCAGAAGTTCAACCCGCTGGCGTGAGCGACGGCTGCCAACTTACCCGAACTCGAACATTTCATCAAATCGTCATAAAGATCGGGTTAGCGACAGCCCTTATGGTATGTTTTGGGCCACACATATTTCTTGTCGGACTCGAGGCTGCAATGGATATGGATAGTGACTGGCCGTTGCCACGCCCGCGCACTTTCTTCAGAATCGACCGGCAACGCGCCACGGCATCACTTACCAGAAAGTCCTCTATCGCCAGCACCTTTTCGTTATTGGCCATGCCGGTGGTCGTCGAGGCGGTGCAAAGAGCGAAAACGCTGTCGACAGAAGTCGACCCCGACGCGTTTCATCAGCTTCGTGTGGCGTTCCGAAAACTCCGCGCCTTGTATTGGGCGTACTCTCCGTGGCTCGGCGAGGAAGCCACCGCGCAAGCCAGCGACGAATTCAAGCGTCTGGCTGCCGTGGCAGGCGGTACCCGCGACTGGGACATCGCAGGCGATCTCCTCGAGACCGCGCAGAAGTCGGACGCATCCATCGAACGGCTCGTGACCGCTGTGCGCGAGAAACGCGCGCAAGCGGTGGCGCATAGCCAGGCCATGATCGACAGCGGCGCCGTCGAGGCATTTCTGAACGACGCCGTGCTTCGTGCGCAAACCACGCTGCAATCCTGTTGCGATGACCTGCCGATCAGCGCGTTCGCGAAGAAGCGCGTCCGTCTCGCGCAGCGCACGCTTCGAAAGCGCAGCAGGCGCGCCGCGCGAAGCGAAACTGGCCGCGAGGAAAATCTCCATGACGTGCGCAAGGCAGGGAAAAAACTGCGGTATCTGCTCGAGTTTTTTCAACCGGTCATCAAAGGCGGGCACGACCGCACCATCAAGGAACTGACGTCCGTGCAGAAGACGCTGGGGGAATTCAACGATATTGCCGCCAGTGAGACCTTGATTCGCAATACGACATTCGAAGACGTTCCGGCCGAAATCGTCGAAAAGTCATTGCAGTGGCTGGAAAGAAAAAAGTGCCAGCGAATACATGTGGCGTCGCGAAGGGTAAAAGAGTTATCCGGCTGAACCTGTGGCTGAACCCGCGCCGCCGCCACGCGGTTGAGCCGCGCTTGCGCGCAAAAACAGCCGCAAGGACAACGTAAGTTGCCGAAGAGGCCAAACCCGGGCCAAACCCGCCCCAACCGGGTGTTTTCGCCACACCGCCCCCGGCAAAGGTTGACGCGCGGAACGCGCGGCCATTACCCTTGCGCGCTGATGGTTCCCGGCGACGGGATCAAAAGGGAACGCAGTGCAAGACTGCGGCTGCCCCCGCAACTGTCAGCGGCGAGTCCATGCCAGAGAGGGCCACTGGGAAACCGGGAAGGCCGGCAACGGACGGCGACCCGCGAGCCAGGAGACCTGCCATCAGCCGAGTCCAACAGCAGCCGCAGCGGGCGGGGACCCCCACTGCGCAAGCACCGCCCGTGCGGCGGTCGCCCGTTGCAAGGACAGCCCTATACAGGAGCTGTTTCCAGCCACCGCATCATGAAGTTTCGCCAATTCGTTTTGACTTCCGCCGCGCTCGCCTGCGCATGGCACACCGCGCACGCCGCCGCCAGCGACGACGACACCACGCTGCCCAATATCCTCGTCGTGGGCGACACGCAGCATCTGCCGCAATCGTTCGATCAGCGCTATGCGACCACCCAGGTGCTCACGCGCGCGGACCTCGACCGCGTCTCCCCCGCCGACCCCAGCATCGCGCAAGCGCTCGCCACGCTGCCCGGCGTCACCGTTTCGCAAACCGGCGGGCCGGGGTCGTACACGGGCGTGAGCATCCGCGGGTCGTCGGCCGATCAGGTGGCCGTGTTCATCGACGGCATACGCGTGGGCTCCGTCACCACCGGCACGGCCGAATGGGCCGATCTCGCAACGGCCTCGTTCGACCGCGTGGAGGTGATCTCGGGTCCCGCGGCCGCCTCGTTCGGCGCGGACGCCGTGGGCGGCGTCGTGCAGCTCTTCACGCGCCATGCGTCGAATCAGCCTAACCAGACCACCGTGTCGTTCGGCGGCGGCTCGAACAAGACCTTCGATACGCAGGTGCGCACGTCGGGCACGGTGCCCTCGACCGGGCCGCTTTCCGCGTTGAGCGGCCTCACGTATTCGCTGGGCCTGCACGACTACAACACGGCCGGTATCGATGCAACGCAGCCCGGCGCTTACGGCCACGAAGACGGCCGCAACCCCTACCACGCGCAGAATCTGGACGCGCGCCTCGGCTACGCGCACGACAACTGGTCGATCTCGACCTTCGCGCTCTACCATCGCTCCGATCTGTCCTTCGACAGCGCGGGAGGCACCGACCGCCAGCGCGACAACCAGCTCACGACCGGCGTCGCGTTCCACCTCGACATCACGCCGACCACGCAGTTCGATCAATCGGTGGGTTACGCGACGGACCGTCAGTTCCTCTATTCGGACGACCCGACGATCCCCACCGACGAGATCGACTCGACCCGTCTGTCCACCTCCACCGCGATCACGCATCAGGAAAGGGGCCACACGCTCTTCGGCATGCCGCTCGAAGGCGAGACCAAGCTCGCCTACGACTACACGCGCGAACTGGCTTTCCTGCCCGTGGATGTGCCTGGCGGCCTGCCCGCGCGCAACGATTCAGCCGTCTCGATGCATCAGTCGGCCACGCTCGGACCCGTCACGCTGTTTCTGGCGGGGCGGCACGAGATCGTGCAGGGGCAATCGGTGAATACGGGCAATGCCGCGCTCTCGTGGGCGATCACACCGGTCTACACGGCGCGCGTTTCGTATGGCAATGCATTCCGCCTGCCCACGTTCAACGATCTGTACTATCCGGGCTATTCGAACCCCGACCTGCTGCCCGAGCGCAGCAACTCGGTCGAGGCCGCGCTCGATGCGACCACGTCGATCGGCACGTTCACGGCGGCCGTGTACGACACGCGCGTGCACGACCTCATCACGTACAACTCGCAGACTTTCCTGCCCGTGAACGTGGGCCGCGCGCACATTCAGGGTCTCGACCTCTCGTACAAGGGCACGCTCGGCAAGTACACGCCGGTGAGCCTCACGGTGGGCATTCTGAATCCGCAGGACGTGAGCGACCAGACCTGGCTCAATCGCCGCCCGCGGCAGACGGCGAGCCTGAGCGTGGATCACACGTGGGACGAGTTCCATCTCCACGCGCTCAGCACCGGCGTTTCGCTGCTGTATAACGGCTCGACGTTCGACGACCAGGCCAACACCATCTACCTGCCTTCGTGGACGACGGTGAGCCTGCGCGCGTCGTACCAGGTCAATGCGCATCTCGCGCTTTCGGCCTCGCTTGCGAACGTGTTCAACCGGCAATATGTGACCGCCTACGGGTACAGCACGTTGGGGCGCACGGCGTTCGGCAAGGCCACTTACACGTTCTAGGCGCGGGACCTGTGAGCGGGTGCGCAAAAGCCCTTGCGCGCCTGCCCCCCTAACTTTCGCGCCTGGGCCGCCGCACCGCGCGAATCTTCCCGCTATTGCCGCCGCCGCAGAAAAACTGTTCGGCGCCATCGGATTCCAGTCCCGAGACGGCCGTTCCGGGCGGCATGTCGAGCTGTTCCAGGACTTCGCCCGTGCCCGGATCGATGCGCCGCAAGTCGCTTTCGTCGCCTTCCCAGGTGCCGTGCCACAACTCGCCGTCCACCCACGTCACGCCCGTCACGAAGCGGCTCGATTCGAGCGTGCGCAATATCGCGCCCGTCTGCGGATCGACCTGATGAATCTTGCGCTCGCGATAGACGCCGACCCACAGCGTGCCGTCCGCCCACGCGAGGCCCGAGTCGCCGCCACCGCCGGGCGCGGGAATCGTGGCGAGCACGCGGCCCGTTTCGGGGTCGATCTTATGGATGCGGTCCTCGGCGATCTGAAACAGATGCTGACCGTCGAAGGCCGTGCCCGCGTGCGCCGCGATGTCGATCGAGCGCTGCGTCCGGCCGCTCTCGGGGTCGAGCGAGGCAATGCGCTCGCCCACGGCGAACCACACGTGCCTGCCGTCGTACGAAACCCCGCCCACCTTCTCGATGCCGGGAAACGGGCCGTACTCGCGGACAATTTCGGCAGTCGTTCGTTTCATGACTTCTCCTCGAATGAAAGGACAGGCGTCCATCCTAATCGCCCGGCAGCGGCGCGGGGAGTAACAAGGTCGTCGCGAATCCGGGCACGGGCGGCGTGGTCCAGCGGCGCGCGCGGCCATAGCCGAACGACTGCACCTTGCTCGCCGCGGCGAGCGAATCGAGCGCGCGCTGCACGGTGCGCTGGCTCGCGCCCAGCGCGAGCGCCAGCGCCGAACTCGACCACGATTCGCCATCGGCGAGAAAAGCCAGCACCGCCGCGTGCTTTTCTTCCACAGGCCGCGCCAGCACCACCACTTCGCTCGCGTGACGAGGCGCGAGCGCGAAGCCGCGCTGGGTCGCGCCGATGTCGGCCACGTCGCGCAACAGCGTGCGCAAGCGGCCAATTTCCACGCGCAGGCGCGCGCGATGCGTTTCGTCGGCGTGCTTCGTGCGAAAGGCGCGCTCGATGAGCGCGTCGCGCGGCACGTCGGCGGGCCACGCTTGCGCGAGCGCGCGGGCGAGCACGAACAGCACGGGGCGTCTTGCGAGTTCGACGACGGTCGCGCCCTCGCGCGCGACATAGCGGCACGCATCGACGACGAGCGCCTTCGAGGCGAGCAGCGCCTCAACCTCTTCCAGCAGCAGAATGCGCTCTTCGCCGCGCGCGATGAGGCGCGCAGCCGGCGAGTCCAGCAGCAGCGCGGCGCTCTCGATCTCCGCGCTCAGCGCGGCAATGCCCGCCGCGCGCGCGGCGCGTGCGGCCTCGGCGAGCGAGCGCCGCGCCGCCTGCGCCTGAATGCGCCGCATGGCGATGCCCGCGGCGATCAGTTCATGCGCGGCGCGCAAGGCGGCCGGCAGCGGCGCGGGATCGGCTTGCGCGAGCATACCTGCGGCCTCGTCGAGCCGCCCGATGAGCAGCAAGCGGCGAATTTCCAGGTAGCGCGCGTGCGCGGCATTGAGGCGGTCGCCGTGCGCTTCGAGCGTTTGCCGCGCAGCAGCGAGCGTATCGGTGGGCCAGCCGAGATCGCGCGATGCCAGCGCGATTTCGGCCTCGGCAACGACGCAGCGCGCGCGGGCCACGGCCTCGCGCGAGCCGAAGCCGCGCGCCGCGCGGCGCAATAGCGCCTTGGCGCGCGCGAAGTCGCCGAGCTGCGCCATGGCGATGCCGCGCAGCGCGAGCGCAGGCGCGTCGTCGCGCAAGGCCACGCGGTTCAGCGCGCCGAGCGGGTCACCGCCCGCGAGCGAGCGCGCCGCGGCCGTGATCAGCGAATCCATCGTCATGAGAATCCCGCCACACTTGTCACTCCCCTGGCTCCTGGGTCCGGACCTAATCTAACACGGCGATCACTCGCATCATCGATCGAACGACGCGGCGGCGCGAACGTCATGCTCGGGCGCGCCGCCCCCGATGAATCCATAGGAGGACCAGGCAATGGCAACCCATACCACCGGAACACGCGAAGACTGGCTTGCGGCGCGCATCGAACTGCTCGCGGCCGAAAAGGAACACACGCGGCGCGGCGACGCATTGGCGCGGCAGCGCCAGGCGTTGCCGTGGGTGCGTGTCGACAAGACGTATCGATTCGAAACGGAAGAAGGCGGCGCCACGCTCGCCGATCTCTTCCAGGGGCGCTCGCAACTGCTCGTTTATCACTTCATGTTCGGGCCGGATTACGCGGCGGGCTGCCCGTCGTGTTCCGCGATTGCCGATGGCTTCGACGGCGTCGCCGTGCATCTCGCGAATCACGACGTACGGCTCATGGCGGTGTCGCGCGCGCCGCTCGCCAAACTGCTGGCCTATCGCAAGCGCATGGGATGGCATTTTCCGTGGGCCTCGTCGAGCGGCAACGACTTCAACTTCGACTTCAACGTGTCGTTCACCACGGCGCAGCAGCGCGCGGGCGACATCGAATACAACTACGCGCGCAGCGGCCACAAGATGGACCTGAATCCGCCGCCCGCGCCCGTCGCCCAGTTCGCGGCGAGCTGCGGCACCGACGCGGCGACCTACACGCGCGACCGCCCGGGCCTCAGCGCATTCGTGCTGGAAGACGGCGTGATCTATCACACGTACTCGACCTACGCGCGCGGACTGGATGGCGTATGGGGCATGTACCAGTGGCTCGACCGCGCGCCGAAAGGACGCAACGAGGCGGGCATCTGGTGGCACCGGCACGACGAGTACGCGGATAGCTGAGGCGCATCATGGATAACGTCGGCATGACGGTACGGCGGCGCAGCGGCGCCGCGCGTGCGATTTTCTTCGGCGTTTCGTCGCTCGTCGTCGCGGCCAGCGCGCGCGCAACGTGGGTCTGGTGCGCTTCGATGGAAACGACGGGCGGCACGCCCATGCCCGGCGGCTGGACGATGTCCGCGCTCTGGACGCCCATGTGCGGACGCACGTGGTTCGACGCCGCCGTATCGTTTGCCGGCAAGTGGAACGCGATGATGGTCGCGATGATGTTGCCCGCGGTGGCGCCGGCCTTGTGGCGGTATTTCGAGGCGCTGCGCAACGAGCGCGCTGCGCGTGCGGGCGGGATGACCGTGACGGCGGCGTCGGGGTATTTCCTTGTCTGGCTGGCCGTGGGAATGCTCGTGTTCGCGGCCGGTGCACAACTGACGGCGCTTGCCGTGGCAGCGCCAGCGTTGACGCACACGGCGCCCACGCTGGCGGGTGTCGTCGTCGTGATGGCGGGCGTGTGGCAGTTCTCCGCGTGGAAAGCACGATGGCTTGCGTGCTGCGCGAACGTGCCGCCGGGCGCACATGCACGGCTCGACGTGCAGACTGCGCTGCGCCACGGCTTGCGGTTCGGTCGGCACTGCGTGTGCTGTTGTGGAAATTTGATGGCGGCGCTGCTGGCTGCGGGCGTGATGGACCGCCCCGCGATGGCTTTGGTGGCTGCGGCCATTGCCGCGGAAAGATGGGTGCCGGGCGGCGCAAAAGTCTCGCGAGCGGTGGGAGCGGCTGCGATTGTAGCGGGCCTGGCGATGGTGGCAAGAGCCGTGGCCGCATAAAAAACGCCGTTCCACATGCGGGAAACGGCGATAAAGCGCTCGATGCTCCGGACTGTGCTTAGCAATCCGTAGTAACAACAAGAGGCGCACTGAATACGACATGACGCCGCGCAACTGGCTCAATAGCCATCTGAAGCGACCATCGACGGGGGCGCGGCCCCTCAGCCCGTATGCGGCGCAGGCAGCGGCAACGGCTGCGGCTCCGGCGCGCCGGAATCGAACGTGGTCATGAGCCGCACCAGATCGGCGAGCGAATTCGCTTTCATCTTCTCCATGACGCGCGCGCGGTGAATCTTGATCGTTTTCTCCGCCGCGCCCAGTTCGTCGGCGACGAGCTTGTTCGGCCGGCCAGTCACCACGAGCGCCATGACCTCGCGCTCGCGCGGAGTGAGCTTTTCCACGCGCCGCTGGATTTCCGCACGCTGCTCGCGCCGCTCAAAAGCATCGCAAGCGCGTTCCAGCGCGCGCGACGTGGCTTCGAACAGCACGCGCGCGTCGATCGGCTTCGTCAGGAAGTCCGATGCGCCCGCCTTCATCGCCTGCACCGCCGTGCCCATGTCGCCGTGCGCCGATACGAACACGATCGGCACCCTGCCCTCCAGCCGTTGCTGCAATTCGATGCCGCTCAAATCGGGCAACTGGAGATCGAGCAGCAGGCACGCGGGCGCGCTCGTCAGATCGGCGCCGTGCAGGAAGGCGCTCGCGCTGCCGTAGGCTTGCGCCGTGTAGCCGCCGGATCGCAGCAGGCGGCACAGGGCGTTGCGAACGTGCTCGTCGTCGTCCACGACGAACACGACGGGAGTGGGCGAATTCATGGTGAAAAACGCGTGATCGTCTGCACGCACGCGCCCTCCGCGGGAAGTTCGATATGGAAGGTCAGTCCGCTGTCGGCGTTGCGCTCGGCCCATAGCTGGCCGCCATGCGCCATGACGATGGTGCGGCTGATGGACAAGCCCAGACCCAGCCCTTGCGGCTTGGATGTCATGAACGGCTTGAACAGCGTAACGAGCCGGTCGGCATCGACGCCGGGCCCGTGATCGCGGATCGCCAGACACACCCTGCCGCGATCCTTGCTGGCTGTCACGACGATGCACACCCGGCGATCTTCCGCGCGGCAGTCGTGCACCGCGTCGAGCGCATTCAATAGCAGATTCACGAGCACCTGCTGCAGTTGAACCGCATCGCCGTGCACTTGCGGCAGGCCGTCTTCGATTCGCGCGCCCACGGCCGCGCCACAGGTTTCCGTCTCGCGGCGCAGCAGGCGCACCACGTCGCGCACGAGGCTGCTTACGTCGACAGGACACATCTCGGGCGGCTCGCATCGCGCGGACTGGCGCATCTTGCGGATGATCGCGTGCGCACGCGTGCTGTCCGACACGACCTCGCCGAGCAGTTCCCGCAGGTCGCTCATGGCTGGCGGGTTCTGGGCGAGAAAACGCTGCGCGGCCTGTGCATTGCTGAGAATGGCGGTGAGCGGCTGGTCGACTTCGTGCGCGAGCGCGGCGGCCATGTCGCCCACTTCGGACGCGCGTTCCCGGCGCAGCCGGCGCGGTTCGTCGCGAGATTGCGCGTGCGCCCCGCCGTGACTTTCGGGTTCGATGACGACCACCATGCGCGCCGCCGGTCCAGCCGCGAGCGACGCCGAAGCGCTCACGCGTACGTCGATATCGGCGCCGTTCTTCGCCCGCGCGACGGCCACGCGCGTCACGCTATGCGGCAATCCTTGCCCGGTCTCCAGCGCGGCGAACGACACGGGGCGCGCGTCTCGACGCCAGCCCACGAGCACGCTTTCGATGTGCATGCCGATCAATTCGCCCAAGGCGTAGCCGAGCACGCGCGTGGCCATGCCATTGGCCCACGCAACGCTGCCCGTTTCGTCGATCACGAGCGCCGCCGCGGGCACGACTTCGAGAACGCTGTGCAGGCTTTGCGCGATGGCTTGCGTCGCCGGCGCCGATACGTGGGCGTCTTTGGCCGCGGCCGATGTTTTCCCATGTGGAAGACTGCGCGGCTTGATTCTTTCGAGCCACGCGAGCAGGCCGGCCGCTGCGTGCCCGGCTGTGGACCTGCGCAGCTCCAGTTTTTCGTTCCGCATGTCTGCCCTGATCACGTTGTCCTCCGAGTGCGCAGCCCGGCTACGGCGCGAGAAACGTAGTTGCGGAGAATGAGTCAGTCGTTGAAATGGACGGGAACATCGTCGCGAAACGGTAACGCCATATGCGTTCCCCGCGCGTGTTTATTATATGAAATAAATTGCGGATGCCTGATGTCGCGCGCAATTGCTTTCGATAACTTATTCCGCACATGAAGGCCTGAATGGCGCATATACACTGACTATTTGCGCGGATATATTTGCGAACGTTTTTCTGGATTTAGATAGTTTTCCGCGCAATGATTCGATTGAACCATTCAATGCAAATAGCAATCACCTATATTGCTTTTCAAATTATTTTTATGCGCATTGGTAAATAACCGCGGTCATTATTTCGCCTGGCAACGTTCTCAATCGCCACGCGCGAGCCGATGCCGATCACGGCGCCGAAGCTGGCGCCGCCGCGCTCGCCCCATGATGCTGCGCCGCGTTCTGCTGGGTACGCTGCTGAGACTGGTTCGAGCGCGCCTTGTGCTCCGCTTTGCGCTGCACGTCCCGCATCTGTCTCGTTCCCATCGTTCCCGCCTGCGCATATGCCTCAGACATGCAAGCGGGCGCACAAATCAGGAGCACCATCGCGCACGGCGCAGCAAAACGCATTTTCATTTCGGATCTCCAGGTATCGACGCTACCGACCTCGGCGAGCGACCAGATTCGCCGCGCAGCCGCTGCGGTGTCAAGAGGACTCTGGTCCGGCTGCCGGCATCAGGCGTCTTACCGGACTATACCCTTGGGTCAAGGCGCGTGCGTTGCCGCACGGGCGGGTGTTTGCGCCGGGGCTTCCTCGCCGAGCATATAGAGCAGCAACGCGTCGCGGTCGGGTCCGCTCAACGCCGCCGTCGAGCGCATGAGCACCGCGCTCGCCCAGCACACGTCGGCCATCGTGGCGCCGGGAGCGCCATTCGTGACGCGCGCGAGCCGCGCCACGGCGGCGGGATCGCCCGAGAGCGCCGCATTGACCGCATCGTCGAGATGCCGCAGCGCCCTCTCGTACGCTTCAGGCGTAGGCAGCGTGAGCGGCGCAGCAAGCAGGGCGCGGATCACCACGCGGTAGAGCAGCGAGAAATATTCGGCCGTGTCGGCATCGGTCATGCTGCCAATCGAAATGCGCCCGGCAATGTCCTGCACGCTCGCAATTCCCTGGCAATCGCCGCGCGCCGCGCGGCCTATGTATTTCACGAGCAAGGTGAAGTACGCCAGCCGTTCCTGCGACGTCAGGCGCGCAACGCCGCTGCGGATCAGGCGCTCGCGCGCCGCGTCGTCGCGCAGCAGCGCTTCGAGGCCCGCCGCGCCGCCTGGCACGGCGACCGCCACCGCCGGGTCAGCACGCAGCCGGTAGAACCAGGCTTCGACGATGCGGACCCGAGTCGTCTCCTGCTCCGCACCGGGCTCGCTCGGCGGCGACGTTTGCCAGGCGGGGGCGACAACGTAGTCGAGCACAGCGAAGAGCCGCTCCGGCGCGTCCTCGCTGCGCGGCACGCTGCCCGACGCATCGTGAGCCGCCGACGCCAGCGCCGCGGTCAGCGCGAGCAACGCACGACGCCATGTCTTCATGCGACCTCGCGAGGCGCGCTCAATCCGTCGCACTGCCAACTGTTGCGTGGTTCGCGCGAATCGCCGCGGCTATGTCGGCGCTGATGGCGGCAAGTGCGCGGTTGTGCGCGTCGACGAGCGCGCCGTAGTCCCGGCTCGTCGCCGGCTCGTGCGCCACCGTGTGGCCGAGCGTGAGCGCCTCGTGGCCCGGCGGCTTCACGACCCATTGCGCGTCGATCGTCACCGCGTCCCCGAGCACGCTGTCGATGCGCGTGATATCCACCCGAACGCGCCACACCGGCACCGTGGGAGCGCCCACATCGATGGTCGAAACGCGCGCCGTGCCGAGTCGCTGCGCGAGGTCCTCGGCCACGACGCGCCCGACATCCAGTTTGAGCGGCGAGGCCCAGCGCGCGAACTCGTTCATCTCGATCGTGTTGTCCGCGTTGCGCGTGACGATTTGCGGCCTGTCCACCATGTCGGGCACGGTCACGGGCCCGACGACGACATCGAGCGCGGCAGCGCTGCTCGATACGGCGGCCACGGCTGGTGTCGCGCCCGCCGTCGCGGCGCTCGCCTCGTCGGCGCGCAGCGCATAGAACGTCGGCGACGGCGACGAACAGCCAACAATGCACGCTATGGCAGCGGCGAGAACGGTTTGCGAGGTCGCGTAGCGGCGCTTCACTGCTTGCCTCCTGGTTTGCCCTGCACCACGGCCTCGGGATGGCGTTCGAGATAATCCGTGAGCATGCGCACGGAAGCGGCGGTGCGGGCCAGTTCGCGCATGGCGTCGCTCGTGTTCTGCTGAAGCTGCGAGTCGGGCTGCAAGGCGTCGGTGGCCGAATTGAGCGTGGACTGCGCCGCCGAGAGCGTGTCGTGCGCCTGCGGCACGACGTCGGTGCCGAGCTTCGCCATCACATCGTTCGCGCTTTGCAGCGTGCGCTGCGCACTCGCGCCGATTGCGTCGAACGGAATGCCATTGAGCTTCGCCAGCAGTCGCGTGAGCGAGTCTTGCAGCGACTGCAGCGTGCGCGGCACCGAGGGCAGTTCGGGCGGCGTTCTCGTCCAGTCGATCCTGGCCTTGGGCGCGTCCGGGAAGACGTCGAAGGCCAGGTAGAGTTGTCCCGTGAGCGGATTACCCGAGCGCAACTGGAACCGGAAGCCATTGGCAATCAGGAACTCGGCAAGCTGGTGCGGCTGCGCACTGATGCGTCCCGCCGGCTTGCGATCCTGGTAGCGCGACGTGAAGCGCTCCGGATACAGATTGATTTCAACAGGAATACTGAACTGTTTCTTGACCGGGTCGAAGCGCGTGTAGATCTTTGTCACTTCGCCTATCACCACACCGCGGAAATCCACGGGCGCGCCCACGGTCAGCCCGCGCACCGAATCGTGGAAGTCCACGACATAGGTATCGACGATGCGGTCGTGCACCTTCATCGAATCGGCATGCGTGGCGTAGAGTTCGAATTTCGAGTCGGCGTCGGCTTCGGGCGATTCGCCGCCAGCGTCGGCATCGGGCGTTTCGAACGCCACGCCGCCGATGAGCAGCGACACCACCGACTGCGTGTTGATCTGCACGCCATCGGGACTGAGCGAGACGTCGAGTCCGCTCGCGTGCCAGAAACGCGTGTCGCCGCGCACAAACCTGTCGTAGGGCGCGTTCACGAACACGCGCAGCGTGACGCCCCGGCCGTTCGGGTCCATTTCATAGGAAGCGATCTGCCCCACCTGAAGACGGCGGAAGAACACCGGCGAGCCCACGTCGAGCGAGCCCATGTTCATGCTGTGCAGCACGAATTCGCGCCCCGGAACGTCGCTTGGTATCGCAGGCGGCACTTCGAGGCCCACGAAGTCGCGACGCGTTTTGCTGGAATTGCCTTCGTCCATGCCGACGAAGGAGCCCGAAAGCAGCGTGCCCAGTCCCGAAACGGTCCCACCCGAAATGCGCGGGCGCACGACCCAGAAGCGCGTGTTGTCGACGAGCATGCTCGCCGCGTCCTTCACCAGTTCGCCCGTCGCGATCACGCGCTTGTGATCGCGCGAGAGCGTGACCGCCTTGACCACGCCGATATCGACGTCCTTGTACTTGATCTTCGTTTTGCCGGCTTCGAGGCCATCGCCGGTTTTGAAGCTGATCGTGATGGTCGGCCCTTCCTCGATGATCGCCTTGGCGGCGAGCCAGCCGCCGATGAGCACCGCGACGACCGGCACGAGCCACACTATTTGCATGCGCCAGCGCGAACCCTGCACCGGCTTCGCTTCGGGCAGGTCGGGCAACGCGTTGTCGTTACCGGGCGCTGCCATTCTCGCGCTCCGTGGCGTCCCAGATGAGACGCGGATCGAACATGTTCGCGGCGAACATCGTGAGGATCACTACCGCGCCGAAAGCGATTGCGGCAGGGCCCGCCTTGATCGTGGCGAGTGCGTTGAACTGCACCAGCGCGACGAGCATCGTGATGACGTAGATGTCGAGCATCGACCAGCGGCCCACCAGTTCGATGAGCCGGTAGATGCGCGTACGCTGCTCGGGCAGCCACGTCCAGCGGCGCTGCGTGGACCACGTGAGATACGAAAGCCCGAGAATCTTCAGCATGGGCACGGCAATGCTGGCAATGAACACGAGCAGCGCGAGCGGCCACGATCCCGACACCCACAAATACACCACGCCGCTCATGATCGTGTCCTTCTGCGTGCCGAACAGCGAACTCGTGTCCATGACGGGCAGCACGTTCGCGGGCACGTACAGCACGATCGCCGCAACGAGGAGCGCCCACGTGCGCGAAAGGCTCGCGACCTTGCGCAGATGCAACGCGCTGCCGCAGCGCGGACACGTGGCGGCATGCGCGGCCGCCGGCATGCGCGCGAGCAGCCCGCACGCGTGGCAGCGCGCAATCCCGCACGCGGCGCCAGTGAGCGGCGCTGCGGCGCGGCCGCTTCGTGCGATGGCCTCCTCGCGCGGCGGCAAGCTCGTTGCCACGGTGGGCGCGTCGGGCGCGTTGGCCGGCCGCGTCGCGCGCGCCACGCGCGACCAGAACTGGCGCGCGTCGAATGCCGCGCTCGCGCCCGCGAGCACCAGCATCAACGCGCCGAACGACCACAAGGCGACGCCCGTCACGACCGTTGCGATATGCGAGAGCTTCACGAGCGCGACCAGCAGGCCGAGTATGAGCACCTCGGTCATGCCCCAGGGCCGCGCGGTGTACATCAAGCGAAACAGGAGCGGCGCACGCCAGGGCGCGCGACCGATTGCGAGCGGCACGAGGAGCGCGAGCAGGCACATGATCTGCATGGCCGGCATGAGGATCGTCGTGGCGAACACCAGCGCCGCGATGGGCCACATTCCGTCGAGATAGAGAATCGCGACCGCATGCCACAATGTCGTGCGCACGAGATTGCCGTTCACCGAAAGCCCAACGATCGGATACAGGTTGGAAATCACGAACAGCACGAGCGCGCCCAGCGCGAATGCGAGCGAGCGCCCGAGGCTATCGGGAAGATCGCGTTCCAGTTCGGCGTTGCAGCGCAGGCAGCGCAGCGTGCCGCGAGGCGGACAAGGCGCGCCGCGCTGCATGAGATCGCAGTCGTGGCAAACAAGAAGCTCGGCGCGCTTCATCACGGGGCCTCCCTGAAGCCGGTCGTGGCGTGATCGCTGCATCGTCCTATACCGGTTCGGCGTGCGCGGCGTCAGCCCGGCGGCGGCACGCCAAGCACCGCATGAACCGCGCCAATGAGCGCGGAGTCGTCGAACGGTTTGCGCAGGTACGCAAACGCGCCCGCTGCCTGCGCCTGCTCGCGCACGCGCGTATCGTCATGCGCCGTGATGACGATGCACTGAATGCCCGTGCCGTCCAGCCGGCGCTGCACCTCGATACCGTTGATGCCGGGCATCTGGATATCGAGCACCACGCACGCCGGCGCGTGAGGCGCACCGGCCGCGAGCGCGTCGAGAAATGCTTCGCCGCTCGTGTACACGTCGGAGTCGATGCCAACCGACTTCAACAGGCGCTGGATCGCTCGCCCGACCGACTCCTCGTCGTCGACGACGGCCACGGATCGTGTCACGTTGTTCATATGACTGTGCGTTCGCTTTCCGATGGGACAGCCGGAGCGGCTGCCCCTTGCGCGACCTCCGGTTACAGATCGAGCTTCGTCACCTTCGTGCCGGCTACGGACGCGTCGGCCATGATGCCCGTATTGGTCATCACGATCGCCTGCACGGGCGCCGTTGCCGTTCTCGTGTCGATCTGCCCGTTCGCACCGACTTTCAGGAGCGAAACGGCAACGTCGCCGCCCACCGACCAGCCCGCCGAGTTGCGGAATTTGTCGAGCGATTCCTGGGTCATGAAGAGGAAGATCACGGCGGTGGACTGCACGCCGGCCTGCAAGCCGAACGAAGCCGCCGCCGTGCTGTAGTACCCGACGGTCGATCCGCCTACGCGCAGCGCGCCCTGACCATATGCCCCGCCGATGATGAACGCGGCCTTCCCCACCGAAGGAAACACCAGCACGCCTTGCGCCTTCGAAACAAGTTCGCGCGAACCGGCGACCGTCGAGAAGAGCCTTGACAGCGCGCCGTCAACTGACGCATCGATCTCCTGGCGCTTGGCCGCGTCGGTCGCGCCGCTCTGGCCGCTGCTCGTAGTCGTGCTGCAACCCGTAACGGCGAGCCCCGCCACAGCCGCCGCCGTAAGCACAAAAATCCGTCGCTTCATCGTTGTTCTCCATTGGGTTTTGACAGCCCGCATACCGCGCTCACGCACGACGCCCGGCGTCGCGCTGTTCATCCTTGAGCGACATGGTCGCAGACGCCGCGTACCGGACCAATCGGACCTTGGTCTTACGCCGTCCCGAAGCACGCCGCATTACTGGACGGTGTAACCGCGACCTTGCATGCACGCCGCAAACGCGCGGTTAAACGTATCGATCGCGCCCTGCTGCTGTTGCTGGGCGTTGGCTTGTTGCGCGCGCCGGTCCTGCCGGGCGCGCGCGCCGCCCGCCATCGTTCCCGCCGTTGCGCCCACCGCCGCGCCCCTGCCCGCGTCGCCCGTAATCGCGCCGATCACCGCGCCGCCCGCCGCGCCGCGCGCCGCACCCTGGACGCGTTGGCCGCCGCCCACGGCCGGACCCGAAGGCGGCGGCGGCGTCGACGCCACCTGCCGCGGGTCGATGCCCGTGTTGTTCTTCGCCCACGAGTAGCACGCCGATTCATCCGCCTGCTGTTGCTGCGCGCTCTGCCCCCGCGCGGGATAGGCAATAGGCGTGGCCTGCGCGGCGCTCGCCGCCAGCAGCACGGCGGCGCACAAGACGCCCGCCCGGAAATTTACGTAGGGATCCATATCGACTCCTTGTGCGCGTGCGAGATCGCGCCGGATTCACGGCAAACCACAGCGGCATGCGACTGTGGTTCGTTCAATAATGTGGGAGCGATACGGCGAGGGCAATCGGACCTTGGTCCTACCATCACGCCACGCGGCGGGACGGCGCTATGACACGCCCGGCGGCACACAGCCGGAAAGGCAGTGCGGTGCGGCGGGCGCAGAAGAGAGGCTGAGGCGGAGGCGGCGATCGATCAGAACTTGTGGCGAATACCGAGGCTCACCATGAATTCGAACTGCCGTTCATCCGGAAAGAGGGACGAGAAGCAGCATGAGCGCTAGCTTTTTCATGTTTGCAAATGGCGTGGAGCCCTTTGCGTTCCCTTACCGCTGCGCCGACCGCCGCTGCGAATAAACGATCAGGAGTCCGTACACGACACCCGCAGCGAGGCTCGTGCAGCCGCTATACCAGACGAGCCCGAGCGCCCATCCCTCTCCCGCCACCGCGAGCCATAACGCAACGAGCAACGCGCACCATCCCGCACAGCGCAGAACGCGGGAAGCCGCGGCGGACAACCGCGCGCCCAACAGCATCTCCTGATGACGCTCCATGGCCGCCGCGAGACACGCAAAGGCGGGTACGCATACCAGCAAGGCGAGCATCGGCATCACGCATCCTCCTGCGCGGCCAGTGCGCTCTCGCCGCGTTTGCCCGCGACCTTCGCGCGCTGCCGGTGCCGCGCGGTGCGCACCGCGAGCGCGGCATGCAGCGCGGCAAGCGCCAACATCATCAGGTCGAAACCGGCATAGACCCAGTCGCCATCCGCGAGACTGCGCCAGAGCGGACGCTGAGTCGTCAACGCATTGACCACGGGCAGCAACGCCAGTAGTGCAGCGGCGAACCACAGCAACTCGATCCACGCCCGTTTCGCCGGGCGAGCAAGCGCGTAAAGCAGCGTGACCGCCCAGATCGCGAAGAACGCATTGATCTCCGCTTCGGCGCGATTCGCGAGCGAGACCGGCAGCAGACGGTTGGCCCACAAATAGCCCGTCATGGCGATGGAAAGGCCCGCGATGCTCGCGATATTCAGGCGCTCCACCAGACGAAAGCCGAAGTACGGCCGTTCGGGATCGGGCAGCTTCTGGCGGCGCTTGACCGTCCACATCACGAGCCCTGTTCCCACCATCGCCGTGCCTGCAAGGCTCACGATGAAATACAGCCAGCGCAACTGCAGGTCGCTGAAGCGCCCCATATGCAGCGCGTACAGCACGCCGCGCGTTTCGGCCGCGCCGCCCACGCTGTCGTTCACGCTGAGTAGTTTGCCGCTCACGCCGTCGAACAGCAGGTACTGCGGACTCATCGACACGCGCGCCGCCTCGCCCCGCGAAACCGCCACGCGCGCGCTGGCGTCGCCGGGGTTCGTCACCGTCACGCGCAGCACGTTGTCGCGCCCCCAGCGCGCTTGTGCCTCGCGCACCATTGCGTCGACTGGCGCCAAGGGCGCTTTTATGCCGAGCGGGCTGCCGGGCTGGATATACGCGCTCATCTGTGCGGCGAATGCTTCGCGCTGCGCCGGTGCCTTCAGCGCGATCTGCGCGCCCCATGGCATGTACATCGTCATCAGCGTGACGAGGCCCGTGTACGTGATCATGAGGTGAAACGGAAGGCCGAACACCGAAAGCGCGTTGTGTGCGTCGAGCCACGAACGCTGGCCCTTGCCCCAACGGAACGTGAAGAAGTCGACGAAGAGTTTCTTGTGCGTGATCACGCCGCTCACGATCGCCACTAGCATGAACATCGCGCACAGCCCCGCCAGCCAGCGGCCCCACATCACCGGCATGTAGTAGAACTGGAAATGGAAGCGATAGAAGAACTCGCCGCCCAGCGTGTCGCGCGCGTCGACCTTGTTGCCCGTTGCGGGATCGAACGTCGCTTCGCCGAATACGCGCTTGCCTGACATCGCATCCGGGCTGTTGGCGGGCATGCGCCAGAACGCACTGGCGATATTGCTCCGCGCGGTGGGCAGTTGCATGCTCCACTGCGGGCTGCCCGCCGCGATCTTTTCGAGCGTGCCATTCACGCGCTGCGCAACGGCGGCGGGGTCGGGCGCGACCTGCTGGTGCGCGAGTTCGGGCCGCATCCATTGCGATATCTCCTCCTTGAAGTAGCTGACGGTGCCGGTCAGGAACATCGCGTAGAGAATCCAGCCAACGAGCAGTCCCGCCCACGTATGGAGATCGGACATGCTCTGGCGCACGCCGCGAGCTTGCGGTTGTTTCGCCGAACGTTTCATCGGTGCGCGCCTCCCGTCGCCGCCACGCTGGATGCGTTAGACGTTGCGTGCGCAACCGATGCAGAAACCCACCACGCCGCCAGAGCGAGCGGCAGCGCGGCAAGCAGCAGACCGGCCCACGCGCGCCGGGCGCTGCGCGCGAGAAATACCCAGATCACCGCGCCTGTGTAGAAAACGAAGCTCGCGAGCATGCCCGTAATGACGCCTTGCGGCGCGCTCATGGGCAGCGCGAGCGCAGCCACGCTCGCCAGCGCGCCGAGCGCATAGCCGCCGAAAATCGCGCCGACGATACGCGCGGCAAGCGGGCCCGCGCGGCACAAGCGATGGAGCGCGACGCTCATGCCGACTGCCGCGCAGGCACTATCCACCCCGCCAAAATTCGTTTCATGGTCCTTCCTGCAAGCTTGAAATGTCGACCTGCACCGGGCGCGGCGGCCTGCGAAGGCGCGCGCCAATGCTCACCTGCGCGTTACGCGAGGTGTCCGGATCGTATTGGGGGACGATGATGTATTACCGACGAGGTCGTGATGATAACCCGTGCGCGCGATGTGGGCAAAAGAGCGGACAAGGCGCGCCGCAACGGTTTCGGGCGCGCCTGCGGAACTCAGATCGACTTGACCTCGCCGCCGTCCATTCTGAGCGTCGTGCCGGTCATCCAGTGCGCGCCGGGCGACACGATGAACGCCATCAGCCCGGCGATTTCCTCGGGGGTGCCGTAGCGCGCGATGCCCGCTTCGGCGGGGAATTTCGCCGTCGCTTCCGCCACGCTCATGTCGTGCAGCGGCGCCCAGTGTTCCAGATACGACTGGCGGCGCCCCGTCATCACGGGGCCGGGCAGCACGCTGTTGACCTGCACGCCATCCGCGATGCCGCGATCCGAAAACGCCTTGGCGAGCGCGACGATTGCCGCGTTGATCGTGCCCACTGCCGCATAAGGCGCTTTCGGGAACACGGCCGAATTTCCCGACATCAGCACCACCGCGCCCGCGCTGGCCTTTAGTGCGGGCCATGCTTCGATCGTCAAACGTCGCGCTCCGTGCAGTTTGAGCGCGAGACCGGCTTCCCATTGCTCGTCGGTCATCTCGAACAGGTCGATTTGCGGCACCGCCCCCGCGATGTTGAGCAACGCGTCGATGCGCCCGAACGCCGCGAGCGCTTGTTCCACCACTTGCCGTGCTGCTTCGGCGTGCGAAAGATCGATGTCGATGACGAGCGCCTCGGCGCCCGCCTCCCTCACCTGCGCGGCGGTCTGTTCGAGTTGCTCGCGGTTGCGCGCCACCACGACAATTGCGTCGAAGTCGTGCGCCAACCTCACGGCGGTCATTCGGCCAATGCCCTGACTTGCGCCCGTTACGATTGCGACTTTGCTGGCCATCTCCTTCTCCTCATTCGATCAGTATTGCAAATCATCATCCGAGAAATTCGACAATCGCCGCGGCGATCTCGTCGGCGTGCGTTTCCAGCGCGAAGTGGCCGGTGTCGAAAAAGCGCACGACCGCCTGCGGCAAATCGCGCTTGAACGCCTCCGCGCCGGGGGGCAGGAAGAACGGATCGTTCTTGCCCCACACCGCGAGAAACGGCGGCTGGTGCGTACGGAAATACGCCTGAAACGCGGGGTAAAGCGCAACGTTGTTCCGGTAGTCGCGGAACAGGTCGAGCTGGATCTCGTGCGCGCCGGGGCGGTTCATATAGTAATCGTCGAGCGAATAGCCGTCCGGCGACACCGCCGACGCATCGGGCACGCCGTGCGTGTATTGCCAGATCGTCGCTTCGCGCGTGAGCAGTGTGCGAAGCGCCTCGCGATTGGCGGGCGACGGGTCCTGCCAGTAAGCGCGTATCGGATTCCAGCCTTCGCTCAAGCCTTCCTCGTAGGCGTTGCCGTTTTGCGAAATGATCGCGGTTATGCGCTCGGGGTGCGCGAGCGCGACCCGAAAGCCCGTAGGCGCGCCGTAATCGAATACGTACACCGCGAAGCGATCGAAGCCGATGCGCTCGGTAAAACGCGTAATCACCTCAGCAATGTTCTCGAACGTGTACGCGAATTGGCCGCGATCCGGCAAGTCCGACTGACCGAAGCCAGGCAGATCCGGCGCGACGATATGAAAGCGGTCGGCAAGCTTCGGAATGAGGTCGCGGAACATGTGGCCGGAACTCGGAAAGCCGTGCAGAAGCAGGAGCTTCGGTGCGCCGGCGCGCCCGGCTTCGCGGTAGAACACGTTGAAACCGTCGACATCGGCGCGGCGGTAGGTAATGGCTGTCATGACTTCCTCCAGAGTTTGAACGGGCAATAAGACAGGCAGACAGGCTGGCGCGGGTTGGTGCGGCTTAGCGCGAAGACACCGAGCCAACGGCTTCGGCAATCACCTGCGTTGTGACATCGGGCGCCGTGACGCTCGGCGCGTGATCGACTTCATGGGCGCGGACCTGCGCGTTCATCCGGCTTGCCATGAAGCGTTGCGTGTCGGGATCGATCATGCGGTCCTCGCCTGCGACCAGGAACCAGGCCGGCCGGTCTCTCCAGAGAGGCCGCCCCACCGCTTCGCCGATGCACGCGGCCGCAATCGGACGCTGGATCGCGGCAAGCGCCGCCGCCTCCTGCGCCGTGGCGTGCTGCGCAAACGCGTTTGCAAACGCCTCTTGCGGCAGCCAGATCCAGCCGTGCCGGTCGGGCGCCAGTTGCGGCGCCTGCGGGTGCGCATTCCCACGATGGAACACGTCGGCGACGCTTTCGCCCTCGTCGGGCGCGAGCGCGGCCACATACACGAGCGCCGCGACGTTCGCCGCCCGCGTAGCGCCGATCACGGCCCCCGCGTAGGCGTGACCGGCCAGGACCACCGGCCCGTCGATCCGTTCGAGCGTACGCTCGAGCGCCGCCACGTCGTCACCCAGCGACGTCAAAGGAAGCGGGGCGGCCACGGCCTCGATGCCCTGACGATTCAGCCGTTCGATCACCTTGCCCCAACTCGATCCATCCGCCCACGCGCCATGCGCCAGCACCACATTCGTTTTGCCGTGAGACATCCTCTGCTCCTTTTAAGAAGTAGCGCTCGGTGCGAATGGGCCGCTCCGCGTCGCCGTTTGTAACCGTGTTAATCGGTTATTAGAGGTTACTAACTGGCTGTGTAACTTGTCAAGAACGATTTTGATGGTTACACTGAAAGGACCCTGATTACCACTTTGCGGCAAGAAAAATGGATTACCGTCCTATCCCGGCGATATTCGTGGCCGACGCCCCCGGGCTCGACTTCCTAAACTCCATTGCGACACCGGTAGATGTTCCCGTCGACTGGATCGCCGACGGCGAAGGTTTGCTGTCGTGGCTCGAACAGGCGGGCTTGGTTCCCGCCCCGGCGCTCGCCGCCTTGCGCGGGCAGTTCAAGGCGGCGGAGTTCGACACGGTTGCGGCCGAAGCGCGCGCGCTGCGCGAATGGTTCCGCGGATTCCTGCGGGAGAGAATGGGCCGGCCGCTTACCGGCGCCGACCTGGGCGTACTCGCGCCGCTCAACGCCCTGCTAGCGCGCGACGAGCGGTATGGCGAAGTCGTCGCGCTCGGCGCCGAGGGCGCAACGGCGTTCGAATACCGCGTGAAGCGCCGCTGGAAATCGCCGGAATCGCTCTTGATGCCCATCGCCGAAGCGCTGGCGAAACTGGTGTGCGAGCAGGATTTCACGCACGTGAAGGCCTGCGAAGGACCGAAGTGCACGCTGCTCTTCGCCGACCATACGCGCGGACACGCGCGGCGCTGGTGCAGCATGGCGATTTGCGGAAATCGCGCGAAGGTCGCTGCGCACCGCAAACGGCTCAAGGAGCGCGAGAGCGCTTGAGGCGTGGGCAGGCGCGAGCCTTGCGGGACATGGCGAACCTGTCGAAAGGGAGAGGAACCATGAACGCCAGCACCCAGAAGCCCGATCAAGACGACGGCAAGAAAGCCGACGAGAACCAGCAGCAGAAGCACACGGAGCACAGCGACGATCAGCGCAGCGCGATGCCCGAGCGCGATGACGACTCGCGCAAGCAGTCACCCGCCGACCGCCCGGGCAAGCAGTCCGGCGAAGGGGAACCTTCGGTGGGTTGACTTCGTTGTTTCGTTTTACTAACTGCGCAAAGAGGCTTGCATGATGCCGGCCTCTATAGTCAGTCGCTGGTCAGTCGCGAGCCGGTGCGCCGAGCGGAAAGAGCGCACGATATGGCCGCGCCTCGTTCACGGCGCGCGCATACGAAGGCCTTGCGAGCAGGCGCTCGCGATAGGCGCGCACCTTGGGGTACGCCGTGGCGATGCGGTGCGTCCAGTCCGCGTAGAAGAGCGACGAAGACGCGGCGCAGTCCGCCATCGTGTAGTCCTCCCCTGCCGCCCAGGTTTTGTCCGCGAGGTGGCCTTCGAGCCATGCATAAGCCAGTTCGAGCTTTTCGGCCGCAAAGGCCCGCGCTTCGTCGCGCTTGACCACGTCGCCCGTCAAGGCGCCGTCCACGGCACGCTGCACGGGCGCCATGACGTGCAGGTCGAAGAAGCGGTCGAGAAACCGCACGTCGAGCGCGGCCATGGGATCCGCGGGCAACAGGCGCACCGGGCCGGGATACTCGAGCTGCAGGTATTCGATGATGATGCTCGTTTCCGCCACGTTGCGCTCGCCGTCCACGAGCACGGGAAACTTGCGTAGCGGCCAACGCCGCAACCACTGCGCCGTATGCTCGGGCGAATCCGGGCCGATGCCGCGAAACTCAAACGGTGTGTCGTTCTCGTACAGCGCGACGAGCACCTTCTGTGTGTACGACGAGAACGGATGGCCATATAGCGCGAGCGACATCGCAAGTCTCCTGGTTAGCGCCGGGTCGTTGAAACCATGCACTGGTTGCCTGTGGATTGCAAGCGGCGGCGCGTATTCCGTCAATCAATACTGGAATTTCGACCGCTGCGTCATCCAGCGCCGGTATTTGCACGTACGCGCCGCTTCGGCAATCTGCTGCACGATCAGCGCACGCAACGGCGACACGTTCGGATCGGGCGTTTTTCCCCGGCTCAATCGGCGCAACTGAAACTTGACGGCGGCCATGTTGGCCAGAGACGCCAGCGGCTTGTTCTTCCAGGTGATCGGCAAAAGTACGGGCGCGTTGTCTTTGCCGGCGCGCCAGTCGCGAGGCAGATGCGGATCGATAGCCAGCGCCGTGCCGATACCGACCATATCCACCCCGCTCGCGATAACCTGTTCGGCAACCGCTCGCCGGCGCACGCCTCCCGTTACCATCACGGGCATCTTCGCGATCGTCCGGATGTCGCGGGCAAATTCCACGAAATACGCTTCGCGGGCCAGGGTGCGGCCGTCGCGAGCATCGCCTTGCATGGCCGGGGCTTCATAACTTCCACCCGACAATTCCACGAGGTCGACGGCCTGATCATTGAGTAGCCTCACAACGTGCCGCGCATCGTCGGCGCTGAAGCCGCCGCGCTGGAAGTCGGCGGAATTCAGCTTGACGGCCACGGCAAAGCGAGGAGAAACGACCGCACGAATGGCTTTGACGATTTCCAGCAGCAGGCGAGCCCGATTCTCGAGCGAACCGCCCCACTCGTCCGCTCTCCGATTGGTGAGCGGCGAGAGAAACTGGCTTAGCAGATAGCCGTGGGCTGCGTGGACCTCCACGCCCGTGAAACCGGCCAGTTCGCCCAGTTGCGCAGTGCGGGCAAAACGGCGGATCACTTCTTCGATCATTTCGCCCGTCATTGCGTGAGGCACATCGAAGTACTTCGACATCTTGCCCAGCGCCAGGGGTACGGCCGAAGGCGCCCAGGTCGGCTGCCCAAGATTGGCCCGCATCTGCCGGCCAGGATGATTGATTTGCAGCCAGAATTGCGCGCCCTTCGACCGGCCGATCTGCGCCCAACGCCTGAATGCTTCGATGTGCTTGTCATTTTCAAGCACGACGCCGCCGGGGCCCGTCATGGCGCGGCTGTCCACCATCACGTTGCCGGTAATGAGCAGCCCGGCGCCGCCTTCCGCCCATGCTTGATAGAGACGCATGAGTTGCGCGGAGGGCGCATGGTCTGCGTCCGCCATGTTTTCTTCCATGGCGGCTTTGGCGATGCGGTTCCGGACTACCGAACCATTCGGGAGCGCCAACTTGTCGAACACGTTCATGGGTTCACCTCGTCTGATCGTGGGTTCGACTTTAAGGTTGAAGTCAACTTTAATGTCAAGACCTTTGGCGAGCGAAAGCACCATGCTTGACCTTCAAGTTCAGTTGAATCGTTTCCCAACGATTTTTTCCGCGGAATGCGACCTTGTTGCGCGGCGGTGGTCCGCTGAGCCAGTTGCTCGATGGACTGGGCGTCTCGACCATTGTTCGTCTGGACGTTATCAAGGATGCCCAGGTAGTGCTGAATTTACCGGCACCACTCAAGGCCTTCGATTGAAGCTATCCTTTCGGTCTGACCGGGGAGTATCGGAAACATGAAAATCGGCGAGCTTGCGGAGCGCACGGGCCTTGCCGCCTCGCGTATCCGCTTCTACGAAGGTATCGGCTTGTTGAAGGCGGAACGTCAACCGAACGGTTATCGGACGTATTCGCCTCAAGCCGTGCTGGTGCTCGATCTGATTGCGACGGCGCAGCACGCGGGTTTCAGTCTGGACGAGATTCGCATGTTGCTGCCACCGGACCTCACGCAGTGGAAACACGGCTCGCTTGTCGAAACGCTGCGCGGCAAGGTGCAGGATATCGAAGCACTGGAAATGAGGCTCGCGCAGAGCAAGGCCCATCTCGTCGCGCTTCTGGCGGAAATCGAAGCGAAACCGGATGACATGGATTGCTCCGCCAACGCCAAGCGAGTGCTTTCCCGTCTGCGGTCGGGAGAAGTGAAACCGCCGGCGCTGGAGGCCGCAGACGTCACGACGCTACGCAAGGCGAAGCGTCGCGGGCCGGTCAAGCGCGGTTAGGAGCGGGTTTCGCGCGGCGCGCGCCGCGAGCGATGGAGCGAATGCCACTGGGCTAATTCCGCAAGGCTAAAGGTTTCATGTCCTCTGCCGATATAGCGCCAGTTACGCAATCAATCCGAGGAATCCATGCTTCGTTTCGCATTTGCCGTTCTGTTCGCCGGCCTGCTCGCAGGTTGCAACACGACCCTGCACGTTGAAAAGCCCGACCCGACGTCCGGCCTTTATTCAACCCATACCGTACTGAAACCTGCCGACGTTCGCGTAGCGGAAAAGTTCGACCCGGCCTACACGCAAATGGTCTATCTGAAGATCAACACGGAAACGCCGAACCCACGGTTCGTCGACTTCTTTGTGTCGGCGCTTCAGGAAATGCACACCTTCAAGAAGGTCGTGACGAAGGATGACCTGCAGGCAATCGTGATCGAACACAACCTGGGCAGCAAGGTTCCGAGCGTGTCGGATCTCGTCGGGCTCAATAACCTTAGCAAAGAGATTGGGCCGTTCCTGATTGTCGAGCCCAATGCGGTGTTCAAGGGCGGCTATAACTTCGAAGGAACGCTGAAGGCCATCGACGCCAGCACCGGAAAAACCGTCCTGCTGATCGACATGACCGCGTTCAACATGGCAGGACTCGACGATCCGCTGTTTCACCCGATGCTCAATGGATTCATCAACTGGACGCACAACCTGCCTGTCGCGCCCGAAGCGCCAAAAACCGCGCAGCAATCGGACGGCGCAAAACTTTGACGGTTTCCGCGAACGTCCGGCTAGCGATGGCGTAGTGACGAATCCGCAGCCGGACGTCGCGGATAGGCCGCGAGACATAAATCCAGCACTTCGGCGCGAAACCAGTGATGTGCCGGGTCGTGATCGAGGCGCGGATGCCAGATCGCCGAAATGTTGAAAGCGGGCATGGCGAGGGGCAGCTCGAAGCACTGCAATCCGTTGGCGCTCGCGTAATCGGGTACGAAGGAATTGCCCAGGCAGGAATGCGGTACGGCTGCGAACCAGTCCGAATGACGTACCAGTTGCATGGCGCTGAGATAGGATGGCACCACCATCAGCACGTTGCGGCGTATGCCCGCTGGTTCCAGAGCCGCGTCAACCGCATTTTCCGCTTCGCCCGTACGCGAAACCATCACGTGGCCGCACGCTGTCCATTGCTCGACGCTGATACGCGTGTCGCCGAGTAAAGGATGGCCCACGCGGCACACGCCGACATAGCGATCGCGGAAAAGCAGACGCGTTCGCATCTCAGGGGCAGACGTCCTGACAACGCCGATCTCCAGATCGATCGCGCCTTCCCTCAACGGCTGGGCGTCCCAGTCGGGCTTGGGCGTGAAGCGAAGCTGCACGCCGGGCGCCGCGCGATGGACCCGGTCCATCAGGGCCGCGCCCAGCAGATCGATAAAGCCCTCGCCAGCACGCACGGTGAAGCGTTGCTCGAGGGTACCGAGGTCGAACCGATGCTCGGCACGGCTCAGCGCCGCTTCCGCTTCACGGGCCAGCGCAGGAATACGCTGACTCAAGTGCTCCGCATAAGGCGTGAGCACGAGCGTTCGACCGGCCTGTAGCAGCAGACGGTCGCCCGTCGCAATGCGCAGGCGCGAAAGCGTGCGGCTCATGGCGGAGACGCTGAGATTCAGACGCCGGGCCGCACCCGTAACGCTACGTTCGCTCAGCAAGGCATCCAGCGCGGTGAGAAGGTTGAGGTCGACGCGTGACATGCGGCCAGAATAATCGAAAAACGGCCTGGTTAAGGCGTCAGACGCAATCGTGGATTGCAGGCCGGGCGTCTGGTGCAAACCGTGTGCGCTCCCGACAATACATGGCATCCATTGCGCGCCACGGAGAACGCCATGTCCCTCACTGACTCACCCACCGTACTGCTGATCGGCGCCTCACGGGGTCTAGGCCACGCCATGGCGGCCGAATTCCTGGTGAAAGGATGGCGCGTCGTGGGGACAGTCCGCGCCGCAAGCGGCCGGACGCTTCTGCATGATCTTGCCGATGCGCATCCCGACCAGGTTGACATCGAAACGCTCGACATCACGCAGTCCGGGCAGATTCGGGCCCTCCGCCAACGCCTTTCCGGCCGCGCGTTCGACATTCTGTTCGTCAACGCCGGCACAACCAATCCGGATCCGACGCAGACCATCGGCGAAGTCTCGACTGAGGATTTCGTGGATCTCATGATTACCAACGCACTCAGCCCGATGCGCGTCGTCGAAAGCATGGCCGATCTCGTTGCGCCGGCCGGCCTGATCGGGATCATGTCGTCAGGACAGGGCAGTATCGCCGACAACGAATCCGGCCAGCGCGAACTCTATCGCGGCAGCAAGGCGGCGCTCAACCAGTTCATGCGCAGCTTTGCCGCGCGCCAGGCGCAAACGCCGCGGGCCATGGTGCTGATGGCTCCCGGTTGGGTGCGCACAGAACTGGGAGGGCCCGAGGGGCGACTGTCGATCGAGGAGAGTGTTCCGGGGGTGGTGAATGTGCTTCTGGACAAACTGGGGCGGCCCGGGCTGGAATATCTCGACTATCGGGGCAGGACTGTGCGGTGGTGAGGGAGTAGTTTGCGGGAACTCACGGATCCGTTCCAGGCGGAGGTATCTGTTTCATCGGCACAAGCGGAGCGAGGAACTGCTCAAAGTGCGGCAACCATATTGGGATTGAAGTGGCGACGGCGAACATACCGTGGCCGTTCTTTCCGAAGGGCGGCTCGACGATCATTTGCCCTTGACCGCCTCCTGCCTGAAACGCCGCGAACCAGGTCGCTACGACTTCGGGCGCAAAAAACATATCGTTTTGAACGTAGTGCCACAGTACGGGCACTCGTGTTGTCGACGCGAATTGCCCGATGGTCTTCGCCATCTGCTGCGGGTCGCACGGCATGCCCGGATGTTTCGACGGGTTCCCGCCGCGACCGCCCGAAAAATTAATGACCGCAACGACACCTTTCGGTGCATAGCTTGCGGCTGCCAGAGACGCGAATCCGCCAGCCGATTGGCCTACCAGAACAACGTGGTCGCGATCCACCTGGGGCAAGGTCTGTGCATAAGCGAGGGCGGCCAGCACATCCTGCGCTGCCTCTCTACCCGCAGATGTGTAATCGGGGTGCTGACAAGATCCTGCGTCCTCCTCGTCGGTGCCGCCTGTGGCTCCGTAGCCTCGGCGGATCGGCACGATTACTGCGAAGCCGAGTTCCACGAATGTCCGAATCTGCGGCAACTTGCGGTAGCGGCCGACCGTGGGGCGGTCTCGCGGGTCGGCCGGACTACCGTGACTCAAAACGATCAACGGAAAGGGTCCAGGGCCATCGGGCATATAGGTGGTCGCGACTATGTCACGTTCGTGATCACCAAAGAATCCGTGCTCTGTTATCGGCACTTTGACGACCGTTTCGTGGAGGTCGGTTGCGATGGGTTGGGACTCGTCAGGAGTTCGTGCGAGACTGGAAACAGAAGTGATCAATGTGCCCGAGATCACTAAATTGATCAGACGGACGAGGATCTGGTTTCGGTAAGTGGTCGGTCTCATGTGTTATTTGTGATTGACCTTGCATCGAGATTGTTGCTGTCGCGGCACGGAGCATGCATATGAGGCCGCCCATTATTCAACCATGCGAGTGATTTTGCCTGCTTCCACGGAAAAAAACGATATGGATCGCGCGCGTCGCGAGCGAGGTATCGCCTGCGCGCCTATCGCTGTACGCTTCCGTAGTACGCCGTCACCTTCGCCGCCTGACCTGCATCATTCAGGGTGACGCAGTCGATCACACGATTCCCGTTTTCCCTTCTGTACAGGATTGCGTAGCCTGAAGGTGCGAGGAGTACCTGTTCAAGCTGAAATTTCAGTTGCGGTGCCAGTTGCAGACCCAAGGCGAAGTGTTTCCTTAGTTCCGCGATTCCGAAGAGCTTGCCGTCCGGTTTCTTCCAACGCGTTCTCACTGTTTCAGCCTCGAACACCACATCATGTGAGTAGTGCGACATAATCTGCTCCAGATCGTGAGCGTTCCAGGCTTCGATCCAAGCCTTCGCATGCGTTTCGACATCTTCGTATGTCATCATCGTTTCCCTAAGTATAAACAGCACTTTGACAGCAACGCAGACCTGCCTCTCTTTGAAATAAATTTCACCGTGCAGCTAAGTGTTGACGATCAGGGCTCTCATGTTGAACGTCTGAGATTGGCCGAACCCACAACTTTCTGCAGCCGGACATGCTCTTTTAGAGAGGCAGCTAAATGAACTGCCCTTCGCGGCTGCGGCGCCGTTCACGATGGGCGCGCGCTCCATGGATCGGCCGGCAAACTCCGCGTGCGCAATGCCTTGCCGGACGCCGCTACAAACGCTCCCAGATGCCTCATTGATGCAAAATCGGTGCAATGGCCACAACGACACGACCTGAATACGATGGACGACCTAGAATCGCTTTCCCTGGCACTGCCCGACGGCACTAAGGTCTCTGCGCTCCTCCGGGTGCCGGAGGACGCGCGAGCCCTGTATGTCTTCGCGCACGGCGCCGGGGCGGGCATGCAGCATGCCGGCATGTCGTCATTGGACGACGCGCTTGCGGCGGCCAATGTCGCCACATTACGCTACCAGTTTCCGTACATGGAGCGGGGCTCCAAGCGGGTGGACTCGCCGGCCGTGGCACATGCTGCCGTGCAGGCGGCCGTCGCAGAGGCCCGCCGGCGGCTGCCAGCCCTGCCACTCTTCGCGGGCGGCAGGTCGTTCGGCGGCCGCATGACCTCCCAGGCTCAAGCCATCTCCCCGCTCGACGGCGTGCGTGGCCTCGCTTTCGTCGCGTTCCCGCTGCACCCGGCGGGCGCGCCCGGCGTGGAGCGGGCACGGCACCTGGCGGACGTCACGGTGCCGATTCTCTTCCTGCAGGGCACGCGCGACAAGCTGGCCGAGCTTCCCCTGCTGAGGTCGGTCGTCGAGACGCTGGGGCCACGCGCCACGCTGCATGTGGTGGACGACGCAGATCATTCGTTCCACGTACGCGCGTCCTCCGGCCGGACCGACGCGGAGGTCGTGCTCGAACTGGCACGGACGATGTCGGCGTGGTTCTTCGCCGAAGGCGAGTTCGTGCCCGTTACCTGAGCAAGCGCAGGAATGCTTGTAGCGAAGTCGGGACGGCGAGCCGGCGAACTCGCCGTGCTGCACTCGCCCGCTCAATCCCTTCGCTATCCGCAGATGGTCGGTCGAATAGCCACGATAAGCGACGCCTGTCGCGTCGGCGCCGTTTTCCCAGTGCCGAGTGAGTGAATTTGTCAGATCCGCTCGCGGTGAGCCGCCGCGGAAATCGCGGAGGGCATCTGCTTTGATTTGGCCGACACACCTCCGATGTCGGCGCCGAATCCGTGAGTGACCGCCCGAGGTGCTGGCGGAGCGTCGAACGACGCGCATTGGCCGGTCATTGCCCGACGCGGTCGCCCGAAACCGACCCTGAGCGGACAATTGGCGCTTCCGTTAACGCAGACCTAGCTGGCCGCTTGGCCGACCAGATGTGGCACTTCTGCGCCGTCACGTTCATAAGTCGCTTTCCGGAATCGACCGAAGTGGTGTACGTGCTCAATGACTCTGCTTACTCGTTGTCGATGTGTCGGTTGTCTGCAACCCATGTCGTCGGAGGACAATGGAGACCACCATCCACATCTGATTATTCACCTGTTGCGATAACTTTGCCATATACGCCGTAGTGCTACTGTCGCGCATCGCAATGCCCCATCTTTGCATGACAGGATCTTGCATTATCGTTATTAGATGCCTGAGTTCATCATCCGAGAATTTCGCGCTTTCAACGAAGTGCCTTGTTAGAAGAGCTTGCTCGCCGTACCCGGGCTTGATTTTGTTTGAAATAATGTCATTGACATCAGCACGGATAGATCCCCATGTGTCGTCCGGAATCCCTGGATTGAACTTCCTTGATGAATCAATCTGATATCCGGCTGTTGTCTTTTCCATGGCGGCTGGATCTCCATGCTCGGTCAACGCAACAACTCTATTGATCAAAGCGTCGGTAGCTGTGTTGGTCTGCGCGGAGACGTTTGCGGGTCCGCAGAGAAAGTCGAGGAGTAACGAAGCCATAATTACCCCTGCTCGTCGAGAAATAGCGTATTTTCGTATCATATTCTTCAAAATCGCCAACTAGCCGATTGCTGCCGCCGCGCCGATTGCCAACTATCGAGATGACTGGCTCGGCGGGCGAGCCACTCATTTGAGAGCTGCCTATTGTCAGCACTTGGCTCTGCCATTTCATGCAAGAGGCATGACCCGATCCTGAGCGGAAGTTCGCGGCGCGCCGAAGCCGGCATTCAATTCTCCTTAACAACGCTCAGATATGCGCAAGGACATTGACCAGTTTCTCGAATGGGTCTCGAACAAAGAACCGACGGACGCCCCACGGTTCGTCAATGGGACCATATACGATGGCAAAGCCGGCAGCCTTCACACGTTCAAGTGCCGCGTCCACATCATCCACTTCAATCGATAGATCCGGCACTGGCATGCCGGAGCCTCCTTCCGCAGCGAAGCTCACCTGAACGGTCATCTCTGTCTGAGAGCCATAGGTCTGGATCCAGCCTTGGTCCATTAAAAGCTCGAGACCAAGGACGTCTTGATAGAACGCCCGAGTCCGATTGAGATCAAGGGCCTTGAAATTTGCAACTATCCGTTTGACTTGCAACTTTGACTCCTTCGCACTTTAGGACGATGCTTCCGCGCCCGAACTCCGCGGTGGTTCGAGTGACCGGTCGTGGCCGGCCACTGCCTCACGGCGGCTGTCCGCCCGAACCCATCCCGGCCATCTATGTGGAGGCAGACACCATTAGAATCATGGGGCGCTCCAGTTCTTCGACCAATTGCGGCATCTCCTCTATCTGTGCAGGTGTCGGAGCAAACTCCTCAACCCGGCGAATGTTGAAGCCCGCGTCGATCAGCGCATTCAACGTCGTACCAAGCGTTCTGTGGTACTTCAGAACGCCCTCAACAAACCAGTTTGTTCGACGTTCGCCTTCGACCGAGTATCCATTGACCGGCCAGGTTTTGCGACCGCCTTCCTCTGTGATCCAACGCGCATGCGTTGCTGCCATAAAGATCGGATGTTCGATCGTAAAAACCAGATGCCCATTGGGGACGAGCGCCTGATAAATCACGCGCATGAGGCGGCCAAAATCCTGGATATAGTGGAAGCTCAGCGCGCTGTAAGCCAGATCGAAAGCCTTCTCGGGAAGCTCCAACGTGTCGAGATCGGCCATGCGATACTCTACCGCGGCGTCCGCGGTGTTCGCCCTGGCCCGCTCAATCATATTCTTCGACAGGTCGAGTCCAAGGACCGAGATCGCGCCTTGATCCCGCATCCAGCGGGAGGCCCAGCCAAAACCACACCCTAGATCGACAACACGCTTGCCGTTTAGATCAGGCAGCAAGGCTTGGATTACGCGCCATTCGGGTGCCCCTTCCAGTCCATGGACCTGCCGGGGAATCTGGCTGTAGCCCAGGAAGAACTCGGGATCGTCGTAGATGTTCTGCGCCATGTGTTGCACCGGGATATAAGGGATAAGGCTAGTGGGCAAGCCGGCAGACCCCATCCGGAAGGAACGCCGAAGCCGGCGGTCAGCCTGGTTGCCGTTTCGCTCGGCCGGATATTGTTCTGCCGGGGCGACAACACCGCTAACCGGTTACTGGTCGGTGCCGATTGTCAGCAATCCACGCGATTATGTCGACTGTCTCCTTATGGGCCTAAGCTTGCCCGACGCGTTCGGCCCGGGACGACCCCGAGCGGCCATTCGGGTTGGCTGAAAGCGGCCATTCGCTAGTTGATCTCCCGCACCATCGCACTCGTCAGACGTACGCGGCGGAAAGACCGTGGGGCTATATACTTCGCTACCGCCTCCGTGAAGACTCGAATGAAAAAGCAATTCGTTGTGTATGCGATGGTTTGTAGCCTTTCGGTATCCGCGGGTTGCGGCGTGGAAGGGGCCGACAACAACGCCGGAGATTCACGGGTCACGCCTGGGGCGCTGCTGCCGCTTGCGACGAAAGGTGACGCTAATTCGCAACGCGAACTCGGCGTGATGTATGCCTATGGTAAAGGTGTGCGGCAGGACGACGCGCAGGCACTATTCTGGATTCAGAAGGCCGCTGACCAGGGCGACGCCCGAGCACAGCGCGATCTGGCGGTGATGTATAGCACAGGAAGGGGCGTCTCCCAGGACGACAAGGAAGCCGACAGATGGTTCCGACTCGCCGCAGATCAGGGTCTGCCCTCCGCGCAAAATTCACTTGGGGTGAAGTATCGCGATGGCAAGGGCGTGCCCGCGGACGACACCGAAGCTGTCAAGTGGTTTCGTCTCGCCGCAGACCAGGGGGATGCTTATGCACAGGACAATCTGGCAAGGATGTTTATTCTCGCCAGGGGCGTTCCGCAGGACGACAAGGAGGCGGCGCGGTGGTACCGACTTGCCGCAGACCAAGGAAATGCGCATGCTCAACAACAACTTGGGTTGCTGTACGCCGTCGGTCGAGGCGTCCCGCTGGATGTAAACGAAGCGAAAAAATGGGTAGGCCTCGCTGCTGCACAAGGGGATGTACAAGCCAAGGAAATTCTTTCCAGGCTGATGTCAATGTATCAGGATGCCTCGCAGGCAGTAGACAGAGGCTATGAGTCGCATCCGGTGCCGGACGCGTCGTCGCCAGACGCAGCGATTTTGATGATGCGCACGACGGTGCAGATCGCAGAGGACTTGAAAACGCAGTGCGTCAGTCGCTACCCCGACCTACGGCAGGAAATAGACCAGAACCTTTCGACCTGGAAATCAACGGAGGCGCATGCCATCGACCAAAGTGAAGCTCGATGGCCAGCTTTGATTGACGCACACCCTGACTTCGCGACGATCGAAACTGTGGGAACTGGTCTTAGCGCCCAAGCCTTTCTGCGCCAATTCAAAGCCCCCGGCAATCAGGTGATCGGTCCACTTGTGTGCAAGAAATACTTTTCCGATCTTGCGTCGGGAGTTTGGCGCAAGAGGACACCGAAGATGTACGGTTTCCTCGATCAAATGCACTGATGGTCTCAGCCGGGGCCGAAGAAATGCTGGACGAAGTAGTTGGGCGATAGGTGAATGTGCTCCTTATGGTTGTCGCTCTTTTCCAGCTTATCGGCGAACGTCGCTCCGCGATTGTCGGCGATCCAACGGCCAGTATCGAAGGTCCGGAACTGGCCGAACTCTGCCCGAGGCGGTCGGCTTTGATCGACCCACTTCAGTCTCGCGGTTTCCTGCAAAGCGTTCGTTAAGTGGCGAAGACTCCACGTCGGTGCAGCGTGTACTATGCACACTGGCAAACATACGACAGCTCGCGATGAAAAGCCTTCTAGTCACTTCAGGTCGTGCCATGCTGGCAACGGAAGTCATCGGAAGCGGGGAACCGATTGTATTTTTGCACGCCCGGGTCGCGGATCGCCGGATGTGGGGCCAACAGATGCGCGAAATTGGCGCTAGCAACCAAGCTATCGCCTATGATCGACGCGGATTTGGAGAGACAGTTGCCGAAGCAGAGGATCACTCCGCAGTTGAAGATCTGATCGCCGTTCTCCAATCAGTGGCAGGTGAATCCCCCGCAATACTCGTTGCCTGCTCTCAAGGTGGCGGCATTGCACTCGACGCCGCTCTTCGGTATCCGTCGCATGTTCGCGGCCTCGTTCTTATCGCACCGAATGTGACAGGTGCGCCGAAAATGACGCATACAACGCGGGTTGAAGAGTTGGTCACCCGTTTAGCGGCGGCGGAAGCGAGGAAAGATATTGAAGAAGCCATAGCGATCCGAACCACTCTTTGGCTTGATGGCCCGTTCCAACCGGAGGGGCGTGTGACGGGTGCAGCTCGCAAACTGTTTGATGAGATGAACGTTGCCGCTCTTGGTTTGTCGCCGACGGGCACAAACATTGATGCACCGATCGCTTACGGACGGTTGGGCGAACTATTAGTACCGACGCTGGTGATGTTTGGGGACTTGGACCTTCCCGGAATTCAGGAGCGAAGTCGTTACGTCGCAGCTAACGTCTCCCGCGGGACGTTCCACCAAATATCAGGAACCGCGCATTTGCCGTCCCTCGAACGTCCACAGGAGGTTACGAGTATGACCGCGGGTTTCATCAATCAATGTAAAGAGCTGCAATAGCGGGAAAGCGAACCGCTAACGAGGACTTTCCTATGGCGTAGAAGTGATTGAAAATCATCTAGCGGGCCTCCGACCGCCGCCCCACGCCTAAGCGTGATGATTGCCTCGGGCCCGGATTCTCATTCAATCGGCATAACCGACCCTTAACTGCCCCTCGGCGCGCCGTGTCGGCAGTCGGGTGTTGGCTGGAACTCGGCCATTCGTTTGGAAGCGATACCTGTGAATCTCCCAACATGCAAACTAGTTGCCCCGCTGACGTGGCTATGGGGACGCACCGAGCATCACAATAAAATCTCGATGCGTCTCTGCCTCACCCTCCGCTATCCGGCAAGCCGACTCGCGATCGCAATGCCCTCCGTCACTGCCAGGAACCTCGCAACGTCACTCGGCGCATGGCAATGCAACGGAGAGATGCGCACCGCACCGTCGAGGTTGAACGATTTCAACATCCGCCCCGAGTAAAGGCTCGTCGCAATCCGCTCATAGACGATCACGCCCCGCTCTTCATAGGCGCGTACGGCGGCGGTCGGGTCAAGATTATCGAAGCCGATGCCTGCGATCAGATCGCGGCGCGTCAGATCGTCGTGATCCCAGAACACGCGTACGCCTTCGATCGCTCGCAGCCCGCGCTGTCCGTCAACGCCGTCGAGCAACAACGAAAGCAGCGCGCGCTCGTGCTCTTCGATGCGCTGCATGCCTTGTACGAACCGTTCGCGCCGGTCTTCGGCGTCGCTAAACTGGGCGCCGACCCACGCGACATAATCGACGATCGCGCTCACCACGGCGAATTGCGCGGGCGCGGGGCTGCCGAGTTCCCAAACCCCTTTGTCCTTGGCCGCGAGCCGATGATGCGGAAGTTCCGCAAGCCGTTCGGACAGCCATGACACGCCCGAACCGCGGCACCCGAAGAACTTGTACGGCGCGAAATTGATGCCGTCAACAGGGGTCTTTTGCAGATCGATAACCGCATGTGGCGCATGCTGAACCGCATCGACGATGATAAAAAGATCCGGCTTGCGCGCCCGCGCACTTTCGACGATGGCCGCAATATCGAGCTTCGCGCCCGAGATATTCGATGCGTACATCACGCTCAAAAGTGCCGTATCGTCGTCGATGAGCGCGACGATGGCATCGGTATCGACGCCGCCGGTTTCGGCATTGCTCGGTGCGATGCGAAGCTCCTTGCCGGTACGCTCGCAGTACATCGTCATCGCATCGAAAGACGACGGATGCTCGAGAATCGTGGTGACGGCGTTCGTGCCCGGCACGTTCTCCATCACCGCGCGGACCATGTCGAACATCGCCGCCGAAGCGGTCAGCGAGAGGTACACACTTCCACCGCGCGCGTTGAGGATGCGGCGCACGTCGTCTTCGCCGCGCGCCTGAATATCCTGCAGAAACAGCGCGCGCTCGTGGATACGCTCGGGACAGTCCGGCAGCGCATCGATTTGCGCGAATGCTTCCAGTGCCGATTTCAGTCTGAACGATCCGCCTGCGTTGTCGAAGAAAAGACGTTCACGGTTGTCGATATCGCGATCGACGTAATGAAAGCGCTGCTCGATGGCTTCCATCATCGATGCTGAAAACAACTGCCCGCGATTGCTGCTCATCGGATCTGCTCCTCGTTCCATGTTAGCCATTCCTGAATTCCACGAATCTCATGCGTCCAATGACGCGATATAAGCCTTGCCTTTCTCCGCGTCGTACTGGCCTTCCCAGCGGGCGATGACGAGCGGTGCGAGCGCGTTGCCCACCACGTTCAGCGCGGTGCGTCCCATGTCCATGATGCGGTCAACGCCTGCGATGAACGCGAGCCCTTCGAGCGGCAGTCCCGCGCTGGCGAGCGTCGTGAGCAGGATCACGAACATGAAGCCGGGCACGCCTGCCGCGCCTTTGGAGGTCACGACCATCGTGAGCACGAGCACGATCTGTTCTTGCAGGCCCAGATGCACGCCATAGAGCTGTGCGACGAACAGCGTGCCGATGCCGAGATAGATCGACGCGCCATCTAGATTGAACGTGTAGCCCGTGGGCACCACGAACGTCGTGATGCTCTTCGGCACGCCGAAGTCTTCCATCTTCTTCATCAGTTGCGGCAAAACCGTCGCCGAACTGCACGTCGAGAAGGCGATGATCAATTCGTCCTTGATGACGCGTACCAGCGTGAAAATGTTGAAGCCGAAGAGGCGTGCCGTAATGCCGAGCACGAACATCGCGAACAGCACGATCGCGAGATACGTCACCGCAACCAGCTTGATGAGCGGCAGCAGCGAACCGAAGCCGAAACTCGCGACTGTCACCGCGATTAGCGCACACACACCGAACGGCGCGTAACGCATCACCATGCCGGTGACCTTGAACATCGCGTCGCTGATGCCTTTGAAGGTTGCGAGCACCGGCTGGCGATATTCGGCAGGCACGGATTGCAGGCCCAATCCGAACAGCACGGAGAAAAAGATCACCGGCAGCAGATCGCCGTGCCCCATCGCCATAACGATGTTGTCGGGAATGATGCTCAGCAACAGCGCCATGAAGCCGTGATGACCTTGCGTTTGCTGCGTGGTCTGCTGATAGCGCGAGATATCGGTGTGGCCGAGCTGGGACAGATCCGTGCCCAGCCCCGGATGCAGCACGTTGCCGAGCACGAGTCCCAGCACGATGGCGATCGTCGTGACGACCTCGAAGTACACGAGCGTCTTCAGGCCGATGCGCCCGAGCGAGCGCCCGTCGCCGACGCCCGCGATGCCCATCACCATGCTCGTGAACACGATGGGTACGACCACCATTTTGATCAGACGAATGAAGATATCGCCGGCCGGCTGCAGGAAGCCGTTGATGGCGGACTCGCGAAACTCCGGGAAACGATTGAGCACCAGCCCGACCGCAATGCCGGCGATCAGGCCGATCACAATTTGCCACGCGAGCCCGATGCGGGGCTTGCGCGTCGCGCGTTCGGGGTGAGGTGTTTCCATGACGGATTCCATGCGCTCTCCAGACACGTATCGGTTGATATAGATGAGTCGAGCCTCTGCAGGGACTCGTTAGGGGGAAAAGTACCCAGTCAAAATGAACTAAAAAAGCGATTTTTTTCTATGAGAAACTATCGCTTTTAGTGATGTGAGTCCGGAGCCATGCTGACGTTCAAGCAAATGGAAGCCTTGTACTGGATCGTCCAGCTCGGTTCGTTCGAGGCGGCCGCAACGCGCCTGAATACCACGCAATCGGCGATCTCCAAGCGCGTGCAGGAACTGGAGCGGGCTTTCGACATGGCGGTGTTCGACCGCGCGAATCGCAGCGCGCGCCTCACGGAGAAGGGCGCAGAATTCTTCGAGCACGCGAGGGAATTGCTCGAGCGGCGCGACCAGATCGTCGAGCGCATGAGCTCGAAAGAGGCGCTGGTTCGGCAGATTCGCATTGGCGTGACGGAACTCACGGCCCTGACGTGGCTGCCGCGCCTCATTGCCGCGATTCAGGCCGAATACCCTAAGGTCAAGGTCGAAGCGGAGGTCGATCTGAACGCAACCTTGCGCGAGCGGCTGGCGGCGGCCACGGTGGACGTGATCATCGTGCCGCAGATGCACGAGGTCGAGCCGTATGCATCGACGCTCGTCGGTCAGGTTCGGAATGCGTGGATGTGCGCCGCCAGTCTCGCGCCGGGAAAGCGTGCGATTCCGCTTGCCGATATCGCGAAGTTTCCGCTGATTTTGCAGGGCGGCCTGTCGGGTACGGGCTACGTGTATAGCCGGTTTCTGGAGGAGCAAGGGGTCGCGTTGCAGAAAGTGCTGGCGAGCAACAGCCTGATTGCGCAGATTGGGCTCACACTATCGGGGCTTGGCGTTAGTTACCTGCCCGAAGCCTGTCTTGCGCGCATGGTCGAGCGATGTGCGCTCGTTGTGGTGCCGACGCGGCCCGCGCTCCCGCTAGTGCGGTACGTCGCCATGCATCGGGCGGAACAGTCGCATTCGCTCAGTGCCGCCGTGGCGCGACTTGCGGCGCAATCGTGCGACTTCTCCTCTAATCTGCTTGATCCGGGAATCTAGGCATCAGCAAAAGCGGTGGAAGTCGTTGACTCGTAGAATCGAACGTACGCGGCGCTCGAAAGCACTTGATCTAGAGCTGGCAGCCATTGCTCTCCAGTCTGGCGGAGCGAGCCGCTTTCGTGCGTCTTCAATCGGGACTGGCCCGGCCACTTGGTCCTTGCATCCGAAAGTCAGATTGTGGCCGCAAGCGCCCCGACGACAGAGCGCAACGAACATCTCGAAGCGGGCACGCGGCGCAAGAGGATGCACGACCTGGAAGCGACCGTCGCGGAAAATCATAAGGACGGCGGTGAGCTCAGCCGACATCTGATTCAGTTATGCCACAATTACCGCCTAATCTAAGGCTGAAGGCGAAAGGCTGAGCCGCCGCCAAGGCATGACATCCGGTGGAACCATGCTCAAAGACGATGTTCAAGCGGTCTTGGATACTTACTATGTCGGGGCTCTTGCCGCCGCAAAGCCGGGCTTAATTCACCACTTTCACGAGTTGTCGGCGCCGTTTCTCATAAGCGTATCTCAAGCTTACCTCGATGCGCCCGTCCGAGTCATGTTCATCGGGAAGGAAACTAACGGTTGGTGGGGCAAGCTGGGAGCCTTCTATGAGCATCCGGACGGGATCAACATCGCGAAGGCTCGCTATGAGAAGCAACACGCCAGTGGCACCGGTAATAGCGAGTTATTACGGCAGTGGAAGCGGTTCGCCGATGCGTTTGCTGGATGCGATCGAGCCGCTGTTTGCTGGAACAACCTAATGAAGATGGACTGGCACCGCCCGAAACGCGGCTCCTCCAGGACATCTATCGGGCATTCCGCTTATTTGTTCGATTTTTCGGTAGCGGCCGTTAAGTTCGAAATCGAACTGCTTAAACCAGATCTAATCATCTTTGGTAGCGGTCACACGTACGATCGCGCCTTGAAAGCCGTGCTTCCGGAGCGTCAGACTGTGAAGGTCGAGCCAAAGGCTCTTTGGCATTTCCGGTCGAATGGCATCGAGTGTTTCAGGACATTCCACCCTGGTGCACGGGATAAGCGCGTCAAAGAGTATTACCGGAAGATTATTGACACCGCATCGGACGCGTTTGGGGAGCGCCTACCGATGCAGAAAGCTTCGGCATAGGCTACCTTCGCTTCAACATTCTTCCGCACGATCGTGCGGCGTGTCGGCCACGGTGCTGACGAGACGGACATGGCCCAATGTCGCCTCCTCGTGCTCACGCGTCTTCTAATCGCTTGAACAACTCTTTGTGTTGACAGTAAATAGCGGCGAGTCGCGACCTATAGTCACCTTCCGAATATCCCTTCGCTCTGGCTGCAGGTTTGCCGGTCGCATGACACCGTGCTTGGTGCCTCTGAACAAGCCTTATCCGTACACGCTGCTTCATGACTCATGCGCGGTGGTGGATCGTATGGTCGATTGTCCGCGATTCGTGGCTCCGTGTCGAACGGCCGCTCCTGGCCGACCGCTGCCCCACACGGTGGCTTGAAACCGACCCGATTCAGCCATTCAAGCGCCAAAATTCATGGTCCGCTTTCGGGCAGAACCCGTTAAGCCGTGTGACGACGGTACAGAGCCAGAGACCCCGCGAGCGCAACAAACACAGCGCCGCAAGACCGTTCCAGCCATAGCGCTCCCGACTCCTTCAGCAGGCGAATTGCCCGTGCGCCGATCAGCGAATAGCCGAACATGATCGAGCAATCCAGCATCGCAAACGTTATAGCCAGTGCCACGTACTGCGGCGCAAGTGGTGCGGACGGCGTTATAAACTGGGGCAGAAATGCGGAGAAGAACAGGTACCCTTTCAGGTTCGTGACTGCGGTAAGGAAACTCTTGAGGAAAATCGCCGAGTTGCTGTCGCGGCTCACTTCGCCGTGCGTGCTCGCGACGCTCAACGAGCCCTTTGACATCAACAGCCTGACACCAATGTACGCAAGGTAGGCCACACCCACCCATTTGACGACGGTAAACCATAACGCCGACGCTGCCAGCAGCGCACCAAGGCCAAGTGCCACGGCGAAAATCAACGCGAAGTCGGATGCGACCGCTCCAGCGAATCCATAAGCGGCACGACGAAGACCATAGCGGGAGCCATTGGTCAACGCCAGTAGAACCGTCGGTCCGGGAGTTACGATACCTACAAAAGCTACAGCGGCAAAAATTAGTAACGTACTTTCGCGCATGCTGTTCTTCTCCGTTGAGAGTGAGTCGGGCATATCACATGGCCACCAAGTATAGCTCCGCATTTTTCACCTGCAGGTCACCCGTGGCACCGGCCGCCTCGCCAGCGTGGAAACTCTGTGCGCCCATCGCAAGCGGACGTCACGCAATAATCGGCAACGGCAGCCCTTGGCTGAACTCAGCCCACGACGACCGGCTCAGGTCGACGCCTAGCGGCCCAGGGCAAGGCGCCCAACCCGGCGCTTGACGTACCCACAGTCACGATCCCCGCGGGCCGCAACACCTTTCGCGACCCGGTCCTGGAAGTTTTACGGTAAACACTTAACTTCTCCTGGTTTTTGCCGTAACCAGAATGGAGAGGCAACACGGCCGATGCATTTAATCGGCTCGCCGACCAGAATAATCAACCAGGAGATAAACAATCATGCTGTTGCGTCGAATCGCGTTCTATGGCGTCGCTTTCTCAATCCTCGCGGGATGCGCTGTAGGTCGCACAACTGTCGATGTCTCGTCACCTCAGGGCACGAATCCGACGACAGGAAAGTACGTACGCATTGCCCCCGCCGAAGATAAACGTACTTTTGCCGTTGCCCCTCCCAAGGCCGATATCGCGTCGCTCGACCCGTCCGAAGACTCCAGCGATGCATCGAAAGCTCGTGCAATCGGCCGGAAGAGAAACAGTTACGGCAAGGCACTCGGCGACGTGGTCCTCCCCGAAGGGAAGACGGTCTCGGGCCTAGTTGAAAACGCACTGGAGAGAGGCTTTCAAGAGGCCGGCTACATCGTGGTGAGGCAAGGCGACCCCAACTTCGCGGCCGCCGCACCCGTAACAGCGGAGATTATCGATTTCTGGGCATGGTTCCAGCCCGGCTTCTGGTCCGTTACGACCAACCAGAAGTCGGAACTTCAACTGTCCGGCGACGTAGGCGCACTTCACGGCGAGCAGACCGTCAAGACGCACGTTAGCGAATCCAAACAGGTCGTGACTTCTAGCGACTGGCAGGAGATCGTGGAAAAAGGTCTGTCGGCAATTACGCTGGAGACAAAGAATCTCGTAAGCGGAAATTAGTTTCGTCCCGCAGCACAACACGACAAATAGTTAGTCGCAACGACGGCGGAAGCGTTTGGTCCGCCGCCCAGAAATCCTGGAGTTGCATGGAAGAACGGCTTGACTCACAGGTCGTTTCGCGACTTTCTTTGTTTGCGGCCGCGCAGCCACCACACCGAGAATCCCCAGAAAATACCGGCAATCATGAACGTGCCGATATTTCTGGCGACATCCAGCGCGCCGACTTCGTGATGCTGAAGAAACTGGATCGCAGTGAAAATGACCGCCGTACCAATTCCCCACGCGAGGACCCCACGGACTACGACAAAACGCAGCATTGAATGCTCCATGCGAACATGACATGTTGATCAGACATACCTGACAAATCGACAGCTTCCCGAGCGACGTAACCCCAACCGTCCGTTAAACCCCCCTCAAATAAGCTCGGCAACACGAACAATGACGACCGCTGCAGGAACCAGCACCGCCTGTGCGCACAACGTCCCGAGAACTCGCGCTCCGGCGAGCGTGGTGATGGCCCGCCGGAAACGATTTTCAGAGAGCCGGCCTTCGATCACATCATCTGTCATTACCGACACCTGAGGGTCGATGACAATCGCGAGCACCACTGTCGCGAAGCCATTTATCACCGACGACAGGTTCGCGCATGTCACTCGTAGTTCCGGCTTCAAGTACCCGGCATAAAGCGATGCAAAGACGCCAACCGTCCAGATTGCCATCGCCAATACGTTCAATGCTATGACCTTCCAGGAAACGCCGGCTCCTGTCGCTAACTGGATGACGTTGTTTCGCGACGGCAACCGCACGCCCATTCGAACGTAGTTAATGCCCCCGCGGCTGAATATGTGAAGCAGCAAGCGGGAAAGCGAGCGATTTGCCTGGAAGTGGTTAACCGCGCGGCTGAAATAGCGCTGAAACGTCGGAATCAGGAATGTTCCAGCGATGCTGGCCACCGTGGCCGTTAGCAGGAAAAGGCGGAAATCACCGAGCAACCCTCGACCAGCGTGGTGAGAGATATCAAGCTCCACGCGCTTGGCGATAAATGGCCCTTGAAAGGAGTTGGCCGTTCTCGAAACGAGAGCAATGATCCCGAAGAGCGAAAACGACAGCGCGATCCGGCGAGTGCGAACACCCGCAATGCGAACCGCATAAGCCAAAGTTGCAATCACATGGATCACAAATGTTAGTCCGCATATGATTAAAAGCTGGGAGTCCATGGCGGCGCGGCAAGTTCGGTACGAAGCCGAGTGTAACCGGTTTCAGTGAACGAAAAGCCTCGCTGCGTGAACGCAACTATCGGGATCCTCCATGACTGAGCTTCGCCTGACATTCCTCGATCAGAATGAATGGGAAAACTGGTTGACGCAAAACGGCGGTACTTCGGCGGGAATATGGCTGCGCCTTGCCAAAAAAGGCGCCGGACAACCGACCTTGACTTACGAACAGGCGCTCGAAAGTGCCCTTTGTCATGGCTGGATCGACGGTCAAAAGCAGACTGAAAGCGAAGAATACTGGTTGCAACGCTTCACTCGGCGCTCTGCAAAAAGTATCTGGTCCAGTCTTAACAAAGACCGGGCCGAAGCGCTGATCGCCGCAGGCAGAATGCTTCCTTCGGGCTTGCAGGAAATCGAGAAAGCCAAAGAAGATGGTCGATGGCAGGCGGCCTATACATCGGCCAGCAACTCAGTCGTGCCAGACGATCTGCAGGCCGCACTGGATGCCAATCCCAAGGCCCGCGCGTTCTTTGCGACGCTGAATGCCCGCAACCGCTACGCCATCCTGTTTCGGATACAGAACGCCAAAAAGCCCGCAACACGGGTGCGCAAGATCGAGGAGTTCATCGGCATGCTGAGTCGCGGCGAAACCATTCATCCCTGAGCTGACCGCACCCTGGCTCAAAACCCCACCCCGCCAATCCGAAAGTAATTCTCCAGCGCCTCAATCCCGTCAGTCGCGACAATCGCGCCGACATAACCATCCGGGCGCACGAGCACCCACTCGCCAGACCGCAGCCCGTAGGCATCGCGGAAATGACCGCCATCGTCGACGACATCGCCGCGCACGCCGAAGGTATGAATGCGCAAACCACGTCGCGGCGCCACGCAATCGCGTTCCACGTCGTAACCGAGCAGTGTCCAGTGAGTACCCCTGAACAACTCGAAGACACGCGTTGCATGGCCCGTCGCGCGACGAATCGGAGCGTCGGGCGCGCGGTCGCCGGCCGCCAGCCCGGCAGCGCGTTCGGGACACGCCATCGCAAGCGATGACTCCGGATAACCGATGTCGAGTTGCCGCACTTCGCGGCCGCGCCGAAGCTCGCCCCGCTTCATCGCGTCGAGCAGCTTTGTCGAAAGACCCAGCATCTCGGCTGCGACTGGCCGGCGTTCTTCCTCGTAGCTGTCGAGCAGCGCGGCGGGAGCGCCCGCGATCACGGCCGCCAGCTTCCAGCCGAGGTTATAGGCATCCTGCACGCTGGTGTTGAGCCCTTGTCCGCCCGTCGGCGGGTGAATGTGCGCGGCGTCTCCGACCAGGAACACGCGGCCTTCCCGGTAACGATCGGCGAGCCGCGCGTTCATGGTGTACGCGGATGCCCACGATACCGATTGAACGCCGATATCGGCGCGGCCGCTGCGCTCGGCCACCATGGCTGCGAGGCCGGCGGCCGAGAGATCGACGTCGCCTTCCAGCGGGACGGGCGCCTGGATCTGAAACAGGTCCGTGCCCGCGAGCGGACATAGCGCGAGCTGGCGCTCCATCGAGCCGTCGCCGAAGCGATGCCATGCGTCGCGTTCCAGCCCGGTGAGACGCACATCAGCCACGATGGCGCGCACGCCGAGCGTCTTACCCGGAAAGCCGATGCCGAGCGCCCCGCGCACGAAGCTGCGCCCGCCGTCGGCGCCGACCAGATGGCGCGCACGAACGATCCCTTCGCCAGCCGCGCCGGCAATGCGCGCCGTTACGCCGTCTTCGTCCTGCTCCACGCCGACCAGTTCGCATCCGTACTCGACCCCATGGCCCAGTTCGGCGAGCCGCTCGCGCATGATCTTTTCGGTCAGGAACTGAGGAACGAGCAATGGCTGGCACCAGGGTTCGGCCGGCGTCGGAGAGGCGTGCTCGACGATGGCCGACTCGGCATAACTGCCATCCGCACGATACTCGCGCTGCGGCGGATACACGCCCCCCGCAACCGCCACGCGGTCGAGGATGCCGAGGTCTTCGAAAATTTCCTGCGTTCGCGGCTGAATGCCTTTGCCGCGCGAGCCGCGAAACGGCCCGTCGTTCTTGTCCAGCACGCGCAACGACACGCCGCGCCGCGCCAGTTCGATGGCAAGCGTCAGCCCGGCAGCGCCCGCCCCGCTGATCACTACGTCGACAGTTGAAGTTCTCGTCATCTTTCGCTCCGTTATGTGTAATATGCACGCAACAGGAGGAATAGTATGTCGCCCAGAAAAAATGTGCAAGATACACATATATCCAAACGCATCCGGGAGTTGCATCTCGCGTTGATCAGCATTGTCAGCGTGATGAACCGGCCTGAACTCGACGAGAAAATGGTCCGGGAGGCGGGCATTTCGCTTGATCGCGCGCTGTTTCCGCTGCTGGTGCTGGTCGAGCGGCTCGGTCCCATCGGCGTGGTCGATCTCGCCGGACGCGTGGGCCGCGACCACACCACGGTCAGCCGTCAGGTGGGGAAACTCGAGAGTCATGGGCTGGTCGAGCGGCGCGCGGGCGTCGAAGACGGCCGCGTTCGGCAAGTCGTCGTGACGCCCAAGGGCCGCGCGATGACCGACGCCGTGGACGCCGCACGCGATCGGCTGGGCCAGTCGCTGTTCGCCCGCTGGGACGAGAGCGAAATCGACGAACTCGTGCGCCTGATGCGAAAGTTCGCCGACGATATCGAGGTTCAGGCTTCCCGCGCCGGGACGTGATTGTCGGCGGAGTCCGCTCGCCGCGCGCGTAACGTGCACAATACCGGCATGCAAGCCCCAGACCTCGAGCGCCTCGTCACCCTCGCCATGCCCTTCGGCAAATACAAAGGCCGGCTCATTGCCGACCTGCCCGGGCATTACCTCAACTGGTTCGCCCGCGAGGGGTTTCCGCCGGGCGAGATCGGCCGGCTGCTCGCGCTGATGCACGAGCTGGACCATAACGGCCTGAAGGGCTTGCTCGATCCACTGCGCAAACGCGCATAGCGCCACGGCGGCGCGCGGCGCACAATGCCCTGTGCGAATCTCCTGCGAGGCTGCGCAACATGGCCCGATTTCAGCCCGATGGATGGCATGCCGTCACGCCGCGAATCGTCGTGCGCGACGCGGAAAACCTGGTCGCCTTCATCAAGACGGTGTTTCAGGCGCAGGGCGAATTCCGCCACGGTCTGCCCGCCGAAATCAGGATCGGCGATTCCGTCGTGATGGTCAGCGGCTCGGACGGCCTTCGCGATCCGATGCCGGCGTTCCTCTATGTCTATGTCGAGGACACCGATTCGACCTACCAGCGAGCGCTGGACGCAAACGCGACTTCGCTCGAGCCGCCGGCCGACCTGCCATACGGCGACAGGCGCGCAATGGTCAGAGACGCGTGGGGCAACACCTGGCAGATCGCCACCCATCAGCGCGACCTCCCGGCCGAGGAGATCCGTTCAAGGTTGGCCAGCGAGGAATAGAGCCCGCGCCGCCGCGCCTACGCGAACGGCGATTGCAGGACGATCGCGTCGTCGCGTTCGGGGCCGGTTGTGACCATTGCCACCGGAACGCCGACTTCATGCGCAATCGCTTCGATCAGCGCCGCGGCCTGCCTCGGCAAGTCGCCATACGAGCGCACGCCGCGGGTCGAACCGGTCCAGCCGTCGAAGTGCCGGAGAACCGGCTGCAGGCGCTGCTGCTCCGCATTCGTGGACGGCAGGTAGTCGATGCGCTCGCCGTCGAGCATATAGCCCACGCAGAGTTGCACCGACTCGAAGCCATCGAGCACGTCGAGCTTGGTCAGCGCGAGCTGGTTGATGCCCGCCACCTTGCAGCTTTGACGCAATTGCACCGTGTCCAGCCAACCGCAGCGGCGCGGCCGTCCGGTGTTGACGCCGTACTCGCCGCCGCGCTGCCTGAGCGCGTCGCCGAGCGCGCCATCCAGTTCCGATGTGAACGGGCCTTCGCCAACGCGCGTCGCATAAACCTTGCTGACGCCAAGCACGTTGCCGAGGCGCGACGGGGCAATGCCCGCGCCGCTGGCCGCGCCCGCGGCAATGGTGCTCGACGACGTGACGTAGGGATAGCTGCCCCAATCCACGTCCAGCATGACCGCTTGCGAGCCTTCGAACACCACGCGCTTGCCCGCCGAATGGGCGCGGTCGAGTTGCTCCCACACGCGGCCCACGAACGGCAGGATGCGCGGCGCCATCGCGCGCAGGCCGCTCAGCATCGGCTCCAGCGGGAACGGCTCCTCGCCCGATCCACGCAGCCACGCGTTGTGGTGGTCGAGCAATACGGCGAGCTTCCCGGCCAGCAGCTCCGGTTCGGCGAGATCGCACACGCGCAGGCCGCGGCGCCCGATCTTGTCTTCGTAGGCCGGCCCGATGCCGCGCAAGGTCGTGCCGAGCGGCTTGGCGCGCAGGCGTTCCTGGGCCGCGTCGATGGCGCGGTGGATCGGCAGGACCAGCGTGGCCGTATCGGCGATTTGAAGCACCTCGGGCGTCACGCGTATGCCCATCGCCGCCATGCGGTCGATCTCCGCGAGCAGCGCCTCGGGGTCCAGCGCGACGCCGTTGCCGATCAGGCCCAGCTTGCCGCGCACCACACCGCTGGGGAGCAGCGCCAGCTTGTAGGTTTGGCCATCCACCACCAGCGTGTGACCGGCGTTGTTTCCGCCGTTATAACGAACGACGATGTCCCCCTTCTCCGCGAGCCAATCCACGATCCGGCCCTTTCCCTCGTCGCCCCACTGCGCACCGACCACGACGACATTCGACATGCGATATTTCCCCTGGTGAGTAAATCGAACAGATCCCGAATCCGGAACCGCTGCCAAGGCGCTAAATATATGGCTCATATGCCGCCGCGAAAAGCGATGTAAACTCACGCTATCTGTCAGGAAAACTCACATAGGAAATCACGCGATGTCTCGTCGTCTGCCGCCGCTGAACGCCCTGCGCGTATTCGAAGCCGCCGCGCGCGCTGAGAGTTTTTCTCTCGCCGCCGACGAGCTTTGCGTCACGCACGGAGCCGTTAGCCGGCAAGTGCGGCAACTCGAAGACTGGCTCGGACTCGACCTGTTCGAGCGTCGCGGCCGAAGGGTCGTGTTGACGGCATCGGGGCGCGCTTACCTGAGCGAGGTGTCGGCGGCGCTGGATCGCATCGCGCTCGCGACCAGCGAGCAACTTCGGGCCACGCGCGCGCAGATCGTGAGAGTCAACGCGCCCACGACGTTCGCGCTACGCTGGCTATTGCCGCAGCTTTCCAGCTTCCAGTTGACCAATCCGGCGGTGGAAGTGCGACTGACGACTTCGGACGAGCCAATCGAAAAACTCGGCGACGATTGCGACGTGGCGATTCGCGGCAGCGAACAGAAGTCGGCGGGGTATGCGGTCGCGGAGTTCCTGTCGGAAGTCCGGCTGCCGGTTTGCTCGCCCAGGGTGCTAGAAACGCACCCGATACACCGCGTCGCGGACCTGACGCACCACACCCTGCTTCACACCGCCACCTATCCCGGCCTCTGGGCGGAATGGCTTGCGGCGAGCGGCCACCCTGGGCTTGCGCCCCGCCATTCCCAGCAACTGGACCACTTTTATTTGACGCTGCAAGCCGCCATCGACGGTCTGGGGATTGCGATGGGCCCGACCGCGCTAGTCGCGCTCGACGTCAAGGAAGGCCGCCTCGTATTCCCGTTCGACGGCCCCGCGTTACCGGCATGGCGCTACTGCAGTTATGTTCGCGACGCGCGCCTCGACGATCCCGCCATCAATATCTTCCTTGCGTGGCTGCGCGACCTCGGACATCGCTTTTCACATCATGCGTAGTCCTGCCTTTTTTGACGGGTTGACACTCAGGACGCGATGCTTTAAAAAGTAAAGCATGAAGATTCCACGACCAGGACAGCCCGTTCGCGGCTCGACCACCGGACGGCCGATCATGGTCGTGCTGGACCTGCTCGGGCGGCGAACCGCACTGCGGATACTGTGGGAACTCCGCAGCGAGGCGCTGACGTTCCGCGCGCTCCAGGAAGCCTGTGACACCAATGCCCGTCTGCTCAATACGCGGCTCGCGGAATTGAGGGCATCCGGTCTTGTCGAGCACGGCGAAGGCGGTTACCGGATGACGGCTGAAGGCAGGAAACTCCGGGCCGCACTGGAGCCGCTGCAAGCGTGGGCCCGACAGTGGGCCGAGCGCGACCCCGAAGGCTTCGAGGCGGCGGATCGCGATCACGCCGGCGGCGACGCGTAATTCCTCAGATATCCGAACTATTCTCGCGATTCCCCGTATAAAGCTTTCCGGGCACGCCGCAGGGAGTTGAACGATGTTGCACAACGTGAACCATCTCCGCTGGAAGATCGTGGCGTTGCTCGTTGCGCCGCTTACGTTCGTGATGACGCTCGACCGCACGGCCATGGCTGTGGCAGCCCCGACGATCCAGAGCGAACTGGGCCTGTCGATCGTCGAAATGTCGATGATTCTCACCATCTACTTCTGGGCCTATGCCATCGGGCAGATCCCGGCCGGCCGCGCCGCCGAACGCTTCGGATCGCGCAAGGTGCTGTTCGGCACGAGCACGCTGTGGTCGCTCATGATGCTCGCCACGCCGCTCGGCACCTCGTTCGCGTGGCTCTTCGGGTGCCGGCTCGTGCTGGGCGGCGCGCAATCGGCGGACTGGTCGAGCAGCGTCGTCGCACTCAAGCGCTGGGTTCCGGCCAGCGAGCGCGCGAAAGGCAACGCCCTGCTGCTCGCGGGGCTCTATCTCGGCCCGATCGTTTCGGCGCCGCTCACAGCGTGGACCATCTCGCGGTTCGGCTGGCACGCGGTTTTCTACGGCTTCGGCGCATTGGGCCTGCTGCTCGGCGCGATCTGGTGGTTCGGCTACCGGGACGCCCCGGCGGCGCATCCGCTCATAACGAAGGCAGAGGTCGAGTACATCGCCGCCGGCCAGCCACCCGAGCGCACCGCGGCCAGAGGGGCGCTCAGGCGCTGCCTGCGGCAGTGGCGCTTCTGGATTTTCGGCGTGCAGTACTTCCTGCTGGTGCTGATCCAGAGTTTCTACACCACGTGGCTGCCCACGTACCTCATGCGCGCGCGTGGGCTTTCGCTCAAGGCGATGGGCCTCTACGCGTCGTTGCCGTGGGTGGCGGTGTTCGTGGCTGTTTTCGCCGCGGGGGCGTTCAGCGACTGGCTGCTTGGAAAGACCGGCTCGATCTATCGGGCGCGCACGCCCGTTGCGATGAGCGGATTTGTCGTAAGCGCGCTTGCGTTGGCGGCGGCCTCGCGAGCGCATTCGATGGCCGTGGTGATCGGCTTGCTGTGCCTGTCCTTCGCCGCGGTGGGCTTCGTGCAGGTGGTCGTGTGGTCCGCCACGCAGGATCTGGGGCGTGCGTTTGCCGGCGTCATGTCGGGCTGGACGAACGTGTGGGGCGCCCTTTCGAACGTCGCGGGCCCCATGACGCTGGCGCTGATCGTCAAGGTCACGCATAGCTGGGGCAGCGGCATGATCGTGATCGGCGCGGCGGCGGCTTGCGGCGCGCTGCTATGGCTGTTCGTGCATCCCGAGCGCCCCTTGCTCGGCGACGACGCGGGCGCCCCGCCAGCTCCGCTGGAAACGGGCGCGGCAGCCGATACCGCAGAGGTGTCCCAGCACAACGGCTGACGATTGCGCGCGCTGCGCGGTAACACTCTCCCGCCCGCTCCAGCGAACCGTCGGCGCCATTCAACCGTCGCGGAAGATAAAGCTGTACGCGCTCAACGCGGGCACGCCGCCCAGATGCGCGTACAGCACCTTCGACCCCGGCTCGAATTCGCCCCGGCGCACCTTGTCGATCATGCCGTGCATCGACTTGCCCTCGTACACCGGGTCGGTGAGCACGCCTTCCAGCCGCGCGCACAGGCGAATCGCCTCCAGCGTGCCTTCGTTCGGCAAACCGTATTCCGGCCCGGCGTACCGCGTGTCGAGAATCACGTCGTGCTCGCCGATATCGTGGTCGAGATCGACGAGCCCGGCGGTATGACGCGCGATCCGCGTGATTTGCGCGTGAGTTTTCTGCGGCGTAGCCGAAGCGTCGATGCCGATCACGCGCCTCGCGCGGCCATCGGCCGCGAATCCGGCCACCATGCCTGCCTGCGTGCTGCCCGTCACCGAGCACACGACGACGTAGTCGAACTTGAAGCCCAGTTGCGCCTCCTGCGCCCGCACTTCCTCGGCGAAGCCCACGAACCCGAGGCCGCCGAGCGGATGCTCCGAACAGCCCGCCGGTATGGCATACGGCTTGCCGCCCGCCGCGCGCACGCTTTCGAGCGCTTCCTCCCAACTCGGCCGAATGCCGATGTCGAAGCCGTCCGGCACGAGCCGCACGTCCGCGCCCATCATGCGCGACATCTGGATGTTGCCAACGCGGTCGTAGACAGCGTCGGAATAGTTGACCCAGTTCTCCTGGACCAGCACGCACTTCATGCCGAGATGCGCGGCGACGGCCGCGACCTGCCGCGTCTGGTTCGACTGGATGCCGCCAATCGAAACCAGGGTGTCGCAACCCTGGGCGAGCGCATCGGGAATCAGGTATTCGAGCTTGCGCGTCTTGTTGCCGCCGAAGGCAAGCCCGCTGTTGCAGTCCTCGCGCTTCGCGTATAGCTCGACCTTGCCGCCGAGGTGCTCGCTCAGGCGTTTGAGCGGCTGGATGGGTGTGGGTCCGAACGTCAGTGAATAGCGGGGAAAGCGCTGGAGGTTCATCGTATATCTCCGGAAGGTCGGCTCATGCGGGGCGTGGTCAACGGTCGGTGTGCGCTATCGCGCGCCATCCGATGGAGAAATGTTAGGCGTCCTGCCACGAAATGAGCTTGCTAAAAAAATGCCGACGACCTACGTTTAAAGCGATCTCACTGGCTATTGAATACTTTTAATTTGCCGAACGCCGAGAGGACGCAATGAAATTAACCAGAGAATCCCCCGCTGCGCCCCACAGCCCGCCCGCATTAGATCGCATCGATCGCGCGATACTCAGGCACTTGCAGCAGGACGCATCGATTTCGAACGTGAGCCTCGCCGCGAGGGTGAAGCTCAGTGCGCCCGCGTGCCTGCGGCGCGTGGAACGGCTCAAGGAGATGGGCTTGATACGCGGAATTGTCGCGTTGCTCGACCCGAAGCCGCTCGGCGCGGGCATGCTGGTCGTGATCGGATTCGTGCTCGACCGCTCGACGCCCGAAGCATTCGCCGCATTCGAGAAAGCGGCACAGAAAGTTTCAGGGTGCGTGGAATGCCATGTCGTGACCGGCGAATTCGACTATTTCATGCTGGTGCGCACGCGCGACAACGAAAGCTTCAACCAGTTGCACGCGGAACAGTTGTTGTACTTGCCGGGCGTGCGGCAAATACGCAGCTTCATGGTGCTCAAGGAGATTCTGTCGACGCACGCATTGCCGCTATGACAGCAGACGCGCGAATGCGATCCTTTACAAAGGATGCCTGAATATCGGTGCGGCGTGGGGAATTGGAACGAATGATGAGGCAACGTGCCCGAAGGCCACGCGTTCTGTTGGTGGAGGTAAGCGGGATCGAACCGCTGACCTCTTGCATGCCATGCAAGCGCTCTCCCAGCTGAGCTATACCCCCATGCAGAACGGCTTCCGCGCCAGTGGGATGACGCGGAATCGAGCAACCCCGGCTAACGGACCTGCTCGAAGAGCCGCGATTATATACGGCGCCCGCGCAACCTCGCAAGCCTCCCGTCGCAGCCCATTATGTCGGAATCCTTATCATTTCCCGACAAAACAAAAAGCCGGCTGATAAGCCGGCTTTCTTGCTCAATTCGCGGCGTAATCGCGCGAATGCAATTCCTGGTGCCGACGGCGAGACTCGAACTCGCACAGCTTTCGCCACTACCCCCTCAAGATAGCGTGTCTACCAATTTCACCACGTCGGCATTCCAATACAACACGGGGCTCACTTGATGTTGCTTGACCCCGTTCCTTCTCGCCTCTTGGGCTCGAAGGGTCGCCATTGTATCGACTCGCCGCGCATTTTTGAAGGCCCTGCGCGAAGATTTTTGAACCCCGCTGCGCCACGCTGATTCGACCCCGCGGGGGCGTCCCGACGCCGGCGGACCGCGTCGTCCCGGTCCGCCTCGCAGGGTCGGCGTAAGATGCACCTCTTGCCCCTGGACCAGCCCTCAAGCGCAGACCATGGAACTCCGCCATCTCAAGACCTTCCTCGCCGTGGCGCGGACTTTGAACTTCACGCGGGCGGCCGAGCAGGTCCACCTCGCGCAATCGAGCGTCACCGAGCAAATTCAGGCGCTCGAAGCGGACCTCGGCGCGGCGTTGCTAGACCGCTCGCGGCGCAAGCTCGCGTTGACCGAAGCGGGCAAGCGCCTGCAAGACTACGCCGGCGATCTGCTTAGTCTCGCCGAGGAGGCACGCGCCAGCGTCGCGCAAGCGGCGGGCGTGACAGCGGGCGCGCTGAGCGTCGGCGCGCTCGAAACGCTCTGCGTTTCGCGCTTGCCGCCCTTGCTAGCGGCTTTCCGGCGAGCACATCCGGCCACGGAACTCCAGTTGAAGGTGGCGGGCAGCGCTGCGCTGCGCAGCGGCGTGAAGAGCGGCGCGCTCGACGTCGGCTTCATGTTCGGCGAGCCGGTAGCGGCCGCTGGCGTCGAAAGCGAAGTGGTCGGGCGCGAACCGCTTGTCGTCATCGCGCCGCCGCGGCATCGCCTCGCGAATCGCGCGGCCGTCACGGCCGCCGACCTGGCGAACGAAGCGTTTCTCGTGACGGAGCCCGGCTGCGTCTATCGGCAGATGTTCGATGCCGCGTTTCCGGCGTCCCCGCGCGGCGTGCCGCCCGCACCACGCCTCGCCGGCGAATTCGGCAGCATCGCGGCTATCGTGCGCCTGGTGGAAAGCGGGCTGGGCTGCGCGCTCGTGCCCGCGCTCGTCGCCGCAGACGCGCGCGAGCCGCTCACGGTGCTCGCCTGGGCCGGCGATGCGGCGAGCGTGCCCGTCGTGATGAGCTGGCGCGCACGGCGCACACAGCCCGTGGTTCTGCGCGAATTTCTCGCCGCCGCGCGCGAGTCCGCCATCGTCACGACAGACGGTGACCGCCTTCGACATGCAGCACTGTCCCGGTGACAAACCCGTTCTCCATCAGAAATCGGATGGCGTGAGCGATGTCCTCGGGCTGTCCCACGCGGCCAACGGGAAGACGCGCGGCCATCGCGTCGAGCGTGTCCTGCTTCGCGTCGCCGGCGACGAACGTCCAGATCGGCGTATCTACCCATCCCGGCGAGACCACGTTCACGCGCTTCGGCCCTAGCTCCACGGCCAGCGCGGCGGCGAGCGAGGCTAGCGCGCCGTTGATGGCCGCCACCACCGAGCCGCGCGGCGCGGGCCGATACGCGGCGATGCCCGACGTAAATGTGATCGAGCCATTGGACGCGAGCACGGGCGCGCCGTGTTTGGCGAGCAGCAACGGGCCGATGAATTTCGAGTCGACCACGCGCCGCGCGGCGTCGAGTTCGAGCGACGGCAAGAGCCGATACGCGCCTTCGATATCGGCGGCGGTCGTCACGATGTGATCGAGCGCCCCCGTGAACGCGAACAGCGCGGCCACCTGCTCTTCCCTCGCGATATCCACGGCGAAAGTGCGCACGTTGTGCGAATGCGGCAGACGCTCCTTCGCTTCGGCGAGCTTTGCAGGCGAACGCCCGGCGACGATGACTTGCGCGCCGTCTTCCAGCAGGCTTTGCGCGAGCGCGAAACCCATGCCGGAACTGCCGCCGACAATCAGCACGCGCTCGTTGGCGTGCGCGTTTCGTTTCATGATGTCCGTTTCCATACGTCTCTCCCTGGTGGAGCGATCAGTATTGCGTTCGGGCAGCGCGCAACGGAAACGGGAATCCACGATAGTCGCAATCGGAACCGGCGATGATTGCATGCACGACGATCAGCGCCGGGCGGCTGGTCCCCGCACGCGCTTTTTCGCGGGAGCGGGAGTGCGCGCGCGCAAGGCGTCGGCGTGCTCGCGGATCGTCTCGATCAGCGCGCGCAGTCCCGCCGGGGCGTGCCGCCGCCCGGGGTAGTAGAGACAGAGCCCGTCGAGCGGCGGCGTCCAGTCCTCCAGCACGCGCACGAGCGTGCCCGCCTCCAGGTCGGCGTTCACGTTCCATTCGGTCAGATAGGTAAGGCCGAGTCCGTCGCGCGCGGCCGCGAGCATGAGGCCGGGCTCGTCGAGCGTTAACGCGCCTTCCACGTCCACGCGCACGGCCTGCCCGCGCCGCTCGAATTCCCATTGGTAGATTTGCCCGCCAGGCATGCGGCTGCGTATGCAGCGGTGCGACTTGAGATCGGCGGGCGTGCGCGGCGGCTTGTGCTTCGCGAAATATTCCGGACTGCCAACCACGGCGAAACGCTGACGGTCGCCGAATGGCACGGCAATCATGTCCTGCGGCACGATTTCGGCGAGACGGATGCCGGCGTCGTAGCCTTCGATCACGATGTCGATCAGGCGTCCTTCCGTGACGAGATCAAGCCTCATCTCGGGATAGCGCCGCAGAAAGGCCAGCAAAACGGGCATGACCTGCTTCGCCGCGCCCACCGAAGCATTGATGCGCAATGTGCCCGAGGGCGTGTCGCGAAAGCTCCCCGCCTGGTCGAGCGCTTCGCGGATGGTGGACAACGCGGGCGCGACGTTGCCGACGAACTGCGCGCCGGCTTCCGTCAACGCCACGCTGCGCGTCGTGCGATTGAAGAGCCGCACGCCGATGCGCGCTTCGAGCGCGGCCACCGCGTGGCTGAGCGCGGAAGTCGACACACTCAGGTCGTCTGCCGCCGCACGAAAGCTGCGATGGCGCGCCACGGCCAGCACGGCTTCGAGTTCCACCAGGCCCGATGTTTTCATTGTCCCAAATCGCTCAACAGGTCATCCGCCATTGTACGGCTAGTCAACGCAATGCGCGGCGTCTATCTTGTACCCATCGACTCACGTTTTCGGGAGCAACCATGCAAATCATCGACACGATCTATATCGACGGCGCATTCGTCACGCCGCACGGCGAGGAATATTTCGACCTCTTCAACCCCGCAACCGAGGCCGTGATTGGCCGGGTGCGCCTCGCAGACGCGGCGGACGCGGACGCGGCTATCGCCGCCGCAAAACGCGCCTTCCCGGCGTTTTCGCGCACCACGAAGGCGCAGCGCATCGAGATGCTCATGGCGCTGCACGAGGCCGTCGTCGCGCGCGAAGACGCGCTCTTCGAAGCGATCGTGCAAGAGTACGGCGCGCCGGTCTCGCGCGGGCGCTGGATGGCGCAGCACGCCTCGAACGTGCTGCGCGACGCCGCGAAGACGCTGGAAAATTACGCGTTCACGCGCCGCGCGGGAACGGCGGAGGTGACCATGCAGCCGCTTGGCGTCGCCGGTCTGATTACGCCCTGGAACAGCGACGCGGGCTTCATCTGCGGCAAGCTCGCGGCCGCGCTCGCGGCGGGCTGCACGGCGGTCGTCAAGCCAAGCGAGATGAGCGCGATCCAGACGCGCATCGTGACCGAGGCGCTGCATTCGGCGGGCCTGCCCGGGGGCCTCTTCAACATCGTCACGGGGCGCGGCGACACCGTGGGCGCGCGCATCGCGGAGCATCCCGACGTCGCCAAGATTTCGTTCACGGGCTCGACCGCCGTTGGCAAAACGATCCTGCGTACAGCGGCGGAAACGCTCAAGCGCGTGACGCTCGAACTGGGCGGCAAGTCGCCGGTCATCGTGCTCGACGATGCGAATTTCGAGGAAGCCGTGCCGCTCGCGCTGCAGGCCGGATTCATGAACAGCGGGCAGGCGTGCATTGCGGGCACGCGCATTCTGGTGCCGCAGTCGCGTCTCGCGCAGTTCGAAGCGAGCGTCGAGCAAGCCGTGGCGCAGATCCATGCGGGCGATCCGCGCGACACGCGCACGAGCGTCGGCCCGATGGTGAGCCAGAAGCAATGGGAGCGCGTGCAGCGGTATATCCGCATCGGCATCGACGAAGGCGCGCGCCTCATTGCGGGCGGCGCGGGGCGGCCCGAGGGTATGGAGTCCGGCTGGTTCGTGCGGCCCACCGTGTTCAGCGGCGTGACGAACGACATGACGATTGCCCGCGAGGAGATTTTCGGGCCGGTGCTTTCGATCATCGCGTATCGCGACACCGAACACGCGATCGAGATCGCCAACGACACGCCCTACGGCCTGCAAGCCTACGTGCTCTCGCCCGACATCGACCGCGCGCGCCACGTAGCCGCGCAGATCGAAGCGGGCCGCGTGCTCGTCAATACGCTCGCGCACGAGCCCGCTGCGCCGTTCGGCGGCTTCAAGCAATCGGGCATCGGGCGCGAGTACGGCACCTTTGGAATCGAGGCGTTTTTAGAGCCGAAGTCCACGCTCGGCGTGTTTTGATACACGCGCGCTTCGGCTCGTCTACCTGATCAAAAGGTCTGCCACTCGGCGTCGGACGTCGCCGTTACGCTCTCGCGGCGATCCGCCTTCGAAGCGCTCGCAGCGGGGGCACGCACGGGCGCGGGCCTCGACGCTGCAGGACGCCTGACCGTTGCGCTCGCAACGATATTGGCCGTCGGCGCGAAGCCAGCCGTTGTGGCACGCCCTGCCGCGCCGATGTTGAACACCGAAACCAGTTCGCGCAGCGCCGTGGCCTGCGAGGACATCGACTGCGCCGCCGCCGACGCTTCTTCCACGAGCGCCGCATTCTGCTGCGTGACTTCGTCCATCTGCGTCACGGCCTGGTTGACCTGCTCGATGCCCGTGCGCTGCTCGCCCGATGCCGCCGAAATCTCGTTCATGAGGTCGGCAACGCGCTTGACCGATTGCACGATTTCGCCCATCGTGCGGCCCGCGTCGTCCACGAGCGCCGTGCCGTTGTTGACGCGCTCGACCGACACGCTGATGAGTTCCTTGATTTCGCGCGCCGCCGTCGCGCTGCGCTGCGCGAGCGTGCGCACTTCGCCCGCCACGACCGCGAAGCCGCGACCCTGTTCGCCGGCGCGCGCCGCTTCCACGGCCGCGTTGAGCGCGAGAATATTCGTCTGGAACGCAATGCCTTCGATCACCGAGATGATCTGCGCGACCTGTTCGGAGCTGTTCGCGATGTCGCGCATCGTATCGACCACGCGGCCCACCACTTCGCCGCCGCGCGTGGCGGTTTGCGAAGCCTGGCCGGCGAGCGTGTTGCCCTGCGTGGCGTTGTCGGCGTTCTGCTTGACCGTCGCCGTGAGTTCTTCCATGCTCGCCGCCGTTTCTTCGAGCGATGCGGCCTGTTCCTCGGTGCGCTGGCTGAGGTCGGTATTGCCCGCCGCGATTTGCGCGGACGCCGTCGCAATGCCTTCGCTGCCCGTGCGCACGCGGCCCACGAGATCGACGAGCCGCTCGTTCATGTGACGCAGCGCGCCGAGCAACTGGGCGGCCTCGTCGCTGCCGTCCACATCGATGCGCGCGGTCAGGTCGCCCCGCGCCACGGTTTCGGCTACGTCCACGGCGCGAGCGATCGGGCCCGTGATCGAACGCGTGATGAAAAGTGCAATCGTCGCGCCGAAACCAATCGCGATCACGATGAGCGCGATGGTCCAGGCGAATGCACTGTGATACGCCGCCTTCGCTGCGGCGACTTCGGCGGCCGAACCATTGTGATTGAGCGTCACGTCCTGGTTGATCAGGTCCATCATGGTCTGGAACGACTTCGCCGAGGCAGTCGAAACCGCGGCGCGCGCATCGGCCGATCCGCCGTCGGCGGACGTGACGAGGGCTTCGATCTTCTTGTCGTCGTCCTGATACTGCGACCATGCAGCGCCGATCGAATCGGCGACGCGGCGCTCTTCGGCTGAGGAGACCAGCTTCGAATAGCTGTCGAACATCGTGTCGAACTGGCTGATCATCTGCGCGTGCTGATCGTGCAGGGCGCCTTTCTCGGTGGCGTCGCTGGAGATCAGCATGCGCAGCGACGTGCGCCGCACGTCCTGCGCTTCATTGCGCATGTTGCCGAGCGCCTCGACGCTGGGCAGCCAGTTCGTGCCGATTTCCTGCGTGCCGTCGAAAATGCGCGACGCCTGAAGAAGCCCGATGCCGCCCACTGCGCCGAGCAGGAGCAACACAATGGCAAAGCCCGCGCCGAGACGCGGGCCAATTTTGATTCGGGTAAGGAATGACATGGGGACACCGTAATGAGAGGTCCCCTTTATTGACGACCGCGACGCCAAAAAATTGAGTCAATGTTGCAAATATAACAACGCGTAAGGAAAGCGCGCAGCGGTCGGTTTCCTCATACGATTTCCTCCCGCATGATCAGGATAACTTATCAATTCCATGAACCGTGTTCGCCACCCAAACTCCGACCTGGGCGATCGCCGCATCGCGCTGCGCGGAACTGGCGTGCGTCGCGCCCGTGAGATACGTGGTGACGAGGATCGGCGCGCGCCCGGCGGGCCAGACAATTGCCACGTCGTTGGCCGTGCCCTGATCGCCCGTGCCGGTCTTGTCGCCCACGCGCCAGTCTTTCGGCAAGCCTGCGCGCAAACGCGCGTCGCCGGTCTTGTTGGCCATGAGCCACGCAATGAGCTGCTCGCGCGAGCCCGCGGAAAGACGCTCGCCCAGCAGCAATTCGCGCAGGTTCGCGACCATGGCGGCGGGCGTGGTCGTATCGCGCGGGTCGCCGGGTATCGCTTCGTTGAGCGTGGTCTCGTTGCGGTCGAGGCGCGTGACCGGGTCGCCGATGCTGCGCGCGAAAGCCGTAATCGCGGGCGGCCCGCCAATGCTCTCCAGCAGCAGATTGGCCGCCGTGTTGTCGCTACGCGTGAGCGCGGCTTCGCATAGTTCGGCCACCGTCATGCCCGCGCCGCCCGCACGCGGTCCGCTCACCGGCGAATACGACACCACTTGCGCGTGCGAATACACGACTTTGCGCGCGAGGTCTTCCTGGCCATGATCCTTGCGCGTCAACACGGCCCCCGCGAGCAATACCTTGAACGTGCTGCACATGGGAAAGCGCTCGTTCAGCCGCCAGCCGCGCACGTCGCCGTTGGCCGTATCGAGCATCGCCACGCCGAGCCGACCGCCCACCTGCGCTTCGATGGCGGCGAGCCGCTTCTCCGGCGCGCCCGTTTGCGCCTCGGCAGAAGCCGTGGCCGCCGTCGCGCCAAACGCCTGAGATGCAACCCCAGCTATTGCACCGCCCAATACCGTCATCGTGAATCTACGTCGAGTGATCATGGCCTCTCCCTGAAGAGCCGCCACTATCGCGTGTTCTCCGGGAAGTGACAAACGATGATAAATTGCGCGCTGCCCCAAAAAAACTTATGCCTTCACCATGCGACCGTATCTGCCCCTCAATGCCTTGCGCGCCTTCGAATCGTCGGCGCGGCACCTGAGCTTCACGCGCGCGGCGAGCGAATTGAACGTCACCCAGGCCGCCGTGAGCCAGCAGGTCCGCATGCTCGAGGAGCGGCTTGGCGCGACGCTGTTCAAGCGCCTGCCGCGCGGTCTCGCGATCACCGACGAAGGTCTCGCGCTGCGCCCCGTGCTCACGGATGCATTCGACCGCATCGAAGCCGTGTTGCGTCAGTTCGAGGGCGGCCACTTTCACGAAGTGCTGACTGTGGGCGCCGTGGGGACTTTCGCCGTGGGATGGCTCATGCCGCGCCTCAAATCGTTTCACGACGCGCATCCGTTCGTCGAACTGCGCATCATGACGAACAACAATCTCGTCGATCTCGCGGGCGAAGGGCTCGACTTCGCCATTCGCTTCGGCGACGGCACCTGGCCCGGTTCGCGCGCCGCGAAGCTGTTCGACGCGCCGCTTGCCGCGCTCTGCACGCCCGATATCGCGCAACGTCTGCATAGCGCCGCCGATCTCGCCAACGAAAAGCTGCTGCGCTCATACCGCGCCGACGACTGGGCGCTCTGGTTCAAAGCCGCCGGGCTCGCGCCGCGCCCGGTGCGCGGCCCGGTATTCGATTCGTCGCGGCTCATGGTGGAAGCGGCGATGCAAGGCGCGGGCATCGCGCTCGCGCCGGTTTCGATGTTCGAACGCGATCTCGCGGCGGCCAGGCTCGTGCGGCCGTTCGATATCGAGGTGCAGGCGGGCAGTTACTGGCTCACGTCGCAGAAGGGCAAAACGGCGACGCCCGCCATGCGCGCGTTCAACCAATGGATCGTGAAGGAAGCGGGCAGCGGCGAGCGCGCGTGAATACCGCGTTACGCGGCGGTTTGCACAAGCCGCGCGTGAAGCGCATCGATTTCCGTTTCCGCGAAAACCTCGATGCCATGCTGGCGCAGCAACGCGGCCGTCACGCCTGCGCCCGCGTGTTTGTGGCCCGTAAAACTGCCGTCGTAGATGGCGCGGCTGCCGCATGAAGGACTGCCGTCCACGAGCAATGCGAAGCGGCAATCGTGCGCGAGCGCGAGTTCGAGCGCCAACTGCGCGCCGCGCACGAACGGCGCGGTGACGTCTTCGCCGCGCGCATCGATCACGCGGGCAGCCCCCGCCAGCACAGCGGCGCCCGAGGCGGCGTGCGCGATCTCCGCGGGCGGCCGCGGCACGCCGAATCCGCCAGCCACTTCAGGGCAAACCGGTACGAGGCGCTCCTCACGTTGCCATTGCGCGATCAATGCATGCGCGACGGTTTTCGCCGAGCCGTTGTAGCGAACCGGTCGGCCCAGCAGGCAAGCGCTAACGAGTATTCGAGGGACCATGGGGCTGCGTTCAGATTGCGCGAATCCTTACCATTTTACGCGCCGAAGCGGGAAGGATCGCAGCGTCATCGTCCGCCTCGCGCTTTCATATCGTGCAATGCGCGCCCGGCGTGTGCAAAGCGCGTTTTCACGACGCGGGCCAGCAATTGCACATGGAAGGACCCCTTCTCTTATCGTGAAAGACAGCGCGCAAGCCATTGAATAACAAGCACATTTAAGCATCGCAACGCGACGCGGAGGCCGTCTTTCCCTGCGATAGACTGAAACCAACGACGCTTCTTATCCGCTTGTTATTCAATGGAGACGCATCATGGACGTGTATATCGAGCCGTTACCGAGGGGCCAATGGGGGCCGATCGATGGCTACGCACTGGAATTCGCAGACGGCAGCAAGTTCGCCGACAACATCTTTCGCTCGGAGCATCTCGCGATCAGCGAAATCGTCCTGCGAGGCTACAAACCGCTGCTGGCCCTGGTCCGCATCACGGACAAGGAAGCCAACGCGCACTGGAAGCGCCCCGAGACTTCGCGTTGATGCCGCCGTTGACGCCGCCGTTGACGCCGCCGTTGACGCCGCCGTTGACGCATCAAGCCGCTTCCTGCATGATCGTCCTCATGAACGCGCACATGCTCACCACGACGACTACCACGACCGCTTCCGGCGGGTCGTGAGTTCGGTGCGCGCACAGTAGATTTCGTATCGATTCACAAGGCCCCGCCAGCAATGGACGGGGCCTTGTCGTTTCTCCGTGCGTTGCGGGCACACAACCGGAGAAACCTCATGCCCACCCTCGCTCGCGCCCTTCTCGTCATCGATATGCAGGAAGGGCTGTTCAACGGCGCTTTCCATGGCAACCCCGCACCGTTCGACGGGCAGCGCGTGCTCGCCAACATCACGGGGTTGATCGCGAAAGCCCGCCAGGCACGCGCGCCGGTGTTCGCGGCGCGACACGTCGGGCCGCCGGGCTCGCCCATCGAGCCCGGCAGCCCGCTCACGCAATTGCTGCCGGCGCTCGCCATCGACGCGGACGTCGACAGCGTGTTCGACAAGCGCCGCCCGAACTGCTTTACCGGCACCGATCTCGCCCAACGGCTGGCGCGCGCCAATGTGGGCGAAATCGTGATCGTGGGCATGAAAACGGAGTACTGCGTCGACTCGACCTGCCGCGCCGCGGGCGACCTGGGCTTCAAGGCGCTGCTCGTTGAGGACGCTCACACGACCATGGATACGCCCGTGCTCAGCGCCGCGTCGATTATCGAGCACCATAACCGCACCCTGAGCGGCCCCTTCGTCAAACTCGTCAGGACTGCAGATTGTTCGTTCGAGTGCTGAGAGAGGGTCAGCCTTCGTTCTTGATCCGCTTTTCGATGTGTGCGGCGCGGCTGGGCGACGATGGGTGCGAACTCATCATGGAGCTCTGCCCGCCGTCGATCGTGGCCAGCTTCTGGAACGCCGTGACGAGGCCCTGCTGGCTCATACCCTTCTTCTTGAGCAGGTCGAAGGAATAGTCGTCCGCTGCGCTTTCCTGCGACTGCGAGAACTGCGCGTTGATGAACTTCTCCGTGAGGTCGCCGACCTGCGACGTGCTCAGCGCCGTGACCGCCGAACTACCCGCGGCGCCCGCCGCCGTTCGCGCGGCGCTCACCGTATACGCGGCCTGCATGGCCTTCTTCGTGTGGCCGAGCGCCACGTGGCCCATTTCGTGGCCGATCACGCCGCGCAATTCGTCGTCGTTCATCATGTCCATCAGGCCGCTGTAGACGCGCACGCAGCCATTGCCCATCGCCCAGGCGTTGACGTCTTTCGTCATGTAGACCTTGTAGTTGACCTTTTGGCCATTGAGCGTCATGTCGCCGAATCCGCTCATCACCCGCGCAAGACGCTTTGCGTATTCGCTGCCCGGCGCGGCGACCTTCTCGCCCGCGTCGCTCGATTTGCAGGCCTCGTTCGACAGCGTGACGATATCGCTGTCGGAAAGCGACGCCGCCTTGAAAAGGCTCGTGCCGGCCGACATCGCCGCGTTGGGATCGACGCTTTGCAAGCCGCTGCACGCCGCCGCCAACACCACGACAAGACCGCAAGCGATGCTGGTTTTGATCGGTGTCATTCTCGTTTTTCCTGGAATCGTTTTTGGAGCCGATAAATTTAGCATCACAAAATTTCGCGATAGGACGCACGCCGGATTAGCTTGCCGCGACACGATCCAGATCATCTTTCGGGCGCCTTACACGACAGAACCGGCTGCTTGCCGTGAGAAAAGCCATCGCGCAAAAAGCAGTCGGGCCATGCGGCCACTCAAGGTGTTCGCATGGCCCGACGGAGTACAGCGGGTTCGGCTAACTGAGGCCTGCTGCGGCTTACTGCTTTTCGACCTTCTTCGGCTTCGGCGGCGATTCGACCTTCGCATACTGGAACGCAGGCGTGGCCTTCAGCGCTTCCTTGGTCGCGCCGGGCAGATAGAGATTGCCCTGGCGCACGTCGAGCGATGCGATGGGCACCGCGACGTCGTGCGAACCGACGCCGAGGAAACCGCCCGCCGACACGATCGCCGCGGAAACCGAACCGTCCGGCGCCACGATCAGGTCGCGCACGGTGCCGATCTTCACGTTGTCGTCGTTATAAACGGGCTTGCCGAGCACGCTCTTTTTCACGCTCCAGCCTTCGAGCAGCGCCTGCGACTGTTCGACGGAAACGCTCAAGGGCTGCGCGCCCGCGATCTGGGCGTTCGCGCCGGCGCTTGCCGCCACGGCGCTGAATGCGGCCAAGGCCAACATCGTCTTGCGGAAAAGCATGTTGTTTCGCTCCTGTATTCCGGTTATTTCGCCGCGCAAGTCGTTGCGGGTCACTGCGAGACTGCAGGCGGAGTGTCATGTTAGCCGGTATGGCGCGGCCCTGCGCTCAAGGTGCTTGTGCGCGGTCGTGCGCGCTTGTGCTTACTCGCGCGCGCTCACTCCATCATTTCCGGCAGCGCCCGCGCCAGTTCTTCCATGGCCAGCCGCACCCGCATCGGCACGTGAGGCGTGCGCAGCCAGATCGCGTAGGCGTCGTAGGGAAAACCTCGTTGCACCGGCAACAATTCCACCAGCGCGCCCTCGCGAACGCGCTCCCGCACGAGCCAGAACGGCAGCCAGCCGAGCCCTTCTCCGGCCGCCACGGCGTCGGCGATGGCGGCGAGATCGTCCAGCCGAAAGCGGTGAGGCGGCGTGATCTCCACAGGCGGTTCGCCCTCGGTTTCGCCGGCAAAGCGCCACGGCGGCACGCGGCCCGAGCGGCGATACATGATCGCCTCATGCCGCGCGAGATCGTCGAGCGTTTCGGGGCGTCCATGCGCCGCGAGCCAGGCAGGCGACGCGCACACCGTCATGCGCTGCCGCGCCACCCGGCGCGCGACGAGGTCGGCGCTGTCTTCCAGCGCTCCCGTGCGGATCGCGAGGTCGTAGCCGTCGTCGGCCAGATCGACGAATCGGTCGTTCATCGACAGGTCGAGTTCGATGCCCGGATAGCGGCGCGCGAAACCCATGAGCACGGGCATCGCGCAGTGCCGCCCGAAATGCACGGGCATGGTAATGCGCAAGCGTCCGCGCGGCTCGCCTAGCTGGTCGGCGGCGAGCGCGTCGGCGGCGTCGGCTTCCGCGAGGATCAGCTTGCAGCGCTCGTAGTAAGCGCGGCCGAACGCCGTCACGCTCTGGCGCCGCGTGGTGCGGTTGATGAGCCGCACGGCAAGGCGCGTTTCGAGCCATTGCACATGTTTGCCGACCATCGGCGCGGAAAGGTCGAGCGCCTGCGCGGCCGCCGCGAACGACCCCAGATCCACGGCTTTCACGAAGACCTGCATGCTGTTCAAGCGGTCCATATTCGGAACGATCCGTTACGAGTGTCGATGACAGTTCGCAATTTATCGCCGATTTCCGCCCCGGTACAGTGGATTCGTTCCAATCGTTCAGGAGTCAGCATATGACACGCGTCATTCGGTTTCATCGGCCCGGGGGCCCGGAAGTGCTGCGTATCGAGGAGGTCGAGCTTGCGCCGCCCGGCCCCGGCGAGATCGCGATACGGGTCAAGGCGCTCGGGCTCAATCGCGCGGAAGCGCTCATGCGCGCGGGCGCGTATATCGAAACGCCGCCATTGCCTTCGGGAATCGGGCTGGAGGCGGCCGGCGTGGTCGAAAGCGTGGGCGAAGGCGTGACGGCGCTCGCGCCGGGCGACGCGGTGAGCCTCATTCCGCCGATCTCGATGGCGCGCTGGCCCGTGCACGGCGAACGCGTGAATTTCCCCGCGTCATATGTCGTGCGGCATCCCTCGTCGCTGGGTTGGGAACAGGCCGCGGCGCTCTGGATGGCGTATCTCACCGCTTACGGCGCGCTCGTGGAGATCGCGGGGCTTCGGCGCGGCGAGGTCGCGGTCGTCACGGCGGCATCGAGCAGCGTGGGATTGGCTGCGATCCAGATAGCGAACCGCATCGGCGCCACACCCGTCGCCATGACGCGAACTTCCGCCAAGCGGCGCGCCTTGCTCGACGCGGGCGCGGCGCACGTGATCGCCACGGGCGAAGAAGACGTGAGCGCGCGGCTCGCGGACATCACCGCGAACGCAGGCGCGCGCGTCGTGTTCGACGCCGTGGGCGGCTCGCTGGTCGAACCGCTCACGGCATCGATGGCGCGCGGCGGGCTGCTGATCGAATACGGCGGCCTGAGCCGCGAACCTACGCCCTTTCCGTTGCCCCAGGTGTTGAGTAAAACGCTGACGTTACGCGGCTACCTCGTACACGAGGTAGTTGGCAATCCTGACTGGTTGGCGCGGGCCAAAGCCTTCATTCTGCAAGGCGTGGAAGCGGGCGCGCTGCGGCCCGAAATCGCCAGGACGTTTGCCTTCGAGCAGATCGTCGAGGCGCACCGCTATCTGGAATCGAACGAGCAGTTCGGAAAGATCGTCGTCATGCTCTGAACGTTGCGCCGCTCGCGCGCCGCTTCACGATGAAGCGGCGGCGCACTCCGCGCAGATCCCGAAAACGACGAGGTTCGAATGCGTATAGCGAAAGTGTTTCGTCTCCGCGATGGCGGCGTGCTGCTTCGGCAGCAAGGGCTCGTCGATGTCGACCACGGTCTTGCAGCGCTCGCACACCAGATGCGCGTGCGGCACGCCACGCCCGCGCTCGTACACCACGCGCGTTTCGCCTACCCAGGTGCTGTCGAGCAAGGACGATTCCATTAGTTGTGAGAGCGCGCGATACACGCTCGCGAGGCTGCATTGCTCCACGTCCTGTGCAATGCGCCGAAACACCTGGTCGGCAGTCAGATGCTCGTGCGGCGCGTCATGAAACACCTTCAGCACGGCCACGCGGCTGGACGTCGGGCGCAGGCGCGCGCTCTTCAGTTCGGAGTAGACCGTTCTCATAGATGGAAACACGTCGGCAACGCCGACAGTTTCTCCGAGCAATGCTTAAGGCTTCCTTATGCCAGTATGGGGCCAGCAACTTTGCTCGCGCTTTATACTGCATTGCCGTATAGAGGAAACCACGTCGCGAGGCCCGCATGTCTCCCACGCCCACCGTGATTTTTGGCGCGTTCGACCGCCACAATTTCGGCGATCTGCTGATCGCGCAGGTGGTGGCGCGCATGCTGCCTGGCCGCGATCGGCTGTTCGCGGGGCTCGCCGCGCGCGCACCGCACGGCGACAGCGGACCGGAGACCGTCGCGCTCCCGCGCATCGCCGCGTTCGCGCGCGGCCGCGCCGTGAACGTGATCCACGCGGGCGGCGAACTGCTGACCTGCAATGCGTGGGAAGCCGCCGTGATGCTCGCGCCGCCGCAATGCGTGCGGGCGCTCATTGCCGCGGAGGCCGAATGGCTGCGCGGCGCTCGCGCGTGGGCGCAACAGCATGTGGGCGTGGCTTCGCTCGCGCCGTACGTGCTTTCGAAGGCCGCGTTGCCCGGCGTGCGCGTGAAGCATCTCGCGTTCAACGCGGTAGGCGGCGTCGATCTCGACGCGCGCGCTGCGCAGTTGGGCGCCGACGTGCTCGCCGCGCTGCAATCCGCGGACACGATAAGCGTGCGCGAACGTCAGACTCAGGCGCTGCTCGCGCAACGGGGCATCGAAGCGCGCCTGATACCGGACCCCGCCGCGATGACCGCGGTATTGTTCGGTGCGACGATACGCCGGCACGCCGCAAACTTCGCGCTGCGCGAAGTTTTTCATGCGTTCCCGCGCGGCTACGCAGCGGTGCAGTTCAGCGCCGACTTCGGCGACGATACGACGCTCGATACGCTGGCCGTCCAGCTCGAACGCGTGGCGCGGGTGCATGAACTGGGCATCGCGTTGTTTCGCGCGGGCGCCGCTCCCTGGCACGACGACCTGGGGGTGTACGAAAGGCTCGCGGCGCGACTGCACGCGGCCCGCGTTCGCGTCTTCGCCTCGCTGAATGTGTGGGACATCTGCGCGCTGATCGCAGCAAGCCGTGTTTATTGCGGCAGCAGCCTGCACGGCCGCATCGTGGCGATGGCTTATGCGCTGCCCCGCATCAACATCAGTCGTCCTGATCATGCCTGTGGGGAAAGCAAACACGCGGCTTATGTGCAGACATGGGAAGCAGCCGGTCTCGCCGGTGTCGTGCATGTGGAGAATCTGGCCGATTCGGTTGCCCACACACTGATGGCCGATCGCGCGCGCCTGCGCGAAACCGCGTCTGCGCTCGCGCGGCGGTATCGAATGGAATTTGAAAGCGCGATGGGGAAACCTTAGCGAAGCCGACGCGCGCAGAACGATTACATTTCTATTACACCCGCGTTCGCACCGGCAGGCGTATTTGTCCCGATTGTCTCGATTTATCCGCTGTGCAGAAATGCGCATGGAAACCGTCGCGAATGGTCAAGACGAAGCGATATTGGCTTCCTAATATTGGCTTCCTATAGTCGCTTTCAGCGTTTCGCTCCGGCGCTTTCCATGCGGAGCGGTCGATCCATAACCGCCTGGCTGGAGGAGCCCAACACGCAGTCGACGCGAACAAAAGAGTCGTGAACCGGCCGCCGTTGCGACCGCACAAAAGCGGGAATAGCAGGCGAGTCCCGCCGGTATGCACGCCACAGCAGTGAACCCATGCTTGCCGACAAAGGAAACAACATGCGTTTTGCGAAGACTCTTACCCCTATCGCAGTGGCCGTTGGAGCACTTCTCACTGTTGCACCGCTGGCCTCGCACGCGGACACCGTCGTCAAAATCGGCTTTGCGGCGCCGCTCACCGGCCCGAACGCCAATTACGGCAAAGACCTGGAAAACGGCGTCAAAATGGCACTCGACGACGCCAAGGCGCAAGGCGTCAAGATCAACGGCCAGCCCGTCTCGTTCGAACTCGTCGCCGAAGACGATCAGGCCGACCCGCGCGTGGGCGTGCAAGTCGCGCAAAAGCTCGTGGACGAAGGCGTTTCGGTCGTCGTCGGCCACTTCAACTCGGGCACGACCATTCCCGCTTCCGAACTGTACGAAAAGGCCGGCCTGCCCGACATCGATCCGGCCGCCACGAACCCGGTCATCAGCGGCCGCGGCTACAAGAATATCTTCATGGTGATCTCGAGCGACGCGCAAAACGCGGGCACGGCGGGCGCCTATGCGGTCACGACGACGAAGGCCAAACGCATCGCCGTGATCGACGACCGCACGGCCTTCGGCCAGGGCGAGGCCGACGAGTTCGTGAAGGCCGTGAAAGCGCATGGCGGCGACATCATCGACCGCGAGTACACGACGAATCAGGCGACGGACTTCAAGACGCAGCTCACCAACATCAAGAGCAAGAACCCCGACCTGATTTTCGTGGGCGCGCTCAATCCGCAGGCGGCCGGCATCATGAAGCAGATGGCCCAGCTCGGCATCAAGGCGCAGTACGTAGGCGGCGGCGGCGTGAAGGACGTGGACTTCATCAAGCTCGCGGGCGACGTGTCCGAAGGCGCGATGGCGTGGGAATACGGGCGTCCGCTCGACAGCACGCCGGTCGGTTCGAAGTTCGCCGACCGCTTCAAGCAGAAGTACGGTGTGGACGTGCTCTCCTACGCGCCGTTCGGCTACGACGCGGCGTGGGCCGCCATCAAGGCGATGCAGGCCGCCAATTCGACGAAGCCCGACGACTATCGCGCGAAGCTGCAAAGCATCAGCTTCGACGGCATTACCGGCCATATCGAGTTCAACGCGAACGGCTCGCTCAAGAACGGGTCGTCGACGGTGTATCAGGTGAAGAACGGCCAGTGGGTGACGGTCAAGACGGTTAGCGGTCTTTGATCGCTCGTGCGGGCTTCGCCGCTTTTGGGCGAGGTCCGCGTCAACCGTCCGTCGAAATCGTTACGGTCTCCCAGGCGTTGATTTCATTCTCAAGTGCCGCCAGTTTCGCCCTCACGAGCCCAAGTGCATCGCTGCCGAGCAGGAGATGCCTGGGTGGGTGATCCGCTTCGATGACAGCGAGCATCGCGCGCGCCGCCTTTTGCGGATCGCCCGGTTGCTTGCCGCTCTTCTCTTCGCGCGCCTGGCGAATGGGGTCGAAGATCGCGTCGTAAGCCGCGATCGAACGTGGCGTTCGCGTCATCGAGCGTCCGGCCCAGTCGGTGCGAAACGAGCCAGGCGCGACCGCCGTCACCCCAATGCCGAGCGGCTCGACTTCTTTGCCCAGAGCTTCGGAAATGCCCTCCAGCGCGAATTTGCTTCCGCAATAGTAGCTAACGCCCGGCATGGTGATATGGCCGCCCATCGACGTGATATTCAGAATGTGGCCTCGCCCGCGCTCGCGCATGAACGGCAGAACCGCTTTCATCATCGCGACCGCGCCAAACACATTCACGTCGAACTGTCTGCGCATTTCCGGCAACGACGACTCTTCCATGACGCCTTCGTGCCCGTATCCGGCGTTGTTGACCAGCACGTCCACGGGCCCGACGCTCGCTTCGATTTCCGCCACTACGCCGGCAATAGCGTCGAAATCCGTCACGTCGAGCTCGCGCGCCAGTGCGCGAGACGCGGACAGCGCCTCGAAATTGCGCCTCGCCTGCTCGCTGCGCACAGTCCCGACGACTGTGTGACCCGCTGCTAGCGCTTCTTGCGCCAGCGCGCGTCCGAAGCCGCTGCTGACGCCCGTAATGAGCAGAATCCTGGTGGATGCCATGAAAGGTTCTCCCGAATGATGTCTGGAGAGTGCATACTAGTATTGAAACATAGGCTAAAAAAGCCCGATTTCAGTAATTTTCTTGCCTGAAACTATGAGCCCGAAGCGAGACTCCGCCAACCTGTCCAGGCTTTCGTCGCACAGCCAGAAACGCGTGATCGCGTTGCTTCACGCGCTGGCGCCCGACGAAGGCTACAACCTCACAGCGTTGCCGGGCGTGCGCATTCTGCGCTCGAACCGGCCGCTTTCACGCACGCCGGTGCTCTACGACCCTGGCATCGTGATCGTGTGTCAGGGCCGCAAGCGCGGCTATTTCGGCAACCAGTTGTATCTCTACGACGAGCAACATTACCTCGCCGTTTCCGTGCCGGTGCCATTTAGTATGGAAACCGAAGCAACTACGGAGCGCCCGCTGCTTGCGCTGTATCTGCACCTCGATTTCGCGCTCGCCGCCGAACTGGCGATGCAGATCGATCACATAAGCGAAAGGGAACACGTGCAAGCGCCGCAGAGCATGATGTCGACCCCGATGGATGACGTCATGCAGATGTCCGTGTTGCGTTTGCTCGAAGCGCTGCACAGGCCGCTCGAAGCCGCCGTATTGGGCCCGGGCCTGTTGCGCGAATTGTATTTCCGCGTGCTCACCGGCGCGCAGGGAAGTTCGATGCGCGAGGCATTAGCAATGAAAGGCCAGTTCGGCCGCATAGGCAAATCGCTGCGCCTCATCCATGCCGGCTACACGCGGCCGCTGGACGTGATGCAACTGGCCGAAGCAGCGGGAATGAGCGTGCCGAGTTTTCACAGCCATTTCAAGGCGATCACTCAAGTCTCGCCCATGCAATACGTGAAATCCACGCGCTTGCATCAGGCTCGCCTGTTGATGGTCCGCCAGGACCTGAGCGCGGAGGCGGCGAGCCTCGCGGTAGGTTACACGAGCCCGTCGCAATTCAGCAGGGAGTTCAAGCGGCTGTTTGGCTCGACGCCGGCAGCAGAAGCGAAGCGCATGCGCGCAAGCTTTGCCATTCCGGCGCCTTTTGCCGATGCGGCGTTCGTGGCGTCGCATTGAGGCTGATCGGTATCGTCAATCCCGTCGTTGTCCCGCGCGCCTCGGGATATGATGGCCAACCAAGGCCAGTGCGATCAGCACCAGCGCCATGGCGGCGCCGAGCATCGTCAGATAGGCCGCCGCGCCGCCGGCGGTAATCACCGCGGCTCCGGCAAAAGCGCTCAGGATCGCGCCCACGCGGCCGAACGCCAGCGCCGAGGCCGTGCCCGTCGCGCGCACGCCTGTCGGGTATACGTAGGCGCACAGCGCGTACATCGTCGATTGCACCGCGTTGACGAAGAGACCGTGCACGCCGAGGCCCGCGATGAGCAAGCCCGTATGCTGGGTCGCGCCAACGCCGAGCATCACCCATGCGCTCGCCGCGCCGCCCGCGCAGCACAGCAGGAGCGGCCCGCGCGAGCCGAAGCGCGTAATGGCGAGCGCGCACAGCAAGGCGCCGATCACGCCGCCAAGGTTGTAGGCGCTCAGCCCGTAACCGGCGAGCGATACGCTCAGACCTTCGCTCGTCAGCATGGCGGGCAGCCAGCTAAATGCGCTGTACACGGCGAGCAGGCACATGAAGAACGCGCACCAGATCGCCACGCTGTCGCGTGCGCGGCCGTCGCGAAAGAGCGCCGTGAAGCCCACGTGCTTTTCGGCGCTTTGCTCGCGCAGGTCGGTGAACGCTGCGTCGGGCGCGACCTCGCGCGCCATGCGGCCAAGCAGGCGCACGAGTTCGGGCCAGCGCTTGGGACGGCGCGCGAGAAAGCGCGGCGACTCGGGCAGCGCGACGAGCAGCACGAGCGCGAGCACGAGGGGCAGCACGCCGCCCGCGAAAAATAGCCCGCGCCAGCCGTACACCGGCAACACTTGCGCCGCGAAAATACCCGCGAGCATGCCGCCGAGCGGTACGCACACGATGGTTGCCGTCACCGCGAACGTGCGAAAGCGCGCGGGCGTGAATTCGGCGGTTATCGTCGTCGAACTCGGCAGCGCGCCGCCAATGCCAAAGCCGGCAACGAAGCGCAGCGCGGCGATGGCCGCCACGTTCGGCGCGAGGCCGATCGCGCTGGTCGCCGCGCCGAATACGAGCACGCTGCCGACCACGGCCCAGCGGCGCCCGAAGCGATCCGCGAACAGCCCGGCGAAGGCGCTGCCGAAGCCCATGCCGATCAGCCCCGCCGCCACGACGGGGGCGAACGCGTTGCGCGTGACGCCCCACTCCTTGATCAGCACGGGAATTGCGAATCCGATCAACTGGCTGTCGAAACCATCGACGACGATCGACAAGGCCGCCAGAACCACGGCGATTTTCTGCAACGTGGAATATGCGCCCTCGTCGAGCGTGCGGCCGATATCGACCGTGCCGCCGGCGATGGCGATGTCCTCGCACGGCGTCGCTCCCGAAGCAGGGGCGGGCGTGGCATAAGTCATGATTTGTCTCCTTTGCTGCGCTTCGAATGCGCAGTCATTCGTTTGTCATGGGTTCGGCATCGATCGTCTAATTCATAGGGATTCCTTCGCATCGACGAGACGCACGAGATGCAGCAGCGCCGCCGTATTCGGCACAGCGATAGCACGCATGCGCGCGGCCTCGACCACCGCGCCGTTGATCGCCTCGATCTCGGTCTTGCGTCCGGCGAGCACGTCCTGAAGCATCGAAGGCCGATGCTCGCGGTGATGCGCGAGCGCATGCCGCACGTTACCGGCCACATGCGCTTCGTTCACGGCCACGCCGTGCGCGTGCGCCACCGCGGCGACTTCCGCGACGATCTTCAGCGCGAGCACTTCGCCGTCCGAAACATTCGTGAGTTCGCCAACCGTGCAGCCCGTCACCGCGCACAGACTGTTGAGCGCCGCATTGAAGGCGACCTTCTCCCAGATCGCGGCCCAAACGTCGGCGTCGGCGGTGCAGGCGAGTCCGGCCTCGTTGAGCGCTTCGACCGTGCGGGAAAGCATCGGCGAATTCGCGCCGTCCGCGCTCATCAGGCGGATCACACCCGCGCCATGGGAACTCACGCGGCCGGGACCGTTCTTGTCGGCGGGCCACGTCGTCACGCCGATCATCACGCGCGCCGGGTCCGCGAATCGCGCGAGACGTTCGGCGTTGCCCAAGCCGTTCTGCAGCGAGAGCAGCGCGGTTTGCGGACCCAGCGCGGCGCGCGCCGCGCCGAGCGCCGCCTGCGTGTGCAGCGTCTTGGTGAAGACAATCAGCAGATCGGCGGGCGCAGTCGCCGCCTCTGGCCGCAACGCTTCGAGATTCGTGACGACGCGCTCGCCCGCATCGGTAGTGAGCCGCAAACCGGCTTCGTTGATCGCGTGCAGGTGCGCGTCGTCGACGTCGAGCAGCGTCACGCGATGGCCCGCAACGGCGAGCAACCCGCCGAACAGCGAGCCCATCGCGCCCGCGCCGAGTATTGCGATATGCATGGCGCGCCCTCAGAACGGATAGTGGCGCGGCGCGGTCTGCATCGTGATCCAGCGCAGTTCGGTGAACTCGGCAATGCCCGCCTTGCCGCCGAAGCGCCCGAAGCCGCTCTCCTTCACGCCGCCGAACGGCATTTGCGCTTCGTCGTGCACGGTCGGACCGTTGATGTGGCAGATGCCCGACTCGATGCGCTGCGCGACGCCCCACGCACGCGCCGTATCGCGGCTGAACACCGCGGACGAAAGCCCGTAAGCGTTGTCGTTCGCGCAGGCAATCGCGGCTTCTTCGCCGCGCACGCGCACGATGCCCTTCACGGGACCGAACGACTCCTCGCGATAGAGACGCATCTCGGGCGTGACATGGTCGAGCAGCGTGGCGGGCATGAGCGTGCTGTCGGCCTTGCCGCCGCAGACGAGCGTCGCGCCTTTGGCGAGCGCGTCGTCGATCAGCGCGTTGCAGCGCTCGACCGTGCTCATGTCCACGACCGAGCCGAGCACCACCGGACCCTTGCGCGGATCGCCGAGCGGCAGTGCGCGGGCGCGCTCGCCGAGGCGCGCGACGAAGGCGTCGGCAATGCTTTCGTCGACGATGATGCGCTCCGTCGACATGCAGATTTGCCCGGAATTGGCGAACGCGCCGAACGCGGCCGCGTGCGCCGCCGCTTCGATATCGGCGTCGTCGAGCACCACGAGCGGCGCCTTGCCGCCCAGTTCGAGCACCGAAGGCTTCAAATGGCGCGCGCAGGTTTCGGCGATGATGCGGCCCACGCGCGTGGAGCCCGTGAAGTTCACGCGGCGCACTTTCGGATGCGCGATCATGGCTTCGACCACGCGCGCGGCGTCGGCGGGCGCGTTCGTCACGAAGTTGACGGCGCCGCGCGGCAGCCCCGCTTCCTGCATCGCCGAGACGATGAGACCGTGCGTGGCCGGGCAGATTTCCGAGCCCTTGAGCACGACGGTATTGCCGCACGCGAGCGGCAGCGCGATGGCGCGCACCGCGAGGATCACGGGCGCATTCCACGGCGCGAGGCCGAGCACGACGCCTGCCGGCTGGCGCACGCCCATGGCGAGGCTGCCGGGAACGTCGGAGGGAATCAGCTCGCCGCCGATCTGCGTGGTGAGCGCGGCCGCCTCCATTAGACCCGCCGCCGCGAGATGCACGTTGAAGCCCGCCCAGATGCCCGACGCGCCCGTTTCCGCGGCCATCGCCGCGGCGAACGCATCGGCTTTCGCTTCGAGCGCGTGCGCGGCCTTCGTCAGCAGCGCGCGGCGCTCGCTCGGGCCCATCGCCGACCACACCGGAAATGCGGCCGCGGCGGCATCGACGGCGGCCACGGCATCTTCCGCCGTGGCTGCGGGCGCGCGGCTCGCCACTGTGCCGTCGAGCGGATTGCGGCGTTCGAACGTCGCGCCGTTGCGCGCCTGCACCGCTTCGCCATCGATCAGCATCGTTACGGTTTGCATCTTCTCTCTCCTCGCATTTCGTGAAATGGAATGGGTTGCGCGCGCACCGTTCAGGCGACGAGCGTCTCGACCAGCATCGGTCCCTGCCGGGCCAACGCAGTCGCAAGGGTATCGCGCAACCGCCCTGCCTCGCTCACGCGCACGCCGGGGCAACCCATGCCCGCGGCCAGCGTGACGAAATCGAGGCCCGGCAGGTCGGTGCCCTGGACGGGATCGTTCGGCGCGAAGCCGAACACCGGCGCGAAGTCCTGCAGCGCGGCGTAGCGCGTATTGTTAAGGATAACGAAGGTAATCGGCAGTTCGAGCTGCACGGCGCTCCAGATCGCCTGGATCGAGTACATGCTGGAGCCGTCGCCGATCAGCGCGATCACGCGCTCGCCTGGCTTTGCGAGCGCCACGCCCACGGCGGCGGGCATGCCGTAGCCGAGGCCGCCGCTGTCCATTGTGAGGAACGTGCCGGGACGCTCGAACGGCAGATACGTCTGCATTACCGGGCGCGAGCTGGGCGCTTCCTCCACGACCGTCGTGCCTGCGTCGCGCACTTCGGCGAGCGTTTGCAGCGCGTAGGCAACCGACATGCGTTCGCCCGGCGCGGTGGGCGGCGTTGCACGCGGCGGCACGGCGCGCGGCGCGGGCATCGCACGTTCGCGCGCCGCCGCGCAAACCGGGCGCTCCAGCAGATCGAGCACGCCCAGCCGCACGTTGCCCACGGCGGCCATGCCTTCGGGCGTCCACGCGGCGGTGCCGGGGTCGTCGATCAACTGGCACAGCGCGGCGCCCCGCGGCACATGCGGCCCGTGACCCTCCACGTGATAAGTGAAAGCCGGCGCGCCGATCGCGAACACGAGATCGTGTGCGCCCAGCAGTTCGACAATGCGCTCGCGCATGGCCGGCAAAAAGCCCGCGAACAACGGATGCTTTTCCGGAAAGCTGCAACGCCCCGTCATCGGCGCGACGAACACGCGCGCGCGATGAAGCTCCGCGAGCCGCACGACATCGTCGGCCGCGCCCGCGCGATCCACGGCGCCGCCCACCACGAAAGCGGGGCGCGCGCACGCATCGAGCGCCGCGCCGATATGGGCGAGCATCGCAGGCTCAGGGCGCGTGGTGTGGGCAAGCGCGCGTTCGGGCACGCGTTCGGCCGGCTGGTCCCAGTCGTCCACGGGAATCGACACGAACACCGGGCCGCGCGGCTCCTGCATCGCGATCGCATACGCGCGCGCAATGGCGAGCGGCACGTCCTGCGCGCGCGCCGGCTCGATGCTCCACTTCACATAGGGCTTCGGCAGCTCCGTGGCCTGGGTGGCCGCGAGAAAGGGTTCGAACGGCAGGATCGAGCGCGCCTGCTGGCCCGCCGTGACGACGAGCGGCGTGCGGTTGCGAAACGCCGTGAAGATGTTGCCCATGGCGTTGCCCACGCCCGCCGCCGAGTGCAGGTTCACGAGCGCCGCGTTGCCGGTGGCCTGCGCGTAGCCGTCGGCCATGCCGACCACCACCGCTTCCTGCAGGCCGAGCACGTAGCGGAAGTCGGCGGGGAAGTCGCGGAACATCGGCAACTCGGTCGAACCGGGGTTCGCGAAGATCGAAGTCATGCCCACGCGGCGCGCGAAGTCGATGACCGCGTCGCGCACGGTCCTGACGTTGCAGCTCTGGGCGCGATTGTGCTGATGTTGCTGCTGAGGCGCGCTGCCGGTCATCCAAGGCCTCCTGTCGAAAAGCGCGTCGTTCAATGGAGGATCATTATCGCCATGCTACGGGTAACCGGAAATTGCGGATTCAGCTAAAAGGCATTACCTTTTGGCATGACTTACAACCTCCAGCAACTCCACGCGTTCGCGACCATCGTCTCCGCCGGCAGTCTGGGGCGCGCGGCGGAAACGCTGCACGTGACCCAACCCGCGCTTTCGCGCGCGATCCGCCGCCTCGAAGAACAGGTGGGCGCGCCGCTCTTCGAGCGCCATTCGCGCGGCATGCATCTCACCGCCGTGGGCGAGGCGCTCCTGCCGCACGCCATCCTGCTTCAGCGCGAAGCCGAGCAGGCGCGCGAGGAAATCGCCGCCATGCGCGGCCTCGCGCGCGGCACGATCCGCGTGGGGGCGGTCGGCAGCATTGCGAGCCTCGTGCTGCCGCTTGCCGTGAGCGGCGTGCTGCGGCGTTGGCCGGGGCTGCGAGTCGAGATACTCGAAGGCGTGTGGGACCGGCTCGCCGATGCGCTCGTCAAGCGCGAGATCGATCTCGCGCTCAGCATGGCCGTGCCCGATACCGACGAAATCGCGGCCATCGGCGATTGTCGCTGGGAGGATTGCAGCTATGTGGTGGCGGCGCACGATCATCCTTTGCGCGCGAAGCCCGACCTCACGCTCGCTGACACCTTGAACGAACAATGGGCGATTCCGCCGCGCGGCACGGCGCCGTTCGCGCATATGGAGCAGGCGTTCGCGGCGCAAGGGCTCGGCCTGCCGAACGTGGTGGTGCAAACGCGCTCGATCACGGCGCTCAAGAGTCTCGTGGCGCGTTCGGGATTCCTGAGCTGGATGGCGTCGACGATGTATCTCACGGAAAGCAAGGCGGGCGTATTCGATACGCTCGACATGCCTGGTGTCGAGGGCCGGCGCACGCTCACGGCGTTCCGGCGGCGGCACGGCATTCTGCCGAGCCCCGCGGTGAAGCTGCTGGAGCAGTTGCGCGCGTTGACGGCGGTGCCGCACTGACGTCGTTCGTCGTTCGTCACTCGTCGCGCAACAAACGCCCCGCGTTCGCGATCACCACGAACGTGCCCACGTTATGCAGCACCGCGCTCGCCACGGCGCTCAGCACGCCCAGCGCCGCCAGCGTGATGACGGCCACCGTCCACGCGAGCCCGATCGCCGCATTCGCCGTTGCGATTCGCCGGCAGCGCCGCCCGAGTCGCACGCTGTCGGGCACGCGGCGCAGGTCGTCGGCGAGCAGCACGATATCGGCGGCAGCCACGGCGATATCGATGCCGCGCTCGCCCATCGCCACGCTCGTCGCGCCTGCCTTGATGGCGAGCACGTCGTTCAGGCCGTCGCCGACCACCATCGGACGATGCCCCGCGCCGATCTCGCCCAGCACGTAATCGAGCTTGTCGTGCGGCAGCGCATGCGCCACGACGTTGTCGATACCTACCTCGGCGGCCACGCGGCGCGCCACGCGTTCGCGGTCGCCCGTAAGCAGCGTCGCATGCCCGATGCCGAGCGCGCGCAGGCCGTCCAACGCTTCGCGGGCTTCCGGGCGCACCGTGTCGGCGAAACCGAACCACGCGAGCAGGCGGCCGTTCAGCGCGAGGCCCACACAGGGGCCGTCCAGTTCCGCGGGCGTGGGCGGCAGCTCGCTCACATATTGTTCGAGCAAGTCATGGCGGCCGAGCACGGCCTCGCCTTCGGGCATCGTCGCGAGCACGCCTAGCCCGCGCAGTTCGCGCGCGTGTGGGAGCGGCGCGCCTTGCGGCGTTCCCGGCGCGCCGTAGCGCAAGAGCGCGCGACACACCGGATGCGCGCTGGCCTGGGCGAGTTGCACGGCCAGCGCGAGCGTGCCGGCTTCGTCCGCGTCCGGTTGCAGCGCTATCGTCGTCACACGCAACTCGCCGTGCGTGAGCGTGCCCGTCTTGTCGATCACGAGCGTATCGATTTCGGCCAGCGCGTCGATAAACGCAGCATTCCTGAACAATATCCCGCGCCGCGCGCCCGCCGCGATGCCCGCGATGGCCGTGGAAGGCGCGGCCAGCACGAGCGCGCACGGGCACGCGGCGACGATCACCGCCAGCATGGCCGAAGCGTTCGCGCTCACGAACCACACGATCGCCGCGATCAGCAGCACGAGCGCGAGATACGCGTCCATATAGCGTTCCAGCGCCTGCGTAATGGGCGGCTTCGCGGCCTCGGCGCGCTGCATCAACTCGACGACCTTGCCCAACGTCGAAGCCTCGCCGACGTGCGTGATCTCCACGCGCAACGCGCCGTCCAGATTCATCGCGCCGCCGAATACGCGCGCACCCTCGCCAGCGTCCTGCGGCAAAGATTCGCCCGTGATCGGGCCGTTGTCGATGGCCGAGCGGCCGTGCCGCACGATACCGTCAGCGGGTACGCGCGAGCCGGGCAGCACGTCGACCACGTCGCCGGGGCGCAACGCGTCGTAGGGCACCGTTTCGACGACGCCCGCGGCGTTCACGCGCCGCACGTCGCCGGCGGTGAGGCGGCCGAGCGCGCGTATCGCCTCCTGCGAGCCGAGTACGCTGCGCTCTTCGAGTGCGTGGCCGAAGGTCATCACGATGGGCAAGAGCGCAGCCGTCGTCATGTCGCCCACGGCCCACGCGCCCAGCATGGCGAGCGCGATGAGGCGGTCGGTCACGCCATGCAGACTCGGCGTCTTGAGGCTGCGCCAGGCGCTCGCGAACACGGGCGGCGCAACCACGATCGAAGCCGCCGCCGCCAGCACTTGCGCGAGCGTGGCGTTGCCGTTGAACAGATGCGGCCATGCGAGCGAAAGCAGCAACAGCGCGCCCGCGAGGAGCGCCAGCAACGTGTGGCGCGTGATGGCGCGGCGCTCGGCATCGGACATGACGAGCGTGGCGACGGATTCTCGTTCGTGCGCGTGCGTGGTTTCGCTTTCGGGCGTGCCGCCGCGTGTGCGATGACTCGCCGGTGTTTCGAATGGCGTGGTCATGGCGCGCGCCCCGGCAACACGAGGCTCGATGCGTCGTTGGGGTCGAGCGTCGTCACGCGCGCGGCGTGCGCGAGCACCGCCTGCACGCGGTCGCGATAAGCGCGCGCCAGCAGCCCCGGGTCGTGATTCGCGCCGAGCGCCGCTTCGAGTTGCGCGATCGTCGAGGTTTCCGACTGCGCCGTCGCCACCCGCTCCGCCGCGCTCGCTTGTGCGTCCTGCACGATGCGGTCGGCACTTTGCTGCGCGTGCTGGCGCGTTTTTTCAGCGAGCGTGCGCGCCTGCGCGACGTCGCGCTCGGCGTTCTGCAGCGAAGTCAGCACCGCGTTGAATGCATCCACGGCCGAAGCCGGAAACGAGGCTTGCAGATCCATGCGCGAAACCTCAATGCCAAGCCCGGCATGCGCGGCAGTCAGTGCGTCGAGCTGACGCTGGACCGCGCGCGCGAGATCGCCGCGCAATTGCTCGCGGCGCGCGGCCATTTGCTGATCGGCGGCCACCATTTCCGGGCGCGCGACGAGAATCGAATCGAGGTCGCGTTGCGCGGCAATTTGCGCGACGGCGGCCGACACGATGCGTTCGAGCGCGGCGTCGAGATGCGCGAGCTGCAACGCATACGCGTAAGGATCGCTCACACGGTAGAACAGCGTCGCGCTCACCTGCACGACGCCGTTGTCGCCCGTGAGCACGTAGCCGGAGCCCGCGAGCGCGTCGCTTGCGTCGCTCAGTTGCGCGGGTGCGCCCGGATCTCGCGCGAGCATGGCGATGCGCCGTTCGAGCACACGCTCGCTGCCCGGCACGAGCAGCACCGTTTCGAACGGACGCGGCCACGCGACCAGCAGCCCCGCGCCCTGACTGCGCACGTAGGCGCCAAAGCGCATCACCACGGCGCTGCTATCTGCCGGAATGCGGCGCACGTTCGAGGTGGCCCATGCGAGCGCCGCGAGTATCGCAAGCGCCGTCACGAACCGGAACGACAGGCGCACCGCCTGTGCGCCGGGCCCAAGCGCGGGAAAGTTGTCGCTCGTGCTCATGGCCTGCGCCCGCGCGTGTGGGCGTTGGTTGCGGGCGCAACGAACGACCCCGAAGACGCCGTGGCCGCGCCGAGCCCGGGCGGCCCCTGCACCAGCGCGCGGAACGGCGCGGCGTCGGTGCGCAGGATCAGGTTCGTGTTGCTGTTGACGACCGTGCCGAGCGTATCGAGCGAGCGCAGCATCGTATAGAGCTGCGGATCGGCGGCGTAACTCTTGCCGTAAATGGCCGCCGCGTCCTTGCGCGACTGCGCCTCGATATCGGCGGCCTTCACGTTGGCGTCGGCGATCAGCACGCGGGCGTCGCGATCGGCGTCGGAGCGGATCTGCGCCGCCTCGCGCAGCCCTTCGGCGGTGCGCTGCGCAGCCACGGTCTCGCGCTCGGCGCGCATACGGTCGACAGTCGCCGCCAGCGTCACGGCGGGCAGCGTGAGGCGCTCGAGCCCGACCTGCACGACGTGTACGCCATAGGCCGCGTAAACCTGCGCATCGACCTGGCGGCGCAGCGCCTCTTCGAATGCGCCGATACGGACTTGCGAGGGATCGGTATTCACGAGCGAAGCCAGGTCGAAGCCCGCGGACGTGGTCTGCAACGCCGAGCCGACCAGCGAGCGAATCTGGCGCGCGGCCTCGTCGGGTTCGTTGCGCACCGCGCGCACGAAGCGGCCAACGTCGTTCGCGTTGCCGGGCACGCGCCAGGCCACGTAGGCCTGCACGATGATGCGCAAACCGTCGCGCGTGCCGACGTCCTGCAAGCCGCTCGACGTCGTATGCAGCCGCAGATCGACGGGCACCGCGGCCTCGATGGGCGCGGGCAGCCGCCACGCAAGGCCGGGCCGCAGCAGCACGCGCACCGGGTCCCCAAAACGCGTTACAACAGTCGCTTCGCCCTCGCGCACCTGCACGACGCTCGCCACGATGAACGCGACGATCACGCAGAACAGCGCGAACGCCGCGCGTAACGCAAAACGCCGGGGATTCAGCGGTGCCGATCCTCCCGCGCCGTGGTCATGATGATGATGGGAGTGCGCATCGCCATGCGTATGCAAAAAGCTCACGTTCGAATCACCTTGCTTTATCTATGGGAGTAACCGGCGGCTACCACGCGTTTTTCACGCCCGCCGCCGTGGCCGGGCTCAACGTGCGCAGGTCGATCGTCGCGCGGCTGCCGCTCGCGAGCCGGTCGTCGATCACCGTCACGCTCGCGTTTTTCAGCCCTTTTTGCAGGCTGTGCAGGTAATACTCGAAGCCGAATGCCGGGCCGCCGAGCTGCTGCGCGATCACGTCCGCATCGAAGCCGATCTGCTGCACGCGCGCGGCGGCGAGCGTGTCCGCCGCGTTCGCACTACCCTGCGCCACGGTCTCGATCGCCTGTTGCTGCGCTTGCCCGAGCGCTGTCGCCGCGAAGCCGCGCGCCTGCACCACGCTCGCCTGCGCGCGAATTTGCGCGGCCTGCACGCCGTGATACGCGGCGGCCGCGCCCGCCGGCGGATGCACGCTCTCGATCACCACGGCCACCACTTCGACGCCGCTCGCGAGCCGGTCCAGCTCGCGCTGCACGGCGCCGCGCAATGCGCCGGCCATGGCCGTTTGCGGCGTGTCGAGCAGCGACGGCAGCGTGCGCGACGCGAGGTAACGCACGACCTCGCGGTTCGCGATCGAGCGCACCGTAGCGTCCATATCCACGGCACGGTAGAGCGAGGCCCGCGCCGCCGCATCCGTGAGGCCGACGCGATAGTCGAGCCGCACGTCCGCGCTCACGATCTGGAATGCCTGCTGAGCGCCGCTCGTGCCCGCTATTACCTGGGTCGTCTCCCACGGATGCGCCACGTCCCACAGGCGATTCAATTGCGCGGGCGGGTCGCCGTCGGCGGAAACGGGCGGCGCGGCGCGGCTGCTGTCGTTCGCGCTGCCCGAGACGATCAGTTGATGGACCGCGCCGTTGTCGATCACGCGCACGCGTCCGAAGGGCCACGGCAGGCCCGCATGCAGCCCGGGTTGCCACACGGCGACCGGCGCGCCAAAGCGCTCGTATACGGCGCGCTGATCGGGGCCGAGGATCGTCACGCCGCCCAGCAGCCAGCCCGCCGCGACCATGGCGGCGAACGCGCCCGGCAGGAGTCGAACGAAGCTTTGGAGCGCCCAGTTCTGCCGCAGGTCGATGCCGTAGCGCATGCGCATCTGGGCATTGAATGCGGCAAGCGGACGTGCCCGGATGCTCAGTACGCCCGCGATGGCGCTATGCAGATAGCGGCCCTCGTCGGGCTTTACCAGCGCAGCGAACAGCGCGCGCAGACCGAGTTCGACGGCAACGGCCACGCAGAGCACGGCGACGATACGCACGAGCCACGTGAGCGCCTCGCCTGCGTAAGCCTGCGCGGCGACCGAGGCCGCCATGCTCAACGCAGCGGCAAGCACTACACGCAACGGCCCCGCGAGCGCGGCGGATTCGCGCGATTGCGCACCGCGTTGCGCATGAAAGCGCTCGGCCACGAGCACAGCAAACGACATGACGAGCGCAGCGGCGCCCGCTATAAGAAAAGGCGCGGATTCACGTTGCGAAGCCGTTGGCGCAAAAGCCGGGGACGCCCATGCATAAATGGCCAACGCAAGCGAAACGAGCGCGGCGAGCGGCGCGATCCACCGTTGCCACGGGAGCGATTGCAGCAGGCCGCGTAGGTCCGCGGTCTCGGCATGGCGCTGGAAAGCGAGGCGCAAGAGACGCGACAGGCGCAGCGAGATCTTCGGGACCGGCTCGCCGGACGGGGCGCGCGCCGCCAATAGCCGCGAGCCGAAGACGACGATGAAGAGATTAAGGCACGCGCTCGACATCGCGGCGCACAGGCGCGCATCGAGCGGCAAACCGGGAACGAAAGCCAGCGCGCCGAACACGGCTGCGAGGCCCAACGCGGACCAGCCAAGCCGCGTCTGGCCGGCGCGGCCACCCAGCCAGCCATATTCTTCGCGGTGGTCGCGCGATACGCGATGCATCATCAGCAATCCTTACATACAAATTACACGAAATGAATCAATCGCGCGAGGCTGAATTGAGCGCGCCCAATGTAGCGTGCTCAAAACCGAAACTCAATATATACCGGCGCGATTGAAGCCGCGGCGCTTGCCGAACCTGCCCCGCATGAGCGGCATTGCGATAAGCGGCATTTGCCAGAAAGCGCAACGCATTTGGGTTTTAACCAGGTGTTTCAATGTCGCGGCATCAATAAAGTGCGTGCTATGGCCTGTATCGGCATTTGCACGCATCGCGCGCAACACGTGCAATCCATCGACGCATGCTCATTTCGCTCTCCACACGCTTTCAAAATGTAATGAGGAATCGGGATGTCCATAGAAAAATCGGCGGAAATTGCCGCCCGCCTCGACCGGCTGCCGCCGTCGCGCACAGTCTGGACAATGGTGATTCTGCTGTCGCTTGGCGGGGTATTCGAATTTTATGACCTGTTCTTCACGGGCTATGTCGCCCCGGGCATGGTGCATTCAGGTCTTTTTACGCCGGAATCGCTGGGCTTCTTTTCCGCGCTCGGGCCGCTCAAGGTAGCCGGCTTCGGCACGTTCGTGTTCTCCACTTTCGCCGGGCTGTGGGTCGGCGCGCTCGCGTTCGGTCAGGTGGCCGACCGCTTCGGGCGGCGCATTATTTTCACGTGGTCGCTGATCTGGTACATCGCCTGCACGGCCATCATGGCGTTTCAGACGAGCGGCCAGGCGCTCAATATCTGGCGCTTCATTGCCGGTATCGGCATCGGCATCGAACTGGTGACGATCGACACGTACATCTCCGAGCTGATTCCGGGCGGCGAGCGCGGGCGCGCCTATGCGGTCAACCAGTTCATCACGTTCAGCGTGGTGCCTGTGGTCGCGTTTCTCGCCTATATCCTCAAGGACTCGCATCCCATTGGTCTCGACTACTGGCGCGTGGTGATCCTGATCGGTTCGGTCGGCGCGGTCGTGGTGTGGTTCCTGCGCCGAAACATTCCCGAAAGCCCGCGCTGGCTCGCGCGCAATGGCCGCGAGGAGGAAGCGGAACGCGTCGTGGCCGACATCGAGCGACGCGTCGCCACCGAAACGGGCGCGCCTTTGCCGCCGCTCGGCCCGATTTCGCTCGAAAAAGCCGGGCGCGGCTCGCTCGGCGAAGTGCTGCGTGCGCCTTATTTGCGCCGCACGGTCATTCTGTCGATTTTCAACATGGCGCAAGTGATCGGCTTTTACGGCTTCGCCGCGTGGGTGCCGACATTGCTGATCGCCCGTGGCGTTCACATCACGCAGAGTCTCGCGTATGCCTTTGTGATCGCCATCGCCAATCCGTTCGGGCCGCTGATTGGCGTGTGGTTCGCGGACAAGCTGGAGCGCAAGACGCAGATCGTCGGCGGCCTGCTCATCATGGCCGTGGTCATCACGCTATTCGCGCAAGCCACGCAGCCGTGGATCCTGATCGTGCTGGGCGTGATTTTCACGCTCGCCTCGAATGTGATGTCGTACGCCTATCACGGCTATCAGGCCGAGCTTTACCCTACGCGCATCCGCGCGCGCGCCGTGGGCTTCGTGTATTCGTGGAGCCGCATTGCCGCCGCGTTCGCGGGGCTCGCCATCGGCATCCTGCTCCATCATTACGGTGTGCCAGGCGTAGCGGCGTTTATCGGCGCCTCGATGCTCGTGGGTATCGTGATGATTCTGCTTGGGCCCATTACGCGCGGGCTCTCGCTCGAAACAATCAGCCATTGAACGGCGCGATCGTCAAAACAGCACGCGTGATTTGACGATCATCTGCACGGCGGCGGCCAGCACGCAGACGAGCACGACCACGCGAAACGCGAGCGGATGCAGGTTGTCGCGCAACGGTCGAATGAGCAGCATGCCCGCGATGGCGGGCACGCTGGCCGCCGCCGAAATCGCGAGATCGACGAGATTGGCGTGCGCGCCGTGGCTGAACGTCGTAATGAGCGTGACGACCGAAACGACGAGAATGATCGCGATCTGCTTGGTGAAGGCCCGGCCCGTGGCGCCCGACGCGATCAGATACATGGCGAGCAACGGCCCTGGCACGGCGGCGATGCTTTCCATGAGCGCCGCCCCGAAGCCGAGCACGAAACCCACTGGCTTTGCGAGCGCCGGCGCGAGTTTGAAACGCGGCGAAACGAGCAGGAGCACCGCCGCCACGATCAACGCCACGCCCGAAGCCGCCTGCGCGTGATGCGGTTCGAGCGCGATCAGCACCGAGACGCCAATTACATTGCCGATGACGGTGCCAATTAACGGCGCCGCGATATTACGCAAGGTAGGCAGCATTTCGCCGCCTTCCAGCGCCTGCGGGATATTGCCGAGAATGATCGGCATCGACAGCAGCAGCACCGCTTCCTTGACCGGCAAAAAATGCGTGACGATAGGCATGGCCACGAGCGGCACGCCAATGCCGGTCACGCCTTTCACCATACCGCCCAGCACGAGTGCAACCGCAATGCCGAGCCATTGAAGTCCGTCGAGCGACTGAAGATAGGGCGCGAGAAGGCCCGAAGAAAAAGAAAGGCCGGACATCGGTGACAAAATGGGCAACGAGGGCGACGACGGGAACCAGGCGCGCGTCGTTTCGCGCCGCTCATGCAAAAGTGGCCGCGAGCGTTAAACGCCGTCGCGGCCACCGGTTCGCAAAGCGATGCTCGCTTATGCGATTTTCAGTGCGGCTTTATTAAGCAGCCGCTGCGGCTTGTGCCGGCGATGCGGCAGCTTTGCGGCCTGCCGGCTTACGCCCCGCGCGCTTTGCAGGCGCGGCTTTTTTAGCGGGCGCGGCCTTGGCGCGCTTGGCGACGGTCTTTTTCACCGCCGCCGCATTGGCGCGCGGCTTCCGGCCAACTTTGGCGGCCGGCTTTGCCGCGCTGCCGTCGATCAGGAATTTCGATCGGTCTTTCACGTCGCGAATCCATGCCGGCGCACGGCCGCGGCCGGTCCACGTCGCGCCCGTTTTCGGATCGGCGTATTTGGCCGCAACGGCGCGCCTGGCACCCGCGGCTTTAACGCCGCTGCCCGGCTTGCGGCCACGCCTCTTGCCCATGAAGCGCTCGATGTCGGCCACGCTCAGGCCGTGCCTTGCCATCAGTTCGCGAATTTTCGTGAGACCGAGCGACGTTTGTTTTTCCACGATCGATTCGGCCTGCTTTTGCAGCTTTGCGATCTTCGATTGAATTGCATCCAGGGTGACCATTCACACCTCCTTATTCACGGTTTTTACGGACACCCTTCAACCATCACTGGCCGATCCATTGCGTTTTTTGTCGGCCGGGGCGTCGCGAAAGACAGGGTGATTATGAAGTCAAATCACGCGTAGTGGCAATTTTAAACGAATGTTTTGTAGTAAAAAACACGCTTCCTGATCAGATTATTGATGATTTCGTAAGCAGACTTCCCGTGAATTTTCATTACGCAACATTCACGCCGCTATGCGACGACTGGCGTGCGCTGCAATTCGACAACATTGACGTGCGCGCCGAATATCTCGCGAATCAACGGCAAAAGGTGATCGTGGTGCGTGAGAAACAAGACCTGAGTTTTCGTGGATAGATTGCGCAATGCCGAAAAACCGGCCTTTGCGCGTTCGTCGTCGAAATTGATGAACAGGTCGTCGGCAACGAAAGGCAACGCCGCCTTGCTCGCCAGTTGCAATTCGAGTGCGGCGATGCGCAGTGCGAGAAAAAGCTGGTCGCGCGTGCCTTCGCTCATGCCACTCACTTCGACGGTTTTGCCATTGTTACGCCGCGCATGCAACACGGGCGGATTGCGTTCGTTATCGACCACGAGCCGGGCGAATTCTCCGAGCGTGAGTCCGTTGAATATTTCACCCGCGCAGCGCAGCATCGGCCCCTGCTTCTGATCGCGATAACGATCCGTTGCCCATTTGAGCAGGCGGCTCGCGGTCGCGGCTTCGAGATATTGCTCCGCGGCTTCGCCCATCGCGCTCAGAGCCTCCTGGCGCTTCGCCTCCGCAAGCGCGGCATTGGCCTGGCCGTTGATCGCGTCGAACGCCTGCCTCGCGCTCACCTGTTGCTGAAGGCATTCGCTCAGCTCGAGGTTGCCCGCTTCGCGTTGCTGATTCACGGTCGCGAGCAGCGCGGGCACCTCGGCGACAGGCTGCTCCAGGATCTCGGCGGCAATCGCCTCTTGCGCGAGTCCGTCGCCCTCGCGCACGAGCGTGTCCCGCGCCGCCGAAATCGCATTCGCCAACACGCGGCGAGTATCGGAACGCTGGGCGAGCGGCAATGCCGCGTCTATTTCGCCCACGCCTGCAAGCTTGAGGATGGGCTCGATGCGCGCCTGTGCGCCCGCCACCGCCGCTGCGGCGTCGGCCACGAGCCTGCCGGCGATTTGCACGTCGGCATCGGCCTGGGCGAGGGATTTCGCCGTTTCGCGCGCGGTAGCGAGCCGCGCTGCGAGTTGGCGCGCAACGTCGACCCCGTCGCTCGATTCGGGCCGCTCAAGTGCGAGCGTCTGGGCGAGACGTCGCGCATCGGCTGCCAGCGTCTGCAACTGCGTGCGGATGGCGCTCATGCGGTTGCGCGGTACTTCGGCGTCCGAAAAAGCGGCCGCGATGTCATTGGCGAGTTCGACGGCGCCTTCCACCGCGGCGAGCGTCGCGGCGCGCGCACCAAGATTCGCTTGAGCGAGCGCTTCGCGCCATTGCGCCTGCCATTTTGTGTAGGCGTCCTGCTCAATCGTCAATCGGGATTGCGCGGATTCGCTCGCGTGTTCGACGTCGCGAATCTGCGCTTCCAGACCCTCGCGCTGCACGGCACTCTTTTGCGCCGCCTGCACAACGGTTTCAGCCATGCCGATCAACGTCGTTAACGTATCGTCTTCGTTCGCCTGCGCCACCGGGCGCAATGTTTCGAGCAGCGCCGCATGGGCGTTGCTGCGCGCCGTGCGATGCGCTTCCAGTTCGCTCGTGCGGCGATCGCTTTCGCTTTGTGCATGAAGCGCCGCCTCGCGATTCGCGAGCCACGTGCCCATATCTGCAAGCGGCATGCCGGGCAGTTGTGCGTTGTTTGCAATTTGCGTCCACGCATGGCGAAAGGCTTCGAGTTCGCGCTCGCGTTCGCTGAAAGCCGCAAGCTTGCGCTGTGCATTGGCGCGCGCCGTTTCGACTTGCTGACGCAAGTTCTGCAACGTGGCCGCAGCCTGCGACGTGCCGAGTTGCGCATCGACGAGTTCATCGGCCAAACGCATCGCGTCGTCGACGGCGGGGGCGCCATCCGCGAGACTGACGCGCGCCTCTTTCACCTCGCCCCATGCGCTATCGCGGCGCGTGCGCGCCGCCTGCACTTCGGCAGTCGTCACCACCTTGTTGCCTTGCGTGAAATGCTTCTCCTGCAATTCGACGCGCTCAATCTCTTCTTGCGCGAGTGCCACCGCTTCTCGCGCCGCGGCCACCGCGCTCACGCGTTCGCTTTCTTCCTTTTGCAGTGCAGCCAGGCGCGTGGCCGATGGCAAATCGAGCGCGCGCAGCATTTGCACCGGCTTGCTCCATTGGCCAAGCAATTGCCGTTTCTCTTCGACGGTGCGTTGCGCATCCGCCAGTTCGCGTTCGAGCGCGCTTTCCTTCGTCGTGCTGTTGCGGAATTCGCGCGCGTCGTCGAGCGCCGCATGCAATGCAAGCGGCACGTCGATGCCGGGCAAGCGCGTAAGTTGCTCCTGCAATTGCGCGAGCTTGCGCGTCTGGTCGCCGTGCGCCTCGCGAGCCGTCGTGAGCGCTTGTTCGCGAACACCGTGGTCGCGCAGGAGATTCGTCACCGTCTTCAGCGCGAGCGCGCCGGGCAGCGCCGCACGCAATGCGGCTTCCTCGCTCGGCCAGCCAAGCTGGGCCGCAGCGGCAAAGGCGGCGTCGAGATGATTGCGGATCGTCGTTTCGCACACCAGCAACTCGCGCGGGTGATTGACGCATTCGCCGCGCAGCGTGTCGAGCGCGTCGATTTCTGCGGCGAGCGCAAGCGCCGCGCGATCGGGCTCGATCGCATCGCGTGACGCCTGTTTGCCGGCGAGATCGGCCTGGCGCGCCTCCTGCACTTTGCGCTCGGCGGCGATATCGGCTTGCGCCTTCAACAAATCGGCATAAGCGGTGGGCGGCAAATCGACGACGTCGCCCAATGCGGCCAGTTCGTTCTGCTTGAGCGAAAGCTCCTCTATATAGGGAGCGAGGCGGCGCACGCGCTCGAGTTTCGAGCGCTGCGATTCGAGACCGCGCTGTTCGTCGCGCAGACGTTCGATCGCCTGTTCGACCGTTTCCAGCGCGTCCCTTTTCTCGACCCAATCGCGCGTGCGCACTTGAGCGGCCTTCAGTTCGCTCGTTGCTTCGGAGAACGACGCTTCCGCCTGCGCATACGCACTGCCACTGCGCCGCGGCGCCCAGAGTTCGGCCGCGCGACTCTCCAGTTCCTCGCGCACTGGCCCGAGGCTTCCCACACCCGCCGCCGATTCGAACAACACCTGGCCCGGCTTGTCCGATGCGTCGAGAATGCTGCGGCCGCCCTCAACGAGCCGCGCATGATCGAGGCCGAACATCTGCTCGAAGAACTCCTTGCTCGCGCCGTCGAGAAAAGCGGCGAGAAAATCGTCGGGCAATTTGTCGTCCTGCGGCGTGCGCAGTGAGTTGCGACCCCGTGCGCGATGAAAACGTTGCTCGGCCGCGCCATTTTCCAATACGCCGCCCAGACGCAGTTCGGGCGTGCCGTGGAGAAAATCGAGCGGCGTTTGCAGACGCATGCCGAACAGCAATTCCGATACGGCGGTGCGCACCGTGGACTTGCCCGCTTCGTTCGGCCCCACGATGACGTGGAAATCGTGCACCGCGCGCGGAAACGGCAAGGTCGTATCGGTGAATTTGCCGTATTTGATCAGATCGAGTTGCTTGAGACGCACTGGTCATTCTCCCGTGGAAAGGCGCGCAAGCAGCGCAGGACCGACCTGCTCAACCAGCGCGGCCAATTTTCCGTCGCGGGCGAGTTCGAGCAGCGGCGCGTCTTCTTTCACTTCGCTGCGCACCTTGCCGACGAAGGCGCGCAAATCGCGTTCGAGCAGCGCGAGAAATTCGGGATCCTGCGTGGCGGCTTCGAGTATCTGTTTGAGATCCGCGAGCGCTTCGATCTGCTCGTTTTGCGCGGCGGCCATATCCGCAGCGCTCGTATCGAGCTTGACCTTTTCCAGCCACAACTTGTCATTGCCGATAATGCCGATCTGATTGAGCACCTCGGCCCGCAATTGCGTGGCACGCCCGAAAAAGAGGCCGTGTGCGGGCGACTTGCCCGTCACCGTCACCCGCACCGCGCGCGGCACATGCGCATCGACGGTCAGCAGCGCTTCGAGCGCAGCGCCAATCTTGCGTGACAGCTCCGCGACGCTTTCGCAATCGCTCGCATCGACGCGCACTGATTCCCAGCGCAGCACGTCGAGGTATAGACGCTCGACCTCCGTGCGACCGCCCTCGACATTGACGAGCACAGCGCCGCGGCGCCCGGTTTCGCGAATATGCCGCCCCTGAAGATTGCCCGGAAACACGATGGTCGATTGTTCCGACCACTGCTGAAATTCGTGGACGTGGCCAAGCGCCCAGTAGTCGTAACCCTTTGCGTGCAATTCGGAACGCGTGCATGGCGCGTAGGTCGCATGCGCCGTATAGCCTTCGAGTGCGGTGTGGAGCACGCCGATGTTGTAGTAGCCGGAAACCGGCGACGGGTAGCCCACGGCGAGATTTTCGATTACGGCCTTGTCCTTGAAACTCTGGCCGTGCAGCGCGACCTTGATGTCGTCCAGCACATGCGTTTCCGGTTTGCGATGACTGAATACCAGCACGTTATCGGGCAGCGTGAGTTTCTTCGTCATTTCGCTTTCCGCGTCGTGGTTGCCCCACAGGGCGAAGACGCGAATGCCGGCCTTGCGCAAACGTCCCATCTGCTTGCCGAAGAAAATGCCCGTGTTGTGATCTTTCCAGTCGCCGTCGTAGAGATCGCCGGCAATGACGACGAATGCGACCTCCTCTTCAATGGCTCGATCGACGAGCAGGCGTAGTGCCTCGCGCGTGGCGTTGCGCAATTGGCCGGCTGGGGCGTCGGGATAGGCGCTTAGACCGTGCAGCGGGCTGTCGAGGTGCAGGTCTGCCGCGTGGATGAACTTCACGACGTTTCCTCTGTTTTGTGTGTGCAGGCGCGGGGTGGCGGAAGCGATGGCTGAAGCGGGTTGGCAAAGCGGGGCAATTTTAATCGAGGTGGGGCGTGCGGTTTGGGTAGCGGGGGCGAGGAGGCGAGAGGGGGCGGCGGAGTCGCTTTCCGTTGCTAGTTTTTGAAAACTACAAAATACGTAGTGAATTGCACGATTGGTGTTGGCGAGCTTCGACTCTAGCTTGCAGGCGACAGTTCTTAGGTGTTTCGGGGTCGAAGAAGGGTTATCGCCGTGAAACAAGTACTAGAATTTGGATTGTTTTCGGGGCGAAAGGCCCGACAGGTAAAGGTTTTGTCGATTTCTTGGTTAGGCGCGAAATGTTTCACGCTTGACGTGGCGCTTGCTGAGGCAGAGTCGCGCGGGGGCCGGCCTATTTTATGAGCTTTTCGGTTCCTATTTCATTCTTGGGTGGGTCCATTGACCGCTACTTCAACCTCGTAGTTGCAGTTTTCCGCATGCCACGACGCGCAATTCCTGCATGGTGGCGCTATCCTTCAACACTTTCGTTTTATTCGGTTAGTTGCGTTTATAGATGTTTTTGCTCAGAGTATTTATGGAGCGGTGCGGCTGTCGGCCGCGCGGTCAACGCCACTACTACCCCACTCCCCAGCCGCGAGTATCAAACTCAGTACAGACACGCTGACTATCCGTGCTGAGGGATGGCCCCCTCGGGGGATGGTGGTTAAAAGCTAACTCGGCGTCCGCCACAGGAGGCTGCTCGGGCAAACGACGCGCTGTGCGGGTGGGGCGACGCCTTCGCTTTCCTCCCTATTTGGAGTGCAAGGCGTTGTGTTCCGCTGATCCCGCCGATTACGATCCCGGCCGTCCACGCCACGTTGATCTGAGGAACGCACATAAAGCGACCACTACGAACGGGGACGGCACAAGGAGGTTGAACAACATCCGCCGTCCACATCACATGTCTTAGACTGCATTCGCGAAGGGAATCACGGCCGAGGACGCCGTAACTATGTGTCGACTCGACACAGTTACGGGGTAAGTCAGCACACGCGTGGGTGCGCAAACCCTCCTCTACGTGGCGATGCAATGTGCCGTGAAAATGGCCGTATAACGTGTTCGCGAACGGTAGTGCCAGGTCCCAGATCAACGTTGATTCAGTTTGCCCCGGCAAGGAAGCGACGATGTGCGGCAAGTTGAGGGGCGCGCGTAGCATTCTCCTGGGCGGACAACGCCGACCGAACAGAAAAACAGGCCAATGGCATCGCACTTCGTTGATATTCACCGCCCCTGTCCGCATTTTTTGTGGGTGAGGCGGTTAAAGGAATCGTTACCCGCGCCTGCGCGAATCGACCGCCAACCGGGATAGCAAACTCGTTCATGGCCAACTTCCAGTCGAAGGCGGTGCGAACAGATTTCGCCGGGACACTGCGTAGCGCCAACCACAGCAGCTTGATGGCAGCCCGCGGGTTTTGATGATCTTGTGGGTCCCACGCGCGGTGCCCTGACCGGCTTGATCATCAGGTCTTTGAGGCCCCATGAACCCGTCAGCGAAAGTCGGTAGCGTCTTCCGTGCAGCGTGTTCACTGGCTGCCGAACAGACGGGTCGTGGCGGCGCCGCAAGGGCCTTGCGGTCCTTGTAGACTGGCATACTCAAGATTGCTGCGGATCAGGCGCACGATGCAAATCTGCACAGCCGTTCTGGGTAGACGGTGCCGACGGCCTCGCCCACCCCCGTTAGACCGTCGACCCCGCAATCGAGATGTCTGGCTGCCGCAGACCTTGATTTCATAGAAAACCTTGAGCCAGAACTTCGCATCCTTGATCTGTTCGATCATAGGCCCGGCCATCGCGCGGGCCATCGTCCTGGATGCGCAGCGCCAGATAGACCGCCTTATCGCTGACCACGACGTCGTCGCGAATCTGGACGCGCAAGGCGTCGAAGAATATGACTAGATGCATCGCTTCTCGCGTCAGGCCAGTGTTTGGCCATCACCTCGTTGGTGACCCGGGGGATACCTCGGTACCGTAGCTTTCGGCCAGAAAGGCCTGAATCTCGCGTACGCGCATGCCGTGCGCGTACATCGCGATCATCGCTCGCCGAATGCCGTAAAGCGGCGATCGTGTCTGGAGATCAGGGCAGGCTCGAAGCTGCCGTCACGGTCGCGCGGCACCTCGGTGCGAACAAGCCCCCGATCCGCGATGACTGTCTTGCCACTGGCACCGTTGCGCTCGTTGGCTTGCCCCGCCGGTTAGGTTCGTCCCGGCGCCCATAGCGCATTCAATCAGCCCCTTATTGAACGCCAGCATCAGAGTGCCAGACAGGTCCCACGGCTCTCCCAATTTCAGAGCCCGCGTGTGCCGACTCTACACAGCCGCCCCAAATACGAACCAGGGACCCCAGATCTCCCGGCCTAGGCTCATACCGACGGCCGACGAAGCAAGGCCCCAAATTCCCGGCTGTGATCCAGGCGACTCACCGCGGCCCGCTGCGACCCATGGCCCCCTTCGACCGGGGTGTGTCGACTCGACACACGACACACTTCACCGCCTCCGAATAACAGTTCCCCCGCGCCTCGGACGCGCCCGCGAACTCATCCACTAAATCAAGTGAGATCAACCTGCACGAGATGTTTCCGCACCCCCGCAAATCACCCCTGCTTATGTGTCGACTCGACACACCATCCTCCGTGCCCCTCTCAGCTTCCTTCCAGCAGCGTGTCAACTCGACACACATCCGAAGCCACAAAAAGAAAAAGCCCACCGAAGCGGGCTTCCCTCCACACTACACAACCTCAATGCCCGATTAACCAGGCTTCACATTGAACAACTGACTAATCAGTTCCCGAATTTGCGTCTCTTGCGCATCCGACAACACGCCCGTCTTGAGCTTGACCGTAAAGCTATTGGTATCTTTGGTGATGCTGCCGGCGTGGCTCTTCCCTGAAAAAATTTTCTCGATGCTGCGTTCAGATACGCTTTCGGTGGTCTCCCCACGCCCAGCTTGCGCACCGATCGCCGCAGCCAGCTTACCTTGATCCAGCGTCCGGGCAACGACCGCCGGCCACAATTCACGCGCAGCCGAATGACCAGCGGACCCATACTTCTTGATCGCCGACACGACTTCATCCGCCGCCGATCCACCCAGCAGTCGTGGATTCAAGTCCAGATCGCGTCGAATGAAGTCCGGCAGATTTTCAAAGGCCAAAAATCGGTACAAGCCTTTGCGCGACATACCCAGCGCCTCGGCCATGCGCTTGCGCGTCGGAAACTCCCGCTCGGCGCGGCGTAGCGATTGCCCGATTTCGTAATCAGTGAGATCTTCGCGGCCGACGTTTTCGACCAGCGCGAGCACCGCCATGTCCTGATCGGAACACTCGATCACGGAGGCGCGAATGTCCTGCGCCTGAATCAAGGCGTGCGCGCGCAGACGTCGTTCGCCCGCAATCAACTGGTAGCCGTTCTCTGCGCGGCGAACCACGATCGGCTCGACGAGCCCGACTTCGCGAATCGATTCAGCCAGCGAGGCAAGTCCCTCGTCGCTGAAAATCTTGCGGGGCTGCCACGGGTTCGGTTGAATCGCATTCACCGGAAGCATGAGCTTGTCGCTCGTGTTCTCCAGTTCCTGGATGCGCTGCTGCGCCACCGCCAATGCGCCGAGCATGCCAGGTCCGGTCTTGAACGCGCTGCTGCGGCGCGGTTCCGCCGGAGCAGCGGCGGCCGGCCGTTCGGCAGCCGGCCGGTCCGATGAAGAACCTAGCTCGGCGGTCTTCGCCGCCATCTTGTCGCGGAATGAACTCACTTGCCGGCCCTCCATTGTTCAACGTAGAGATCGTCGATCCACTGCACGTAATCGGTCAGCGGTTGACGCACGCGCGCGACCGTCTTGTCCGCGAGATCGCCCTTGCTGATGTCGAACACGGTAGCCATGGCCAGCGCACCGTTGCTCATCGCGGAACTCGCCGGCACCTCGAGCGCGTTCACCCAATCCTTGTAGGTCCGCTGCACCCAGGAGCGCACGACCGGCGCCGAAGACGTTTTGCCGTAGTCGACCTTCGAAAGCAAAACGGAGACGAAGTCGTACGTCTTCTCGTCGCCGCGTTCCATGATCGTGTGCGCAAGGTCCGAAAAGAGGCTCCAGAACGACACCGAGCTAATGAAATCCAGGCTCTCGGGCACAAGCGGCATGACCATCGCGTCGGCGGCCATGAGCGCATTGATAGTGAGATAAGACAGCGAGGGCGCCGTATCCAGAATGATGTAATCGTATTGCTTGCGCAGCACTTCTACGCCTTGGCGCAGCAGATCCCAAAATTTGAAGCCCGGATTTTTAATCACCGTACCCGGAATGTGAAATTCCGCGGAAAAAAGCGTGGGATGCGCCGGAATGACGTCGAGGCCGTCCCAGTAGGTTTCCTGCACAAAGTTCAGCAGACCGCCTTCCATATGCGGATCGTAGATGAACGGCAGGACCGTGCTGTCCTCCGTCACCTCTTTTTCGGCATACAGCCCACAGAGTTCCGTCAGCGACGCCTGGGGATCGAGGTCGATCAGCAGGACCTTGCGGCCGCGCAAGGTCAGGCCTTGGGCGAGACACATGGTTGTGGTCGTCTTGGTCGAGCCGCCCTTGAAGTTCGCGACGAGTATCACCTTGCCGTCGGCGTCGCGTACGCCGGTATGGAGGGGGGTCTGATAAATATCAGAAACCTGCTGGACCCAGGTTCTAGCCTCCGGCAGGGTAAAGACCCGGCTTCGCCCGGATCCTTGCGCCACGCCCTGCGGGAGACCCTCACGGGTGGCGAGCAGGTTGTTCAATTTGATGCGATCAATTCCGCACATCTCCGCTACCTGGGCGGACGTGAATGTGGGCGCCATCTTTCGCGGCCGCGGCGCCAGCATCATCTCCCGAAGCTCTTCGGATAGACGGCCAGCCTCTTCAGCGAATTCAGTGATCGCGGAAAGGTCCACACGTCGATCAATCGACGGCAATTCGATAGTTTTTGCCATTAATACGCTTTTTATCAGAATTTGGATAAAGCGTAGAATACAGCAAAAGCGTATGAAAACACATTAATTGAGGGCGATATGAAGAAAAATGACCCTTCAAAACAGCCTGTATCGGCCTCCCGCGCCCCTTTTGAGGGCTAACTACCAACGCAGCCAGGAAGGCCACCATGGCTCTTATAAGGCTGCTCCCAGTCGTCTGCCTATTTTTTGTGCAAAAAATGAGGGCGGGCGAATCGTCGCAGCGCGAACGGTCGAGGTTTTTGTGCAAATTCCGAGACACTTAATCGAGACCCTCTGACATAGGCGCTCGCCAGCCTCCCGCAAAGTCACAGTTTTTGTGCAACGCCTCGAAACCAGCCGACCCATACCGGAGCGGCAACGTTTTTTGTGCTTCCCCATTTCTACCGCCCTGCCGGTGCAGCAAAGTTTGCACAAAAACCGTTACCTAAGCGAGGGGCACCACGTTCTAACTTATTTCCCCCCGCCTCCGCATGCACAAAAACCGTTACCTCATTCCCGTCCACACCGCGTGCGGCGGCACTCCGGGGCACTCTGCGGCCCATATCCACACCGCCAGCTACCGAAGTCATGGCTGCACAAATTCCGTTACCACCAATAACGCGACGCGCATAACTCGCAACGCCCTCGCCGCACAATAACCGTTACCGCCCGAGGCTCCATCCGAGGGAAGCACATAAACCGTTGCCTTCACGGCAGCTCGGCCAGGCGTGCACAAAATCCGTTGCCTTCACCTGTCCAGTCTATAAAGGGATCGTGAGCCGCTTCCTCCAATAACCGTTACCGGATCCGGCATGACCTCGGCTTGCCACGAAACGTCGTGCACATAAACCACTTCCTCCGATCATCGGATGCGCACAGAAATCGTTACCTCACTTCGGCTTCGAGGAGCCGAAAACCAGTTGCATCGTGGTTCTACACCGCTGAAAGCCTTTATTCACGAGTCTTCCCGGATCGCACGGGGACATACAACACGCCAAACTTCTCGCAGAGCCTCTTTTTTGCCGAACGGTTTGTTTGTTTACTTAAAGATAAAAACCCACCAACCAACTAACGTACGAACACGTTTCCTTTAGTTTCAACAGCTTGTCCCTCAAAAGCACTGTTCTTTGTGCTCGCTGCACCGTTTTATGTGCAGCGAAGGCCCGTTTTATGTGCTGTCGCTGTAGAGATATTTGTGCGATCGGGTACGTTTTTTGTGCGCGGGCCAAATCCGGTGCCTGTTTGAGGTAACGTTTATTGTGTTGACTTGTGTTTGCGTAGTGATAGAGTGCCGCCCAATGTCGACGGAGAGAGCGTGCGTATGTCGGAGGAGAGCGGGCGGAGGACCACAACACTGCAGATGTCGCTGGGTCTCTTTGAGGAGATGTCCGGCCAGCCGATCAATGAGAGCACGCGCGAAATCGGCTTTCAGCGCAATAACGTGTTCGTCGCCATCAACGGGCTGGGGCTGTCTTCGCGGCGATTCATCGACGCCGCCTATTTCATTGCCGCCCAGGAACCCGCGCCGCGCGAGACCTACGACGTCGACCTGAATTACTTCAAGTGGCTCATGCGCTATGAGAGCCGCAACGTTCGCCATTTGCAGAGCGTCATCAAGGAAGCGCAGCGCGTGCTGATCGAGGTGACCGACACGCCGCCCGACCGCGCCCCCAACGAAGACGATCAGTGGATTTCCGAGCAGCTAATGGGCAGCGTCAAGATCGGCAAGGGGCGTATCCAGTTCCGCATTCCGCCGCTCATGCTGCGCCACATCACCGGACCCGACAAGCATCACTGGCTGAACCTGTGCATTACGGCGTCGTTTTCCCAGACTTACGCCCGCGCGATCTACGACTATGTGCTGCCCTTCGTGGCGATGGGTTTGACCGACTGGATCGAGCTGGACGTCATGCGGCGCTGGCCCGGCAAACTCGGTACGAGCGCGTCGGAGTTCAAGCATTTCCGGCCTAAGTACCTCGACCCGGCGGTGCGCCAGATCAACGAGCTATCGGACATCGATCTCACCTACGAGACGCGCGCTGACTCGGAAACGTCGCGCAAAATCAACAAGATCCGCTTCCGGATGAAGCGCAAGGACACGGTCGCCGCGCTCCTTTCCCGGCAGCCCGACGCGCACGACCTGCTGCTCACGCTCAAGGAGGAATTCGGCCTGAGCAACAAGCAGTTCGACGTGATTGCGGAACATCGCATGAGCTGGACCGACGAGCGCATCCAGCAGGCGATCGAATACACGCGGTTCCGGCTCAACCAGGGCAAGGTGACCAAGAGCCCCGCGGGCTATCTGATGAAGGCGCTGAGCCACAACTGGCAGGTCTCTGAGGCCGAGCGCAAGATGGTCGCGATCCAGGGCGAACTGGCCGTGGCGGCGAGCGCCCAGGAAACCGCCAGGACGGTGGCGACCACGGCGGTGAAGCAGAGCATCGCCGCGCGCGACGAAGAGGCGAGGTCGCAGCGCAACGAGGAGGTCAAGCAAGGCCGCGAGCACTTCGAATCGGCCGACGAGAAGACCCGCAAGGAGCTGGTGCGGCTCTACATCGCCTCGCAGGCCGGCAAGCTCATGCTGCGGCGGTTGAAGCTCGAAGCGGGCACGCTCTCCGACGCGAACATTCTCAACCACTCCGATCTGTCGTGGTACTTCGGGCAATTCGTCTACGGCAAAATGAAGCAGCTTGCCGTGCAGTAAGCGTCTTCAATACGCTCGACGGCTGAAGTCGGTTCGGGCGTGTTTCAGGGGCGTCGGACCGGCCCCGGTGCTCAGGGCGTCGCGAAGCAATACCGCGTGAGGTGGAAGAAGATCGGCGCGGCGAAACAGATCGAATCGACGCGATCGAGCATGCCGCCATGACCGGCGATCATCACGCCCCAGTCTTTCGCGCCCATCGAGCGCTTGACCGCCGAGAGCACGAGGCCGCCGACAAAGCCGCCGGCCACCGTGACCGCCGACATCAGCAGCGCCTGCCATACGTTGAATGGCGTGAGCCCGTGCAGGAGGGTGCCGAGCCCGATCGCGAGCGCGCCGCCGCCGAGCAGGCCTTCCCACGTTTTCGAAGGGCTGACGAGCGGCGAAAGCTTGTGCTTGCCCCAGAGCTTTCCGCAAACGTACTGGAACACGTCGCTCGACTGCACGACGAGCAGGAAGAACAGCAGGAGCGGTCCGTTATTGCCGAAATAATGCGGCAGCGGCAGGAGCAGCAACGCAGGCGCATAGCTCAGCGAATAGACGCACACCATGAGCGCCCACTGGATTTGCGCGTTGCGCTCCAGGAAGTCTCTGGTGTCCTGTGCGAACGCCGCCGCGGCCGACATGATGAAGAACATGTACACCGGCACGAAGATCGAGAAGAGGCCGTACCAGTGGAACGCGATCAGCAGGTACTGGACGGGCAACGCGACGTAATACGCGAGCAGCAGCGAGCCGTAGTCGGCGGGTTTGGTCGGCGTGAGCGTGATGAACTCGCGCAACGCAAAAAACGAGCAGACGAAGAACAAGCCGAGCGTTGCATACGGACCGAGCCACAATGCGGTCGTAATCACGGCGACCATAATCCACCACGCCGAGATGCGCTGGTTCATGTTGGCGATCGTTGCGTTCGCCGTTCCGAGCTTCGCGCGCAGCACAGCGCCGGTTACTGTGAAGAGGCAGAGCAGGGCGAGCACGCCCACCACTGTGATCCAGAATACGTGTGGCATGGTCAGCCTCTAACGGAGTCCTGAAGATTGACGAGCGCGCCGCGCGCCTGCGCGATAAACACGTCCTTGTCGAGGCCGGTTGCGCCCGGCACGGGGTCCCCGAACGACACGTCGCAGTTCAACGGCACGGGTACGAGCTTGCCCTTGGGCATTGCGCGCATCAGGTTGGATAGATAGACAGGCACGAGCCGCGCCTCGGGAAATTCACGCGAAAGCCAGAAGAGCCCGCTCTTGAACGGACCGATCTCCCCGTCGAGGCTGCGCGTGCCTTCCGGAAAGATGATGATCGACCAGCCCGCCGTCAGCGCCGTGCGCACGAGGCGCAGCGGATCGTCGTCGCTGGCCGTGCCTTGCCGGTTCACATACACCACGCGCAGTACGCGGTTCGCGATGAAGCGCCGGGTGGGTGTGGCGTCCCAGTAGTCGCGCGCGGCCACCGGACGCACGCCGGAGCGCAAATCCACCGGGAGGGCGGCGAGAATGGCCAGCGTATCGACGTGGCTCGAATGATTCGCGTAGTAGATCGTCTGTTGCGCGGAAGGCGGCGTGCTCGCGTAGCGGCCGCGCGCGCCCACGACGAGCCGCACGAGCCCGAGCAGCCAGCGCTGCATTACGTTATGCATGTTCCGGGTCTTCCTGGGCGCCGTTGAGGTCGTGTATGAGCGCCCGCGTGCGCGTCACGCAGGTCAGCGCGCTGCCGGCGGCGATGAGGGCAAGCGACGCGAGGAGGCAGACGTGGCCGCGATTCAGCCAGGTTTCCAGCATGGTCGCGGCGCAGGCAAACGTAAGGACTGCCATGCGATGCTGCTTGGCCATGGGCCCGATGAAGCGTTGCGGCATCCCCACGGCGCCGCCGAACACGCGCACGTACGCGGTAAGCGCCGCGAACAGCGCGGCCGCCCAGCCGAGCGACGGAACGTTCGCGGCGTAGCCGGCGGCGACAAGGAGGCAAGTGTCTGCCACGCGGTCGGGAAACTCGTTGAAGATCGGTCCGGTGATGGACTTCTTGCCGCCTTCCACGGCGACGAGGCCGTCGATCACGTTGCACAGCAGCCGCAACTGAATGCAGACGATTGCCATCGCCATCGAGACGATGCTGTCGAGGCGCAGGAGGGCTAGCGCACCGATTCCGGCGAATACGGCGCTTGCGCACGAAATCTGGTTGGGCGTAACGCGCGTGCGGGCCAGAAACGCCGCGAGCGCGACGACGTACCGGTTGGAGCGCGACTCGATGGGACGTCGGTTATCGTTCATGGGGTGTCGGCCAATAGTGCGTCACGGCTTGCTTTCGCGGTCGAAAAGCGTGCATTCTGCCCCGATCGAACATATCAAAAAAGCCAATTTCGGCGCGCGAGCGTGAGGCGTGCGGGCCGCGGCCGTATCCTTGCGGTTGATCAACCGTTCGGCATCCAAAGCGCACGCTTTACGACTCGCCGCGACAAAATCATCCGCTTTCTCAAGGCAACGCCGACCCGATCGGCTAATCGACATGGTCAAGCGAGCAACGAAGATCCTTCTTCTGAGCGTCAGCGCGGGCGCGGGGCACACGCGCGCCGCCGAAGCGATCCAGGCCTTCGCCCAGGCGCATCCGGCGGGCGTCGTGGCTTCCCATCTCGACGTCATGGATTTCGTGCCTTCGACCTTCCGCAAGCTCTACACGGATCTCTACATCGAATTCGTCACGAGCAAGCCGGCCTTGTGGGGCTATCTCTACCAGAAGACCGACGAGGCCGATCCCGCCTCGCTGGCGCAGAAGATCCGGCGCGCCGTGGAACGCCTGAACTGTCGCGCGTTGCTTGCCGCGATCGCGCAATACGAGCCGGATGCCATTGTGTGCACGCATTTCCTGCCGGCCGAACTGCTCTCGCGCGAGATTCGCCATGGCCGCGTGCAGACGCCCGTATGGGTGCAGGTGACTGACTTCGATCTCCACAGCATGTGGATCGTGCCGGCCATGAGCGGCTATTTCGCGGCGAGCGACGAGATCGCCTGGCGCATGCGTATGCGCGGCATCGCCGCGGAGCGCGTGCACGTGAGCGGTATTCCCGTCATGCCCGCGTTCGGCGAGGCGCACGAGCGCGCCGGGTGCGCCGCGCATGCCGGGCTGGACCCCGCGCGTCTGACCTTCATGATGATGGCGGGCGGGGCGGGCTTGTCGGGGCTCGACGCGGCGGCGGCCCGGTTGCTCGATATGGACGGCGATTTCCAGCTCATCGCGCTTGCGGGCCGCAACGAGGCAATGCTCGCGTCGCTTCAGGCGCTAGCGGCGCGGCATCCCGGACGGTTGTTCCCGCAAGGCTTTACGCACCGCGTCGATCGTTTGATGGCTTGCGCGGACCTCGTCGTCACCAAGCCGGGCGGCTTGACGACTTCGGAGTGCCTGGCGATGGGCTTGCCCATGATCGTTACCGCGCCCATCCCCGGACAAGAGGAGCGCAACGCCGACTACCTGCTCGAGCAAGGCGTCGCGCTCAAGGCCATCGACGCCGACGCGCTTGTCTACCGCGTTCGCGCATTGCTCGACCAGCCCGAGCGTCTCGCCGGCATGCGTCAGCGCATCGCGCCGCTTGGGCGGCCGCAGGCGGGGCGCCTCGTGCTCGACACGGTGCTGGACGCGCTCGCGCCGCACGCGCAAGGACCGGCGTGAACCGCGCGCGTTTCGTCCCCGGCCCGCGCCTGCTCGCGCTGCTCGCATGGGTCGTGCTGCTCGGCTTCTTCTTCGCCAATGTCGAAATCCAGATCGAAGGCAGCGCGGGCTGGGCGGCCAATCTGCCGACGTGGCGAATCGAGAAGCACTGGCTGCTCGATATCTTCTGGGGCGGCCGCCCGATGACGGGTTACCACGCATGGGTTTTTCCGTTCGTCGCGCTCTTTTTTCATCTGCCGCCGCTGTTCAACTGGCAATGGTCGTGGCGCATCGAGGCCCGCATCGTTGCCTGCATCATGGTGTTCTGGCTCACCGAGGACTTTCTCTGGTTCGTGCTCAACCCGGCTTACGGTCTCGCGCGCTTCACGCCCGCGAACGTGCCGTGGCACATCCACTGGTTCTGGTTCGCGCCCACCGACTACTGGACGATGAGCGCCGCCGCCGTAGCGCTCCTGTTCGTCTCGCGCACGCGGTGAGAACCGCGCCCTGCAACGAGCGTTTTCCGACATGGCCGTCAACAACCTTTTTTGCGTCACGCCTTCGCTGTATCGCAGCGCGAGGCTCACCCGCCGCGACGTGCCGCATCTGCAGGCGCTCGGCATCCGCAAGGTCGTGAGCTTTCGCGCGTTTCATTCGGACGACGCCATTCTCGCCGGCTCGCAGATCGCGGTGCTGCGCGTGCCGATCAACACCTGGCGCATTTGCGACAAGGACATGATTGCCGTGCTGCGCATCCTGCGCACCGTCGACGACGATGGCCCCGTGCTGATCCACTGCCAGCACGGCGCGGACCGCACGGGGCTCGTGTGCGCACTGTACCGCGTGGTGTATCAGGGCTGGAGCAAGTCCGCGGCGCTCGAAGAACTGCGGCACGGCGGCTTCGGCTTCCACACGATCTGGCGCAACATCCAGCGCTATTTCGAGCGCGTCGACATCGAAGCGCTGCGACACCGCATCGAAGCCTGAGCGGCGCTTTCGGCCCGACCCGGCGCTATTCGCGCTATTCGCCAACCTCGCGCCGCAGCCGCGCGAACATGCGCGGCTCCCACTCACGCGTGCCGATGAGCAACCCGGTTCCGCGCCGATGCGCGAGCGGCGCCGCCGCCGATTCGTCGTGCAGCGCGGCGAACCGGCTCTTGAGCCGGCGCAGCTCCAGTGCGAGTTCGGCGCGCGCTGCGTCGGTCAACATGCCCTGAACGAATTCCAGCGTTTCGCCGCTGGCCGCGAATCGGGCTTCGAGAAAGTCGCCGAGTCCGTGGGTGAGGAAGTATTGCCGGATCGGACCACCCGGTATCCAGTCGAAGTCGCGTGCAACGAGCAAGCGAATGCGGTCGCCGGGCATCAGGGCGATCAGGCCCATGCGGTCGAGCACGAGGAGCAGCTTGAGGCATGCGGCGCGGGAGAGGCGATAGGTGCGCACGATGTCGTCCGGCGACCAGTGGTTGAGCGCGCACACGGCGACCAGCATGAGGTGTTCGTCGGAGACGAGTTGCGCTTCCTGGTCCGCGCTCAACACCTGCAGCGTCGGCACCGCCGAAGCCGCCTGCTGCGCGAGTTCGGCGAGCGTGAGGCCAAGCAGTCCGCACACCTGTTCCAGCCGGCCGATGGTGAAACTTCCCTTCGCGAAGAGCCGCTTGACGCTCGGCTCCGAGAGCCGTAGCGCCAGCGCGACGTCGCGGTAGGTGAGCCGGCGAGCGCGCAACTCGCGCTTCAGCGTCTCGACGAGTTGGGTGGATTCGCTCATGGTGAGTATTAAAAAATGATCCTGTGAGGGCAATTTTACGCGACCGAAATTGCAAGATAAGCATTTGATGATGCCTGCGAGCACAATTCGCCCGGTCAAATCCGTTGAGGACCGTGCTCATGCGCACCCCCGCCATTGCAGTCGCCACCACGCCGCCTACGCCACTCGCCCGCTTGCTGATGCCCGGCGATCTCCTCTTCATCCGCGTGCCGGCGCGGCCCTTTCTGGAAGTCGCGGCCGCCACGCGAAGCTGGACCAATCACGTCGGCGTTGTCGTCGAGACCGGGCGCGGCGAACCGCTCGTGGCCGAAAGCACGTTCCCGCTTGCGCGCTTCACGCCGCTCTCACGCTTCGTCGGGCGTTCGGTGAATCGCGACGTTGTCGCCGCTCGCATGGCATGCGCGCCTCGCGCCGACCAGGCGCACCGCCTGCGCGCCGCGGCGGCGCGTCGTACCGGCGTGCTTTACGACACGGGCTTCAATCTCCACTCGCGTCGCCAGTTCTGTTCGCGCTTCGTGCGAGAAGTGTTCGACGAGGCGCTCGACATCGAGCTTGGTGTAGTGCAGACCTTCGAGCAGCTCTATGCATGCAACGCCGACGCGGATCTGCGTTTCTGGAACGCTTGGTTTCTGGGCCGCATTCCGTGGGCGCGCGAAACGGTCACACCGGCCAGCCTGCTCGAAAGCCCGCTTGTCGAGTTGATCTTCGACAAGCGCACGCTGCGCGGCTGACCGCTCGCACCATCACACGCCGATACTTCCCGCCACCTCCGCTTTGTTCCACGCCATGAATGAAAGCCACTCTCCTTCTTCTCACCACGAACACCGGATCGCCGGCGCCAGGTCGTCGTCATCCATGAAGCTGCTGCGCGAGCGCCGCTTCGCGCCGTTCTTCTGGACGCAGTTCTTCGGCGCGCTCAACGACAACGCGTTCAAGATCGGCTTCACTTCGCTCGTCACGTACGAGAGCGCGATGTTCCCCGGCGTGCACGCGAAGACAGCCGCATTCCTGATTCCGGCGATCTTCGTCCTGCCGTTCGTGCTCTTTTCCGCGACATCCGGTCAGATCGCCGACAAGTTCGACAAGGCCGTGCTCACGCGCCTCGTCAAGTCGTTCGAGATCGCGGCCATGTTGATCGGCGCGCTGGGATTCGGCCTGCATAGCGCGCCGCTGCTCTATCTGTGCACTTTCCTGATGGGCGTGCATTCGGCGCTGTTCGGCCCGGTGAAATACGCTTACTTGCCGCAGCATCTCGCCGAAGGCGAACTCGTCGGCGGCAACGGGCTGGTCGAAACGGGAACGTTCGTTGCGATTCTTCTCGGCACGATCGTCGGGGGACTGGCGGCGTCGGCGGCGCACGGGCCAGCCGTGCTGGCGGAGTCGTGCGTGGGGATCGCGCTCGCGGGGAGAGTCGCCTCGGCTTTCGTGCCCGCTTCGCCCGCACCGCAGCCGGCGTTACGCATCAACTGGAATCCGGCTGGTGAAACGTGGCGCAATCTTGCCATTGCCCGCAGCGACCGCACGGTATTCCTGGGACTGCTTGGTATTTCGTGGCTGTGGTTCGTCGGCGCGATCTTCCTCTCGTCGTTCTTCAACTTTGCGAAGGACGTGCTGAGCGCCAACCCCGACGTCGTCACGGTGCTGCTCGCCACGTTTTCCATGGGCATCTGCGCAGGCTCGCTGCTCTGCGAACGCCTTTCGCGCGGACGTATCGAAATCGGGCTCGTGCCGCTGGGTTCGATCGGCATCAGCGTGTTCGCTATCGATCTGTTTTACGCGAGCCATACGCTGCCCGCCGCGAGCCATTTGCAGAACGTCGGCGAATTTCTTGGCGTGCCGCTGCATTGGCGCGTGCTTGCCGATCTGTTTCTGCTTGCCGCGTTCAGCGGCCTCTACAGCGTGCCGCTCTATGCGCTGATCCAGAGCCGCAGCCCGGAGAGCCACAGGGCGCGCATCATGGCCGCCAACAACATCCTCAACTCGCTGTTCATGGTTGCCGCCGCGCTGCTGGCCGTGGGTCTGGGCGCGGTTGGCATCGGCATTCCTGGCCTTTTTCTCGCGACGGGGCTGCTCAACATCGCTGTCGCCGTTTATATCTACGCGCTGGCGCCGCAGTTTCTTTTGCGTTTTGTCGCGTGGGTGCTCGTGCAGACGTTCTATCGCATCCGGCTCGTCGGCGTCGAGCGCATTCCGCAGAAGGGCGCGGCGGTGCTGGTCTGCAACCACGTGAGCTTCGTCGACGCCATCGTCATCATGGCGCAAAGTCCGCGGCCAATCCGCTTCGTGATGGATCACCGCATCTTCCGCTCGCCGCTCGCGGGCTGGGTCTTTCGTCACGTCAAGGCGATTCCCATCGCCCCGGCGCACGAGGACGCACCGTTGCTTGAGCGCGCGTATGCGGCCTGCGCCGAAGCGTTGGCGGACGGCGAACTCGTCTGCATCTTTCCCGAAGGCAAGCTCACGCGTACCGGCGACATCAATCCGTTTCGCCACGGCGTAACGGAGATCCTGCGGCGCGCCCCCGCGCCGGTCATACCCATGGCGTTGCGCGGCCTGTGGGGCAGCGTATTTTCGCGCGACACGCAGGCGCGCGCGCCGAGGCCGCTGCGCCGTGGCGTGGCGAGCGTGCTTACGCTCGTCGTGGGCGAGCCGCTACCGGCGGCGGACGCCACGCCCCAACGGCTGCAGCAGATCGTGGAAGACCTGCGCGGCGCGCACCGCTAGACGATTCGCGCGGCGCTCATGCAAGCCGTCCCGACGAACGGGCGGCACTCATCACTCATTCCGAAGACGCACGACATCATCATGGAAAAACCCTGGCTTGCCGCGTATCCCGCGGGCGTCCCGGCAGAAATCGACGTGAATCGCTACCGGTCCGTCACGGCCCTGTTCAAAGAAAGCTTCGGGCGCTACGGCTCGCAACCCGCCTTTGCGTGCATGGGCAAATCGATCAGCTATGCACAGCTCGACGCGCTTTCGCGCAATCTGGCGGCGTGGTTCCAGTCGACCGGCATGCGCAAAGGCGCGCGCGTGGCGATCATGATGCCCAATGTGCTTCAGTACCCGGTCGCGCTCGCCGCGATCCTGCGCGCGGGCTATGTCGTGGTGAACGTGAATCCGCTCTACACGCCTCGCGAACTCGAACATCAGCTAAAAGACAGCGCGGCGCAAGCGATCGTCGCGCTCGACAACTTCGCGGCGACGCTGCAGGCGGTCGTGCGCAACACGGCGATCCAGCACGTCGTCGTGGCGACGCTGGGCGACCTGCTCGGCGCGAAAGGGTGGTTCGTGAACTTCGCGGCGCGCCACGTCAAGAAGATGGTGCCCGCGTGGAGTCTGCCCGGCCACACGCCGTTCAACCAGGCGCTCGCGCGCGGCGCACGCCTGCCGTTCGCGGCGGTGGATCAGCAGCCCGACGACGTCGCGTTTCTTCAGTACACGGGCGGCACGACCGGCGTTTCGAAGGGCGCGACGCTGCTCCATCGCAATCTGATCGCGAATCTGATGCAGACGCAGGCATGGCTCGAACCGGCGCGCGCGAAACGGCCCGGCTCCGGCCAGTTGACGACGGTAGTCGCGTTGCCGCTCTATCACGTGTTTGCGCTGACCGTTTGCGGGCTGCTCACGATCCAGACCGGCGCGCTCGGTGTGCTGATTCCGAATCCGCGCGACATCGGCGGCATGATCCGCGCGCTGCGCGGCTACCGCATCACCATGCTGCCTGCCGTGAATACGCTCTACAACGCGCTGCTCGATCATCCGGATTTCGGGCAACTGGACTGCTCGCAACTCTTCGGGGCGGTGGGCGGCGGCATGGCGGTGCAGGAAAGCGTGGCAAGGCGGTGGTTCGAGAAGACGGGCGCGCCCGTCATCGAAGGGTACGGTCTGACCGAGACGACAGCCTGCGTCACCTGCAACGCTGCCGATTCGACGCGATACAGCGGCACGATCGGCTTGCCGCTGCCCTCGACGGAAATATCGATTCGCGACGACGACGGCAACGAAGTGGCGCGCGGCGAGTCGGGCGAGCTTTGCATTCGCGGTCCGCAGGTGATGGCCGGCTACTGGAATCGCGCGGACGAAACGCAAGGCGTCATGACGGCGGACGGCTTCTTCAAGTCGGGCGACATCGCCGTGATGGACGAACAGGGCTTCGTGAAGATCGTCGACCGGAAGAAGGACATGATCCTCGTCTCGGGCTTCAACGTGTATCCGAATGAAATCGAAGACGTGGTCGCGCTGCATCCCGGCGTTTTCGAGGTTGCGGCGGTCGGCGTGCCGGATGCGCATTCGGGCGAGGCGGTGAAGGTTTTCGTCGTGCGCCGCGACCCGGCGCTCACGGAGACCGACGTGTCCGACTGGTGCAAGGAGCGGCTGACAGGCTACAAGCGGCCACGGCGCGTCGAATTCCGCGACGCGCTTCCCAAAAGCAACATCGGCAAAATTTTGCGGCGCGAGTTGCGGGACGGCAAGGCGTGAGGAACTGAAATTCCGCCGATAGCGGCACCGTGAATCGAGGCCGCGTTGTCCGTTCGTATTCCTGAATACCTTTCGCGATTCGCGCGCGCACGGCTTTCGGCGCTACCTGGCGAAAACCCGGATATGAGTTTGCCTCTCACCCCGCTGAGAAATCATCGATTCATGCGCGGCGCACCCCAATCGCACAATCCGACGACCGTTTCAATTCCAGATCAGAAGAGGAGCAGGAAAAATGGACAAGCAGCTTTATATCGGCGAAGGGTTCGAAGGTCCGGGCGTCAATCTCGCGCACATCAACGTGCTGGTCGGACCGCGCAGCGGCCCGGCCGGTCAGGCTTTTTCGACCGCGCTGGCCACGCCCTCCGCGGGTCATGCGCCGTTCGTGGTGATCGCACAGCCGGGCGTTCCCACGAAGCCGCTCACGCTCTACGTGAACAAGGCACAGATCGAGGGAGACTTCCACGGCAACGCAACGTGGGGCGCGTCGCAGGCCGGCATCGCCAGGGCAGTGGCTGAATCGCTCGAAAACGGCACGCTGCCGCCGGAAGCGGAAAACGACTGGGTCGTGGTGTCGGCGAACTGGGTCAACCCGAAGACCGACGACCTCGACGCGGTATTCAAAAACAATTACATGGCCTGCAAGAACGCCATCGTCGCAGCCATGAAGGGCCTGCCCCGCAAGGAAGACGTGTTCGCCGCCGCGCGCGACGTGTCCAACCCGTTCTATACGCCGAAGAAAGCCTGAGCGACCCAGGTAAGAGGACAAAAATGGAATACATCCGCCTTGGGCAATCCGGCCTGAAAGTATCGCGTCTGTGCCTCGGCACGATGAACATGGGCACGCCGCAATGGAAGCCGTGGATTTTCGATGAAGCGCAAAGCGAGCCGATCGTGCGCCACGCGCTCGACGCAGGCGTCAACTTCATCGACCTCGCCGACTTCTATTCGACGGGCGTGGGCGAAGAAGTCGTCGGCCGGATTCTGAAGCGGCTCACGCGCCGCGAGGAAATCGTCGTGACGACCAAGGTCGGCTACGACATGGGCGCGTATCAGAACGCGGGCGGCCACTCGCGCAAGCACGTGATGGACGCCATCGACGGCTCGCTCAAGCGTCTCGGCATGGATTACGTCGACATCTACATGCTGCATTATTTCGACGTGAATACGCCGGTCGAGGAAACGATGGGCGCGCTGAACGATATCGTGCGTGCGGGCAAGGCGCGCTATATCGGCGTGTCGACGATGTACACGTGGCAGTTCGCGAAGATCATGCAGGTGTGCGACCGCAACGGCTGGCACAAGCCCGTCAACATGCAGCTTCAGCTCAATGCCGCATACCGCGAGGAAGAGCGGGAGATGATTCCCTACTGCATCGATCAGGGTGTGGGCGTGTCCGTTTTCAGTCCGCTCGCTCGCGGCCTGCTCTCGTGCGACGCCGCGTCGACGCGCAACCAGACCGACTTCTTCACGGCGCAGATGTATGGCGACGCCGCGTCGCGCGAGATCTCGGCGTCGGTTGCCCGCGTGGCGCGTGCGCGCGGCGTGAGCCCCGCCCAGATCGCGCAGGCGTGGGTGCTCTCGCGCGAAGGCGTATCGAGCATGCTCGTGGGCGCGGATTCGCCCGCGCAGTTCGACAGCGCGCTCGCGGCCCTCACGACCGACCTCAGCGCGGACGAACTGTATGAGATCGACCGCAACTACACGCCGTGCGATCTCATCAACGACTACACGGCGGGCCGGCGCGTGGCGCGCGAGGCGCGTCCGGCACAAGCCTTCGGCGAAGAGGTGCGGGCAGCATGAGCGAATTTCTGCGTACTGGGCATTACATCGACGGCGCCTGGCGCACCGGCAGCCAGACCTATGCGGTCCGCAACCCGGCTACCGGCGAAATCATCGCGCAGGTAGCGAAGGCCGGCGGCGACGAAACGCGCGAAGCCATTGCGGCCGCCGAGCATGCTTTTCCCGCGTGGCGCGCGTTGACGGCCAAGGAGCGCGGCGCGCGCGTGAAACGCTGGGGCGAGCTGATGCTCGAACATCGCGACGCGCTGGCCGAACTCCTCTCGCGCGAGCAGGGCAAGCCGCTTGCCGAAGCACGGGGCGAGGTGGCTTATGCCGCGAGCTTCTTCGAATGGTTCGCCGAAGAGGCGAAGCGCTGCTACGGCGACGTCATTCCGAGCCCGAAGCCGAACTCGCGCATCATCGTGACGCGCGAGCCGGTGGGCGTGGTGGCCGCGATCACGCCGTGGAATTTCCCGCTCGCGATGATCACGCGAAAGGTCGGCCCCGCGCTCGCGGCGGGTTGCACGATGGTGCTCAAGCCTTCGGAGGAGACCCCGCTCAGCGCGTTCGCGCTCGGCGTGCTGGCCGCGCAGGCGGGCGTGCCGGCGGGCGTGTTCAACATCGTATCCGGCGATGCGGTCGCCATCGGCAATGCGCTCACGGAGTCGCCTGTCGTGCGCAAGCTCTCGTTCACGGGCTCCACGCGCGTGGGCAAGCTCCTCGCGCGCCAGTCGTCGGACACGCTCAAGAAGCTCTCGCTCGAACTGGGCGGCAACGCGCCGTTCATCGTCTTCGACGACGCCGATCTCGACGCAGCGGTGCAGGGCGCCATCGCATCGAAGTTCCGCAATACCGGGCAGACGTGCGTTTGCGTGAACCGCTTCTACGTGCAGGACGGCATTTACGACGCGTTCACGAAAGCGTTCGCGAAGGCAGTGAAGGCGTTGCGCGTGGGCGCGGCGCTGAGCGGCGACTTCGACCAGGGGCCGCTCATCAACGACGCGGCGCTAACGAAGGTCGAGGCTCACGTCGCCGATGCGCAGCGACATGGCGCGCGCGTGCTCACGGGCGGCAAGCGGCATGCGCTCGGCGGCACTTTCTATGAGCCGACGGTGCTCGTCGATGCATCCGCCGGCATGCTGATCGCTTCGGAGGAAACGTTCGGGCCGGTCGCCGCGTGCTTCCGGTTCAGTACGGAGAGCGAAGTGATTACGCTTGCCAACGACACGCCGTATGGCTTGTCCGCGTACTTCTATACGCGCGACCTTGCGCGCGCCTGGCGTGTTTCCGAAGCGCTGGAATCGGGAATGGTGGGCATCAACGACGGCATCATCTCGACCGAAGTCGCGCCGTTCGGCGGCGTGAAGCAATCGGGCCTGGGCCGTGAGGGATCGAAGTACGGGCTCGACGAGTATGTGGAACTCAAATACGTGTTGATGGCCGGTCTCGGCCAGTAAGGACACGACCGCGACGCTTGCGTGCGCAAGCGTCGCAAACCGCAGTACGAAACTCGAATCAGAATTACCGCAAGGAGACAGCATGGCTAATCGCCCTTCGTGGCCGGACGCCCTCGACGAGGCGCCGGTTCGTCCGTCTGCGCCCGCCTATGATGCAAAGAGCGACGCAAAGCGCGGCGCGCAACATCGGGATCAGGGGCGTGTGACGCTGGACGACATTCCCGTCAACGCTTTCCATATCAAGATTGCAGGCCTGACCTTCGGCGCCCATTTCACCGAGGGCTACGCGCTGGGCACGATCGGCTATGCGCTCGCGTCGCTCAACAAACAGATGCCGCTCGACACCTTCTGGACCGGCATGGTGGGCAGCGCCGCGCTGATCGGCATTTTTCTCGGCAGCCTCGTATTCGGGCGTCTTTCCGACCGCATGGGTCGCCAGCGCATTTTCCTGCTGAGCTTTCTGATCATCACGATTGCCGCGTTCGCGCAGTTTTACGTCAGCTCGCCGCTCATGCTTTGCGCGCTTCGAGTGCTGATCGGCATCGGCATGGGCGGCGATTTCGCCGTCGGCCATACGTTCCTTGCGGAGTTCTCGCCGCGCAAGCATCGGGGCACGCTGCTCGGTTCGTTCAGCGTGATCTGGACGATGGGTTACGTGGTGGCCAGCGTTCTCGGCATTTATTACGCGGAAGCGTCGCCCGACGCCTGGCGTTGGCTGCTCGCCTCGGCCGGCGTACCGGCGCTCTTCGTGCTGCTGGCGCGCATGGGCACGCCCGAGTCGCCGCGCTGGCTGCAGAGCAAGGGCCGCGTGGCGGAGGCCAATGCCATTGTCCACAAATACTTTGGACCGAACGTCGTGCTCGACGCCGTGCCCGACATGCCAAAGGAGGCCAACGACGGCTTCGCACGCCTGTTCAAGCCGGACATGATCCGCCGCACGCTGTTCAACTGCACGTTCTTCGTGTGCCTCGTGATTCCGTATTTCGCGATCTACACGTTCCTGCCCGCGGTTCTCAAGGCGGTGCATCTGAACGAAGGCACGGGGGCGGACTTCCTGCTCAACGGCTTCCTGATCTTCGGCGCGCTGCTCGGCATCTGGCTGATGATCCGCCTGCCGCGGCGAACCTTCCTGATCGCGTCGTTCCTGATCACCTGCGCGTCGCTCGCCACGCTGAGCCTGCTGCCCGATTCCGCGCGCACGGCCATGATCGTCGCGTTCGCGGTCTTCACGGTGACGATGTCCGCGTTTTCGAATCTCGTGGGGGTGTATCCGCCGGAATGCTTCCCGACTTCCGTGCGCGCGTGCGGCGTGGGCGTGGCGATTGCGTGCAGCCGCCTCGGATCGGCAATCGGCACGTTCCTGCTGCCGCTTGGCATTGCGCAGTTCGGCTTTCATCCGACGATGATGGCGCTGGCCGCCGTCCTGTTGATCGGAGCGCTCGTGTCGTTGGCGTGGGCGCCGGAGACGAAGCATTTGACGCTCAATCAGGCGAGCCACCACTGACGGGGTACGCCCATGCCCGGGCCGCCCTTGCGACGGCTCAGGCGGCTCAGCCGGTTCTCGCCCGGCTCACTCGGCTTACTCGGCGACCATGATCTGCTGGCGCACCCAGTCCGCAAAGGCCTGCACGTGCGCCAGTTGCACGTTCTCGCGGGCAATGTCGAGCCAGTAGCCGTGGGGTCCGGTGACCTGCACGTCGGAGAGTGGGACGAGGCTGCCGTTCGCGAGTTCCTCGGTGATCATGTTGCGGTCGACAATGGCGAGCCCCGCGCCCTTGCGCGCCGCGTGGATGGCCTGTTCCAGCGTCGAGAATTCGATGCCGTCGTCTTCGCCGTCGCCGGGCAGATCGGCGGCGTTCAGCCAGTCGGACCAGAAGTTGAGCCGCTCGCCTTCATGCAGCACATGCAGATGCGGCAATCTGCGCAGGAGCGTTTCGAACGGTTCGCCGGCGAGCGAGGGCGCGCTGACCAGCGTATGCCGCTCCACGGCCATGAGTTCAGAGTAGGCGCCTGGCAGCGCGCTGGTCCCGAAACGTATCGCGCAGTGACAGTCGGCGGTCGGACTCGTGCGGACCGAGAGATCGACGTCCGGCAGCGCGGCGGAAAGCAGCGGCAGACGCGGCGAGAACCACTGCGTGGCGAAGGTCGGCGGCAAGGCGATCACGAGCCTGCGGCGCGCTTTCTCCGAAGACGCCGCGAGCGTGCCGCGTTCGAGCAGGTCGAACGCCTCGGAAACACACGGCAGCAGGCGCGTTCCCGCCGAGGTGAGCCGAATGCCGCGATGATCGCGTTCGAAGAGCTTTTCCCCGAGCGACTCTTCCAGGATTCTGATCTGCCGGCTCACCGCGCCTTGGGTGACGCAAAGCGATTTGGCAGCGCGATTGAAACTCAGGTGTTGCGCGGTTTCTTCGAAAAAACGCAGTGCGATCAGAGAGGGGAGGCGTCGCATGAGATCTTGCCTGGTGGCAGCCGGGAGGCAACGGGGACGCGCAAATTACGATGGAAGCGTTCCATCGTCAAGCGATAAATTGGGCCTGACAGAAAGATCTGACGGCGGCCCGACCAGTTGGCACACCGTCAAATCAATCGACAAGATGCGCCCGTCCACACGGTCGCGACCGCTGCGCGTGACCAGATCGACCAGACCTTTCACGGCGCAATGCGAATACGTCATATGGGGCACGGCGGGTACGATGCCCGTGAATCCATCAGGCGAAGCGATACCGGGATTTTACGAGTGAGTAGCGCCGCGCGATCGGGTACACGTCACGCAAAAGCCATTGCCGCTTAAGCGTGAGCTACTGCGCGTTGTGCGTCCTGGTGGCGTAGTGCTTGATTGCTTCATGGGTGCAGGTACAACGGGCGTAGCATGTATACAGACTGGCCGCCGCTTCGTGGGTATCGAACTGGACCCTGGGCATTTTCGTAATGAAAAGCCCCGCTGGCGCGGGGCAACGTGCATCAACATATGGCAAACGAGTGCTCCTAATTCGTCGTTATAGAACGTAGATCGTGAAGAAACTCATTTTGCTGTTTCCTAATCGAATAGCGGCAACGTGCGGCCATAACGTCGTATAGCTCGATATGATTTCTCCGCTCCCGTTCTTTCAGTGACGGGTACTCGATACTAATTGCAAGATCGCAAGCCTTCGCCGCTTCGTCTTGCGCTCGCATGTAGCTGACCAATTCGGCCTTATTCTCGTCACTAATGCCGTGAGCCATCTTAATTGCGCCAGAAAGTTTCTGATTATCCGCCTCCAGACTCTTTGTGTGGCCTTCGTAGCAATCGAAATCCCCGAAGCCACCGCCGCCAACGTGTCGCAGGCAGTTTGCTTGCGTAAGATTTTCACTTGCATACGAACCCTGAAGATAGCCAATTGCCAATATGGCAGCGGCGGCTAGCTTAGTGATACGCATGATGATGTCCCTTGGGGTGGTTGGTCGCTTTATGTGATGAATCGTGAGTCGCGCCGTAGTTCCCTGTTTCAAAAGTCGTGCCTCCAAGGCCCTTCGCCATTCGATGCCGTGCGCACGGTAAGTTTTTATATAGGCAGGGATTGCCGCATAACTACCGGTATTTACCTTGTCAACTAGTTTCGCGATCCCTCCTGCTGGACCTGCATTATAGGCAATGCTTACCAGTGCATCATATTCGTATTGATTAAGTGGGACCTTGATTCTACGGTTTATAGCAGATTCGCATTCGTCAAAATTTTCCTTAGTGAATTCGCGTGCGCGTTCTATCGTGATTTTATCCCCGACCTTTAACTTATCTTCCGGCCTAACCTTGTGACCAAGCGCGACCGTAGGATAGCCCTTGCTATCAACATAAACCTCCAGAATCATTCCATCGACTACCGGAAGCCCCATATAGGTTCCGTTCAAAACTCCGCTTTCTAGTACCGCCATAAAGGTGACGCCATCGGCGGAAATCGTCCACGGCTTACAAATTCGGCCTGATTGGAGATTTACACATGAGTTAGGGTCGGTGTTCGTTTCAGCGCTTCCGAGTGGGTCGGGCATTATGCTTCCTCTCTGTGACCAAGATAAATTTGGATGGATTGCGCGCCGTCTGTTTCGTAGCGCTCTGTGAGTCCACTTGAGCCGGTTACGCCGTGCCGTAGTTCGCCCGACGGCATGCGAACTGTGTAGTAGGTATCCGCGAGCGGTGAGCCCTGCGCGTCGCGAAGCGTAAACTGTTGATCGTATGTCTCACTCGTAAGCGACACTTCGCGCGTTCCGGGTTGCGCGTCGCCCGCGCTTTCAGTGAAAAGGGCATTCGAACCGCCCCATGCGAACACGAAATTTTCGCCACAGGGGCATAGAACGCGATCGCCGTCCTTGACCATTGGATAACCGTCATCGAGCCAATCGTCAGCGGTGCCGTAAATTTCCCATGCCCCTTTGCACTTTCCGCACGTCGCCTTGTTTCCCTTTCGGGCGTACATCTTGCCGCGCTCGTCATACATGCGGCTTCGGCCGATGACTTCACCGCCCGTCGACGTGCGATCCCCGTCTGTGGCCAGTCGATCAAACATGCTTACTCCCTGTGCCCGAGATAGATTGCGATTTTTTGCGCGCCCTCCGTTACGTGCCTCGCGGTGCGGCCTGTACTGTCCGTAGTGCAGTGAATGAGCACACCGTCCGGCATGCGTACTGTGTAATACGTGTCCGCGAGCGCGTTACCCCTTACGTCCGTGAGCGTAAATTGCTCGTCATGTCTTGCCCTGCCTGCTGTAGCGTAGGACGTCCATGACGTGCTAAAGGAAGCGTCGCCATTGTCGATGTACTCACAACTACGCGCGTAACGCGCAACGACGCGTGGATGCTGCGGGCATTTGCAAAGCACGATATCGCCGCTCACCGCTTCAAACGCTTGCAAGCGTTCGTCCCATCCTCTCAGGCTTTCGCGAATGCCAGCCCCGGACAGAATCGGGCCGAATGCCTGGCAAACAGAACACCAGGCCTCTTGTCCCAGGTGCGCCTGTTTTCTCTCGCGCCCGTCCGGGCCTTCGATGGTCGAATGATCCGCGCCGCCGATAACGCGACTGTTCCCGCCGTTATCGAGTGGATCCCCTTCAACAATTGCATAGTAGATCGTCAATTACGCCTCCCTGTGTCCGAGATAGAGCGCAAGGCGTTGCACGCCGTCCGTCCGATATCGCGCAGTCTTGCCCGCCGAATCGGTAATGCCGTGGAGTAATTCGCCGGACGGCATACGCACGGTGTACCAGGTATTCACAAGCGATTTACCAGCCGCGTCGGACAGCGTGAATTGTTGGTCGTATGCGAAGATTTGCGCCGGCGCTCTCGCAGCCGACGCGACCTTATCCTGGCCCTGGTCGAGAATCATCCATTTGCGCCCGTATGCCGCGACGATTCTGGGATGGTCGGCGCATTTGCATAGAACAATATCGCCGCCGACAGCTTGATCCCGCCCGCCGTTGACAAGATCGAGCATGCGCCCGCCCTTGCGTATGTTCACGCCGTATGTGATAGAGCCGGTGCTATTGCACTTCGTACACCAGGCATCATCTCTAATGAACACCATACGGCGCGGGCGCCCAGATTCGTCCTCAATGGTTCCAACGTTTTTCGTGGCGTAAACACGGCTTCCTTCGCCGCTTGTGAGTGGATCGCCGTCCACTGCCGCATAGTAAACACCAGCCATTTGCGCCTCCTTGTGTCCAGGATAAACGGCGGCAGGTTGCACGCCGTTTGTTTGATGCCGCGTCGTGCGGCCTGGACTACTGGCGCGTCAGCGCGACGCCGTGTTCATCAATGGGCACAAAAACAGTGGACGTGCGCGGCTCGCGGTGCGGGCTGTCCGTAATCATGTCGCCGTTATCCAGCAGACTGCCGATGACCGCATAGCGGCAACGTTCATTGCCCACCATACCGACTCCCGTAATGATGCGTGCGCGGGTTCCATCCTCGTACTCGACAAAATCGCCAATGCTCGCGGCCTTGCGGTATGTATCATCGACTTCCCAATCGCTCGATACTTCGCGGACCATGCCGCCGCGTGCGGTGGTCGCACCGAACACGGCGAAGCGCGCGAGCGGTTCACGCTGCGGGGGTGTCCAGCTTGCATCGAACAGGCCCGGAACCTCTGTTCCGTCTTCAATAAACAGCCCCTTTGCGAGGTGCCCCCATGGCGTTTCGATGATTCGATCGCCGTTGCTCAGGTGTGAACCGACAAGCGCAGCGGCGCGGTTGTCAATGGTTGCCGCGTAACCCGCTCCGTCCACAATGACCGCCTGGCTTCCACCGGGGTATGTCACAACGTCGCCAACGCGGGCAATACCCAGACCGCACAACTTCATTTTCGATGCAGTGCTAATCCGGCCTCCGCGCTCAGTGAGTGCGGCAATCGTTGCGAAGCGGTAATGCGTTCCCTTACGCTCCTGTTCCGACATTTCCATACCTCCATGAAGTAGAAAAACGACCGGCCCCGAACTGCGACCGGCGACGCAGCGGGTGAACCTTCGCTCGTATAGGCGATGCTGACGCCGCTTTCGCGGAGGGGATATCGGACTGTTCTGATTCAGGGTGCGAACAATTCACAGCGCATCGGGCCGCGCTCTTGACTTGACATTCGACAAAACGTGTCTAATATCGCGAATTATTCGGATGGTCGAAATCCGACTCGATTAAGTGAAAGAGCCCGCGCAATGCGGGCTTTCGTGTTTCTGCGCTGTACAAATCCCCCGTAAAGGCTCACTCATGCGAGACCTGTTCGAGTCATGCGGCGACGCTGCGCGATGCGCTACGCCACGCCGTCGAGCGTGGCGGTATGTCTTCGCTCGGTGTCCTGCATCAGGGCGTGCCGTCCGCCGCATCCGTCGCCAGCTCGAACGGCCCGCACCTATCGCGCGCGCTGCTCGTTATCGCCTACGCGCCGCGGACGCTGAAATGCAGTTGCGGTGCGCGCTGCTGCGCGGGCAGCTATCCGAATCCCGAATGGGCCGACGCCATGCGCGTGTTACTCGCACACGTTGCACCGCTACTCGCAGGACACGCAGCGAACGAAGCACTGCATAGCGCGATCATGCGAACGCATTGACGCGCACAAAGGAAACGGCGGTAAGCCTCGCGGAATGGTGCGGCGTGAACCGGCACACGGTCGCGGCACACGTCGGCATCATGCGTTCCCGTAACCGCTGGATCGTTTCGGCGGCGGCGTAGGCTTCGGCACCCATGACCGTGATGTAGTTAATCAGGTCTTCGCGCGCTTATTCGCTGGGGAATATCCGGCGCTTCTTTGTGGGGCGACTTGCCGGTTGGGTCAGGTAACACTGAACAGTCATCGCGTCCGCTCCGTTGCTGGATTCGGCCCGCTCGACCAGGAGAAGCTTGCGAGCGATCGATCGGCGCGCCGGTTATGCGCTTTGCGTCACACACCGCTCGCAAACCATGTCAGGGCTTTTCGTAAGTGCGACGACTCGCGCCATTATGGCCAGCGTGCGCATTAAGCCGAAAGACGAAATCCGCGCCATCGTGCGGGCGCTCAACAAGACCGCCGCACAGGCACGCACAGGCGTATCGCGCGCGATTCTGGAACACGAAATCGAATGGCTCGCGAAGCGATAAAAAAAAGGAAGGCCGAAGCCTTCCCTCTTTCTTGCCAACCGGACGACGCCTTACTTCTTCTCGTCGTTCAGTTGCGGGAGCGTGTAAGCAGCGCCCGGCGAGAGCAGGCCGACCTGCGAGTACACGCGCAGCTTCTCGCGCGTATCGGTGATATCGAGGTTGCGCATCGTCAATTGGCCGATACGGTCGCGCGGCGAGAACGTCGAGGCGACCTTCTCCATCGACAGACGCTCCGGCTGATACGTGAGGTTGTCCGACTTCGTGCTGAGGATCGAGTAGTCGTTGCCGCGGCGCAGTTCGATCTTCACTTCGCCGGTGATGGCGCGCGCCACCCAGTGCTGGGCCGTTTCGCGCAGCATGATGGCTTGCGGGTCGAACCAGCGGCCCTGGTACAGCAGGCGGCCGAGACGCCGGCCGTTCTCGCGGTACTGCTCGATGGTGTCTTCGTTGTGGATGCCCGTGACGAGGCGCTCATAGGCGATGTAGAGCAGCGCGAGGCCAGGGGCTTCGTAGATGCCGCGGCTCTTCGCCTCGATGATGCGGTTTTCGATCTGGTCGCTCATGCCCAGACCGTGACGGCCGCCGATGCGGTTCGCTTCGAGCAGCAGTTCCACGGCGTTCGGGAAAGTCTGGCCGTTCAGCGCGACCGGCTGGCCTTCCTCGAAGCGGATCGTCACTTCTTCGCGGTCGATCTTGACGTCGTCGCGCCAGAACGCCACGCCCATGATCGGGTTCACGATCTTGATGCCGCTTTCCAGGCTTTCGAGATCCTTCGCTTCGTGCGTGGCGCCGAGCAGGTTCGAGTCGGTCGAGTAGGCCTTTTCGGCCGACATCTTGTACGCGAAGCCCGACTGGCGCATGAACTCCGACATTTCCGAGCGGCCGCCCAGTTCGTCGATGAACTGCTGGTCGAGCCACGGCTTGTAGATCTTCAGGTCCGGATTGACGAGCAGGCCGTAGCGGTAGAAACGCTCGATGTCGTTGCCCTTGTAGGTCGAACCGTCGCCCCAGATGTTGACGCCGTCTTCCTTCATCGCGGCCACGAGCATGGTGCCCGTCACGGCGCGGCCGATCGGCGTCGTATTGAAGTACGTGACGCCGGCCGTGGAGATGTGGAACGCGCCGCATTGCAGAGCGGCGATGCCTTCGGCCACGAGCTGCGCGCGGCAGTCGATCAGGCGCGCACCGGCGGCGCCGTATTCGGTCGCGCGGCGCGGGATCGAATCGTAGTCGTCTTCGTCGGGCTGGCCCAGGTTCGCCGTGTAGGCGTAAGGCACGGCGCCCTTGAGCTTCATCCAGTGCAGCGCGGCGCTGGTGTCGAGGCCGCCGGAGAAGGCGATGCCGACCTTTTGGCCGGTGGGAAGGCTTTCAAGAATTGTGCTCATGATGAACGAGGGTGCGGAAGGAATTCGGTCGAATCGTCAAGTATGTTGTATCCCCGGCCTTTCGGCAAGCCTGACGGGGAGGGCCGGCGGGCCCTTTCGACGCGGCATGGCGTTCATAAAAAAGGGGCGTAGCGCCCAGCCCGCACGCCGTCGCGATGTGTCGTAAATTGTAACAAACGCTGTATCGGCCCCGTTTTTGAAGGCTAGGGCATGCGCGCCCGGGAAGTGTCCACGGCTTGCTCGTCCTGGATGCCCAGCAGCGTGGCGGGCTCCGCGCCGGGCCGGCGCGTGGCCTTCCAGATCATCAGCAGGTGGTAGTAGAGGCGCGGGCTGAAACCGAACCGGTACGCATGGAGGTTGCCGAGCGCGAGTTGCAGCCCGGCGCGCGCCTCGCGATTGCGCGCGAGCAGCGAAACCACGATCGGCACGAGCCGGCGCATGGCGAGCTTGCGGGCCGGTTCGAGTTCGGGCGGCAGCGCGAGGCTGCGCAGAAAGCGCCATGCGGAGATCGACGAGGCATTGATGCCCGTGCGCGTTGCCTGGGATACCGAAACATCCGTGATGCGGTAGCACGAGACGTATTCGTTCACGTAGCACACACGTCTGGCCGCGAGACAAAGCTGCGTGCCGAACACGTAGTCGCAGCAGGTGCCGTGGCGGTCGTCGTAGCCGATGCGCTTGACGAGCGCCGCGTTGGCGAGCCAGCCGTTGTTGGGGAACATCTGCACGATGCCCACGCGTCCCGGCGGATTCTGGAGGCCCGCCGCGCTGGCCGTGCGGTGATAGGCGATGTTCATGCGTTCACTGGCGGCGTGCATGATGCGCCCGTCATGATCGGTTTCGTATTGATCGCCGAACGCGACTTCCAGATCCGGATAGCGCTCCCATTGCGCCAGCAGCTTCTCGATGCAGTGCACGAGCAGGTAATCGTCGTCGTGAATGAGGAGGATCTTGTCTCCGCTCGCGCGCTCGAAAAGGCTCGCCACGTTGGGCGCCTGGCCGAGCGCCGGAACGTTGCGCCGGTAAGCAATGCGCGGGTCGCTGCCGTAACGCGAGGCGACCAGTTGCGCCGTGCGATCGTCGCTCGAATCGTCGCCGATCACGATCTCGATGTTCGCGTGCGTTTGCATGAGGCACGATTCGATGCAGCGAACGAGCAGTTCAGGCCGGTTGTACGTCGGCAGGCAAATGGAGACCTTCGTTGTTGTCGTCATAGGTAGACCCCAGTGCTGGAGGTAGGCGCAGGCGTTCGCAAAAGGCGGGTTCGTAATGCGAACTTCATCCGGTGAACATGACGGTAAATGAAAAAAACGCGAAAGAAATGGAAAATAATTTGCGGGGAACAGCGCTTGCGCCCCGCGCTTTTATCCGACGAATCGGAAAGAAAATCCCGCTGCAAAAATAATCGGGAATGCATGCGAATTAACCGGGTGCCGGAACGGTCGCGGCAATCGCGTTAACATTTACGCTCCGCCTGAAACGACCGACGGCATCCATGGCATCCATTTCCTACGCCCACAAACCGCTCACGCCGTTTCGCCGTGCGCTCGCCCGCTTTTCCCTTTCCGAACTCGCGAAGTACACGAAGCTCACGCTCGGCATGTGGATCGGCTTCGGCGTGCCGTACGCATGCGGGTATCCCGAAGCGGCGGTTGCCCTTTCGGGCTCGGCCATGCTCACGCTCGCGCTCGGCAGCTCCATTTCGGCGGCGCGCGGGTACTTCTACAAACGCGTGATGTCGAACCTGGTCGCGATGCCGATCGGCACGCTGCTGATCTGGCTGACCGCACCGCATTTGTGGCTGGGCGTGATCCTGCTGCCGCTGGTGATCTTTACGATCGTGCGCTTGAGGCCTTCGGTGTTCCAGATGACGAGTGTCACCGTGCCGATGACGCTCGTGCTCTACACGGGCGAGCACATACCGTTGCTGGAGCAACGTTTGATCGGCGTGGTGCTCGGCATGCTGCTGGGTTTCATCATCCAGCAGATCGCGTTTCCGCCCGATCACGGCTTCTGGGCAAATACGCTCGTGAACGACGGCAACGCACAGGCCGACACGTTGCTCACCGAAGTCGCGACGAAAACGCTGGACCGCGCGAAACTGAAATCGGCGGCGGCCGCGCTGCGGGTGTCGAGCAGCAACCTGAAACAGGCGCACGATCTCCTCAAGTCGGATCTGGAGCAATCGTGGGTGTCGCCGCATTTGAAGCGCAACCGCGATCGCCTGCCGCTGTTCGCGTGCTACCACGAGCTATTCGACTCGATCGTCGGCTTCCTCGAAACGCTCGATACGTTCAATGCGCAATTCGAGGCGCTGGAGCCGCAATGGAAAGACGCGTACCGGCGCGGCCTCGCGCGCCTCGTCGACGTGCATCGGCAACTGGCTTCACAGGCCGACCTTCGGGTGGAACGCCCGGGCCTTCTCGCGGAGCCGCTCACTCGCGCGGAACTGCACGCGCTCGTCGAGGCACTGCCTGCAACGGGCGTGTTCACGAGCGTCTATCTCGGGCACTTGACCGGCTACGGCATTCTGCTGAGCCGTTTGAGCGACATGCACACGGAGCACCTGCGCAGGGTGTGAGCGCTGGCGTCGCGGGCCTTTTCCATCGACATGTTTCTACCGAATTAGAGCGCAATATCCGGATCGGAATGGGCGGCGCGCTGGCGTATCGTGGGTCTGTGCGAGTCGGCGAGAGGAGGAACAGACGCGATGACAACCTCGGCCATGAGGGCGGAGAAACCGGAATCCGCAAAATACGATTGGGTCGAGATCGAGCGATCGCTCGATGCGCGCGGCTACGCGGTGCTGCCTCGCGTGCTCAAGCCCGGGCAATGCGCGCAACTCGCCGCGCTCTATGCGAAGGACGAAGGTTTTCGCTCGCGCATCGTCATGGCGCGTCACAATTTCGGGCGCGGGGAATACAAGTACTTCGCGTATCCGTTGCCGTCGCTGCTTCAGCGCTTGCGGCACGCGCTTTATCCATATCTCGCGCCTATCGCCAATCGATGGAACGGGCAACTGGGGATCGACACGCAATATCCCGACGATCTCGACGCGTTTCTCGCCCAATGTCACCGCGCGGGGCAAACGCGCCCGACACCCCTGATCCTCGAATACGGCCCCGGCGACTATAACTGCCTGCACCAGGATCTCTACGGCGAGCATGTGTTTCCGCTGCAGGTGGCGATGCTGCTCTCGCGACCGGGCCTCGACTTCGAGGGCGGTGAATTCGTGATGACGCAGACCGCATCGAACGGCCAGTGTGCCGAAGTGGTTCCGCTGGAGCAGGGCGACGCGGTGCTTTTCACCGTCAATCAGCGGCCCGCGGCGAACCGGCGCGGCGGCACGCGCAAGGTCGCCATGCGGCACGGCGTGAGCGTGGTGCGCAGCGGGAAGCGTCACACCGTCGGCCTGATTTTTCACGATTCACGCTAGTGCGCGCCAAAACGCAAAGGACTGCAAATCATGTCGTTATTTCTCAGCCATATCGACTCGCCGCTCGGCGGCCTCATGCTGGTGAGCGATGCGCAGCATCGGCTGCACGCGCTCGAATTCTCCGATCACCGCGTGCGTCTGCATCGCGGCTTGCGAGAACGTCACGGTAGCGCCGAATTGATCGACGCCGCCGCGCCCGCATCGATTGCCGACGCCATGACGCGCTATTTCTCCGGCGAACTCAATGCGCTCGATGCTCTCCCGGTCGTCATGGCGGGTTCGGACCTCGAAGAAAAGGTCTGGGCCGCGTTGCGCCGCATTCCCGCCGGCACGACCACGAGCTACGGCAAGCTCGCCAAATCCCTGGGATTCGAAGATCCGCGCGCGGCTATCGACATAGGCGCGGCGAACGGCGCAAATCCCATCGCTATCGTCGTGCCGTGCCACCGCGTGATTGCCAGCAACGGCGAGCTGAAGGGCTACGCGTGGGGCTTGCATCGCAAGCGCTGGCTACTCGAACACGAGAAGGCCATTCCCTCTCCGAGCGCCGTCGCGCAGACGGCAACGCTTCCCGGTTTTTGACGTGGCTATGACTTCATCCGCCGACACATTCGACAAGCTCGATTGGCGCGCAATCGCCACGCAACTGGACAGCGAGGGCTACGCGACATTGCCCCGACTTCTTGGCGCGGACCGCGCCCGCGCGCTCGCGCATGAGGCCCGCACGTCAAATGCGTTGCGCCGCGCCTCGCTCGATTCGCTCGAACTCGGCCGCGGCGATCTGCTGTATTTCGGCGCGGCGTTGCCGCAGCCGTGGGCGCACTGGCGTGCGGACTTTTATCGTCACCTGGCGCCGCTCGCGAATCGCTGGAACGAGATGTTTGGCATTGCTGATCGATTCCCTGAGGCGCTGGAGGCATTTCTCGCGCGCAACCGGCGAGCGCGGCAAACGCAGCCGCAGTCGCATATGAACCGGCTGGGCGCCGGCGACTATCTGGCGCTGCATCAACGCAACGAAGGCGAGCACGTATTTCCGCTACAAGTGGTTGCCTTGCTCACGGCGCCCGGGGACGACTTCACGGGCGGCGAACTGGTGCTGACGGAGCAGCGCCCGCGCATGCAATCGCGCCCGACGGTCGTTCCGCTCGGCCTGGGCGACGCGGCGATCATCGCCACGGCTCAGCGGCCATTCAAGGGCAGTAGCGGTTATTACCGCGTCAACCTCCGGCATGCGATCAGCCGGGTGCGCAGCGGCGAGCGGATTGGCGTGGAGTTAGTGTTTCATGACGCGCCCCAGGCGGCCCACGATCAACTCGCCTGCATATAGATGCAACTAACTGTCTAGCCCGCGCCGCCCAAGCCAACGCCGCGCTGCGGCGGCAACAAACTGTCTCCACCTGCCGCTCGCGGCCCAGGGACTTCCCTTAAAAAGACTTTATCGACTATTTGTCGATAAATTGTCGTGATAGATTCCTGGCTGATTTGGGCGCAACGGGGAAGCGCGCGCCCACGCGGCCGGCTCCACGAGACCGGCGGGAATACAAAGGGCGGAGGAGACATGCTGGTTTTGATAGGGGTGCCGATCGTCGTGATCGGCTTCGCGTTGCGCCTGAACGCGCTGCTCGTCGTGACGGCGGCGGGCATCGCAACGGGGCTGGCGGGCGGCCTGCACACGGTCGAGATCGTCAGCGCGTTCGGCAAGGCGTTCGCCGACAACCGTTACATGGGCCTCGTCTGGCTCACGCTGCCGGTGATCGCGCTGCTGGAGCGCAACGGCCTGCGCGAACAGGCCAGACACCTCATTTCGCGCGTGCACGCAGCCACCACGGGCCGCGTGCTGATGCTCTACTTCGTGATCCGCCAGATCACGGCCGCGCTCGGTCTCACGTCGCTGGGCGGCCACGCGCAGATGGTGCGTCCGCTCATCGCGCCCATGGCCGAAGCCGCCGCCACGAAGCGCTATGGCGACGTGCCCGACGCCGTGCGCCAGCAGATCCGCGCCAACGCCTCGGCCGTGGACAACATCGCCGTGTTCTTCGGCGAGGACATCTTCATCGCGATCCAGTCGATCCTGCTCATCAAGGGCTTCCTGGAGCAGAACGGCATCATCGTTCAGCCGCTGCAGGTTTCCGTGTGGGCGATTCCCACCGCGTTCGCGGCGCTCCTCATCCATTGCGTGCGCCTGAAACTGCTCGATCACAACCTTTCGCGACGCTTGAACGTGAGCGGCGCGGCCAACACGCCAGGCGCTGCAAACCGCGAGGGAACCGCATCGTGATCAAGCTCGAATCGCTGTATGTCGTCGCGGGCCTGATGTTCGCGTCGTTCGCCCTCTTCAACCTGCTCGACCGCGCGAACCCGCGCCGCGTCGTCAACTTCGTGTTCTGGGGCGTCTATGCCGTGACGTTCCTGTTCGGCGGCGTGCTGCCGCATTTCGTGATGGGCTGCCTCGCCATCGCGCTCGCCTTGATCGCGGGCTCAGGCAAGCTGGGCCGCAGCCCGGCGGGCAACGACACGGCGAAGACCGTGGAGCGCCGCGAGGAGGGCGCGCGGCGCTTCGGCAACCGGCTCTTCATTCCGGCGCTGCTCATTCCGGTCGTGACGCTGGTCGGCACGCTCACGCTCAAATACGCGCCTTTCGTCGAGGCGAAGAACGTCACGCTCATCTCGCTCGTGATCGCCACGCTCGTTGCGTTCGGCGCGGCGCTCGTCATGCTGCGCGATTCGCCCGTGCAGGCGCTCAAGGGCGCGCGGCACACCATGGACGCCGTGGGCTGGGCCGCCATCCTGCCGCAGATGCTCGCGGCGCTCGGCGCGCTGTTCGCGGCGGCGGGCGTGGGCCACGTGGTGTCCGAACTCGTCACGAACTGGATTCCGCAAAACTCGGCGTTCGCGGTTGTGGCCGCCTACACTTTCGGCATGGCCGTATTCACGATGATCATGGGCAACGCCTTCGCCGCCTTTCCGGTCATGACCGCCGGCATCGGCCTGCCGCTGATCGTGCATCAGTTCCACGGCAATCCGGCCATTCTCGGCGCGATCGGCATGCTTTCGGGCTTTTGCGGCACGCTCATGACGCCGATGGCCGCGAACTTCAACATCGTCCCGGCGGCGCTGCTCGAACTGAGCGACAAGAACGGCGTGATCAAGGCGCAATGGCCCACGGCCGTGCTGCTTCTCGTCGTCAACACGCTGCTGTTGTACGCCTTCGTTTTCCGGTTCTGACGAGTTCACGATGACCCCACACCTCACCGCCGCCCACGCCTCGAAGTTCGCCTCGCTCGCGCTGGCCCACCTCACGCGCGAGTACCCGAACAAGCTGACGCACTCGCTCGAAGGCCCGCAGGACGTGCAGGGCCCGCGTGCGCTACATCCGGTCTTTTACGGCAGCTACGACTGGCATTCGTGCGTGCACGGCTACTGGCTCGTGCTGCATCTGCTGGAGCGTTTTCCCGATCTGCCCGAGGCGCAGCAAATCGTCGCCGTGGTGGACGAACACTTCACCCCGGAAAAGATGGCTGGCGAGATGGCTTACCTCACGCTCGCGCACAACCGCGGTTTCGAACGGCCTTATGGCTGGGCGTGGCTGCTCGCGCTCGCGGCGCAACTCGATGCGCTGACGCTGCCACAGGCCGGGCGCTGGAAGGCGGCGCTGGCGCCGCTGACCGACTGGTTCGCCGAGCGATTCGAGGAATTTCTGCCGAAGGCGACCTATCCGCTGAGAGTGGGCACTCACTTCAACACGGCGTTCGCGCTCACGCTCGCGCACGATTTCGCGAAAGCCACCTCGCGCCCGGCGCTGGCGAGGCTGATCGAAGAGACCGCCACGCGCTGGCACGCGAACGACGCGGGCTGCCAGGCATGGGAGCCGGGCGGCGACGAATTCCTCTCTCCCGCATTGAGCGTGGCCCTGCTGATGAGCCGCGTATTGAGCGCGCCCGATTTCGAGCCGTGGTTCACACGCTTCCTGCCCAACCTCGCGGTGCAAGAGCCCGCCACGCTCTTTACGCCGGCCACCGTGACCGACCGCAGCGACGGCAAGATTGCCCACCTCGACGGGCTCAACCTGAGCCGCGCATGGTGTCAGCGCTCGCTCGCACGCGTCTTGCCCGCTGACGACGCCCGCGTGGCCGTGCTCAACGACGCCGCGCAAGTGCATCTGGCCAGCGCGCTCGACCACGTCGCCGGCGACTACATGGGCGAGCACTGGCTCGCCACCTTCGCCACGCTCGCCCTCGAAGCGTGATGGGGCCGGGGCGCGCCGTGCGTGCGCGCCCCACGCCCCACCCCGCGCCCTCGCTTCGAACAGCTAACGGTCGTGCTTCTTTGCCGCGAACCATAAAGTTCGCAACCTCTCTGCCGTTGTTATGTACTGGACGCTTAAACAGCCTGAACGATCGGGCTGCACTGGATAAGCGCGCCGGAACATCCGACGAAAAAACGACTGGGACACGTGTGGCCTCCAGAGCCGCGCGCCCACGCAAGAGAGACCAGGAATGCTTCACAAGCTGTCAATACGCGCGAGCCTGACCTTGATGATCGCCTTTTTCGGCATCGTCCTGATCGTCGGGGCTGCTACAGGACTCCTGTCGATGCGGGCGGGCAACGAGTCGCTGCGCACCATGTACACCGTCGACACGCCGGCCGTCGCGGACCTCGAAGGCAGCGCGGGGCAGTTGCTGCGTCTGCGCCTGGCGCTCGCCACCAACGCGTCGCTTTCCGAACTCGGCGATCACGACGCCGCGGACGCGGTCCTCAAACGCTTCGACCAGTACCTGAAGAACTCGAACGAGCGTCTGGACCACTATCTGTCGATTGCGAGCGGCGAAGGCGAAGCGCAGGACCTCATCGCCGACATGCAGGCCAAGCGCAACAGCTTCCTGCACGACGGCGTCGATCCGGCGCTGGCCGCGCTCAAGGCCGGCGACAAGACCGCGTTCCAGGAACTCCAGGGCCACAAGCTGCCGACGCTCTACAGCAACTACGAAAAGGCGATGCTGGTGCTGGAGAAACGCCAGATCGACCTCGGTGCGCAGCGCTATCAGGAAGCGCAGGACCGCTTCAATGCGGTGAGCGTCGCCGTGGGCGTGGGCATGGTGCTTTCGCTGCTGTTCGCATGGATTGGCCGCGCCGCGCTCATGCGCGCGATCGTGCATCCCGTCGACGCGGCCATTGCGCAGTTCCAGCGCATCGCCGCGGGCGACCTGAGCGGCGCTGTCCAGGCGACGAGCAACAACGAAATGGGCCGTCTGCAGGCCGCGTTGCGGCAGATGCAGGATGCGCTCATCAAGACGGTGAGCAGCGTGCGCGAAGGCGCGCTGTCGATCGACAAGGGCGTGAGCGAAATCGCCGCGGGCAACACCGATCTTTCGCAGCGCACCGAGGAGCAGGCGGCTTCGCTTGAGGAAACGGCGGCGAGCATCGAAGAGCTGACCTCCACCGTCAAGCAGACCGCCGAAAACGCACGCCAGGCGAGCACGCTCGCCGAGGGCGCGTCGGGTCTCGCCGCGCAGGGCGGCGCGCTCTCGCGCGAAGTGGTCGGCACGATGCAGGACATCGTGGGCGACTCGCGGCGCGTGGGCGAGATCGTGGGCGTGATCGAGGCTATCGCGTTCCAGACCAACATTCTCGCGCTCAACGCGGCCGTGGAAGCGGCGCGCGCGGGCGAGGAAGGGCGCGGCTTCGCGGTGGTGGCGAGCGAAGTGCGCTCGCTCGCGCAGCGCAGCGCGGCGGCGGCCAAGGAGATCAAGGAACTGATCGAATCGTCGACGTCGCGCGTGGAGACGGGCGCGAACCTCGTCGAGCGTTCGGGCTCGACGATGAGCGAGATTGTCGAAGCGATCGCGCGCGTGAGCGCGATCATGAACGAGATCGCATCGGCGGCTGCGGAACAGAGCACGGGCATCGACCAGGTCAACGTCGCCGTTGGGCAGATGGACCTCGTGACCCAGCAGAACGCGGCGCTCGTGGAACAGGCAACGGCCGCGGCTTCGTCGCTCGAAAACGAAGCGCATCGGCTGAACGCGGCGGTTTCGGTGTTCCGCACTGGCCGCGCAGGGTAGCGCCGCCCGGGCGTCACGCCTGGGTTTCGGCCTCAGGCTCGGCCTCGGCCACGGCAACCTGAGGCTCCAGCACTTTCACGTCGTGCAGCCACCGTGTGGCCTTCGCGATGGCGCGCGAGAGCCGCGCCACCTCGTTGAGCTGCTCGATTACGTCGTTGGCGAAGCGGAACACGAATGCCGCGCCCTCGTTGCGCAACTGCAGCGCGGACATGATGTGTTGCCGCGCCGAATCCGACTGCGCTTCGATTTCGGGCTTGGCGTTGACGATGCGCGTCACGACATCGGCCTCGGGATGCGCGATCGTCTGCACGGCGAGCGTGAAATACTCGATCACGGATTTCGCGAATTGCAAAAGCTCGGGGTTGTTCGCCAGCACGGTCACGTCCGCGCTTTGGGCGGCGCGCCGCTGGCTCAGCGCGAGCATGCTTGTGGTGGCTACGTCGCGGATGGCGTCGATGCAGGTCGCGATGCGCGCGAGATCCACCAGTTGCCGGCCTTCGTCGTCGCTGTGCACCGCGTCGGAGAGCTTGCCGATGTAAGTGAGAATAGCGGTGGCGAGCGAGTCCGCCGCCTTGTCCTCGTTCGTCACCGTGGAAAGCGCCTGCGTGGAGCTTTCCACGAGCAGCGCCGCGCTATGCTCGACCAGAAGCTGCACGAGCTTGCCGAGCGAAGCCAGTTCGAGCTGCACGCGCGCGATGGCGAGCGCCGGCATTTCCACCAGCGTTTCGTCGAGGTAACGCGGCACGCCCGGGTCCTGCCAAGCTTCGCGCCGCACCGGGGCGAGGCGTTCGGCGAGCTTCGCGATGGGTCCGGTGAACCAGATCAGCACGACGGTGCTGAACACGCTGAACACCGTATGCGCGTTGGCGGCCTGGCGCGGCGTTTCCGCGGCGAGGCGCGCGGTGCCGGTGAGATCGGGCGCGGAAGGCGAGATCATGCGTATGAAGTCGGCGAACTGTGGAATCGCAAAGACGAAAAACAGCACGCCCAGCACATTGAAGAGCAGGTGGACAATACCGACCTGCGCCGCCTCCGCCGACTTGCCAATCGAGGCGAGCAGCGCGGTGCCGCAGGTGCCCACATTCGCGCCGAGTATCAGCGCAATGCCCGATTCGAGCGGAATCAGCCCCTGGCTGCCCAGCGCGATCACGATCGCGAGCGTAGCCGCCGAGCTTTGCACGATCGCGGTGAACACCGCGCCGATCACGACGCCGATCAGCGGATTGCGCATGTCCTGCATCGCGTCGATGAACGGCTGGTAGTCGCGCAGCGGCCGCGTGGCGTTGCCCATCATCTCGATGCCGAGAAATAGCAGGCCGAGGCCGAGCAGCGCGCCGCCCAGCTCGCGCAGCGTTTCGCGTTTCGCAAAACCGTAGAGCAGGAAGCCGCCCGCGAGCATGAACGGCACGAGTGCGGAAATATTGAACGCGATGATCTGCGCGGTGAGCGTCGAGCCGATGTTGGCGCCCATGATCATCGGAATGGCCTGCCGCAGCGTCATGAGCCGCGCGGAAACGAAGCCCACCAGCAGGACGGTGGTGATGGTCGACGAATTGAGCAGCGCTGTAATGCCCGCGCCCGCGAGCACGCCGCGAAAGCGGTTGGCCGTGAGCGAACCCAGCAGCGATTGCAGGCGCGCCCCGGCAATCGTCTTAAGCGCCCCCGTCATGAGGTCCAGCCCGAACAGGAACAGGGCGAGGCCGCCAACCAGCAAACCGGTCACTTCAACCAGGTTCAGATGCGCACCAGGCAGCATGGTAAGGAGCCCTCGCTTTCGAGTCGGGACGAAACGAATTTACGCGTCATGGTACTGCCTTGTGGCCGCGCCGCGCTGTTGCGGGCTCACCGACCGCTTGAGCGCCGGTATCGAACGAATGACGAGCTTCTCGACTTCCACCACGAGGAAGAAGAGGATCGCGCCCGCCGCGAGCCAAAGCCACGCCGAGGGCGGCAGGGATGCGGTTTCGAATACGGCATGAAACGGCAGCGTGTAGGTGAAGAGAATCTGCAGCACCACGACGGCGCCGATGCCATACCAGAGATACGGATTGCCCTGGTGCGCGCGCGCCGATAGCGCCGAATTGATCAGCGAGCGGCTGTTGAGCAGATAAAAGACCTGACCCATCGTGATCGCGTTGACGGCGGCCGTGCGCGCGAGCGGGTCCGGCGCGCCTTGCGACTTCATCCAGAAGAACGCCGCGAGCGTATAGAGCACGAGCGTCGCGCCGACAAAGAGAATGCGCCACACGCCGAACGGCGTGACGATAGGCCGGTCGATCGAGCGCGGCGGGCGTTGCATCACGTCGCTCTCGTGCGGCTCGAAGGAGATGACGAGGCCGAGCGCGACGGACGTCACCATGTTCACCCACAGCACCTGCGGCGCGGTGATCGGCAGTGTGAAGCCGAACAGGATCGCGATGGCGATCACCGCACCCTGTGCGATATTCGTGGGCAGCATGAAGAGCATGGCCTTTTCGATGTTGTTGTAGACCGTGCGCCCTTCCTTGACCGCCGCCGAGATCGAGGCGAAGTTATCGTCGGCGAGGATCATGCCCGCCGCTTCCTTCGTGACCTCCGTGCCCTTGATGCCCATTGCCACGCCAATGTCGGCTTTCTTGAGCGCGGGCGCATCGTTCACGCCGTCGCCCGTCATGGCGACCACCTGGCGATTGGCCTGGATCGCCTTCACGAGCCGCAGTTTGTGTTCGGGGCTCGCGCGCGCGAACACGTCCACGTCGCGCACGCATTCCTGCAACGCGGCGTCGTTCATCGCCTCGATTTCGGTGCCGGCCACGGCCGTCCTGCCGTCGCCGATGCCGAGCATGCCCGCAATCGCGGCCGCCGTGACCTTGTGGTCGCCCGTGATCATCGTCACGCGGATGCCGCCGCCATGGCATTCGCGCACGGCGTCGATCGCCTCCTTGCGCGGCGGGTCCATGAGGCCCACGAGGCCGAGCAGCACCAGCGTCTTCGGCAGGTCCTGCGGGCCGAGGTTGCCCGTTTCGAGACCCGGCTCGGGCAGCCACGCCAGCGCCAGAACGCGTTCGCCCTGCGAGGCGAGCCGTTCGCCTTCGCGTGCGAAGCGCTCGCGGTCGAGCGGTGCGGGGCCGCTTGCCGTTTGCTGGCGGTCGCAGTTCTCGATGATCACTTCCGGCGCGCCCTTCACGAGCAGCATTTCGCCTTGCGCCGAGCGGTTCAGCGTGGCCATGAACTTGTGCTCGGACTCGAATGGAATGCCGTCGATGCGCGGCGCGGCCGCCGCTTCCGCGCTGCGGTCCATGCCGAGCTTGCCCGCGAACGGATAAAGCGCGCCCTCGGTGGGGTCGCCTTCCACTTTCCATTTGCCGTCTTCTTCGAAGAGCCCGGCGTCGTTGCACAGAATGGACACGCGGCCCATGAGCGTGAGCACTTCCGGCGGCGCCGCGCCGAGCGCCTTGCCGCCCGCGCGGACCTCGCCTTCGGGGGCGTAGCCGTCGCCGGTGACTTCGTAGGGCGCGTCCGCCGTCACGACCGAAGTCACCATCATTTCCATGAGCGTGAGCGTGCCGGTTTTATCCGAGCAGATGCGCGAGACGGAGCCGAGCGTTTCCACGGCGGGCAGACGGCGGATGATGGCATTGCGCTTCGCCATGCGCTGCACGCCAATCGCGAGCGTGATGGTGATGAGCGCGGGCAGCCCTTCGGGAATCACCGACACCGCAATGCCCACCACCGCCTGGAACAACTGGATGAACGTCATGTGGCCGAGCCAGTGGCCCCACGCGAAGAGCAGCACGCTGAGGATACCGATGGCGATCGTGATGACGTATCCAAACTTCTTGATCTGGCGTAGCAGCGGCGTTTCCAGCGCGCTGACCTCGGCGAGCATCTGGTTGATGCGGCCAAGCTCCGTCTGGCTGCCCGTCGCGACGACGATGCCGGTTGCGCGGCCCGAGAGAACCATCGTGCCGGAAAACGCCATGTTTTCGCGGTCGCCCACGGTGGCCTGGGCGGGCACCGCGCCGGTGTTCTTTTCCGCGGGCACGGACTCGCCCGTGAGCGCCGCTTCCTCCGTGCGCAGATTCCTCGCTTCGACGAGGCGGATGTCGGCGGGGATCTTGTCGCCCGATTCCAGCAGCACGATGTCGCCGGGCACGACCTCGTCGGCGGGAATCAGGCGCACTTCGCCCGCGCGCAGTACGCGCGCTTCCGCGGAAAGCATGTTGCGGATCGAGTCGAGCGCTTTCTCGGCGCGGCCTTCCTGGAGGAAACCCAGCAGCGAATTGAGGATGACCACTGCGAAGATGATGGAAGCGTCGAGCCACAAGCTCAGCATCAACTTGATGAAGCCGGCCGCGAGCAGCACGTAGATGAGCACATTGTTGAACTGGGCAAGCAGGCGCATGAACGGGCCGCTTTTCTTGCCTTGAGGCAGGACGTTCGGCCCGTAGGTGCCGAGGCGCTGCGCCGCGTCCGCCACGTCGAGCCCTTGCGACGCGTGCACGCCCAACTGGCGCTCGATCTCGTCGGCGGGCATGGCGTGCCATTGCACTGCGCCTGCACTTGCAACGCTTGCCGCACTGTCGCCAGAACTCATCTTCGCCCCCTGGTTGCGCAGAGATTCAACGCAATAGTAAGTTTTTTTCGCAGCAGGCACGCGCAAGCTGGTGCGCGCGGTTTTGTCCGGCGCGGCGGGCGCCGCGGGATGTATGGCAACATCTGCGCGCAGAAAGGGCGCGAAACGCTTGAGATCTACTCAGAGGGCGAGCGGATTGCGTGTATGTGCTTCAGCGGGGGAAGGTTGTGAAGGAGGCGAGCCTTTCGTACAGCGACCAAACATGGCCGCCCGGTTCTGGCTCGGTGTACAGCCCGACGCGAATAAAGCCAAGCGACTCGTAGTAAGCGCATAGCTGCGTATTGTGGACGGCGCAGTCGAGCCGGACAAAGCGCCGGTTCAAGCCGCGCACCTTGTCAGCGCACCAGTCAAGCATGAAGCGCCCGTATCCTCGTCCGTTAAAGCCTTTTCGGACAGAGAGCCCATGCACATAACCGGCAATGGGCTCCTGAGGTCCCCAACGAGTGTCGTCGTCCAGAACGAGCGAAAACGTTCCGACTGGATTCCCTTCCAGTTCAACTACATACACTTCCTTTTGGGCGACGTTGCTGCGTATCCAGTTCTCCGAAAATCCATTCCCTTCAGTACCCCACGCATAGTCGCGGTACGCCACCTTTTTCGCATGCGCATCGTTTCGAATCTGGGTAATTATCGGTACGTCATCTGCCGTCGCCCGACGGACGTTTTTTGAGGTCATCGGTCATATTTCCGCTGAGGAGTTTCCATGGAGAACGCATCGTTGCTGCTCACTGCCGAAGCGGCAACCGTAAAGCATTCAGTATTCGGCGCTCGTAGGCTGGCCAGTCTCTCGCGGAGTTCTCAATTGAGAGCTTGACTAGCGGTAGCTGGTCAAACAGAACGTCGGTGATTCGCCGATAATCCCGATATAGGGAGATTAAGCCTTCTAGTCCCTTGTAACCTTTGCGAACACAGTACGGACCCGCAAGCTTCCAGTTCATCTGATAGTCGGTCCACTCGGGGCCGCGCTCAGTACAGACGGTTCGAACCGCTTTTTCCACGTCCTCCTGCCAAAGATAGAGGATGAACGGATCAAGCGGCGCAATGACCGTGGCCAACGCGCTTACGTAGTCAAAAATCAGCGCTGAATCGGCGTCCATCAGCAGCAGGTGCGTCAGGTCTCCATGAAATAGTTGACCGTCCATCACCGGGATCGGGGAATCCTTCCGCGTCGCCTCGACAAAAGCGGCCCATCGGGCCAGCGCGCGGTCGGCGAGATGCCGCGGCGTGGCGTCCCTCCATGGCTCGAACCAATGCTCGAGTTCGTCCGTCGCTCGCACCGGGTGAGGCTCCGTCCTTTCATGTAGCGGTAACGCCAGGTACCCCGAGTCTTGCAGGTTCCTGGCAATGAATCGCATTGTCGTGGACTTGCCAGAACCCATGATGCCCTCGATTATTACGAGCCCATGAGCGAACGCTTCTGAACAGTCGGGATTCGCCGAGATTGCCATTGTCGTGACAACGCCCTGTAAGGTCCTGCGTGTCGAACCTGCGATGTGAAATTTTCGACGATTCAGGCGCGGCCGTCGCCGCTGCGCTACGCGGATGGCGACACCTTATCACCCAACCCGCATCGAAACCTCCACATCCTCCCCAAACGGAATCGACAGATACCCATTGCCGGGCGCGCGCACGCGCGCCAGATACTCGGGGCTGTAATCGGCATTATCCGCGACGACAAACGCACCCGCCGCAAGCCGCGATTCAACGAGGCTCAAAATGTCGCCGTACAGCGCCTTCGCGCCGTCGAGCAGCAGGAGGTCGATCGAATCGGGCAGATCGACGCTCAGCGTCTGCAAGGCATCGCCTTCGCGGATTTCCACGAGATCGGCAAGTCCGCCGCTCACAAGGTTTTCGCGGGCGCGTACGACCTTCGACGCCTCGAATTCACAAGTAATCAACCTGCCGCCGCCATTGTCGCGCAGCGCGGCCGCGAGATGCAGCGTGGAAATACCAAACGACGTCCCGAATTCGACGACCGTCCGCGCACGGCCGCCGCGCGCCAGCATGTAAAGCAGCACGCCCGTTTCCCGCGAAACGGGAAGCGCAACGTCCTTGAGGCGCCCGTAGAAGTCGAGATAGTCTGTCTTGCTCTGCATCAGCCGTGTGCGCTCCTCGGACGAGAGCGACGCCACTGCGGGAATGGAGGCCGGCGAAATGGCGTCGGCTTCTTCGAACAGTCGATTCAGCAGCGGCGCGAGTTGGGGGGAAGTCAATGTGTTCATAAATATTTTCGCAATATAAATAGCATGACTAAGTATCAATCGGGAATCCGTTCCGGCTTCGCGATCATACGGGTCAGTTGTCGAACGTGCCGCGATATTCGGGGGCGGCGTCCACGCGCGTATTCATTTCAAACATCACGCCACCGGGCGCGCGGCAGAAGAACCGCGACCCTCGGCCATTGTTGAAAATGCCGGTTTCCATATGAACGCCTTCCGCCGTAAAGCGCTCGTACAGATCGCGCACGGCATCGAGGCTCGGCAGTTCGAAGCCCACGTGGAAATTCCTGGGCCATGCCGGCACGTCCTCGCCTGCATGGTCGATCACCACGTCATAGCCGGGGCGCTTCAGGATGTACGACTGGTCCCACGTTCCCGCAACAGTGAATCCCAGATGGCGTTCGAAGAAGGCCGCTGTTGCGGCGGTGTCGGAAGAGGGGAAGCTCAGGTGATTGAGCTTCATGGCTTGAATCACGTCTTTCATCGTCGGTCTCTCATGATGTGGCGGCGGCCCTGTGCCGCTATCGCCCGAGGACTTCAGAATATAAGCAAATGCTCACATTCGGCTACTCGCATTGGACGTGCGAGCGTCGCGTGCGCAAAAGGCCTGTGTTTAGCCGGTTTAACGATGAGGCACCGCAGCCGCGCTGCGGCGTGCTCGCATTCAGCGTCGCACGAGCGCCACGACGTAGACGCACGGACCGTCGCCCGGATTGGAGAATGCGCAGTCGGAAGGCGGTCCGAGCTGGAGGCAATCGCCGGCTTCGAGCGTATGAATCTGCCCGCCTTCCTCGAATAGCAGCGTGCCGCTGCGCACCCAGATCTGTTGATGCTGGAACGTGAACGCCGATGCCGGGTAAGCCACGCGAACGCCGCCCGGCAACGCGATTTCCACGAGGTCGAGCATGCCGCCGTTGCGCGGCGAGACGGCCCGGCGCGTATAGCCGGTTTCGGGATCTTGCCAGATCTGCTGGTCGGCGGCGCGGCTCAAACGCTCGCCGGTTTGCTCGGCGAGCGCGAGCAGCATGGAAAGCTGCAGCCCGAAGGCGCCCGAAAGGCGGCCGAGCACGGTCGCCGTAGGGCTCGCTTCGCCGCGCTCGATCTTGCTGATCATCGCCCTGGAAACGCCCGAGCGTTCGGCCATGTCCGCGAGCGACCAGCCGCGCGATTCGCGCTCGATGCGCACGCGCATGGAAATGGCGGAGGTGGGGTCGATGAGCGGTCTATTCATGGCGTGGGGGCGGGATCGGGTCAAATTATACGGGGCACTGGCTGCACATCGCTTAGCAGAGTTCGCGCGCCCTCGTGTTAACCCGGATCAAAACCCGGTTTCATTAGTAGCCGTTCGTCTACTATAGTAGATGGCATCGAGCGCGCCGAAAAGGAGCCGACATGCCGCGTGAAATCCGTCTGAACGCTTTCGACATGAACTGCGTGGGCCACATCCAGCAAGGCTTATGGACGCATCCGCGCGACCAGTCGGGCCGCTACACGGAGTTGCAGTACTGGACCGATTACGCGAAGAAGCTCGAACGGGGCCTCTTCGACGGCATTTTTTTCGCGGATGTCGTGGGCGTATACGACGTCTACGGCGGCAATGCCGACGCGGCGCTGCGCGGCGCGGTGCAGGTGCCGGTGAACGATCCCACGCTCGTCATTCCCGCCATGGCGGCGGTGACGCAGCATCTGGGCTTCGGCGTGACGGCGAATCTCACGTACGAGCAGCCGTTTCTGTTTGCGCGGCGCATGTCCACGCTCGACCATCTCACGGGCGGGCGCATCGGCTGGAACATCGTGACGGGTTATCTCGACAGCGCGGCCCGCGCCATCGGCATGGACGGCCAGAACGCCCACGACGACCGCTACGATCTGGCCGACGAATACATGTCGCTCGTGTACAAGCTCTGGGAAGGCAGTTGGGACGACGACGCGGTCATCAACGACCGCGCCGGCGGCATCTACGCCGACCCCGCGCGCGTGCGCATGATTCATCATCACGGGCCGCAATACAAGGTCGATGCGATGCACCTGTGCGCGCCGTCGCCGCAGCGCACGCCCGTGCTGTATCAGGCAGGATCGTCCACGCGCGGCAGGCGCTTTGCCGCGACGCACGCCGAGTGCGTGTTCGTCAACGGCCAGAAGATGGAAGGCGTGAAGGAGATCGTCGGGGACATTCGGGCGCAGGCGGTGCGGCTCGGGCGCGCGGCCGACGACGTGAAGATCTTTCTTGGCGCGACGCTGATCGTCGGGCGCACCGATAGCGAAGCGCGCGAAAAGTTCGAGGAGTACCGCCGCCATGCGAGTTCCGAAGCGGCGCTTGCGCACGCGGCGGCGTCGCTTGGCATCGACTTCGCGCGCTACGATCTCGACGAGCCGATCGAGACGGGCAAGAGCCAGGCGATCGTGTCCAACGTCGAAGCCGTGACGCGCAGCGCGGGCCCGCAATGGACGCGCCGCAAGCTGCTGGAGCAGATGGTGCTCGGCAGCCGCCAGGCGCCGTGGGTGGGTTCGGCGCAAAGCATCGCGCAAACGCTGATCGACTGGAGCGAAACGGCCGGTGTGGATGGCTTCAATCTCTCGCGCACAGTGGTGCCGGAGTGCTTCGACGACGTGGTCGAACTGCTGGTGCCGGAACTGCAATCGCGCGGCGTGTACAAGCGCGCGTATCGCGAGGGCACGCTGCGCGAAAAGCTCTCGGGCCGCGCGCGGCTGCCCGCGTCGCACGCGGCGGCGCAGTATCGCGGCGAGCGCGTGAATGACGCACAAGCGTGACGCACAAGCGGCGCATGATAAAGAGTACTGAATTCCCGCTACGAGGAGACCGCGGCAAGCGGGCAAGAATATGGTAGACAAATCCCTCTTTCGCGACGCCATGGCAGGCCTTGGGGCCGCCGTGAACATCGTCACGACCGACGGCGACGCCGGGCGCGCCGGGTGCACGGCGTCCGCCGTGTGCGGCGTGACGGACGAACCGCCCACGCTGCTCGTCTGCATCAACCGCACGAGCCGCAATAACGCGATCCTGCGCGAGAACGGAAGGCTTTGCGTGAACGTGCTGGCGGCCGATCAGCGCGATGTGGCCACGCGCTTCGCCACGAAAGACATCGACATGGCCGAACGTTTCGCGCTCGCCGAATGGTATCGGCTCGAAACGGGCGCGCCGGCGCTGCGCGGCGCGGTGAGTTCGTTCGATTGCCACATCGCGCGCACGACCGAGGTCGGCACGCACACGGTGTTCTTCTGCGAGATCAAGGCGGCGCGCATGGTGGGCGGCCGCGATGGGCTGATCTGGTTCGGCCGCGCGTTTCATCGCGTGCTCGCGCAGGCGCACGCGGCCGCGGCGGCGTGAGCGTGGCGCACACGCCTTCCCGAAACGCTGAGGATTCCTCCTTTTCTTCAGACGAAACGGGATCGCCTGGGCCTGGCGCCGCGCAACGCGGCAAGGCTGCATCGCTCGCGTTGCTGCTGCTGGCGCAGGTGGCGGCGATGGGCGTCTGGTTTTCGTCGAGCACCGTGGTGGCCGTCATCAAGCAGGCGCACGCCATTGCTGCGTTCGACGAAGCCTTGCTCACGAGCGCCGTGCAGTGCGGCTTCGTGGCCGGCACTATCGCGTCCGCGCTGCTTTCGCTGCCCGACCGCTACGATCTGCGCCGGCTGCTCGCCGGTTCCGCGCTCCTGGCCGCCGCGGCCACGGCCTCGCTCGCGTTCCTGCCGCCGGTGGGCGGCGCCGTCGTCGCGCTGCGGTTCGTCACCGGCATGTGCATGGCGGGCGTGTATCCCGTTGGCATGCGGCTCGCCGCCACCTGGGCGCAAGGCGATCTCGGTCTTCTCGTCGGCCTGCTGGTGGGCGCGCTCACGCTCGGTTCGGCGAGCCCTCATTTGCTGGCGGCGACGGGCGGGCTCGGCTGGCGCACGATTTATGGCGTCGCCGCGGCTTGCGCGGCCTGCGCGGCGGTGCTGATCGGCTTTGCGGGAATCGGGCCGAATATCCGGCGCGCGACGCGCATCGACTTCGCGAAGGTCACGCAAGCGTGGCGCCAGCCGGCCTTGCGGCTTGCCAATCTCGGCTATCTGGGCCACATGTGGGAGCTTTACGCAATGTGGGCGTGGCTCGCGCTGTTCCTGCAGCAAACCTTCGTTGCGCGCGGCATCGCCAACGCCCGCACGCGCGCCGAATGGATGACCTTCAGCGTGATCGCCATCGGCGCGGCGGGCGCGTGGCTCGGCGGCGTGCTGGCGGACCGCGTGGGGCGCACGGCCGTCACGGTAGGCGCGATGGCGGCGAGCGCAACGTGCGCGGCGCTCATGGGCTGGCTCGCTGATGCGCCGCTCGTCGTGATGGGCACGGTCGCGCTCGTGTGGGGTGTGTCGGTAATCGCCGATTCCGCGCAGTTTTCGGCGAGCGTGGCCGAACTGGCCGATCCTGACTCGGTCGGCACGCTCCTGACCGCGCAGACCTGCGCGGGCTTCCTGCTCACGCTGGTGAGCATTCATCTCGTGCCCTACGCGGTAGCGTGGCTGGGATGGCGCGGCGGTTTCGGCATGCTGGCCGTGGGGCCCGCGCTGGGTTGCGTTGCGATGCTGCGGTTGCGGCGTCATCCCGATGCGATGAGGCTCGCGGGCGGCCGGCGTTGATCGGCGAGGCCGCGCGTGGTTCCACGTGAACAGCCGTTCGTGGACCTTTCCACAGAGCCACGACATGCGGTAACTTAACGCGGATATTGGCCATGTTTCGTGCTAAAGGAGCGTCTCACGCATGTCAGCAAGACTGAACGAATTTCTGCAGCCCATTGGCGACCCCGTAACCGGCTGGCAGCCGCGCGAACGCCCCGCGCGCGTGACGATCGAGGGGCAGTTCTGCCGCATCGAGCCGATCGACCTCGAACGCCATGCCGCCGATCTCTTCGAAGCCTACGGCACGGCGGCCGACGGGCGCGACTGGACTTATCTGTTCGCCGAGCCGTTCGCCGACTTCGCCACGTTTCGCGAGTACCTTGCGAAAGCCGCTGCATCGAACGATCCGTTTCATTACGCCGTGATCGACCGCGCGAGCGGCAAGGCCGTGGGCACGTTCGCGCTCATGCGCATCGAGCCGGTGCATGGCGTGATCGAGGTGGGCAGCGTGACGTTTTCGCCGCGCCTGAAGCAAACGCCGGTGTCGACCGAAGCGCAGTACCTGCTGATGCGCTACGTGTTCGATGATCTGGGCTATCGGCGCTACGAATGGAAATGCGACAGCCTCAACGCGCCTTCGCGCAAGACGGCGCTGCGTCTCGGCTTCCAGTTCGAAGGTATTTTTCGCCAGGCAATCGTGTACAAGGGACGCAGTCGCGATACCGCATGGTTCGCGATCATCGACAAGGATTGGCCGCTCGCGAAAGCCGCCTTCGAAAAGTGGCTCTCGAAAGAGAACTTCGACGCGCAGGGCAAGCAGCGCGCATCGCTTGCGAGCCTGAGAGAAACGGCGGCAGCCTGAATGTCCGGGGCGATCCTCATCCGCGACGTGGCGGCCGCCGACCGCGACGCGTGGCTCCGCCTTTGGGCGGGCTACAACGCGTTCTACGAGACGAACGTCGCGCCGCATATCAGCGAGCGCACGTGGCAGCGCATGCTCGATGCGAACGCGCCGCTGTTCGCGCGCGTTGCCGAAGCCGAGGGAAGGCTCGCGGGATTCAGCCTTTGCGTGCTGCATGAAGGCACGTGGGTCGATGCGCCCGTCTGCTATCTGGAAGACCTGTTCGTCGATCCCGTCTGCCGAGGGCAGGGCATAGGGCGGCAGCTTGTCGAAGACCTCATCGCGCTGGCGCGTTCGCGCGCGTGGTCGCGTCTGTACTGGCACACGCGCAAGGACAACCCCGCGCGCAAGCTCTACGACGAATTCGCGCAAGCCGACGATTTCGTGCGCTACCGGTTGCAGTTCTAGCGCGCTCGCGCGAAGGCTCAGATCAACAGTTTGAGCGTGCGGAACAGGGCGAGATCGTCCTTCTTCGCCGAGCGCGCGTGCCGGCGTATCACCTGAAGCAGGCAGTCGACGAAGGCGAGGGCCGCGCGGCTGAGCGGAGTGTTCCGGCGCGTGACGATGCCCAGTTGTCGGGGCTCGAAGGTCTCGCATAGCGCGAGCGGCCGTAGCCGGCCGCCGTACGGCGGCACGTGACTCAGAATCGTCGGGCTCCACGTGCACATGCTGGCCTGCTCGACCATGGTCTGGAGCGTCGCCACCGACTGCGCGCGCACGATCCGGCGCGGGTCGATCCGCGCGCCGTGACGCGTGAACAGATATTCGACCAGGTCGGCTTCGCCGTCCGGTGCGAAGTTCAGCACCCAGTCTTCCTCCAGCAACTCGTGAATCGAGCGCGCCCGCGCCTTGGGGTGCCCTTCGCGCACCATCACCGACGATTCGTAGGTCAACACGGGCTCGCAGGCAAACTCCTGCGTGCTGGCCCCGGGCTGCAACTGGCCGACCGCGAAGTCCATGCTGCCTTCGCGCAGCAGCGGCTGGGCGACGGCCATGAGCCCTTCGACGAGTTCCAGGCGGATATCGGGCATGCGTTCCCGAAAGAGCCGAACGGTCTCGGCCAGAAAGGTCAGCGTAATCCACGGCGTGACGCCCACCATGAGGTTGCCTTCCACGCGTCCCCTCAAACGCTCCAGGTCGCTGTGCGCATGTTCCAGTTGATTGAGCACGAGGCGCGCGTGCGTGAGCAGCACCTTGCCGTGCTCCGTGAACGTGATGCCTTCGGGCGCGCGGATCAGAAGCGGCAAGCGCTCGCTTGCCTCCAGTTCGCGCAGCGCGCGCGTGACGGCGGCCTGCGAAAGCCCGAGCGCGCGGGCCGCGCCGCGAATGCTGCCGGCCTCCGCGCTGGCGACGAGCGCCTCAAGTTGATGCAGTTTCATGGCGATGGGCGACAACCGGGGGTTGTCATCATAACAAAACGCTGGCTGTTCTCCGTTAATTGCGCTGCATACGATTCGATCCACGATGCACCAACGTGCACCAACGGGCGGAGGAGACGAATTGAGCAGGCAGTGGGTTTTGCCGGAAGTGGCGGCGGTCGAAGCCGAAATGATCGCGCTGCGCCGTGCGTTGCACGCGCAGCCGGAACTAGGCTTCGAGGAACATGCGACGAGTGCGCTCGTCGCCGAAAAGCTCGAAGCGTGGGGCTACGGCGTGACGCGCGGCGTGGGCGGGACGGGCGTGGTCGCGACGATGACGCGTGGGCGCGGTTTCAGCCTCGGGCTGCGCGCCGACATGGACGCGCTGCCCATACGCGAGGCCACGGGCCTGCCGTACGCCAGCCGCAGCGACGGCGTAATGCACGCCTGCGGTCACGACGGCCATACGGCGATGCTGCTGGCGGCGGCCCGCTGCCTCGCGCAAAACGCGCACTGGCGCGGCACGCTGCACCTGATTTTCCAGCCGGCGGAAGAGGGCCTGGGCGGCGCGCGCAAGATGATCGAGGACGGCCTTTTCGAGCGCTTTCCCTGCGACGCCGTGTTCGCCATGCACAACGTGCCCGGTTTTCCCGCGGGGCGAATCGGCTTTCACAGCGGGGCGTTCATGGCCTCCGCCGACGAAGTGACGATCCGCGTGATCGGCCGCGGCGGCCACGCGGCCGCGCCGCAGCAGACGATCGACCCGGTCGTGGTCGGCGCGTCGATCGTCATGGCGCTGCAAAGCGTGGTGGCGCGCAACGTGGCGCCGCACGAGCAGGCCGTGGTCAGCGTCGGCGCGTTGCACGCGGGTAGCGCATCGAATGTCATCGCGCCGCATGCCGATCTGCACCTGAGCGTGCGCGCGCTTTCGGCGCAGGTGCGCGAGCTGCTGGAGCGCCGCATCCGCGAACTGGCGCAGGGACAGGCCGCGAGTTACGGGGCGCGCGTGGAGATCGGCTATCGCCATGACTACCCGGTGCTCGTCAATCATGCCGACGAAACCGAAGTGGCGCGCCGCGTCGCGCTCGAATGGGGCGGCCCCGCGTTGCTGATCGACGGCTTGCGTCCGCTCATGGCGAGCGAAGACTTCGCGTACATGCTGGAGCGCTGCCCGGGCAGCTATCTTTCGATCGGCAACGGCGACGGCGAGCAGCATTGCTCGCTGCACAACCCCGGCTACGACTTCAACGACGCGAGCCTCTCCATTGGCGCGAGCTACTGGATCAAGCTCGCGGAGCACATCCTGCAATGAGCACGTAATCACCGAAGCAAGTTAAACAACAGAAAGGAGACGAACAAATGAAGCAATGGACGATGGCGCTTTCGCTGGCGCTCGCCGCGGCGGCAACGGCGGGCCAGGCGCACGCGGTGGATCTGAAGGGCCGCGAGATCCGGCTCGCGGTCGATCCCACGTATCCGCCGCTCGAATACAAGACGCCGGACGGCAAGCTCACGGGCTTCGGCGTCGATATCGCCAATGCGTTGTGCGCGCAACTGAACGCGCATTGCGTGTGGGTGGAAACGAGTTTCGACGGCATGATTCCCGGCCTGATCGCACGCAAGTTCGACGTCATCTCTTCGTCGATGACGATCACGCCCAAACGCGCGCAACAGATCGCGTTCACGAACAAGATTTCGAATGCGCCCGCGCGGCTGGTCGTGCGCCGCGGCTCGCCGCTGCTGCCTGACGCGACCTCGCTCAAGGGCAAGCGCGTGGGCGTGGAGCAGGGCACGAGTCAGGAAGATTACGCGCGCGCGAAGTGGCAACCGGCGGGCGTGGAGGTGGTCCCCTATCAAAACCAGGATCAAGTCTATGCCGATCTGACGTCGGGCCGTCTCGACGCCGCGTTCCAGGCATCGATTGCCGCAAGCGATGGCTTTCTGAAGCGGCCCGAAGGCAAGGACTTCATGTTCGCGGGGCAAGCTATCGACGACCCGACGTTCTTCGGTCAGGGCGACGGCCTGGGCCTGCGCAAGGAGGACACCGCGCTGCGCGACGACTTCAACGGCGCGCTTGCGGAGATTCTCGCGAACGGCACTTACGCGCGCATCAACAAGAAGTATTTCGACTTCGACATTTACGGCGCGAAATAACAAGGACAAGAGTCCCGCAATCGGCTGAAGCGGGCGAAGCAATCCAGCCGCTTTCGCCGAATGATTAGCATACCTGATAAAAATGGAAGACCAATGATGAAGAAGAGGAAGATCTTTTGCGCCATGGCGCTGTGCGGCGCGGCGGCGCCCGCCTTCGCGCAAGGCAGCGTGACCTTGTATGGTTTGATCGACGAGGGCATCGACTACACGAACAACGTGGGCGGCCATAGCGTCTACGAAATGACGAGCGGCTATGCGCAAGGCAGCCGCTGGGGACTGAAGGGCACCGAGGATCTGGGCGGCGGCAATAGCGCGGTCTTTCAGATCGAAAGCGGCTTCAACGCGGGCAACGGCGCGCTGGCCGAAGGTGGCCGCGCCTTTGGACGCCAGGCCTATGCCGGTCTGGCCAGCGAGCGTTATGGCACGCTCACGCTCGGACGCCAGTACGACTCCGTGGTGGACTTTCTCGCGCAGACCACGGCGAACGGCAACTGGGGCGGCTATCTGCTTTCGCATCCTTACGACAACGACAACACCGACAACACGTTTCGCCTGAACAATACGATCAAGTACGCGAGCCCCGCGTTTGGGGGCTTCTCGTTCGGCGGCACGTACAGCTTCAGCAACGACACGAGCTTCGCGAATAACCGCGCGGTGAGCGTGGGTGCGCAATACACGGGGGGCGGCTGGCTAGTGGCCGCGGCTTACCTGAACGCCAGCAATCCCGCGCTGACCTCGGGTGGCGCAATCGCGGGCGCGAGCAGCACGAACGGCGCGGACGGCAATTTCGCTTCGTCGCGGCTACAGATATTCGGCGCCGGCGTGAATTACACGGCCGGCTCGGCGACGGTTGGATTTGCGTACACCAATACCTGGATCGGCCAGCCCGTGGCGAACGTCGGGTATCTCGCCGGCGACGAGACGATCCAGCCGGTCACGGGGCAACTCGCCGGCGGCCGGGTGACGTCGCTGCGGTACCAGAACTTCGAGGTGAAGGGGAAATATCAGGTCACGCCAGCGTTTTACGTGGGCGCGGACTATGTCTACACGCTCGTCCACTACGACGCGACCACCGGCCGCGTGAAGCCCTCGATCCATTCGGCGGGGCTGATGTTCGACTACAACGCCTCGAAGCGCACCGACGTGTATCTGCAGAGCGCATTCCAGCTTGTGGCGGGCGACAGGACGGGCTCGTCGCTCGACCAGGCCTTCGTGCCCGGCGCGCAGGATCTTTCGTCCACCTCTCGCCAGGTCGTGGTGCGCGCCGCGATTCGCCATATGTTCTGAGTCGGGCTCTGACGCGACGGGATAGATAGGATTGTAACGAGTATTGTCACGATCGTTTCATCGGTATAGGATGGGTGCGAATAAACCACCACGGTTTGATGTGCATTGCACAAATTCGCCTCCCAGCCTATGTCAGAAGCTTCAACGAACTCGCTCATCGTGCTGCGCGGCGCGCCCGCCCAGCATGCTGCTGCGCGCAATGCCGGCGTGGCGTTCGACGCGGCGTGGCTCGACGCCTTGCGCGTCAACCAGTCCGCCGTCGAGCGCCGCACGGCCACGCTCGGCACGCGCCGTGCGGTCAAGAAGGACGCGCAGGCCGCGTGGCTCCTGAAGGCCATTACCTGCATCGATCTCACCACGCTCAACGGCGACGACACCGAGGGCCGCGTGCGGCGCCTGTGCACGAAGGCGCGCCATCCCGTGCGCGCCGACCTGCTGGCCGCGCTCGGCTTCGCGCCCGACGCCATCAAGACGGGCGCGGTGTGCGTGTACCACCGCTTCGTCGCGGCGGCCGTCGATGCGCTCGCGGGCAGCGGCATTCCTGTCGCGGCGGTGTCTACCGGGTTTCCCGCGGGCCTCAATCCGCACGCGCTCAAGCTCAAGGAAATCGAGGCCTCCGTCAAGGACGGCGCCGAAGAAATCGACATTGTCGTCACGCGCGAGTACGTGCTCACCGGCAACTGGCGCGCGCTCTACGACGAAGTGCGCGAGTTCCGCGCGGCATGCGGCGACGCGCATCTGAAGGCGATTCTCGCCACGGGCGATATTCGCGTGCTGTCGAACATCGCCAAGGCTTCGATGATCTGCATGATGGCGGGCGCGGACTTCATCAAGACCTCCACGGGCAAGGAAGGGACCAACGCCACGCTCGACGTTTCGCTCGTCATGGTGCGCATGATCCGCGAATACCGCGAGCGCACCGGCGCGCTGGTGGGCTTCAAGCCCGCTGGCGGCGTGTCGAACGCCAAAACCGCGCTCGCGTACCAGATCCTCATGAAGGAGGAACTGGGGCGCCCCTGGCTCGAGCCCGAGTTGTTCCGCTTCGGCGCCTCCAGCCTGCTTGCCGACATCGAGCGGCAACTCGAACACCACGTGAGCGGCCGTTATTCCGCCTTCCACCGCCACCCCGTAGCCTGAGCAGACCATACCGATGAGCGTAGCCGAGTATTTCCGAACGATGGATTACGGTCCCGCCCCCGAGGACGATCAGCCCGTGCGCGCGTGGCTCGCGCAGCACGAGGCCGCGTTCGGGCATTTCATTGACGGCGCGTGGCGCGCAAGCGCCGAAGGCGAGCGTTTCGAGGTGCGCGCGCCCGCCACCGGCGAAGCGCTCGCCGCCGTGGCGCAAGGCGGCGCGGCAGACGTCGCGGCTGCCGTCGCGGCGGCGCGCGCGGCGCAGCCCGGGTGGTACGCCATGGGCGGCGCGGCGCGCGCGCGCCATCTCTACGCGCTCTCGCGCATGGTGCAGCGCCACAGCCGTCTTTTTGCCGTGCTCGAAGCGCTCGACAACGGCAAGCCGATTCGCGAGGCGCGCGACATCGACATCCCGCTCGTGGCGCGCCATTTCCTCCATCACGCGGGCTGGGCGCAACTTCAGGAGAGCGAACTGACCGGCTGGTCGCCGCTTGGCGTGATCGGCCAGATCGTGCCGTGGAATTTCCCGCTGCTGATGCTCGCATGGAAAGTGGCGCCGGCCATCGCGCTCGGCAACTGCGTGGTGCTCAAGCCCGCCGAATACACGCCGCTCACCGCGCTTCTGTTCGCCGAACTCGCGCATCGCGCGGGGCTGCCCAAGGGCGTGCTCAACGTGGTGACGGGCGACGGCAGCACGGGCGCGGCGCTCGTCGAGCATCCGGGCGTCGACAAGATCGCTTTCACCGGCTCGACTGAAGTGGGCCGCCTGATCCGCACCGCCACGGCCGGCACGGGCAAGTCGCTCACGCTCGAACTGGGCGGCAAGTCGCCGTTCATCGTGTTCGACGACGCCGACCTCGACGGCGCCGTGGAGGGCGTTGTGGACGCCATCTGGTTCAACCAGGGCCAGGTGTGCTGCGCGGGCTCGCGCCTGCTCGTGCAGGAGGGCGTGGAAGCGCGCTTCATCGACAAGCTCAAGCGCCGCATGGCGACGCTGCGCGTGGGGCCGTCGCTCGACAAGGGCATCGACATCGGCGCGATCGTCGATCCCGTGCAGCTCGAACGCATCGACTCGCTCGTGGAAGCCGGGCGGCGCGAAGGCTGCAACGTGTGGCAGCCGCGCGAAGTCGAAATGCCCTCGGGCGGCTGCTTCTATCCGCCTACGCTCGTCACGGGCGTGGGGCCTGCCTCGACGCTCGCGCAGGAGGAAATCTTCGGGCCGGTGCTCGCGGCCATGAGTTTTCGCACGCCGGAAGAGGCGGTGGCGCTCGCGAACAATTCGCGCTACGGACTTGCCGCGAGCGTGTGGAGCGAAACCATCGGGCGCGCGCTCGACATCGCGCCGCGCCTGCAATGCGGCGTGGTGTGGATCAACGCGACGAACCTCTTCGACGCGAGCGTGGGCTTTGGCGGTTACCGCGAATCGGGCTTCGGGCGCGAGGGCGGCCGGGAAGGCGTCTACGAATATCTGAAGCCGGCCGCATGGAGCAAGCTGCCGATGCGCGCGCCACGCGAGGCGCGCGCGCAGCAGCAGGACTTTGCGCACGCAGGTGCGGCGCTCGATCGCACTGCGAAGCTTTTTATTGGCGGCAAGCAGGTGCGGCCCGATAGCGGCTATTCGCATGCCATCTATGCGCCGAATGGCGAATGGGTGGGCGAAGTCGGCGCGGGTAGCCGCAAGGACGTGCGCGACGCCGTGGCCGCCGCGCGCGGCGCGGGCAAGTGGACGCAGATGAGCACGCACGCCCGCGCCCAGGTGCTGTATTACCTCGCGGAGAACCTGAGCGCGCGCGCCGAAGAATTCGCGCGGCAACTCGCGCACCGCGCCGGGCATGACGCACGGGCAGCGGAGCGCGAAGTGGAAATGGCCATCGACCGGCTGTTCAGCTACGCGGCGTGGGCCGACAAGTTCGACGGCGCGGTGCATACGCCGCCGTTGCGCGGCGTCGCGCTCGCGATGCACGAGGCGCTTGGCGTCATCGGCATAGCGTGCCCCGACGAGGCGCCGTTGCTCGGCTTCGTTTCGCTGATCGCACCGGCGCTCGCAATGGGCAATCGCGTCGTGGCGCTGGCGAGCGAGGCGTGCCCACTCACGGCGACGGATTTTTATCAGGTCGTGGAAACCTCGGATGTGCCCGCGGGCGCGCTCAACATCCTGACCGGCGAACGCGCCGCGTTACTGCCGGCGCTGGCGAAGCACGACGACGTGGACGCGCTCTGGTGCTTCGGCGCGGCGGCCGATTCGGCCCTCGTGGAGCGCGAGTCGGTCGGCAATTTAAAGCGGACTTTTGTGGATCACGGCCGCGAGGTTGACTGGTTCGACCGGTCGAGTGCAGGATTGCCCTTCTTGCGCCACGCCGTGCAAGTGAAGAACATCTGGATACCGTACGGCGACTGAGCGTTTCGAACAAGAAAGCGCCCGCCCCCAGGAGACAAAAAATGCTGAAGAATCTCGACCCGCTTCTGAATGCCGATGTCCTGCAAGCGCTGCGCGCCATGGGTCACGGCGACGAACTCGTGGTTTGCGACGCGAACTTTCCCGCCGACTCCGTTGCACGCGCAACGGTACTCGGCAAGCTGCTGCGCATCGACGGCGCGGATGCGCCGCGCGCCGTACGCGCCATCCTCTCCGTGCTGCCGCTCGACACCTTTGTCGAAGCGCCGGCCATGCGCATGGAGGTGGTAGGCGAGCCCAACACGATACCCACGGTGCAGCACGAAGCGCAGACCGAAGTCGACGCCGCGGAAGGCCGCGCCGTGCCGTTCGCGCCCATCGAGCGCCATGCGTTCTACGCGCGCGCGCGCAAGGCCTACTGCGTGATCGCCACGGGCGAAACGCGCGGCTACGGCTGCTTCGTGTTCACCAAGGGCGTGCTGCTCGCGCCCGACGCGCCGCGCGCGAAGGAGCCGGGCCAATGAGCGGACGCGTCGTCATTCTCGGCATCTATGTGACCGATCTCGCGTTCCGCGCGAGCCGCATGCCGATGATCGGCGAGACGCTCGCCGGTTCGGCGTTCGCGATGGGGCCGGGCGGCAAGGGCTCGAATCAGGCCGTGGCCGCCGCGCGCGCGGGCGCGCAGGTGGTGTTCTGCACGCGCGTGGGCAACGACGCGTTCGGCGATATCGCACGCGCAACCTGGGCCGCCGAAGGCATCACCGCGCGCACCCAGGCCGTGGACGGCGTCGCGACGGGCGCGGCGCACATCTTCGTGGACGACACGACCGGCATGAACGCGATCATCGTCGCGGCGGGCGCGGCGGCCACGATGGAGCCCGCCGACGCCGAAGCGATCGAAGCCGATATTGCGGATTCCCAGGTATTCGTCACGCAGCTCGAACAGCCGCTGGCGGCGGCGCGGCGCGGCCTCGAAATTGCGCGCCGGCATGGCGTGAAGACTGTGTTCAATCCTGCGCCCGCCATGGCGCTGCCCGACGACATCTTCCCGCTATGCGACTACGTCACGCCGAACGAGACCGAGGCGCAGGCGCTTACCGGCATTGAAATCCGCAACGCCGACGACGCGCGCCGCGCCGCCGACGCGCTGCTCGCCAAGGGCGCGGGCGCGGTCATCGTGACGCTTGGCGAAGCGGGCGCTCTGTTTCATACACGCGATACATCGGTTCTGCTGCCCGCGTTCAATTGCGGCCCGGTGGTGGAAACGGCGGGCGCGGGCGACGGCTTCACGGGCGGTTTTGCAGCGGCGCTCGCACGCGGCGACGATGCGCTCGCGGCCACGCGCTTCGGCTGTGCGCTCGCCGGTATTTCCGTCACGCGCGCGGGCACGGCGCCCTCCATGCCGCGCAAGGAAGAAGTCGACGCGATGCTCGCACGCACGGCGAGCGCCGACGCACATTAAGCATTGCCAGGTGAAAACACACCGCAAAGGATGAAGTCCATGAAGTCTGCACTCTTTGCCAAATGGTTCGGCGACCGGCAGTTGAACTTCCTGCTGGCCGTGAACCTGCTGGTCGTGGCGGTCGCAGTGTGGGTGTCGCGCGGGCAGTTCGTCGGCATCGACAACCTGCAGTCGATGGGCGCGCAACTGCCCGAAGTCGCGCTGCTCGCGCTCGGCATCATGCTTTCCATGCTGTCGGGCAACGGCGGCATCGATCTTTCCGGCGTGGGGCTAGCGAATCTCTCCGGCATGATCGCCGCGCTGGTGGTGCCGCGTTTCGTGAGCGGCGACGACTCGCCCGTGCTGTATACGGCGCTCTTTTGCGTGATCGTCCTGTGTATGGGGCTCATCGGCGGCCTGCTCAACGGCGTGGTGATCGCGCGGCTCGGGCTCACGCCCATTCTCTGCACGCTCGGCACGCAACTGCTTTTCACGGGCTTTGCCGTGGCGCTGAGCAACGGCGCCTCGGTGCACGTCGATTACGTCGAACCGCTTGCCGACATCAGCAACGGCACCTTCTTTCAGGTGCCAATCTCCTTCCTGCTATTCGTGGCCGTAGTCATCTTGCTGGGCTGGCTACTCAGGCGCACGCCGTTCGGGCTGCGCCTCTATCTCATGGGCACGAACCAGCGCGCGGCCTTCTATGCGGGCATTCCGCGTGCGCGCATGCTCATCATGACTTACGCGATGTGCGGCGTGCTGGCCTCGCTCGCGGGGCTCGTCAGCGTTTCGCACACGCTCAGCGCGAAATGGGACTACGGCAATTCGTATCTGCTGATCGCCATTCTCATTGCGGTGATGGGCGGCGTGAATCCGGCGGGCGGTTATGGACGCATCATCTGCGTGTTTTTTGCCGCCACGGTGCTGCAATTCCTTTCGAGCCTGTTCAACTTGATGGGTGTTTCGCAGTTCTTCGGCGACTGCGCCTGGGGCTTCCTGCTGTTGCTCTCGCTTGCGTTCGCGGGCGGCGAGCGGGTACGGGCGATTTTTGGTTTCGCAGGCACGCCGTCCGCGGGCAAGGGGCGAACCTCGGGTTGACCGGCTGAACCGTGCAGCAGGCGGGCTTCGAGCCTCGGAGGTCCGCCGCGATCGATTTCGGGGCGTGAGTTTATAACAAACGGAGACATGGAAATGAAGATCAAGCGACTCAGCGTGGCAATCACAGCGTGTGCACTCGCGGCTGGCATGGCGGCCGTGGCGTACGCGGCGGAAAACCCGACCATCGTCACGGTCGTGAAAGTGACCGGCATTAGCTGGTTCAACCGCATGGACGACGGCGTCAAGGAATTCGGCAAGGACAACCCGAACGTTTCGGTGTACCAAACGGGCCCGGGACGCGCCGACGCCGCCCAGCAACTGAAGATCATCGACGACCTGATCGCGAAGAAAGTGAGCGCGATTGCCGTCGTGCCGTACGATCCGCCCACGCTCGAACCCGCGCTCAAGAAGGCCATGGACCGCGGCATCAAGGTCGTCACGCACGAGGCCGACAACGAGAAGAACACGATGGTCGACGTCGAGGCGTTCGACAACTCCGCCTACGGCGCCGCGCTCAACGACCGCCTCGCGTCGTGCATGCACAACGAAGGCAAGTGGGCGACGATGGTCGGCTCGCTCGGCAGCCGCTCGCAGGTGCAGTGGGCCAACGGCGGCATCGACAACGCGAAGAAGAAGTTCTCGAAGATGCAGCTCGTCGAAACGAACCTCGAAACCAACAACGACGGCGAGCACGCGTACGAAGTGGCGAAGGAAGTGCTGCGCAAGCATCCGGACATCAAGGGCTTCCAGGGCTCGTCATCGCTCGACGTAATCGGCATTGGCCGCGCGGTCGAAGAAGCGGGCCTGCAAGGCAAGATCTGCGTGTACGGCACGGGTCTGCCGACGGAAGCGGGCAAGTACCTCGAAAGCGGCGCGATCAACGGCATTGCGTTCTGGGACCCGAAGCTCGCGGGCATGGCGATGAACAAGATCGCGCTGATGCTGATCGACGGCAAGACGGTGGAGAACGGCGCGAATCTCGGGTTGCCGGGCTATGAAAAGGTCACCGTGTCGAAGGGTCCGGGCAAGGGCATCATCGTGCGCGGCCAGGGCTGGGTGAGCGTCGACAAGTCGAACTACAAGCAATACAACTTCTGATCGGGAGAAAGCGGCGCGCGCAACGGTCCGCGGACCTCGCGCGCGCTTCGTCGCAACGTCACGAAGAGAAGACATGGCTTCAGAACCGTTATTGCAGGTGCTCGGCGTGCACAAGCGCTTTACGGGCGTGCACGCCCTGCGCGGCGTGACGCTCGCGTTCGAGCGCGGGCAGATTTATCACCTGCTCGGCGAGAACGGGTGCGGCAAGAGCACGCTCATCAAGATCATCTCCGGCGCGCAGCCGCCCGACGAAGGCGAACTCGTGATCGACGGCGCGCGCCATTCGCGGCTCACGCCGCTCGAATCGCTCGCGGCGGGCATCGAGACCGTCTATCAGGACCTTTCGCTGCTGCCCAACATGAGCGTCGCGGAAAACGTGGGGCTCACGACTGAGCTTGCCGAACATGCGGGCCGTCTTGCACGCACGTTCGACCGGCGCGAACTCGCGCGCACGGCGGAGCGCGCGTTGAAAGCAGTGGGCCTGCCTGGCGACGCCGACTTCCAGGCGACGCTCATCGAGCAACTGCCGCTCGCCACGCGCCAACTCGTGGCCATCGCGCGCGCCATTGCGAGCGAGGCGAAGTTCGTCATCATGGACGAGCCCACGACCTCGCTCACGCAAAAGGAAGTGACCAATCTCATCGCCGTGCTGGGGCAGTTGCGCGCGCAGGGCGTGACCGTGCTGTTCGTGAGCCACAAGCTCGACGAATGCTATGCGATTGGCGGCGAGGTGATCGTGCTGCGCGACGGCCAGAAAGTGACGCAAGGCCCCATTACGAATTACACCAAGGCGCAGTTGAGCGAACTGATGACGGGCCGCGAGCTTTCCACCGAACGCTACCGCAACGTCGCAGCGCAGGCCGACGTGCTGCTCGAGGTTCGCGGCCTTGGCCGCACGGGCCTCTTCAGCGAGGTGTCGTTCAAGCTGCACCGCGGCGAGATTCTCGGCGTGACGGGCCTGCTCGATTCGGGCCGCAACGAACTCGCGCGTGCGCTTGCGGGCGTCGCGCCCGCCGAGGCGGGCGAGATCGTGCTCGAAGGCCGCGCGATCAAGCTGGCGACGCCTGGCGACGCGCGGCGCGCGCGCATTGGCTACGTGCCGGAAGACCGCCTGAACGAAGGCCTGTTCCTCGACAAGCCGATTCGCGACAACGTGATCACCGCGATGATCGCGAGCCTGCGCGACCGCTTCGGCCAGATCGACCGTACGCGCGCTCGCGCATTGGCCGAAGACACCGTGAAGGAACTGCAGATCGCCACGCCCGATGTGCAGAAGGCCGTGCAGTCGCTTTCGGGCGGCAACCAGCAGCGCGTACTGATTGGCCGCTGGCTCGCCATCGACCCGCACGTGCTGATTCTGCATGGGCCGACCGTGGGCGTGGACGTGGGCTCGAAGGACATCATCTATCGCATCATGCAGCGGCTTTCGCAGCGCGGCATCGGCATCTTGCTCGTGAGCGACGACCTGCCCGAGTTGCTGCAGAACTGCGACCGCGTGCTGATGATGCGAAAGGGCCGCGTCGCCGAAGAGCATCACGCCGATGGCCTGACCGAGGCCGAGCTGTACCGCGCACTGCTTGCAGAGGCAGCCTGAATTCCGCGTAACGTTTTGCCGGACACCGCATGAGCATGAATCAGACAATGAGCACGTCGTCCAACACCGTCGAAGTCTCGCGCCAGACCGTGCCGCTCAACTGGCGCGCGAAACTCGCCCGCAATCCCGAGTGGTTTACGGCCACGCTGATCGTCATTACCTGCGTGATCGTGGCCTCTATCAATCCGCGTTTCTTCCAGTGGGCCACGCTGTTCGACCTGCTGCACTCGGCCACGATCACGTCGCTGTTCGCGCTCGGCACGCTCGTCGTGCTCGCTTCGGGCGGCATCGACGTGTCGTTCACGGCCATTGGCGCGCTCACGATGTACTCGATCACGAAAGCCGTGTTCGCGTGGTGGCCCGATGCGCCGTTCGCGCTCATTCTGCTCACGGGCGCAGTGGGCGGCATCGTGCTCGGCGTGATCAACGGCATGCTCGTGCACCGGCTGCAGGCGCCTTCGCTGATCGTGACGATCGGCACGCAATACCTCTATCGCGGCCTACTGCTCACCTTTGTGGGCACGACGTTCTTCATGAACATCCCGCACAGCATGGACCGCTTCGGCCGCATTCCGCTCATTGCGTACAAGACCGCCGATGGACTCAACGCGGTGCTGCCCGTTTCCGCAATCGCGCTTGTGGCAGCCGCGCTTCTCACATGGTGGCTGCTCAACCGCACGATGATGGGGCGCGGCGTCTACGCCATGGGCGGCAGCACGGCGATTGCGGAGCGGCTCGGTTTCAACCTGCGCGCGATCCGGCTGTTCGTGTTCGGCTATACGGGGTTTCTCGCGGGCGTGGCGGGCATTTTGCATGTGGCGAACAATCGCCTCGCTAACCCTTTCGACCTCGTGGGCTCGGAACTCGACGTGATCGCGGCGGTGATCCTGGGCGGCGCGCGCATCACGGGCGGCAGCGGCACGGTCGTGGGCACGCTGCTCGGCGTGGCGCTCGTTACGCTCATCAACAACGTGCTCATTCTCGTGGGCGTGCCGAGCACCTGGCAGAAGGTGATTGTCGGCGCGTTCATTCTGGTGGCCGGTACGCTGTTCGCGCTGCGCCGTCGCGGCTGATTCAACGCGTAGCCGGAAAGGCGGCCGGCCTTTGCGGCCGGCCGGCACTCATGCGCTGTGCCCGCGCAATGTCTGGCCTTTCTCGGTGATGATGGAATTGAAGTCGTCCATCTGCGAAAAGCGCCACGCCTTCACAATGCCGTATTTGCTTGCGTCCACAACGAGATGGCTTTCCACGGCGCTCGCCATGGCGGCCTGCTTGAGCGCGACTTCGTGAAAGTTCCAGCACGTCACGCCGCGCGCGGCGTCCACGCCGCCCGCTGAAATAAACGCCTTGTTGATGCCCATGCGGCGCAGCGTTTCAAGACTTTCCTCGCCGGAAAACGAATCGGACGACGGCACATACGCGCCTCCCAGCAAGATCATGCGCACGTTGGGCATGCGCCGCAGAATCTCGGCCACGTTCAGCGAATAACACACCGCCGTGATCTGCAGTTGCGAAGGGATGAGACGCGCGAGCGCGGCGAGCGTCGTGCCGCAGTCGATAAAAACGGTGTCGTTCTGCGAGATGAGCCGCGCCGCGTGCGCGGACGCTTGCGCCTTGGCCTGCGCGAAGTGGTCCTTTTCGTGTTCGAGCGAGTAGCCCGCGGTATTGGGCACGTCCTGCGCGCTCACGATATAGCCGCCCAGGTACGTGAAACGTCCGGGATTCGCGGCGATATCGCGCCGCACCGTCATTTCGGAGACGCCAAGCACGCTGGCTGCATCGCGCAGATGCATGACGTTGTGTTTCGCGAGCGCGTCGGCAAGGGCGCGCAGCCGGTCGGTTTTGGCCATGTAGTGGGTGTTGCGCCGGTGTGTGCCGCCTTCCGGCGAACGTTAGATTTGTTTCGTCCGTGTGATCGAATTATAACAAGCGCGCAATGCGAAAGCCACGCGCTTTGACTGGCGCCGTTGTCGCGCGCCACCTCGGCAAGCATGCGTTTTTCGCATGCTCCACTCGACAATTAATCGTTTGTCGCGTCCCGATGCCGCACAGATACTGCCCTTTCTCAAGAAGCGGCGGCAACGCCGAATGGGCGGCAATTCATGCGATCAGACCTCAATTTCATCAATGGGCAGTTCGTCGGCGCCGAAGGGCCGCGCATTGCTGTCCATAACCCCGCAACCGGCGACGCCGTCGGCCAGGTGAGCGCGGCGAGCCCCGCTGACGCGGTTCGCGCGGTCGTTGCCGCGAAGGCCGCGCAGCGCGCGTGGCGCAAATTGGCCGCCGCCGAACGCGGCGCGATCCTGAACCGGTTTGCGGACGCGATCGTCGCGCGTGCGCCGAAGATCGGCGCGGCACTCGCCGCCGAGTCGGGCAAGAGCGTTGCCGACGCCACCGCCGAAGCCCGGTACGCCGCCGAGATCCTGCGCTATCACGCGCAGTGGGCGCGCCGTATCGAAGGCGAGGTGATTCCGAGCGACAGCGCGAACGAAAACCTCGTTCTCATGCGCGAGCCGATTGGCGTGGCCGCCTGCCTGATTCCGTTCAATTTCCCTGTCTATACGCTGCTGCGCAAGGTTGCGCCCGCGCTCATCACGGGCAACGCCGTGGTCGTGCGGCCGAGCAACAACACGCCCTGTTCGGCGTTCGAAGTGGCTCACGCGGCGCAGGAAGCGGAACTGCCGCCGGGCATTTTCAACGTGCTGACCATGGACCACGACACCGCCGCGGTGCTTTGCACGCACGCGGACGTCGGCATGATCACGCTCACGGGCAGCGTGAGCGCGGGCCGCAAGGTGCTCGACTACTGCAAGGAAAACATCGCGAAGCCGTCGCTGGAACTGGGCGGCAAGACGCCGGCCATCGTCGAGGACGACGCCGATCTCGAAGCGGCCGCCACGGCCATCGTGCGCTCGAAAACCACGCATTGCGGCCAGCTTTGCACGGCAATCGAACGGGTGTACGTGCACGCTTCGGTGCACGACCGCTTCGTCGCGCTGCTGCGCGAGAAGATGAGCGCGGTGCGCTTCGGCGACCGCGCGCAAGACGAAACGCGCATGGGCCCGCTCGTGAGCGCGAGCGCCCGCACGGCGGTCCACGCCATGGTCGAGCGCGCAGTGGCCGAAGGCGCGAAGCTCGAAACGGGCGGCTATGTGCCCGAGGGCAAGGGGCACTTCTATCCGCCCACGTTGCTCACGCGTTGCCGCCAGGACTTGGAGATCGTGCAGGAAGAGATTTTCGGACCGGTGCTGCCGGTGCTGTCGTACGAGACGCTCGACGACGCGCTGCGCATGGCAAACGATCACCAGTTCGGCCTGTCGTCGGTGCTCTTTACGGAGCGCTACCGCACGACCATGCGTGTCGCCAATGAAATCGAGGCCGGCGAACTGTACGTGAACCGCACGCCCGCCGATCCCTACCAGGGCTATCACGCTGGCTGGAAACGCTCGGGCCTTGGCGGCGACGACGGCAAGCACGGCATGCTCGAATTCACGCAAACACGCCTTGTCGTGATGCCGTTCTGATCGTTCGACATACTGATCAATCGTAAAAAAGGCGCCCCGCGAAAGGGGCGCCACCGATAAAGAAAGAACGCCTCGCGCGGCAACCGCCCGCGCGCCGGTGTCAGCGTTGCATGGGACAGGAGACAATTTTGCAGAAGTCCATCGGAAGGCCCAATGCGCCGGCGAATTCGCCGCGCGCCGAAACCCCCTCGCTCACGCCCGCCGCTTCGGGCTCGATACAGCGCTACGTGCAGTTGCTGCTGCTCGTGCTCGCTGCGGGCGGCATCTATCCGCTGCTGTATCTGCGTCAGGTCTATCAGACCACGATGCTCGATGTGCTGCATATCGACAACGCCCAGCTCGGTTATCTCTACTCCGTGCTCGGCATTGTGTTCTTCGTTTGCTATCTGCCGAGCGGCTGGCTTGCCGACCGCATCGCGCCGCGTCTGCTGATCTGCTTCTCGCTCATCGGCACGGGAGCGCTGGGACTTTGGTACTCCACCGCGCCTTCGTTCCATGCGCTGCTCGTGATCTTCTGCCTTTGGGGCGTCACCACGGGGCTCACGTTCTGGGCCTCGGTGCTCAAGCGCGTGCGCATGATCGCGGCGGCGAACGAACAAGGGCGCTTCTTCGGTCTGCTCGACGGCGGACGCGGACTCGTCGAGGCGCTGCTCGCCACCGCGGCGCTCGCGCTCTTCGCCGCCGCAACCGGCTCGGGACGCGGCGAAGCGGTGGGCCTGCGCCACGTGATCTATATGTACTCCTTCACGTGCATCTCGCTCGGCGCGCTGATGAGCTTCTTCAAGGACCCCGCGCCCGCGCAGGCCGAAAGCGGGCAGACCGAAGCGAATGCCGCGAGTTCCCTCTGGCGCGATCTCGCGACGCTCGCCGCGATTCCGCAACTCTGGCTCATGGCGGGTGTGGTGTTCTGCGGCTATCAGATCTTCTGGGCGACTTACAGTTTCTCCGCGTATCTCCAGCAAGGCGAGATGCGTATGAGCGTCGTGGCGGCCGGCATGGTCACCACCGCGAAGCTCTGGATGCGTCCCATCGGCGGCATAGGCGGCGGCTTTCTCGGCGATCGTCTGTCGAACCTGCGCGTGCTGATCTGGGCGCTGTTTCTCGCCGTCGCGGGCCTGATCGGCCTGATCCTGCTGCCCGCGCTGCGCAATATGGCGCTGCTCGGCGCGGTGGTGCTGTTCATCGGCCTCATGACCTATGCGATTCGCGGCCTCTACTGGACGTTGCTCGACTACTGCGCGATTCCCATGCGCATAACGGGCCTCGCCATCGGTCTCGTTTCGCTGATCGGCTATTCGTCTGACATCTTCCTGCCGCTCGTGAACGGCTATATCACCGAACACTACGCGGGCATGCTCGGCTACCAGATTTATTTCGCCTATGTCGCCGCCATCGGCACGCTCGGCGGTGTCGCCGCGCTCGTGCTCCAGCGCATGACTCATTCCAAACCTGCCTGAAACAGCCTGAACCATGAAAGTCGTTGCCATTGAAACGAACGTCGTCGCGGTGCCTCCTCCGCACCTCGGCGGCATGTACTGGATTTTCGTTACGCTGAAAACCGATTGCGGAATCGAAGGCGTAGGCGAAATCTACGCCGCCACGTTCCACCCCGACGTGATGGTGCGCGCGATCGAAGACGTCTTCACGCGCTATCTGCTCGACCACGACCCGCATCGGGTCGAGCGCCTGTTCCGCGAGACGTATTCGAGCGGCTTCACGCAGCGCCCGGACCTCACGATGATGGGCATCGTGAGCGGCCTCGAAATGGCGTGCTGGGACATTATCGGCAAGGCGGCGGACAAGCCGGTGTACGAACTGCTCGGCGGCATGGTGAACGAGCGGCTTCGTTCGTACACCTATCTGTACCCGAAGAATGCGAAGGGCGAATACGACTACGACGACCCCGACCTCGCCGCGCAGTGCGCGGCCGAGAACGTGGAGCGCGGCTTCACGGCGGTCAAGTTCGACCCGGCGGGCCCGTACACGGCGTATTCGGGGCATCAGCTTTCGCTCGAAGTGCTCGACCGCTGCGAAACCTTCTGCCGCAAGGTGCGTGAAGCGGTGGGAAGCAAGGCCGACCTGCTGTTCGGCACGCATGGGCAGATGGTGCCTTCTTCGGCCATCCGGCTTGCGAAGCGGCTCGAAAAATACGATCCGCTGTGGTTCGAAGAGCCGGTGCCCCCGGGGCAGGAAGAGGCCATCGCCAATGTCGCGAAGCACACGTCGATTCCCATTGCCACGGGCGAGCGCCTCACCACCAAATACGAATTCCACAAGCTGTTGCAGGCGGGCGGTGCGTCGATCCTGCAACTGAACGTCGCGCGCGTGGGCGGCCTGCTCGAAGCGAAGAAGATCGCCACGCTCGCCGAAGTGCACTACGCGCAGATCGCGCCGCATCTCTACAACGGGCCCATCGGCGCGGCCGCGAGCATTCAGCTCGCCGCCTGCACGCCGAACTTCCTGATCCAGGAAAGCATCGGCACGTGGGATGGTTTCCATGCGAAGGTGCTCAAGCGGCCGATTCAGTGGGAAGACGGCTACATCATTCCCTCGAAGACGCCGGGCCTTGGCGTCGAACTCGACATGGACGTCGTGCGCGCGCACTCGCCCTATACGGGCGAGCGTCTGCATCTGCAGATGGCGAGCCAGCCGGCCGACGTGCGCGACACCTCGCCCGCACGCGGCTGACCTGCCGGAGCATTCAAATGAACTACGACTACATCATCGTCGGCGCCGGTTCGGCGGGCTGCATTCTCGCGCAGCGGCTCAGCGCTTCGGGGCGTCATTCGGTGCTGCTGCTCGAAGCGGGCGGACCCGACGATTCGTTCTGGTTCAAGATCCCTATCGGCTTTGCCAAGCTGTACTACAACCAGCAGTACAACTGGATGTACTACAGCGAGCCGGAGCCGGAGCTGGCCAACCGGCAGATCTACGCACCGCGCGGCAAGGTGCAGGGCGGCTCGGGCGCGATCAACGCGATGATCTACGTGCGCGGCGCCGCGCGCGATTACGACGACTGGGCCGCCGCGGGCAACGCGGGGTGGTCGTACCAGGAAGTGCTGCCGTACTTCCGCAAGCTCGAATCGCACCCGCTCGGCGACACGCCCTGGCACGGCGCGAACGGCCCCGTGCGCATCACGCCGATGAAGGACGGCGCGCATCCCGTGTGCCGCACGTTTGTCGAAGGCTGTACGCAGCTTGGCTACGAGCGCAACGACGACTTCAACGGCGCGCGCCTGGAAGGCGTGGGCATCTACGATGTGAACACGCGCAACGGCAAGCGCGATTCGAGCAGCGTGGCCTACCTGCATCGCGCGGGGCATCGCGCGAATCTGAAGATCGAGCATCATGCGCGCGCCACGCGCGTGCTGTTCGACGACGCGAAGCAACGCGCCGTGGGCGTGGAGATCGTTCAGCAGGGCGTGAAGCGCACGTTCCAGGCGAATCGCGAAGTGATCGTCGCGGCGGGCGCGGTCGATTCGCCGAAGCTGCTCCAGCTTTCGGGCGTGGGTCCGCGCGCGCTGCTCGCGAAGCACGGCATCGACGTGGTGCACGAACTGCCCGCGGTGGGGCAGAATCTGCAGGACCACCTGTGCGTGAGCTTCTACTATCGCTCGCGCGTGAAGACGCTCAACGATTCGTTCGGTAGCTGGTTCGGCAAGCTGAAGTTCGGACTGCAATACGTCTTCCAGCGCAAGGGGCCGTTCTCGATGAGCGTGAACCAGTCGGGCGGCTTTTTCCGCACGAGCCAGGACGAAGCGCATCCGAACATGCAGGTGTACTTCAATCCGCTGTCGTATCGGATTCCTAAGTCAAATCGGGCGCAGCTCACGCCGGAGCCGTATTCGGGCTTTCTCGTCTGCTTCAATCCTTGCCGGCCCACGAGCCGTGGTTCGGTGGAGATCGCTTCGTCGAACGTGGAAGACTCGCCGAAGATTCGCGGCAACTATCTCTCGACGCAGAAGGACCGCGACGAGGCGATTGCGGGCAGCCGCCTCGTGCGCAAGCTGATGACGGCGCGCGCGTTGCAGGACATTACCGTTGCCGAGGTGACGCCCGCAAACGAAGTGACCGACGACGCGAGCATGCTCAAGTTCTTCCGCGAGCAAAGCGGTTCGATCTATCACCTGTGCGGCACCTGCGCGATGGGCCCGGACCCGCGCACGGCGGTCGTGGATGCGCGCCTGCGCGTGCATGGCCTCGAAGGCCTGCGCGTGGTCGATGCATCGATCTTTCCAAATATCACCTCGGGCAACACCAACGCGCCGACGATGATGGTCGCGGAAAAGGGCGCGGACATGATTCTGGAAGACGCCGATCAGGCGCTCGCCGAGAAGGCCGTCGCGCAAGGCCGTCAACGCATGGCGGCGATTTCGTCCTGAAGCCATTGCCGGAACAGCTTGAGCGGCTTCGACGCCTTCTGTTCCGGCCGCACCACGAACCAGTATGACTGGCGGCCGTCCACGTGGATGTCGCGCACCGGCGCGAGCAGGCCCCGAGCCAGTTCGCGTTCGATCATGTGGCGGTCGGCCATCGTCACGCCGAGCCCTTCCACGGCAGCGCTGATCGCATGGTCGAGCAGGTCGAATTCGTAGCCGCCCGAGGTGTCCACGTCCTCGATGCGCGCCGCGTCGAGCCAGTGCCGCCACGTGAGATAGCGCTGGTTGTCGCCCGCGAGCACGTGCAGCAGGGTTTGCTTCGTGAGGTCGATGGGCCCGTGCGCAAGCAACGCTGGCGAGCACACCGCGATGTGCGATTCGTGCATCAGCAGCGAGCTGTCGAGTCCTTCCCATTCGCCATCGCCAAAGCGGATCGCGCAGTCCAGCGCCGTCGAATCGGCGAGACTGTCCTGCAGATGCGTCGTGAGGCTCAGTTCCAGTTCGGGATGGCGCGCATGCAGGTGCGTGAGGCGCGGCACCAGCCAGCGGCTCGCGAAGGTGGGCGGCGCGTTCACGCGCAGGCGGTTGAGGTCGCTCTTCTGCTGGATCGTGCGCACCGTCAGCTCGATGCGGTCGAACGACTGCTGGAGCGTGCGCAGCAGCGCGCGCCCCGCGTCGGTCAGTTCGAGCCGGTGGTGATGGCGCTCGAGCAGTTCCTCGCCAAGCTGTTCCTCAAGCTGGCGCACCTGGCGGCTCACGGCGCTTTGCGTCACGTTCAACTGCTCGGCGGCGCGGGTGAAGCTGCCGCTCGTGCCTGCCGCCTCGAACGCCTTCAGGGCGTTCAGCGCCGGCATCTTTCGCTTCAAGGTCGTCTCCTCGCGAAAGGCGCCATCTCGAAACGACGCCTCATGCAAACGACGCAGTATACCGGCCCGCGACCCCATTCAGGCGCCCCGCGCCCGTGAGAGCGCGGCGAGCGCGAGCGTGACGACGAGCGCGAACACATAGAGGCCGCCCGCCCCGAGCAGACGCATGAACAACGACGCGACGGTCGGGCCGGCCGCGCCGCCGAGCGAGAAGACGAGCAGCAGCGTCGCGCTCGTCTGCACGCGCCGCGCCTGATCCACGCGGTCGTTCACGTCGGAGACGATCACGCCGTACAGCGTGAACGTGAGCGCCACGTAGAGAAAGAGCAGCGTATCGACGAGAACCGGCGCGCGCAGGACGGCCAGCGCCGCGGCCGCGCACGCGGAGACGAGCGAGATCAGCCCGAGCGTGGCGCGCCGCCCGAGGCGGTCGGAGAGCCGCCCCACGGGCCATTGCGAAAGCAGCGCGCCGATCAGCACGACGCCCATGGCGCGCGAAATACTGCTGGCGGGATAGCCGATGCGCGCGAGATACACGGGCGTGAGCGCATAGAACGCGCTGGAAAGCAGCCCCGCGCCGATGCAGGCCGGCACGCTGCGCGGCGCGACGCGGTGCAGTTCGCGCAGACCGTCGAGAAGCAGCGTGGGGCGTTTGGGCGTGGCGAGCGCGGAAGGCGCGGCCAGCGAGGCTTCGCCCGATTGCCACTCGCCGATCAATGCCACCGGAATGAGCGCGGCCACGAACAACCCGTTCACCAGCGCGTGCTCGAAAATGCCGCCGGGCGCGCCGATACCCAGCAGAAACTGCCCGGCGCTCACGCCGAGATAGGTGAGCACGAGATAAAACGCGAACGCGCGTCCGCGCCGCTCGTTCGACACGGCGCCGTTCACGCCGCTTTCGATCGACGTGAATACGCCGACCATGCTGAAGCCGGTGATGAGCCGCAGCACGGCCCAGATTTCGGGGGAATCGAAGGAGAGATAGCCGAGCGCCGCGAGCGCGGCAACCGCGCCGAAGCCGATGAAGGCGCGCTGCGGCCCGATGCGGCGGACGATCGGCCCCAGCCCCAGCGCGCCCAGGATGAAGCCCACGTAATAGCAGGATTGAACGAGGCCGACGGCGAGCGCGGTGCGCTCGCCGTGCAGCATGCGCAGCGAGATGAGCGTCGTGAGAAGGCTGTTGCCGCAAACGAGAATCGTATAGCCGCCCAGCAGGCCGATGAGCGCCCGCATCTACGGCGGCTTAGTGCGCGGTCCCGGCGCGGCGCTCGACGAAGCGCCGCACGTAGTCGTCGGCGGGGCGGTGCAGGATGTCGTCGGGCGTGCCGCACTGGATGAGGCGCCCGTCGCGCAGAATGGCGATCTGGTTGCCGATGCGCAGTGCCTCGTCGAGATCGTGCGTGATGAACACGATGGTCTTTTTGAGCGTGGCCTGGAGTTCGAGCAACTGGTCCTGCATTTCGGTGCGGATGAGCGGATCGAGCGCGGAGAACGCTTCGTCCATCAGCAGCACGTCGGTGTTCGCGGCGAGCGCGCGGGCGAGACCCACGCGCTGGCGCATGCCGCCCGAAAGCTCGTCGGGATAGTGGTCCGCGTAACCCGCGAGGCCCACCTTGCCGAGCCATTCGCGCGCGCTCGCCTGCGCCGCCGCTTTCTTTTCGCCGCGCGTGGCGAGGGCGTACGCGGCATTGTTGAGCACCGTCTGGTGAGGCAGGAGTCCGAAGCTCTGGAACACCATGCTCACGCCGTAACGTCGCAACTCGCGCAGGCCGTTGTCGGAGAGCTTGAGCACGTCCTTGCCGTCGATCAGGATCTCGCCCACGGTCGGCTCGATGAGCCGGTTGAAGTGGCGCACCAGCGTGGACTTGCCCGAGCCCGAGAGGCCCATGATCACGAAGATCTGGCCCGAGCCGATCGACAGGCTCACGTCGTTCAGGCCCACGTTGCAGCGCGTCTTTTCGAGGACTTCGGCCTTGCCCGCGCCGCCGCGCAGCAGGTCGAGCGCGCGCTGGCTCGCGTCGCGCGTGCCGAAGATCTTGTAGACGTTCTTGACTTCAATGCCGCTCATGATCGTTTACCTCATTCCATGCTCGTTGCGTATGCTGGATGCGCCGGCCAGATCGCACATTGTGCCGGCGCTTGTGCCTTCGCGCCCGTTATTTGGCCGGCTGGCTCGTCAGGTCGCCGGGCTTCGCGGCTTCGGCGTTTGCGCCTTCCTGTTCGCGAACGCGGCGAAACGGAATGCGCGAGGGCTGCTTCGACTTGCGCGCGAGACCGCGTGTGCGCCGGCCCTGGCCGTAGCCCTGGCTGATGCGGTCGATCACGATCGCGAGAATCACGATAGCCACGCCAGCCTGCGTACCCTTGCCGACATCGAGCGTCTGAATGCCTGCGAGCACGTCTTCGCCCAGACCGCGCGAGCCGATCATCGAGGCGATCACGACCATCGAAAGCGCCATCATCGTGGTCTGGTTGATACCGGCCATGATGCTCGGCCGCGCGAGCGGCAACTGCACGCCGAAGAGCAACTGCGTGCGCGTGGTGCCGAATGCGCGCGCCGCTTCGACGATCTCCGCATCCACGTGGCGAATGCCGAGATCGGTCAGGCGAATGAGCGGCGGCAACGCATAGACGACGGTGGCGAGAATGGCGGGCACCTTGCCGAGACCGAACAGCATGAGCACCGGAATGAGGTACACGAAGCTGGGCAGCGTCTGCATGACGTCGAGCACCGGCAGCAGCACGCGGCGCAGCCCGCTGCTCGACGCCGCGAGAATGCCGAGCGGCACGCCGAGCACGACCGAGATGAGCGTGGCGACCACCATCAGCGCGAAGGTTTGCATGAGCTTGTCCCACAGCCCGAAGCAGCCGATCAGCCAGAGCAGCACGACGAACAGCAGCGCGACGCCAACGCGCCGCGACGCATGCCAGCCGAGCAGGCCCACGGCCGCGAGCACGACGATGGGCGGCGTGGCGCGCAACAGGCCTTCCAGCGGCACGAGCAGGTCGCGCAGCATCAGCACGCTGAAGTTGTGGAACGCGTCGCCGTAGCGCTGCACGAACGCGGCGACCTGATCGTTGACCCAGTCGGCGATCGAGAGGTGAAGAAAGGGAGATCCCATGTTGAGCCTCATTCTGCGTGTGTCATGTGATGCGTACTGTCGTGCGGCCGCGCGGCCGCGCGCAATATGGGTGGCTTACGTGCGCAGACCGGCCTGCACGCGCGCCGCGACTTCCGGCGTGACCCATTGCTTCCAGATTTCCGGATGCTGCTCGAAGAACGTGTGCGCGACCGTGGACGCGTCGAGCTTTTTGTCGTGCATCTGCTGGACCAGTTGCTCGTCGAGCGCGAGCGGCAAGCTCACCTTGCCGAAGAACGCGACCGCGTCGGGCTCGGCGTCGTAGAACGGCGTGGAGACCGCGACCTTCAGATGCGAGACCTTGAACGCGGAGGCGCACGGCGCGCCCTTCGGGTCGGCGATGGTGTTCCAGCACGCGTCGGAATACGGCGCGCCTTCCAGTTGCACGAAGTGGTACTTCGCCATCAGGCCGGCGGGCTGCCAGTAATAAAAGAGAATGGGCTTGCCGCGCTCGTAGGCGGAGGCGATGGCCGCGTCGAGCGCGCCGCCGGTGCCGGGGCGGAAGTTCGTGTAGTCGTCGCCGAGCTTGTAGGCCGTGAGCAGGCGGTTGTTGAAGCGCTCGCAATCCCAGCCGGCGGGGCAGTTGTAGAAGCGGCCCTTGCCGGGTTCTTCGTCGTCGGTAAAGAGGGATTTGTACTGCGGCAGTTGCGCAACCGAGCGCAGTTGCGGCGCCATGGGTTTGATGCCGCGCTTCGCGTCGCCGTTGATCACGTAGTCGGGAACGTACCAGCCTTCCTTGTCGCCGCCGGGAATCAGTTCGCCCACGAGCTTCACGCTGCCATCCTGCAAGCCGTGCGCGACGATGGGGCTGCGGCCCGTCCAGTGTTCGGCCCATACCTGCAGATCGTTTTTCGTGAGGGCCGTTTCGGTGGCGGCCGTGGCGCCCGGCACGACTTCGGTCTTGCAGCCGTAGCCCTTTTCGAGCACCGTGCGGACCATTTCGGTCATCAGCGCGCCGCTTTCCCAGGTGATCTGCGCGAGCTTCACGGTCTTGCCCGACTGGCACCAGCCGGGGGCCGCAAAGCTGCTCGTGGCCGCGCAGGTCAGCGCGAGGGCGGCGGCTATACGCACTTTACGCACGCCAGCCAGCGTGATACGTCTCATGTCGTCTCCAGTTTTATTTGCACGGGCGGCCGTGCTTTTCGAATCGATCGGACCAGAGTCTAGCCGTGGCATTTCGGGTTGCGAAAGCCACGAATAGTCATCGATGCATTACCTGATCTCATGCCACTTTCATCACGCGAATCACGCATGCGCAGCGATGACTGCGCGTCATGCCCCCATGAGATTTCATAGCTTTTGGGCGCTTGCGGCGTGTGCTGGAATGCGTCTGGCCAAATTCGAACTCATGACACAGGAGACGGAGTCAAACATGAAAGACCTGCAAGTTTACATCGGCGAAGGTTTCGCGGGGCCAGGCGTAAACGCGGCCCACATCAACATCATGATTGGCCCGCGCAATGGCCCCGTGGGGCAGGCGTTTACGAACAGCTTGTCGTCGCCCTCCCAAGGTCACGTGCCGTTCATGGTGGTCGCGCAGCCCAACGTGCCGGTGAAGCCCGCCACGCTCTACGTGAACAAGGCCGATATTCGCGGCGACCTGCACGGCAACGCCACGTGGGGCGCGTCGCAAGCGGCCATTGCGAAGGCAGTGACGGAGGCGATGCTCGACGGCACGCTGCCGCCGCAGGCCGAAAACGAATGGTGCATCGTCACGGCGAACTGGGTGAACTGGTCGTGCGACGACCTCGACGCCGTGTACGAGAACAATTACGCGGCCTGCAAAACGGCCATTCGCGCCGCCATGAACGGCCTTCCGAAGCTCGACGACATTGCGAAGATCAAGGATCGGATCAGCAATCCGTTCTACACGCCGAAGGCCCGCGCGGCGTGAGCCGCGCCATTCGTTACAGGTGACTGCGATGCAATACGTGCAACTCGGCCGCTCCGGCCTGAAGGTGTCCCGCCTGTGCCTCGGCACGATGAACATGGGCACGCCCGAATGGAAGCCATGGATCTACAACGAAGAGCAGAGCGAGCCCATTGTGCGCCGCGCGCTCGAAGCGGGCGTGAATTTCATCGACCTCGCGGACTTTTATTCGACGGGCGTGGGCGAAGAAGTGGTGGGACGCATCGTGAAGCGAATCGCGAAGCGCGACGAACTCGTGCTCACGACCAAGGTCGGTTATCCGATCGGCAATGGCGCGAATAACCAGGGCCATTCGCGCAAGCACATCATGGAAGGCATCGACGGATCGCTGCGCCGGCTGCAAACCGACTACGTCGACGTCTACATGCTGCACTACTTCGACGTGAACACGCCGGTCGAAGAAACCATGGATGCGCTCAACGATATCGTGCGCGCGGGCAAGGCGCGTTATATCGGCGTCTCGACCATGTTCACGTGGCAGTTCGCGAAGATTCTTCAGGCGTGCGAGCGCTATAACTTCGCACGCCCAATCAATATGCAGCTTCAACTGAACTGCGCGTATCGCGAGGAAGAGCGCGAGATGATTCCGTTCTGCCAGGATCAGGGCGTGGGCGTTTCGGTGTTCAGCCCGCTCGCGCGCGGCCTGCTTTCCGGCGATGCGAAGTCGGTGCGCAATCAAACCGACTTCTTCACCGTGCAGATGTACGACGACGAAGCCTCGCGCGATATCGCGCGTTCGGTGGCCGAAGTGGCGGCGGCGCGCGGCGTGTCCTGCGCGCAGATCGCGCAGGCGTGGGTGCTGGGCCGTTCGGGCATTTCGTCGATGCTCGTGGGCGCGGACACCGTCGCGCAGTTCGAGAGCGCGCTCGCGGCGCTCGACATGCAACTGGGCGCCGACGAGCTTTACGAACTCGATCGCAACTACACGCCGTGCGACGTGATCAACGATTACGTGAGCGCGCGCATTCCGCGCGTGCCGCGCGCGGCGCGACGCCTGGAGATCGCAGCATGATCGACGGACTCAAGGAAACGCGCCTGTGGCGCACGTCGAGTTTCATCGACGGCGAGTGGGTGGCGAGCGAATCAACCTACCCTGTCATCGATCCGGCCACGGGCGAGCCGCTCGCGCAAGTGGCCCGCGCCGGCGCGCGCGAGGCATTGCAGGCCGTGGCGGCGGCCTCGCACGCGTTCGCCGCATGGCGCGACGCCACGGCGGCCGAGCGCAGCGCGAAGGTGCGCCGCTGGGGCGAGCTGATGCACGCGCATCGCGAAGACCTGGCGCGCATCATGACGGCCGAACAGGGCAAGCCTTATGCGGAAGCGCTCGGTGAAGTGGCCTACGCGGCGAGCTTTCTCACGTGGTTCGCGGAAGAGGCGCGGCGCGCCTACGGCGACGTGATTCCCGCGCCGAAGAAGGGCGCGCGCATTGTCGTGACGAAGGAGCCCGTGGGCGTGGTCGGTGCGATCACACCGTGGAATTTCCCGCTCGCCATGGTCACGCGCAAGGCCGGCCCCGCACTCGCGGCCGGTTGCGCGATGGTGCTCAAGCCTTCTGAAGAGACGCCGCTTTCGGCGTTCGCGCTCGCCGAACTGGCGGCCGAGGCGGGCATTCCGCGTGGCGTGTTCAATGTCGTTTCGGGCGATGCGCCTGCCATTGGCGACACGCTCATGGCCTCGAAGGCCGTGCGCAAGATCTCGTTCACGGGGTCGACGCGCGTGGGCAAGCTGCTCATGCGCGCCGCCGCAGATACGGTGAAGAAGGTCTCGCTCGAACTGGGCGGCAACGCGCCCTTCATCGTGTTCGACGACGCCGATCTCGATGCCGCCGTGGAAGGCGCGATGGCCTCGAAATTCCGCAACACGGGGCAGACCTGCGTGTGCGTGAACCGCTTCTACGTGCAGGCGGGCGTACATGACGCGTTTGTCGGGAAGCTCGTCGAAGCGGTTCGGGCGTTGCGCGTGTCGGGCGGCATGGAGCCGGGCGCGACGCAAGGGCCGCTCATCAACGGCGCGGCGTTGCGCAAGGTCGAGGCCCACGTGAGCGATGCGGTCGAGAAGGGCGGCGCCGTCGTGTGCGGCGGACGCCCGCATGCGCTGGGCGGTACGTTTTACGAGCCCACGGTCATCACGGGCGCGCACGGCGGCATGATGCTCGCCCACGAGGAGACGTTCGGCCCCGTGGCCGCCGTGTTCCGCTTCGAGACCGAGGAAGAAGCGATCCAGGCGGCGAACGACACCGACTTCGGCCTTTCGGCGTACTTCTATGCGCGCGATATCGGTCGCGTGTGGCGGGTGGCGGGCGCGCTGGAAAGCGGCATGGTGGGCATCAACGAGGGCATTCTCTCGACTGAGGTCGCGCCGTTTGGCGGCGTGAAGGAGTCGGGCCTCGGGCGTGAAGGTTCGAAGTACGGACTCGATGAGTACCTCGAAACGAAGTACATGATGATGGGCGGGCTCGGCTGATCTTAAAGGCCGCCGCGCGAAAGCGCAGCGGCTTTTTTCTGGCGTCGGGCGCGGCAAACGACATGCCCACGTTCACAATGTCCGGTCAAAGCCCAAGGCAAACCGCCCCGGCCGCGACGACCACGCACGCGAGCCAACGCGCTCCACTCACCGATTCCCGCAAGAACAGCCGCCCGATCAGCACCGCGAACACGACGCTCGTCTCGCGCAACGCCGACACCGCGCCCATCGCGCCCGACTGCAATGCCCAGATCACGATGCCATACGCCGCGATGGACACGAGTCCGCCCGCGATCGACGAGGCGATCGACGATGGTTCGGTGCGCACCGGCATCAAGAACGACGCGACCCCGCGCGTCGCGACGAACAGCACCGGCATCGCCCAGTAGAACAGGAACATCCATGCGGTGTAGCTAACCGGCTGTCCGTTGGACAAACGCACGCCTATGCCGTCGATCACGGTATAGAGCGCGATTGTTGCGCCGGTCGTGAGCGCGGCGAGCGCACCCGCGCGCGATACGCGACGCCCCTGTACCGCGATCGCGATGATGCCGCCCGAAATCAGCACGATCCCGAGTCCATGCGAGGGGCCGATGGCCTCGTGTGCGAAGAGCGCCGCGCCGAGCGTGACGAGCAGCGGCGAGGAGCCCCGCGCGATGGGATACGCCAGCGCCAGATCGCTGCGGCGATACGACCGCACGAGACTCAAGTTGTAGAAGATATGCACAAGCCCCGAGGCGACGATATACGGCCAGGAGGCGCCGGCCGGCAGCGGCATCGAGAGGGCGACGAGTGCGGCGACCAACCCGATGGCGATGCTCATCCACGTCATCGACAGGAACCGGTCGCGATTGCCGTGCAGCATCGCGTTCCAGCTTGCGTGGAGCAACGCGGCGAAGAGCACGATACCGCCGGTGTAACTGAGCATGTGGGCGCGGACCGGGTTTCCCGGCTTTCATCAGGAGGCTAACAACAAGGATATCTATCTTGTGACCGCGCAACAAACGAGATAAATTGGCGATTCACGTTAGATAAACTATTGCGAATGAAACCGGTGTTGCCCCCGCTCAATGCCCTGCGCGCCTTCGAAGCCGCAGGTCGGCTCGGCAGCTTCAAGGAGGCTGCCGCGGAACTGCACGTGACGCCGGGGGCGGTGAGCCAGCAGGTTCGCCTGCTGGAGGAGTGGCTCGGCGCGTCTCTGTTCGAGCGGCACAACCGGCGCGTGGAACTCACTGCGGCGGCGAAGGCGTGGCTGCAGGAAATCGGCCCCTTGTTCGAACAGCTTGCGCAGGCAACCGCGCGATACGGCATGCCGCGAACGGTCTCGCGCACGCTAACGGTGAATGCCCCAGCGACGTTCACGCTACGGTGGCTGGTGCCGAGGCTGGCGAAATTCCGGGCCCGGCATCCCGGCGTGGACGTCAACGTGGAAACGTCGAACGAGCCGCTGGAGAGTTTGAAGTACGACTACGACCTCGTCATTCGGGGCGGTCCGGACACGTTCTACGGCTATTCGATGCGGCCGTTCCTTTCCGAGGAGCGGCTTCCCGTATGTAGTCCTACGCTTTTGCGGCGCACGCCGCTTCGGGCGCCCGGCGACTTGCGCGAACACACATTGCTGCACACGTCGAGCTTGCCGCGGCTTTGGCCCGACTGGCTGGCGAGCGCGCGGATTCCCGACCTGAGGCCCGCTGCCGCCTTGACCTTCGACCACTTCTATCTGACCTTGCAGGCGGCCATCGACGGTATCGGCATTGCAATGGGGCCCACCGCGCTAGTCGCCGACGATCTTGCCGCTGGCCGGCTCGTTGCACCGTTCGCGGGTCCACGGCTGCCCTCGCGCAGCTATTGCACGTACGTTGCGGATGAGAAGTCCGGCGAAGAACGAGTCGCGCTGTTTCGGTCGTGGCTCGAACGCGAGGGAAGCGGCTCGTGAATGCGTCGCTATTACGCGACGCCTCGCCGGTTTTTTCCTCGCACGCGCGTCTGGATTTGCGGCCCATTTCTTTGCCGCCCAGGAAAAAACGCGTTTAAGCCCTTCGATAGCGGATGGAACCCATTGGCGTTGGCGGCAATGTGACCATCGGCCCATGACTACAAACGGTGCGCCTACTCCATGACGGGATCGATATCAAGCTATGGATTCAGCCGCATTTTCTCCGCCCTGCGCCGCGCGTTGCATTCATATAATCTGCCGCGCGCTCGCGCAAACGGATGCGATGTCGCAACCCATCGCGGCATGACGTCCGCCAACAACAAGACTGTGACAACAGGAGAAACTGCATGAAGGCTCTTCAAGTATTCAAGCTGGCCGCGGCGACGGCGCTCGTGGCTGCGTCGCTGCACGCCTATGCGCAGGACGATGCGGCGAGCGGCGCGGCTGCCGGATCGGAGCAACAGGCCGCCCCGTCGAAGGCGCAAACGAAGCAGGCCAAGGCCGCGAATCGCGCGCTAAGCCGCAAGGTCCGATCCGCTCTCGCCAGGGACAAGAAGATCGACGTGGCGAGAATCACCGTGCGTGCGCGCGACGGCGCCATCGTGCTGCAGGGTTCGGTGCCGGAGCAGTCGCAGATCCAGCACGCCACCGAAGTCGCCACGGGCGTGCAAGGCGTCACGTCGGTCAAGAATGCGCTGACGCTGCGCCCGAACGAGTCCTGATCGTTGCCGATACCCGGAGACACGTCTCCGGGATTCATTATGAAAGCGTCAATGTGAAAGCGCTTCATGACGGTCTTTACAGGGCGGACGGTGCGTGAATTATGCAGCGCTCTGATGGGAATCCATTACCTCCAATGCCAAAAAGCGAAATAAATCGTTGCGCACAATGCGCTTAATTATCTGCGCTCGCTTTCCTAAACTTGTTATGAACTGGTAGTGGTCTGCTTTATGCGCACCACTGCGAACAGTTAAGCGATTTTGATCGCCGCGAGCCGCGTGCATTACGACCACCCGCAAGCAATACGAGTGGATTCGTCAGCGCCGGCATTCCAGCCCAATCAGAGGAGGAGCGAGTCATGAACAAGACAACCAGCACGTTGATGGCGGCCGTCGCCGCACTCACGCTGTCGGCCGGTGCGTACGCACAGAGCAACAATTCGCTGGCGACCCCGAGCGTCACGTCGCCGGCTGCTGCCGCCGCGGCCACCAATAACAATGCAACGAGCGGCTACGGCACGCCGGGCGCCACCAACTCGGACAGCGGTATGAGCGCTTCGCCGAACAGCGCGAACAATAGCGCGGCGCCGCTCCCAAGTGGTCCCGACAACAACTCGCTGGAGAGGCCGAGCGTAAAGTCGCCGGCAGCGAAGTAACCGCAGCCTCTCGCCGTAAGCCAGACCGCTGTCCGCATGGGCAGCGGTCTTTGTTTTTCCGTCGCGAACGCTCAAGTCTGTCCCCAAGCTGCCGTAATAGCAGGCTTCGGAATATTCTCGATGCATCGTGACACATCCCGGGACCCGGCCTTCACTGGACCTTGCTGCGCTTATCGAAACCGTTCAGCGCAACGAGCGCGCCTCCAGGTCGTTCCAGGACGTGGAACTGCGCCTGATCGGCGCGCACGACTGGTGCGCGTTTCTCGAAGGGGTGTTCGTCTATCTGCCCGAGGTGTTCCGGCTCGCAGCGTCGGGCATCTGGCTCGACGCCCGCACGCCGCTCCTGCGCGATCTGCTCGAATCCGGCTGCGAGCGCGCCGACCTCGAAGCGAACCTCAGATCCGGGCTCCAGTGCGGCCTCGCGTTATCGCGCCTGTGCGCGGGAAACCAGCCCTGGCTTGGCCGCGTGAGCGAACTGGGCGATCGCGAGCCCGCCGTGAGCGAAACCTTCTTCGGCGCGAGAACGGCGCATGCGGCGGACACCGCGAATGGCAGCGCCATCGTGTTGCCGCTTCTGAACCGTTCCCATGTGCTCGGCTATTTGTGCCTTGCAAGCGACGACTCCACGCGTTTCGACGCCAGCATGGGCACCGACTTGCTCATGCGCTTTAGCAGCGTGGCGGCGGCGAGTCTCGACAACGTCGCGCACCGCGAACATCTGCGCAAGACCGGCGTGACCGATCCGCTCACGGGTCTTTCGAACCGCCGCTACTTCGACGAACGTCTGCATCACGAGATCCGGCGCGCGAATTCGCACGCGGCGCCCATGTCGTGTCTGTTCATCGACATCGATCATTTCAAGCAGATCAACGACACACACGGCCACGCAACCGGCGATCTCGCGCTGGGCGCCATCGGCACCTGCCTGAAGCAGCAGGTGCGCGTGGGAGATACGGTGTCGCGTTACGGCGGCGAGGAGTTCGTCGCGCTGCTGCTGTGCGAACTGCCCGACGCGCTGGTGGTTGCGGAGCGCATCCGGCATGCGGTCGAGGCACTCGACGTGCTCGACGACGAGGGCGAGCGCATTGCGCTCAGCGTGTCGATCGGCGTGGCCGCTTACCGGCTGAACGGCGGGAGCGCGAGCCCCGAAGCGCTCGCACGCTCGCTGCTGGATCAGGCCGATCAAGCCATGTACCGCGCCAAGCACGAGGGGCGCAACCGCGTTTCCCTGCTGGAGGCTTGAACCCCGCTGAAACGTAAGTTTTCAAAATGCGGCACTATTTAGGGTAGCAGTGATTTCCCGGGCCCGTTGAGCGGTACCTCGACCAGGCAAACGAAATCGTGTCTACCGACCTTTTGATGACCGTTGCCTGTCTGGCCTGCGCGATCGCGATGTTCCTGATCGGGCGGCCCCGCTCCGACGCGGTGGGCCTCATCATGATCGTCGCGCTTGCGCTCTCGGGCGTCGTGACCGTCAACGAGGCGCTGGCCGGTTTCTCCGATCCCAACATCGTGCTCATCGCGGCGCTTTTCGTGCTCGGCGACGGGCTCGCGCGCACGGGCGTCGCCCAGCGCGTGGGCGACTATCTCATCGAGCGCGGCGGGTCCAACGAGCGCCGCCTCGTCATGCTGATCATGGTGGTTGTCGGCGTCATGGGTTCGGTCATGAGTTCGACGGCCGTCGTGGCAATCTTCATTCCCATCGTCATTCGCATTGCGCGGCAGTCGGGCGTCGCTCGCGCGCGCATGCTCATGCCGGTCAGCATGGCTGCGCTCACGAGCGGCATGCTCACGCTCGTCGCCACGACGCCGAATCTCGTCATCAACAGCGCGCTTGTCTATCGCGGCTACCCGGGCTTCAGCTTCTTCGCCATCACGCCGCTGGGCGTGCCGATTCTCGCTGCCAGCATCGGCTGGATGCTGTTCGCGAGGCGCTTTCTGAACGACACGGGCGGCGTGGAGGCGATCACGCGTCCGACGCTTAACGACTGGGTCGCGCGCTATTCGCTCGAAGGGCGCGCGTTTCGCCTGGAGGTGGGCGCCGATTCGCCGCTCGTGGCGCAGACGCTCGGGCACGCCGGGCTCGACGACGACCCCGTGGCGCACGTCGTCGCCATCGAGCGGCGCACGCGCATGGGCGCGACGGTGCTGCCCGCGACGGCCGACAGCAGCATCGCGCCCGGCGACGTGCTGCTGCTCGACGCGGAGTCCGCGCGCTTCGACGTCCAGGCGTTTTGCGCGCGCTATGCGCTGGTGATGCGCCGCATGTCGGGCGCGTACTTCACGGACCAGACTCACGACGTGGGCATGGCCGAGGTCATCGTGCCGCCGGACTCGTCGCTCGTGGGCAACGTCGCGCGCCGTTCCGCGGCGCTGCGCCGGCACGGCGTGACGGTGGTGGGCATGCGCCGCGCCGACGCCGCGCTCGCGCAGGACCTCGAGGCCACGCAACTGAAAGTGGGCGATACGCTGCTGGTGGTGGGGCCGTGGATCGACATCTTTTCGATGCAGTCGGTGGAGCGCGATATCGTCTGCCTCGCCATGCCGGTCGAAAGCGACGCCTACGTGCCCGTGCCGCACAAGGCGCTGCACGCGCTCGCCATCATGGCGTTCGTCATCGCGATGATGCTCACGCCGCGCGTGCCGAACGTGCTCGCGGGGCTGATCGGCTGCCTGCTCATGGGCGCGTTCGGCTGCGTGAACCTCGACAGCGCGTATCGCGCGATTCACTGGCGCAGCCTCGTGCTGATCGTGGGCATGCTCCCGTTTTCCATCGCGCTGCAACGCACGGGCGGCATCGATATCGCCGCCGACGCCCTGCTGCGCGTGGCCGGCGACTGGGGCGCGCAGGGTCTGCTGGGCGCCGTTTTCCTGTTGACGCTCGTGATCGGCACAGTGATCTCCGGGACGGCGACGGCGGTGCTGATGGCGCCCGTGGTGCTCGCAATGGCGGCGCATCTGCACGCGTCGCCGTATCCCTTCGCGATGACGACGGCGGTCGCGGCATCGGCGGCCTATATGTCGCCGATATCGACACCCGTGAATGCGCTCGTCAGCACGGCGGGCGGCTACCGGTTCCGGGACTTCTTCAAGGTGGGTGCGCCGGCGGCGTTCGGGGCGCTCGTGATCACCGTAATGCTCGTTCCGCTTATCTGGCCTGTTTTTCCGCGCTAGCGTGAGACAGCGCGAGAAAGCGTGAGAAAGCGCGGGGCACCCGTTCGTGAGGCATTGACCGGACATGGCGAATTTCTTGACGAGAGCGTGGGCGTTTCGCTGGATCAAGCGGCTTTTTCTTTTTGTGCTGATTGCGTTCGCGTGCCTTGCCGCCGTGCGCTTCTACGACGCGCAGCGCAAGGAGCCATTGAGTTTGTGGCACACGTACGTGCCGCAGGAGATGAATGCGCGCGAAATCGATCATGCGACGTGGGAGGAATACATCGCGAACGAGAACCGTGTGTTCGACGAGGTGAAGCAAAACGTCACCGACAAACTGCCGGCGGACGAACGCGTTCCCGCCAATCGCTATTTCTCGGGCAGTCCGATTTATCCGGGACACTTTCGCACCGACTGGAACCGCTCGTATACGCTCATGCCGCAGGGCGCGCCGCGCGGCGTGGCCGTCATGCTGCACGGGATGACCGATGCTCCCTATAGCTTGCTGCACATTGCGCAGCGCTATCAGCAGGATGGTTTCGCCGTGGTGGCGGTGCGCCTGCCGGGGCACGGCACCGTGCCCGCGGGGCTGACCGAAGTGACGGCGGAAGACTGGGAGGCGGCGACGCGCCTCGCCGTGCGCGAAGCGCGCCGTCTCGTGCCGGCGCCCGCGCCGCTGCATATCGTGGGGTATTCGAACGGCGGCGCGCTCGCGCTGCAATATTCGCTGGAAGCGCTCGACGACGCGAGCCTGCCGAAAGCGGATCACCTGATCCTGCTTTCGCCGATGATCGGCATTACGCGTTTCGCGCGCTTTGCGGGGCTCGCGGCATTGCCGGCGATCCTGCCTGCGTTTGCGAAAGCCGCGTGGCTCGACATCGTGCCGGAATTCAATCCGTTCAAGTACAACTCGTTTCCGGTGAACGGCGCGCGCCAGTCGTGGCGGATCACGAGCAAGATCCAGCGGGAAGTGGCGGATGCGGCGCGCAACGGCAAACTGGCGGCGCTGCCGCCCACGCTCACGTTCCAGTCCGTAATCGATTTCACGGTGAGCACGAGCGCGGTCGTCGGTTCGTTGTATTCGCAACTGCCGGCGAACGGCAGCAGCGAGGCTAGCGAACTCGTGCTGTTCGACATTAACCGCACCGCGCAATGGAGCCCGCTGCTGCGCGCTTCGATGCGTGAAGCGCTGCAACGTATCGCGCCCGCGCCGCCGCTGCGCTACCGGCTGACCGTGCTTACCAACGCCGGCGCCACCTCGCCGCGTGTGGTCGAAGAGAGCACGGCGCCCAACGAAACAACGGCGAAGGTCGAACCCACGGGGCTCGACTATCCGCCCGACGTCTATTCGCTTTCACACGTGGCCCTGCCGTTTCCGGTGACCGATTCGCTGTACGGCCGCACTCCCGATCCGAACGACGACTTCGGCATTCGTCTGGGCGCCCAGTCCGTACGCGGCGAAACCGGGGCGCTGATCGCGGGCGCGGGACTTCTCACGCGTCTCTCGTGGAACCCGTTCTACGGATACATCGCCGCGCGTATCGACTCCCTGGCGAGCCATGGGCCGTGAGCGCGAACGACCATGGCCCGCCTTGCGCTCAGGCGCGCGGCGCGAGTTCGACCCGTGCGGTCATCTGCTCGCCGTCGCGGGCAACGACGATCTGTACGTTGCTGCGTGCGTGCGAGATCATGCTTTGCAACTGCTCGACGGTGTCCACTTCGATGCCGTTCACCGCAACGATCACGTCGCCGGCGCTGATGCCGGCCGCCTTTGCCGGACCGCCCGTTTTCACGACGAGTACGCCGGCATCCACGCCGACTTGCTGCGCTTCGTCGCCGGTAAGCGCGCGCACGGCCACGCCAAGACGCGGATGCGAATTGCGGGCCAACGTGGTGCCGTTGCCGCGACCGCCGCCCTGCACGATCTGATCCTTCATGTGCATGGCTTCGTCGATGGGAATTGCGAACGAGAGGCCCTGGAAGCCGCCCGTGCGCGAATAGATCATCGAATTGATGCCGATGACTTCGCCGTTCAGGTTGAAGAGCGGACCGCCCGAATTGCCGGGATTCACAGGCACGTCGGTCTGGATCAGGTGCGTGGGGCTATCTTCCGAAAGCTGGCGCGACTTCGCGCTGATGATGCCCGAGGTCACCGTGTTGTCGAGACCATAGGGCGAGCCGATCGCGACGACCCAGTCGCCCACCTTGCTGTTGGCCGGGTTGCCGATCTTCACCGTGGGGAAACCCGTGCCGGCGATTTTCAGCACGGCCACGTCGCCGGCCTTGTCGGTGCCGATCACGCGCGCGGGGAATTGGCGGCCGTCGGTGAGTTTGACCGTGACGTCGTCCGCGCCTTCCACGACGTGATTGTTCGTGAGGATGTAGCCGTCCTGGCTCACGATGAAGCCCGATCCCAAAGCGCCCGAATGGCCGTCTTCGGAGTCGGGGTTTTCCTTGACGACCTCGACGTGGACCACAGCCGGACCGTACTGCGCGACGATCGCCGAGAAGTTCGGCGCCGAGCCCTTGACGTCGTCGGCCTTGGCCACCGGCGCCGACAATGTCGTTTTCGTGAGGCCGCTTTCGTCCGCGCTGGCGTGCTCGTGGCTCACGACCCAGGCGCCGGCAAGCGCCACCGCTACACCGGCGATCAGGCCCCGGCGCCGATATTTGAGGGTACTCATTGCTATGGTCTTCGAAGAGGTTGGTGAAGGTGGGCGTAAGGTACTTTTTGCTGCTTAAACGTGACTTAAAGGGCGACAGGATCTTTTGACCGCGCGGCGAGTCGATGTGCGCGCAACGAAAATGAGGGCGGGGTTCGCGGCTGCGCTTGTTCGGAATCGTCGTCAGCTAGCGCGCACGTCTTTTCCAAAGCGGCTAGTCTTGCGAAGTGGCGCCCGATCGCGCCCCCAAGACGCCTAATTGAGGGCCGGATAAAGTGGCGCGCGACGTTAGTGGATTACTAACGTTTCATCGCCGCAACGTGGTTCGTCATCCAGAACATCTCCATGAAACAGGATCTCGTCACGTTCACCTGCGTCGTCGTCGTCGCCGTCATCACGGGATGGGTGCTGTATATCGGGCGGCCGGTGCTGGTGCCGATCGCGTTCGCGATCATTACGTCGTACGTGATCTACGGGCTGGCCGAAATCCTGCGGCGCGTGCCTCGCGTGGGCAGGCGTATTCGCGCGGGCGTGCGCTACTGGAGCGCGGCGGTACTCATTCTCGTGGCCGCGTGGCTCGCAACCGAGCTGCTGCTCTCGGACACGGACCGCATGCTCGCCGTGGCGCCGAAATACGAAGCCACACTGTTGGCGTTGCTCGCCAAAATCACCGCGCTTTTTCATCTGGAGACCGAAGCATCGTGGACAGCCTTTCGCCGCGAACTGCTTGCGACCGTCAACGTGCAGTCGCTGCTCACCTCGCTCCTCGGCTCGCTCTCTTCGCTCATGGCGACGACGCTCGTCGTTCTCTTGTACACGGCGTTCTTCATGGTGGAGATGGGTCGGTTTCGCCGCAAGCTCTCGGCTGTCATGCGCGGCAAGGCCGACATGGAACCCGTGATCGACGCCATCAACGCGAAGATCGGCACGTACCTAGCGTTGAAAGCGCTGCTCGGCGTGGTGCTCGGCATGCTTAGCTGGCTCTGCATGCATCTGGTCGGCCTGGAGTTCGCGCCGCTCCTCGCCGTTCTCATCGTATTGCTCAACTTCGTGCCGTATGCGGGCTCGCTCATTTCCGTTGCGCTTCCCGCATTGCTCGCGGCACTTCAATTCGGGCAGTGGAACGAGCCGATCACGCTGCTCATTGCGCTTTCGGCAATCAACTTCGTCATGGGTAACGTGCTCGACCCCTGGTTGATGGCGGGTTCGCTGAACCTGAGCCCCGCGGTCATCCTCATGAGTCTCGCCACATGGACGGCGCTCTGGGGTATTCCCGGCGCATTTCTTGCCGTGCCGGGAACCGTGGCGCTCACGATCATCTTCTCGGCGTTCAGCTCCACGCGGCCGCTGGCGCTGCTGTTGACGAAGGACGATGTAATCAGGCATGCAGAATAAATTCGTGGCTTGGCGTGGCTTACTTTCACAGGTGATCTATGGCTTCCAGAAACAATCGTCGCGGCAACGCAATCGGCCCGGCTTCCGCATGCCTTTGCGACAAGGCGCTCGCGGATTTCGCCAATCGCCGCATCAGCGCCGATCTCAAGCGGCGCGGCTTTTTGATCGGCATGGGCGCATCCTTGCTGAGCGCGGTGGTGCCCGAGTTCAGCCGTGCGCAGCAGCCCGGCGCCGCGGCGCCCGCGCAGCCCACGACGTTCACGAATTTTCGCCTGTTCGACGGCAAGTCGGCGGCGTTGCAGGACGGCATGCATCTCGTCGTCGACGGCAATCGCATTTCGCAGTTGCGCCAGGGCTCGCCTGACGCGCAGAACGCATCGGGCGGCCGCGTGATCGACTGCGGCGGCAAGGTGCTGATGCCGGGCCTCATCGACATGCACTGGCATTCGCTGATCGCCGCGCTCCCGATTGCCGCCATCTTGCAGTCCGACTTTAATTTCGTGTACCTGGCCGCGGGCGCGGAGGCGCAGCGCACGCTCATGCGTGGATTCACGACCATTCGCGATGTTGGCGGTCCCGCGTTCGCCTTGAAGCAGGCCATCGATGCCGGCATGCTGAGCGGCCCGCGCATTTATCCCAGCGGCGCGATGATCACGACGACGGGCGGTCACGGCGATTTTCGCCTGCTGACCGACATCCCGCGCACGACCAGCCAGATCAGCGCGATCGAGCAAACCGGCGCGGCCGCGATTGCCGACTCGGCCGACGAACTGCGCCTGCGCGTGCGCGAGCAGTTCATGCTGGGCGCCACGCAAATCAAGCTTGTGGGATGCGGCGGCGTTTCCACGCCGCGCAGCCCGCTCGACATGCTCACGTTCACCGAGCCGCAACTGAGGGCGGCGGTGGAAACGGCGTCCGACTGGGGCACCTACGTGCTCGTGCATGCGTATACGCCGGAATCGATGAAGCGTGCGGTGGCCGCCGGCGCGCAATGTGTCGAACACGGCCACCTGATGGACGACCGGACCGCCGAACTCCTGGCGAAGAACGGCACATGGTTGAGCACGCAACCGTTTACCAGCGAAGAGGACGTTGCGCCGTTGGCGCCGTCGAGCCGGGAGAAGTTTCTCGAGGTGACGGCGGGGACCGACAACATGTACAAGCTCGCGCGCAAGCACGGACTCAAGGTCGCGTTCGGCACCGATCTGATCTTCTCGCAGGCGCTTGCCACGCGGCAGGGCATCATGCTCGGGCACATGACACGCTGGTATTCGAATGCCGAGGCGTTACGCATGGCTACGGGCACGAACGGGCAATTGCTCGCGCTGGCGGGCGAGCGCAATCCGTATCCGCACAAGCTTGGCGTGCTGGAAGAGGGCGCCTATGCGGATCTGCTGGTCGTGGCGGGCGACCCGCTTCAGGATATGGCGCTGCTAGGCAACCCCGATCAGAACCTGAACCTGATCATGAAGGACGGCCGGATATATAAAGACGCGTTGAAGGCGTGACGGTGCGTGGAAGCGCCCTGCGAAGGGCGCGAATACATCGATGCGGTCCCGATAAGTCGCCAGCACACGCCTGGCGCTTGCGTCTTCATCGCGTATCCAGGACGCTATTTCTGTATCAAGATGTCACTGCACAGGGCCATATCGCCTGCCGTATAGTGGCGCGCATCGCTGCGCCCTCAGGCAATCGCCGATCTACACCTGGCGCGGGGTCGAAATCCCACCTGTCCAAATCCGCCATGTGGCCGATTCCGCCGGTTGAACTTCACGGCGAAGTAGCCCATATTCAAATCGACTATTTGTTACAACCCTTCCGCCATCCGCGAAATACAGTAGGGATCAGGTAGTACACCCGAAACCATCCGTCAAAGTTTCCATGCCTGCAATGTTCAACGAACCTGGCCGAGCCAAGTCTGGTCCGTGGGGATGTCCATACTGCGGGACCGGCTTTAATGCGCCGCTGATGATCTGTCCTCAGTGCGGCGCGAAGCAACCTGCCGCTGGCCCGCGCATGTCGCCCGCGAGCGAAACCGCCGCGCCCGAATGGCACGATGGCTTCGCGCGCCATGCGCGCACCGAGTGGAGCGCGCCTGCATTCAGTTTCAGCGGTGTGCCGCGCGACAGCGACTACGCGCTGCGTGACGAAGCGCCCGCCGCACAGCGGTCGTGGGTGCCGTTCTACGCCATCGGCAGCGTGATTTCCATCGCCTTCCTGTTGACCGCGTACATGATTTCGCATCGGGCAGACCGGGAACCGACCCCGGGCGCGCAGATCGTCGAAGGCGCGATCCTCGGGCCGAATGCTGCGTCGGCGGTGCAGGACACCAAGCCTCACCCGGTGCGCAGCGTGCCGTCCGCGCCCGCTGCCAGCGTTGCCGCCGTGAAGCCGGCTCCTGTCGTGGCGCCCCCGCCCGTCGTGGCGCATGTCGCGCCGCCGCTTCCCGCGCAGCAGATCCCTGCGCCGATGACCGCTCGCACCCAGACCGTGCCGCCGGGCGATGCCGCGCGGAAGAACGCCGAAGCGCGTTCGCTCGCCGCCGCGAAGGCCAGGGCGGAGAAGGCAAACGACGAGAAGGCCGCGGCAGCGAAGGCCGCAGCGTCTGAACGCGCCGACGTCGCGAGAAGTCTGGCGAGCGCGCGCGCGAGTCTCGACAAGAACAGCCTGGGGCCCGCGCGCAGCGCGATCAATTCCGCGCTTGCGGAACAACCGGGCAATGGCACTGCGCTGCAAATGCAGGCCGAATTGACGTCGCGTGAAGATCAGCGCGATTCGTTGCTCGGCTATGCGCGGCTGTGCGCGCGAGATGGACGGTGGGTGTGCGCCTGGCATAACGCGGGGCACGCATTGACCGTCGATTCGTCCAGCGGCGAGGCGCGGGAAATTCTCTCGCGCTCCATCGCGGCCCAGGGAGCGGGCAACGTGGCGCAGGACGCGGGTCCCGGACCCACGGTGACGCCAGCGCCCGCGCCCACGCCAACCCCGGCCGTGAGGCAGGTGGATTCGGGGCCGCCGGGGCCGCCGATCGATCCCAACTGACCGCTCCCGCCGCGTAAGTCCGGGTGCATGACGCCAGTCATGTACCCGGATGAGGCGCGCGTGCCTGCGTGTTCTGTTCGCTGTGATGCTCGACCAGCCAGTTGCTGAAATTGCGCACGCGTAGCGTGTCCTGGACTTCGGGCCGCACGTCGAGCCAGTATCCCGAAGGTCCCACCACTTCCACCTCGCTCAATTGCACGAGCATTCCGTTCTCCAGTTCGGGCGCGATCATGTGCCGGTCGGCAACAGCAATGCCAAGACCCGCCACCGCCGCGTGTATCACCTGATCGAGCGTGCTGAATTCCAGTTCTCCGCGCGGCGCGATCTGCACGTCGAGCGCCGCCGCTTCGAGCCACGCTTCCCACACCAGCAGCCGCCGGTCGATATCGAGGATATAGAGCCACGGATGCTGCGCGAGAATCTCGCGCAGCGCGTGTTGATCGGCGGCGGCTTCGCTGAACTCGCGCCCCGAGCCAACGAGCACGTGACGCTCGCGCATGAGCAGCGTGCTTTGACCACCCGGCAGCGGCTCGATGCCGAAGCGTATCTGGCAGTCCTCATTGCGCTCCGTGCCGTGCAGCAGACCGTATTCGTTGGTGATGGAAATGCGCAGATCGGGGTGGCGCTTCTGGAAGTCGCGCAGACGCGGCGTGAGCCAGCGCGTGGCGAGCGTGGGCGCGGCGTTCAGACTGAGCAGACTGTTCGACGGATCGGCGCGGATCGTGTCGAGCGTATGCGCGATGCTGTCGAACGCGGCCTGCAGCGTGGGCAGGAGACGTTTGCCAGCCGCCGTGATTTCGAGCCGGTGATGATGCCGCATGAAGAGCGGCGTGCCGAGGTAGTCTTCGAGCAGGCGAATCTGGCGGCTGATCGCCCCTTGGGTCACGTGCAGATTTTGTGCGGCTCTCGTGAAGCTGAGCGTGCGGCTCGCCTCCTCGAATGAACGCAGTGCCGATAAAGAGGGTAGGCGGCGCATGCAAACCTCGCGATGCAGGCGCGCCGGCGTCCTGTCACTTACGCCGTCGCATTTCGATGATAAGGACTGCTAGCAAGCGTTAGAACGCGTGCGTGATGCCCACGCGGGCGACGGCCTGGTTGTCGGTGCCCGAGGGGTTGAAGCCCGTGATCTGCGCGTTTTCCGCCGAGCCCGCCGCGTGCTGGTACACGCCCATCGCATAGAGCGACGTGCGTTTGGACAGCGCGTACTGGCCGATCAGGTTGACCTGGTGATACTTCGGCGAGTCGTCGGTGGCGTGGTCCTGGCCCACCGTGTAGGTGTAGCCCGCGCCCAGGGTGAAGGCCGGCGTCACGGCATAGGTGCCGGCTACTTCGAAGTTCTGGAAGTGCAGGTCGCCGCTGCCGTTGCGCGAGGCGAAGTTCACGTTCGAGTAGTTCGTCATCAGCTTGAGGCTGCCGATCACATACGACGCGCCAGCCGAGAGAATGCCCTGGTAGCGGGCGTTGGCGAGCGCATCGCCGAACACCGAATTCACGAAGCTGCCGCCGCTGCCATAACCGGCCACCGCCGTGATCGGATCGTTCACGCGCAGGTAGCCGACGCCCGCGCTGAACGAGCCGAGCGTGTAGGCGCCCGCCGCGCTATACGAGGCGTTATTCGAAAACTGGCCCGCCTGGCCGCCGAACGAGTAGTGGCTTTCGAACTGGAAGCCGGCGAGCACGGGGCTCACGTATTTCACGGCATTGTTGACAGGGAATCCGTTGTCCAGGTTGTCCATGTCGTTCGGGTGTGCGAAATACCAGCCGCCGTAGTTGCCGTTGAGCGAATACGGTTCGATCAGATCGACAGTGGCGTCCCATTGCTTGCCGAAGGTCACCTGGCCGTATTGATCCGACTTGAAGCCGACATAGGCATTACGCGAAAACGCCAGACCGCCGCCGAGGCCGCCCGTCGCGGCATTGAAGCCGCTTTCGAGCCGGAAGATCGCGGAATAGCCGCCGCCCAGGTCTTCGGAGCCGCGCAAGCCCCAGCGGCTGCCCGCGGGCACGCCGCTTTGCATCTGCACGAGCTTGCTGCCGGTGCCCGGCACCAATTGGCCGTTCGCCCCGTTCGCAACATTGCTCGCATAGTCCACGCCGAGATCGATGAGGCCGTACAGCGTCACGCTGCTTTGCGCGTGCGCGCCCGCAGCGGCGAGCGCCAGCGGCAGCGCCGCGATAATTTTCTTCTTCAATTAAGTCTCCTTATCATGGAGCCGCGTTGCGCGGCTCCGCTTTCTGGTTGAAATCGTTTATCTCAAGCGGTGCATTGCGCTCACGCGCCAAGCGACTTCTGCAACTTCGCCGCCACGTCGGCGGGCACCCAGGCCTTCCACATCTCGGGGTGCTGCTTGAGGAACTTGAGCGCTTCGTCTTGCGCATCGACCTTATGCTCGGTCATGTCGAGAATCGTCGTGTTCAGGAAGTCGATGGGGAAGCTCACCTTCGAGAAGAAGGCCATGACGTCGGGCTCGGCCTGATAGAAAGGCGTCGAAACGCCTATCTTCAACTGCGAGACCAGATACGACGAGGCGCACTGTTGCGCGCTGTTGGCGTCGCGCAGCGTCTTCCAGCACGCTGCGTTGAACGGCGGCATCTTGAGTTGTACGAACTTGTACTTCGCCATTAGCGCGGCCGGTTCCCAGTAGTAGGTCAAGATCGGCTTGCCGCGCGCGTAGGCCGAGGAGATGGCCGCGTCGAGCGCCGCGCCGGTGCCCGGGCGGAAATTCGTGTAGGTGTCGTCGAGCTTGAGCAGCTTGAGCAGCCGCGTATTCACGCGCTCGCAGTCCCAGCCCGAGGGGCAGTTGAGGAAACGGCCGCGATCGGGTTCCTCATCGTCCACGAAAAGGCCCTTGTATCTGGGCAGATCGCTCACCGACTGAAGGTCGGGCGCGCTCGCCTTGATGCCGCGCTTCGGGTCGCCGTGCACGACATAGTCGGGCACGTACCAGCCTTCCTTCGTGCCGCCCGGCAGCGTGTCGCCCACGAGCTTGACCGAGCCTGCCTTGACAGCGCCGGCGATGATCTCCGAGCGGCCCGTCCACTGTTCGGCCCACACCTGCAGGTCGTTGCGCGAGAGCGCCGTTTCGGTGGCGGCGGTGCTGCCGGGCACGGTGTCGGTCTGGCAGCTATAGCCGTTCTTGAGGATGTAGCGCAGCACTTCGCTCGTGAAGTTGCCGCTTTCCCACGTGACGCCCGCAAAGCGCACCGGTTTGCCGCCGCTGCACCAGGTGCCGGCGGCGTGCGCCGGCAACGCGGCGAGGGCGAGCGGCGCCGCGAGGCAGGCCGCGCGAAAGAGGGATGTCAAGCGTTTCATTGCGTGTCTCCTTTTTATAGAAATGTTTCGGAATGCTATATATGTGGGCTGGAACCTCGTTCGTGCCGCCGCCCCCGTTTTGCTTCACTCGTAACGGCTGTCGTGTGCGCGCGTGGCCGCGAGCATGGCTTCGTCGAGTTCGATGCCAAGGCCCGGCGCATCGCTTAGTTCGATCCAGCCATTCGCGTCCACATCGATCACATGCTTGATCGGGAAATCGCGCCGCGCGGGCGTCCATTCGGGCGGGTCGTATGGAAACTCGACGAACGTCGCCGCCCCCGACTCGCCAACGGTCCCCGCCACGACATGCAGATTCGCCGCGAGGCCGATGCCGTTGCCCCACGTATGCGGCGTGAACACCTTGCCGTGCGCTTCGATTTGCGCCGCGAGCCGTCGTGCGCCTTCCATGCCGAGCGTGCAGACGACATCGGGCTGATAAACGTCGAGGCAGCCGTGCGCGAGCAGCGCCGCGAACTCGTGCGCGTCGCGCGTCATCTCGCCGCCTGCAATGCGGATCCCGCGCCCGGCCGTTTGCGTGCGCAACTGCGCGTGGCCCGTGTAGTCGCCGCGATGCAGCGGTTCCTCGACCCAGTACACGCGATGTTTTTCGATCTGCCGGATCACGGCGAGCGCTTCGTCGGCGCGCCATGGCGCCTGGGTGTCCCACGGCATGCGCCAGCCCTGGTTGCAGTCCACCATCAGTTCGATGTGCTCGCCCGCGGCTTCGCGCACGGCGGCGAGCGCGGCGAGATCGTCGGCGAGGGTCGGACGGCCGAAGCGCACCTTGAGCGCCGGGAAGCCGCGCGCGACGGCGTGTTCGGCCCACTGCGCCATACCTTCGAGCGAGCGATGCACACCCGAGGACGCATAGGCACGCACTCGCCTCGCGCGACCGCCGGCCATTTGCCAGCACGGCTCGCCGCGAATCTTGCCGGCCAGGTCCCAAAGCGCGACGTCGAGCGGCCAAAGGCGCCCGGCGTGGAAGCTGAGGTTGTCGAGTACTGCCGAGTGGCGCGCGAGGTCGAGCGGATCGGCGCCGATGAAGAGGTGGCGGTAGTCGTCGAAGCCGTACATCGCGTCGCCGGAGCCGATGCCCACGCGCCCTTCATCGTCCTCCACGCGCACGATCGTCGCCGGGAAGGCGCGCCGCGGGCGGCTGTCCCACGAGGCGGGGAACGGCGGATCGAGCGGCAGGCGGTGCTGGCTCACGGTGATGCGTGCGATGCGGTTCGTCATGGCGCGTGGCGCACCGGCCGCAGGGCGCAACGTTGCGTATCTTTTCATATGAAGATACGCGACGTTGCGCGCCTTGGGGTGGGCGATTGTCTCCTTGGCCTTGTGAGGCGTTACGGCATCCTAGAGGGTCAATTTCGCGCCCTCAATGAAGTCAATTGAAGTAAATGACAGCCTTCATTTCGCGGAATTGGGCGAGATAATGACGCAGCCGCCGCGCCGTGCCGCGGCGTGTTTTTCTCCCTCGGGAAAACCATGAATGGCTGGATGCCCACCCTCTCGCGCAGCAGCGGTCCCAAGTACCGAGCCATCGCCCAGGCTTACTCGCAGGCCATTCACGGCGGTCAGATGCTGCCCGGCGAAAAGCTGCCCGCGCACCGGCTGCTCGCGAAGAAGCTCAGCGTCACGACCGGCACGGTGAGTCGCGCCTATGCGGAACTGGAGCGCGGCGGCCTGGTGGTCGCGCGCGTGGGTGACGGCACCTATGTGGCCGAGCCCGATGCGGACGGCGCGCGCACGCAGGACCGCACGCGCGCCGCGCCCGAGTCCAGCGAGCGCGCCGCCGCGATCACGCCTGGCACGCCCGGCACGTTTGCGCCGGGACGCCTGATCGATCTCGGCCAGAACGTGCCGATGCCGACCGAGGAAGCCTTCCTGCTTACGCAAACGTTGCGCGAACTGGCCGCCGACGAGCGGCTGGCGGGCGAACTGCTGCTCTATCAGCCTGAAGGCGGCCGCCGTTCGCACCGCGAGGCGGGTGCCCGCTGGCTCGCGCGCATGGGTTGCACCGTGGCGGCCGAACGCGTGCTCGTCACGCAAGGCGCGCAGCATGGCCTTGCCTGCGTGCTGCGCGCGGTGCTGCGCCCGGGCGACACGATTTTCGCGGAGGCCTTGAGCTACCCTGGCATCGTCGCGCTCGCGCGGCAGTTACGGCTCAATCTCGTCGGCATCGAAATCGACGAGGAAGGCATCGTGCCCGCCGCCCTCGAGCGCGCGTGCGGCCTGCTCGCGCCGCGTGCGCTCTTCTGCGTGCCGACCCTGCACAACCCGACCACGGCCACGCTCTCCGAAGCGCGCCGCGCGGCGATCGCCGAGATCGCCGTGCGCCATCACCTCGTTGTGATCGAGGACCTCGTGCCCGCCGCGCTGCTCGATGCGCCGCCCACGCCGCTCGCGGCCCGGCTGCCCGAGCACGGCATCGTCATCAGCAGTCTTTCGAAAGCGGTCGCGCCGGGGCTGCGCATCGGCTACGTGCAGGCGCCGCAGGACTGGGTCGGCAAGATTCTCGCGGTGATACGCAGCGACTGCTGGATGACGTCGCCGCTCGCGGCCGAGATTGCGGCGCGCTGGATCGTGGATGGCGAAATCGATCGTCTCGTCGCGCAACAACGCGCCCAGGTGGACGCGCGCCATGCCATCGCTGCCGAAGTGCTGGCGGACTGGACCTACCGCACCGACCCGGCGAGCCCGCATCTCTGGCTGCCGCTCGCCGAGCCCTGGCGCGCCGCCGAATTCTCGGCGGCGCTGCGTCAGGCCGGCGTGCTGGCGAAAACCGCGGACAGTTTCGTGATTGGACGCGGGTCGGCGCCGCACGCGGTGCGCTTGAGTCTGGGCGGCGCGCGCAGCCACGAAGCGCTGCGCGAAGGGCTGGAGTTGCTGGCCCGCACACTGCGCAACGGGCCGGAAGGGCTTTACTCGGCGTAGCGACGCCCGGCGTAGCGACGTCCTGCGTAGCGACGCCCGACGTAGCGCTGCCCGGCGTAGCGACGCCCGACGTAGCGCTGCCCGACGTAGCGCTGCCCGGCGTAACGTTACGCTACGTAACGTTACGCCCTTTACCCCGCGATGAAAGAGACCGTGCGCTTGCGCCGTTCGTCGACCGAAAGCGAGAACACGTCGGGCCGCGCATAGTGGCCCACCACGTCGAAATCGTAGCGGGCGCGCGTGAGTTCGTCGGTGTCGATCTCGGCGACCACGAGCCCGGTCTCGCCGCGCAGCGGGCCGGCCAGCACGTCGCCAAGCGGCCCGACGATCACGCTGCCGCCGTTGATGAGCGGCCGGTTCTCGTCCCAGTGCGGCACCTCGATGCCGAGCGCCGCGGGCGAAGGCTGCACCTGGCACGCGCTGATCACGAAACATCGACCTTCATGCGCGATATGGCGCATCGAGCACTGCCAGATGTCGCGCTCGTCCACGGTGGGCGCGCACCAGATCTGCACGCCTTTCGCATACATCGCCGTGCGCAGCAGCGGCATGTGGTTTTCCCAGCATATCGCGGCGCCCGCGAGGCCCGACTCCGTGCGAACGGCGGGCAGCGTCGAGCCGTCGCCTTGCCCCCAGATGAGCCGTTCGGTGCCGGTGGGCATGAGCTTGCGGTGCTTCGCCACGAGCCCTTCGCCGGGATTGAAGAACAGCGCGGTGCAAAAAAGCGTGCTGCCGTCGCGCTCGATCACGCCGATCACGAGCGACGCGCCGCAACGCGTCGAAAGCTCGGCGAGCGCTTCGGTTTCCGCGCCCGGCACGTCGATCGCATTCCCGTAGTAGCGCGCGAATGCCTCGCGGCCTTCGGGCAGACGGTAGCCCAGACGCGTGCCGAATATCTCGCCCTTCGGGTAGCCGCCGAGCAACGCCTCGGGCATGACGACGAGCTTCGCGCCCGACTCGCGGATCTGCGCTTCGAACGAGAGAATCTGTTTCAGCGTGTGCGCCTTGCCGGCGGCGGACGAACCGATCTGCAGCGCGGCGACTTTCGACCTGGCCATAATGACGTGCTCCGAGGGTTGGGATAGCTCCCATCTTTCCACGGCGATAAAATCGCGAGAACGTATATCGATACTATGTGATATGAACCAGTTTGATATCGCAGCCGTAGACCTGAACCTGCTGAAGATATTCGAGGCGCTGTTCGAAGAAGGCGGCGCGAGCCGCGCCGCGATTCGCCTCGACATGACGCAGTCGGCGGTGAGCGCGGCGCTCAGGCGCTTGCGTACACTCTACGCGGACACGCTCTTCGTGCGCACCGGCCGCGGGCTCGCGCCCACCTCGCGCGCGCAGGAACTCAAGCCCGTGATCAGCGAAGCGCTCGACCGCTGCCGTCATAGCCTCGCGATTGCCTCGCCCGGCGCCACGACGTTTCACGGGCGCGCGGTCTCGATCGGGCTCTCCGACGACTTCGAAGTCGCCATTGGCCGGCGCATCATCGAAACGCTGGAAACCACCGCGCCGGGCCTGCGCATCATCTTTCGCCAGACGCACAGCCAGATCGTGGCCGACGCGCTCGCGAACCAGGACATGGACCTCGCCGTCGCGGCGGGCGGCTTCGCTTCGCGCGGCCTGAGCCACCGCGTGCTCGGCGATGGCAGCTATGCGTGCCTGCTGGACGGCGCTGCGCGCGCGCCACGGCGCCTGACGCTTGGCGACTACGTGTCGAGAGGGCATATTCTCGTGTCGTCGGGCGGCGTGGTGGGGATCGTCGACGAAGGGCTCGCCGCGCGCGGCCTGAGGCGCGACGTCGTGGCCTCCACCACGCATTTCGCCGCGTTGCCTTTCCTGCTCAAGGGCACGCGCAGCGTCGCCACGATTCCGCGCCACGCGGCCGAGGCCATCGCGCGCGTGGCCGGCCTGAGGCTGCTTGCGTGTCCGATCGATCTGCCGCGCTACCCGGTGGAACTCGGGTGGCGCAACAGTTCGCTGCGCGACGCCGCCATCGTCAAGGTTCAGGCTGCGATTGTCGCGTGCTTTCCGGCTAAACACTGATCGACACTGGCCCGGCATTCGCGTTGAATGATCGGGCACGAGATTTGCGTCCCACCATCGATTTTCCGGGGCGGCGATACTGCAATAACGACGTTATCGACGGACCGACAAGGAGATTTACCGCATGCGCGCAATGCCTTTACCCGACGGCTACACGATCGAGCCATATTCGCAGGAACCGCGCGATCTGCGCCGGGTGCCCATTCACCCCGATTACTGGTATCCGCTCGCCTGGTCGCGCGAACTGAAGCCCGGCAAGACGCTCGGCACGCATTTCGCCGGCGAGCCCATCGTGCTCTTTCGCACCGCGTCGGGCGCGGTGCACGCACTCGAAGACCGCTGTGCGCACCGGCAGGTCCCGCTGCATGCGGGCGTGGTGGACGGCGAATCGCTTCGCTGCGGCTACCACGGCTGGACCTACGATTGTTCGGGCCAATGCGTGGACGTGCCTTACCTCGGCAGGGAGCGCCTGCCCAACGGCGTGCGCGCCTATCCGTGCCGCGAGGCGCACGGCATGATCTTCGTCTTTCCCGGCAACGCCACGCTTGCCGAGGAACGGCCGCTGCCCGTGCTGGATTCGGTAACGGACAAGGCGTACAAGACGCGCCGTTTCGGCCGGGAAGTGAAGTGCCATTACTCGTTCATGCACGAGAACCTGATGGACATGAACCATCAGTTTCTTCACCGTCGCCAGATGGGCCAGATGCGGGCGCGCTCGCTGGGCCGGCGGCGCGGCGAGAACGCCATCGAAGTGGATTACACGTTCTCGCGCATGGCGGGCAAGCAGCCCAGGGGCGAGGCGCTGGTGTTCGGGGCGAGCAAGAACCGCGCGAACCCGAGCGATCAGAGCGTGATGACCATCCGCACGGAATATCCGTACCAAACGCTGAAAATCCGTTCGAGCGACGACTCGCTTTTGATGGACCTGTGGATCGTGTATGTGCCGCTCGACGCGCAGCAGCGCACGAACCGGACCTTCGGACTTCTTTCGATACGCAGGCCCGCGGTGCCGTTCCTGCTCGACGCGGCGTGGCCGCTGCTGGTCTGGTTCACGGAACGCATCTTCAAGGAAGACCGCATCATCGTCGAACTCGAACAGGCCGCGCACGACAAGCAGGGCGCCGACTGGAACCACGAAGTCTTTCCCGTCATCAACGAATTGCGCGATCTGTTGCGCGAATGCGGCCAGCGCACCGTGATTCCCATTCGCGAAGTGAGCGCCGCCGAAGCATGAGGCCAGCGCGTCAGGCTGGTTTGCTGGCGCGCGGTTTCGCGGGGGCTTTTTGCTTCGCTTTGCCCTGATTGAATTCGATGGCCGCGCGAACGAGCGCCTTCAGTGCGCGTTTGTCGACCTTGTCACCTTCGAGAAAGTCGATGGCGCGCCGCGCGTTGCCGTCGAGCCCGGCGTTGAAAAGCTGGTGCGGGTCGGGCAGGCTCGCGCCATACAGGAACGTGAGCTTGACCTTGCCCTTGTGCGCATTGCCCACGGCGATCATGCCGTCGCGATACCACACGGGGCTGCCCATGTATTTCCACTCCTCGACGATCGCCGGGTCGGCTTCGAGAATGGCTTCGCGCACAGCGGCGAAAGTTTCGCGGCGCCAGTCGGTGAGTTCGGCGATTAGCTGTTCGATACGTTCCGATGGGGTCATGCGCGCTCCGTGCGTGGCGTGATGGTTTGTCGTCGAGCGATCAGGATCGTAATGTAGCATCCGGGTCATCCTCGACATGCGCGCAAACGGCCAGGGATGCGGGCTTTACGGCACAGCGGAGGACGTCCCCGTTTGTGACGCGTAAGCGATGACATGTGGTGGATTGACCACCGTATTGGCGTCGCAATGAACGGAATAAAGCAATCCTAATGGATTGTTGTGCTGCTCGAGGAATTCGCGTCGCAATTCCAGAAATGCGATGCCGAGTTCCTTGCCGCCAAGAAACTTCTCGAAGAATCGATGGGCCCATTCCATTGCAAACCAGGCAGGCGTATCGCATTCGGTTCCGATCACGCCGCGCGCGCCCTTGCTCATGAAATACGGAACAAAGCCGTCGTAGAACGTGGGTGACAATCGCGACGACTGGCATGCGTTGATGAAGACAAGCGGCTTTCCCGCAAGCTGGATATTGGCCGGGGCGTCGATGCGAAAATCTTCGAGCGTGATCGCCTTGTCGGTCAGGATGATGCTCGACGCGTCCGGACCGCCAGGCTCCATCAATCCGCACGAAACGGCGTGGCAGTAGAAGTAGACGATCTGGTCGGGCGTTTGCTCGTCGCCGAGCGCCTTGAGCAGATCCGCGCGTGTCAGGCGCGTCGTTACGGGAAGATTTGTCTTTTCCCAGAACGCCTGTTGCTGCCCTACGTAGCCTTCGACGAACTGCTCGTCTATCGCCTTGTTGAGGTTCACGCTGATCGCGAGTGCGGGTTTGTCGCTTTCGATTAGATGGGTCCAGACGTTCAGCAAGGGTTGGTAGGGAATTTGCTCGACGATGTGGCGCACGCCAAGAAACTGGTTCCAGTCGAGTTTCGCGCCTTCGCGTGCGTCGCCGAGATACAGCATCCCCCAGGGAATGGGAAGATGCTCGGCGAGAATCTGGATCTTCAGGGACGACGCGTCGTCCGCGCACAGGCTGCGCAGGAACGCACCTACGGCGCGCGAGTCCGGGCCCGCAGCAGGGCCTTCGAAAAGCTTGATCAGGAGGTTCGCGCCTGCGCGCGCCAGCGTACGCAGCGCCGCGTCAGACGACGCTTTGGGAATGTCGATGCGGGTTTGAAAGACGGGCTCTTTCCCCTCGGTCTGTTCGACCACTGCGAGCAGCGCTGCGCGAGCGGCGCCGATTGCCGCATCGAGGTACGCGGCGGAAATGGGCAATTGCGCGTGGCCTTGCACGGGGCCCCAAACGGTGCATCGGTAGCCTCCGTCGCGTGGCTCGATGGAGAGCCCCGCGGCGCGCGTTTGCAGAAGCGGCGCAGCGGACAGCGCGCGCCCGCGAGCCTGCACCTCGGTTGCGGCCAGATTTTGCGTGCCGACCATGAAGGTGAGATCCATCTGCTGGATGAAGTTGCCGTCGCGATGAATGGTCGCCTTGACGTGCGCGCGCCCGTTGCGGTACGGCGAGAGGTCGAAGCGCGCCTTCGTGTGGCTGCGTCCGGCGCGCGGCACGCGCATCTGGCTCACTCGCCCGGAGAGATCGAAGTCGTCGGTGTCGAGCTGCACCGTGAGTATCACGTCGTCGTCGCCCGCAGCCGCCAGGGCTTCGTCGCGCAGCGGGCTTGCCGCGACAGCATCCGCGCGGGCTGCGATGTCGACGTCGAAAGCCAGTTGGTACCACTTGCCCTGGAGTAATTGCGCCGACTCGTCGAGCCCTTCGAAACTCGCGTTGATCCAGCGCGAGGGCGCATCGGTGGCTGGCGCGACGAGAGGCGCGACCGGGCTGGTGCCCGTAGGCTCCGGCGCCGCACCGGTCGCTTCGGGTGCCGGACCGGACAACGTGCGGTGCGGCGCGGCCTGTGGGACTTCGGGGCCGCGCGTGGTCCCCGCACTTAGTAAGCGACGGCGCCAACGAGATTCTTCAGGGGTGGAAAACGAATCGCTGTTTTTTCCGTACGGAGCCCGGTTCGGTGGCGGCGGCGCAGTGGTGCCCAGCATGGCCTTGCCGATGGCGGCCGATACCGCGCTCCAGAACGCATGCGCGATTTCTGCATGTGCGATATCGCTGTGGGCGCCCGAAGGCGGTGCGCCGTTGCAGATGACATCGCTCGCATCGAGGTTGCAGACAGGCTGGCCCGGCAATCCGAATTCGACGTCGCCCGCGTTGATACGGAGGTCCGCAATGAGCGGGGCCCCCGGCGCGCCCTTCACACCCTGAATGCCGAATGCGCCGATACCGCCGTATTCGGGAAATATGGCGCCCAGTAATCGCTGGCGTTTGACGCGCGCGCCGATCGGGTAGAAGTCCCCCACCGCGTTGTCGTGCGACGAGCGCGTGGTGACGATCGGACCGCGCACCCGCCGCTCGGCGAGGATGCGGTGAAAGTAGCCTTTCGAGCCAGGCGAGAAGGGGACGTCGTTTGCATAGGACCAAAGCGAAAGCGCGCCTTGCACGAGGAAGAGCGAATCGACGGGGCGATACAGGGGCTCGCTGCCGTCGCGCGGCCCGGCGATCATGGCCGACACGGCGATGCAGCCAAAGCTGTGTCCCATGAGATGGACGCGAACGTCCGGCGCCGCGAGTTGCACCGCGTCGAGCAACCGGTGGGCGCCCGTTTCTCCGAACGCCCGTGCGCGGTCCTTCATCGTCCAGAACGACAATTGGCGCATGGGGGAGAGGAGCGCGTCCTTCAAATCGTTTGCAATGCCAAGCACTCGGGCCTCGGTCGTGTTGCCTTGTGCTGCGCTGGCGCGTGCGTGGTCGACAATCGCCTGCGGATCGAAACGGTCCTGGTCGAAACCCGGGCGGCCAATCGCGCCTTCGGCGCGCAAGCCCGCCTCGTTGAACAGCGTCGCATAAGCGTCGAGCATGCGCGATGTGAGTTGCGAAGACTTTGCCGCGTTTGCTTCCTCCAGAATGGTCTGGATGGCGCGCTTAGCCGCAGCCGTGTTCGCCGTGGCTGCTGCGATCTCGTCGATGGCGGCCGTCACGCCGCCAGTGTCCGGCGACAAGGCCCGCCGTGTCGCGCTGGATACAGGCAGGCGTTCATTGCCCCACGGCAGGCTCGGCCAATGCAGGCAAACGATCAACGGCACGAAATTCGGCGTGCGTTGACGGATACGATCGAGGTCAGCGGTGGCCGCTGCGGCGGCCGCGACCCAGCGGTCGTATTGCTCTAGTGCGGCGGGCACGTCGGACTTCCAGCCGTGGCAGGAAAAGAGGATGTCGGTAATGGCAGGTCGTGCGTGCTTCAATGCGTCGAGTACGGCGTCGCTCGCGAGGTTCTGACCGTCTTCCACGCATTCGTGACCTGCTCCGTCGAAAGAGACGAGGTGATACTGAACGGTGCTGCCCGGAACGTTGCGGATTGCCATGATGCGCTCCTCGTTGTTTTTCCCCGCTTGCGTTCAGTCGTTGACGATGGCGACAGCGGAGGCCCAGATAGGCAGGCCGTGATTCGAGTTCCGGACTCCGCGGCAGGCTCCGTAATAAGCCTCTGAAATCGACTTGTTATCGATAAGGTACGACCGGTAAAACTGCCTGAAATACTCGACGCACGCGCCGTCATCGACGGTCCAGCGAAAGCCGAGCACGGCCTGCGCTTTATTGCGCATGACTTCGATTGCGGTACGCAGGGACGAACCGCTGCACGAAGAAAGCAGCACTACGCGAATCCCGGCTTTACCGACCCAGTCGGCGACTTCGCGTATCGACACGCCTTTGCCGCGACCTTCGCCGTCGGGAAGAATCAGGAAGGTGCCGCCATTGTTGTCCAGGGTGATCGAATGTCCGGCGAAATGCAGGATATCGAACGGTTTTGATTTCACGAGCAAGCTGATCTTTTCCCTCAAGTCGTCACAGGTCTGATTCGGTTTGGGCGTGACAACGGTTACGCGTTCCAATGCATGCTTCCATTTCGTGGTCGCGAAGGCCTTGACCGCCGTTAGTTCGTCGGCGGTGTTCTTTAATTCGTCGAAGCCCGGCACCCATTGGACGGGGCCTCCGTTTTCCGGTTTGACTTCCGCGCCGCCCTTGAAACTCGCGTTGATGAAAAGCACGCGCAACGGGCGGTCGTGACGTTTGGGTTCGAGATTCGGCTGAAAGGGCCCGCACTTCTCCGCAGCTTGACTGAAGTGTATGCGGCGCGCCATCGGCACGCTGGTACAGAGGAAGTTGTCGTATTGGCCCGGTGGCCTCGCGAGTTCGAATGGCATTTCGAACAGACGGGCGCGTTCGTCAAGACTCACATTGATATCGAAGCGAATATCGACGGGTGTGCCATCGGGCATTTCGGTTTCGAAAAGCTTGACGATATGATGGCCGATCGTTCCCGTGATGAAAGCGTTGTAGACGTCATTGCCGAATTCACGAAAATCGGCCTGCCAGTCGCGACCGGTCGCCGCGTTCGACGACGGTGAATAGCCCTGAATGCGGGTGAGCAGGTGTTCGAGGTCCGGCAAGTTTCTGTATTCATAGTCCTCCTCGTCGCGAACATCGCTCCCATCCATCCGGTAGAAGTGAGCGGCGAAATCGCCGACTACTATGCCGATTCGCTGCCTGGATGGCTTGGGTCCGTTCACGGCGAGATCCAGTGCGCGGGAAAACGCCGCGTTGAAATCGTTTTCCGCGAGGCTCAGTGAAACGATATTCCTGCGTTTGCGCAGACGCAGGTCGAGGCCGTCCACGCGCCGCGACGTCAGTACGATAACGGGCACATGAGGAAGGTTGTCGGCCAGCCAGTCGAGTAGCTCGATGGCAGCGCCGCCGTTGCCTGCTGGGAGTCCGTCGCGTTCCTTCCGGACCATGGCATCGAGCACGATCAGTCCGAGCACCGCGCTTGCCGCCTTGACTCCGAAGATCTTTGCGTGTGCCTTGTCTGTCGATGTATATGTCGTGACCTGCATGCCGGAAAAAACTGCGGCGGCGGGGAACCGTGCGGCGTGTTCGCCGATGCTCTCGTGCGCATCTCCGATCAATTCGGCTTTCGCCATATCGTCGGTAATGAGCGCGATGCGATTTGGGTTTGTCGTGTTCATGGGTGGCCCCCTTCCCGCACGGGCAGCACGATATGGAAACCATTCCATTTCGGCACTGGCTCGTCATCGGCATCGGCAGTCTTGTGTGTTTCGAGCTTTCCGCCATGCTTCTCGACGATGACCTGGATCGCGTCCAGCGCAAGACTCGCGTCGGCGTGCGCGACGCGCACCGCTTTGCCCACCACGTCCTGAACCTGCTCGTGATTGTCGCTTTCACCCATCGGCGTCGTGCTGGCGAGAGAAAGATTCAAATCGACGGTGGATTTTCCGGCCCCTAGTGTGAGGGCGACCACGACCTTTCCATCGTCCGGGCTGACGCGAATCAGCCACGCGAGCAGCGAACGAATGACGAAGCGCAGCCGCTCCGCGTCGCCATTCACCCATACAGAAGATTTCTTTTTCGGCCGACCGATCACCTTCTGATCGCGCTGGGGAAGCGAATCGATTACGCGCGTCACGCAACTAAGGAGGTCGAGCGGCTCCTTCGATCTCACTGGATAGCGTCGTATGTCGACGCCTTCGGCAAGGCGCTCGAACGTAATGTCGGCCTTGCCGATTTCCGCGAGCAGCCGCCTGGAGAGTGTTTCGCCGCCCGTCACCAATGTCTGGACCTCACTGTTGCCGGGCAGTGCGCTTCCGAGGAACTTTGGCAACGCGCGGGCAAGGTTGCTCGCGAGGGCAAGCGGTGCGCGCGTTTGCTGTGCGACGTCGGCAACCGTCTCGCGCAGAAAGCGCATGTCCACCTCCCAGGTGCGGCCCTTGGTGTCGATCAGAAACCAGATTGCGGTATCGAAACTGCCATCCAGCACGCGTCGTGTGGCGAATACGGGGCGCACGCGTCCGTCTTCGCCCAGCAACTTGATATGCCGCTTTTCCGTCGAGCCCAGTCCTTGCAGGACGTCGGACGCACACGCGTCGTCTTTCGCGGCGTAGTCCTTGAGAAAGGGATATTCCGGACGATCCTTCTGGATACCTAACAGACGGCGTGCCGCCTTGTTCAGGTCGAATATCGCGCCATCCATGCCGACCACGACAACACCTTGCCGCGTTTCCAGCATGACGATCTTGCTGATTTCCTCTGTCGCGCGCTGGTTGAGCCCCTCCTGCAGCAAACTGGACAGTTCTTCGATGGATTGCAGGTCGAGCCCGTGAAAAGCGTGCGCCTCGTGCGTTTCGATATTGAGCATCCAGCGAATGCGTCCATTGAGCCATAGCGGGATCGTGATCGCGGAATGAATCCCCTTGCGGCCCAGATTGATGTAGTCGTATTGTTCGACGCCAGGCTCGCCGAGCTGATTGCACATGAGTTGCTTTTCTTCGCGCAGGCAGGCGCCCAGCATGCCGTGCGCGAACGGCTGTGTATAGCTTTCCGGAATTTCAAAGGCCTTCTTTTGCGAATTCTGATAAAGCAGCGTGAACAGCTCTTTTTGCCGGTCGAGGCGATAGAGCGAGACAGAGTCCCAGTGAAAGGCCGGCACGAGCCGATCGACGACTTCTTTGGCGACTTCGGGTAGCGACTTCGCTGTTGCCACCATGTGCTTAAGTTCGAGACCAAGCTCGCGCCGCTGATTTTTGATCTGCTCTTCAATGCGTATCAGTACCGGTTCCAGATCGAGATTACGCAGCAGTTCGACATCGCTCTGCGAATAGGCGCCTACTGTTTTCGAGCAAAACGAAAGCGCCGACGTCGGCCCCTTTTCGTTGCGGGCGATGAGCGTGGCGCAGGCGCGCATGCCGCGATCTTCGTACATGCGTCCCACCGCGCTTTTGGCGCCACGGCGGTAGCGTGTGGAGAATTCCCTGATATCTGCAATCGATGTTCTGCCCGCTTCAAGCCACGTTTTGACCTCCGGCGCGATGGGCAGCCACCGGTCCGACCATCTCAGATGGTCGCGGGGATACAGCGCGAACGCGCGAAAGAACTGCATGTCGTCCGCGTACAAGCCGAAGTTGACATGGTCGAAGTCGATGAGCCGTCCGACTTCGTCGAGAATAGCCTTGAGGCGCTCCTGCCATGTGCAGATGGAAGCGTTGCGAGCAATTCGTCCTATCTGCTCTCTCACGCGGTCCTCCAGCTTGAGTTCGATGACGGCCAGCACACCCAGCACCCGGCCGCTCGGCGCCAGGTCCGGAATCAGCAGCAACCGGGCGGATTCGCGCTCGCAATGCGTATATTCGGCAACGGAAACTTCCAGCGTCACCGGTGCGCGTTGACTGATGCACTCATCGAACCTTTCCTTGAGTCTGCCCGAAACGGTGGCACAGTTTTGGGGCGAGGTTTCGTCTGATTTATCGAGAAGCGAAAGCAGCGTCTTGCCAACCACCTGCTCGGGCGTGAGCGACAGTGCGCGATACGTGGCCTCGTTCGCGATGCGCACGACGCCGTCGATGCAAACGCGCATGACGGCGAGAGGGGCTTCGCCAAGGCGTTGGAGTTCGGCGCGCCTGAGCGGTGCGCCGTCGGCAAGCAGCAGCACCTGCTCTCCGGTTTCCGGCGATTCGTAGACCGTGTGCAGCCAGGCCGGCACCAGTGCGCCGCCGTTGCTGTAATACAGGACTTCTACGGGGACAGCCGCGGCGCCGCTCTCGCCGGGTTCGTCGCGCGGGGAGGTATCGAAACGAAATAGCTCCGCAAGCGCTCGACCGGCGGCTGCAGGCGCGAGTTTCTCGAATGCGGAATTCGCCTGCGAGACAATGCCCGAGCGATCGACCAGCACGCAAGGGCTGGCGGAAGCGAGCAGCCCGTTCATGAAAGATGCGCTCGCCGAAGCGATCGTATCGACGGTGCCGAGACACGGTTCGCTGCTCATAGTCCCTCCGTGTGGCCATGCGAAGGTCACGCCGATGAAAGCCCGTGCTACGCGTTTTCTGTATGCACGATCGCGAGCGGGATTGAAGACGCATTCAGCCGCAGAATGTCTGTTATCGTGCTTGCGCGTGAATTACTTTGCAATCCTTAATCGAAGACCCAAATAGATTATTGAGTATCGAGTTCGGGGGATTTTTATGCGCTGCGTTTTTCGTCCCGCGTTAAAGAATCGTAGAACATTCTTCTATAAAAATCAGAGGAGGTTTTGAGCGAATCCGCACATACGGCATGAGTTAAGCGGGGGCTTGAGAGGGCAATTCAATGCGCTTGAACAGGCTGATTAACCGGGATATGCCAACACATGTCTCTTGATGATACGAACGTTTGCATAGATCGCTGGCGGCCCACGCCGGAAGGAAGCGCGCATGTCGCGCGCGCCCCGCTCCCCTCAATGATCGTGCCTCACCTGCGCCATCACGGGCCGGCTCGCCTTGCGGCTCAGCATCAACGTCACCACCGCGGAAAGCGCGAGCGTCGCGCCGACCACGTACAAGCCCGCGGCATAACCTCCCGTCTGCATCTTGAGCCAGCCGATCACGGCAGGCCCCACAAAGCCGCCGAGATTTCCGATCGAATTGATCATGGCGATGCCCGCAGCCGCGCCGGCGCCGGAGAGAAACATGCTGGGCATGGCCCACAGCGGCGCCTTCGCGGCGCTGATGCCGATATTCACCACCACGAGCGCCAGCACGATCATCAACGCGGTGCTCGCCTGACCGGCGAATACGAAGCCCGCGCATGCAAGCACGCAAGGGACCACGACGTGCCACGTGCGCTCCGCCGTGCGATCGGAGTGCCGCGCCCAGAGAATCATGACGATGACGGCCACGATGCTCGGAATGGCATTGAGCAGTCCGGTTTCGAGCGAACTGAATCCATATTGCCGTATGATGAGCGGCGCCCACAGTCCCAGCGTGTAAAGGCCCGCCGAGGTGCCGAAGTAGATCAGCGCGAGCGCCAGCACGCGCGGGTCGCGCAGAGCGCTCAGCGCGCCTGCCGTGTGGCCCGTATGGCTCTCGCGCGCCCGTGCCTCATCGGCTAGTTTCGCCACGAGCCAGTCACGTTCTTGCGGCTTCAGCCAGCGCGCTTTGGCCGGCGTATCGGTGAGAACCTTCAGGACAACGAAACCCAGCAGCACGGCGGGCACCGCTTCGATCACGTACAGCAGTTGCCAGTTGGCGAGACCGAACATGGGCGGCAATTGCATGAGCGCGCCCGAAATCGGCGAGCCGAGCGCGGTGGAGATCGGCGCGGCCGCCATGAACCATGCGGCCGCCGCCGCGCGTTGCCTCGCCGGAAACCAGAGGCTGAGATAGAGGATGATGCCGGGGAAAAAGCCCGCTTCCGCGACGCCCAGCAAGAAGCGCAGCGCATAGAAGCTCGTGGGTCCGGTCACGAACGCTGAGGCCGCCGAAACGATGCCCCACGTGATCATGACGCGCGCGATCCAGATGCGCGCGCCCACGCGGTGCAAGACAAGATTCGACGGCACCTCGAACAGAAAGTAGCCGATGAAGAAGAGGCCGCCGCCCAGTCCGAACGCCGCGGGCGAAAGGCCAATGGCCTTGTTCATCGTCATTGCCGCGAAGCCCACATTGACCCGGTCGAGAAAGCTCACGAAATAGAGCAGCATGACGAACGGGATAATGCGCCACATGAGTTTGCGCGTGACAATTACTTCGGTATCCGAATTCATGGAGATGTCTCCTCCCTGGAGGTTTGGCGCGGGCGCGCGAATATTTTTTGTGTCGCGCCCTCGTATCCGCGGTACTCGACGATGCGTACGCGCTCAAGCCGCGACGGCCGCCTTCTCGACGAGTTCGCAAACGGCCTTCGTGACCTGCGCCGTGGTCGCGTTGCCGCCAAGGTCGCCGGTGTGCAGCGCGGGATTGGCCGTCACGGTTTCGATGGCCTGCATCACATGTGCGGCGGCTTCGGTCTCGCCGAGGTGTTCGAGCAGCATCACGACCGACCAGAACGTGCCGACCGGATTGGCGAGCCCCTTGCCCATGATGTCGAAGGCCGAGCCGTGGATCGGCTCGAACATCGACGGATAACGGCGCTCGGGGTCGATGTTGCCCGTAGGCGCAATGCCGAGGCTCCCCGCGAGTGCGGCGGCCAGGTCGCTGAGAATGTCGGCGTGCAGGTTGGTCGCAACGATCGTGTCGAGCGAGGCGGGGCGGTTGACCATACGCGCCGTGGCGGCGTCCACGAGTTCCTTGTCCCATTTCACGTCCGCGAACTCTTTCGACACTTGCTGCGCGATCTCGTCCCACATGACCATGGCGTGGCGCTGCGCGTTGCTCTTGGTGATGACGGTGAGCAGCTTGCGGGGCCGCGATTGTGCAAGCCGGAACGCAAAGCGCAGGATGCGTTCGACGCCGGCGCGCGTGAGGATCGAAACATCGGTCGCAGCTTCGAGCGGATGGCCCTGATGCACGCGGCCGCCTACGCCCGAATATTCGCCTTCGGAGTTTTCGCGCACGATCACCCAGTTCAGGTCCTCCGGCTTGCAGCGCTTCAAGGGCGCGTCGATGCCGGGCAGGATGCGCGTGGGGCGCACGTTCGCGTACTGATCGAGTCCCTGGCAGATCTTCAGGCGCAGGCCCCAGAGCGTGATGTGGTCGGGCACCTCGGGGTCGCCCGCGGAGCCGAACAGAATGGCGTCCTTGTCGCGAATGGCGTCGAGGCCGTCGGCGGGCATCATCACGCCGTGCTGGCGGTAATAGTCGGCGCCCCAGTCGAAGTTTTCGAACTCGAACGCGAAGCGTTGCGTGGTTTTGGCAAGCGCCTCCAGCACCTGCTTGCCCGCGGGCACGACTTCCTTGCCGATGCCGTCGCCGGGAATGGTTGCGATGCGATAGGTCTTCATGTCTCCTTCCTTGTGAATGTGCCGGGATGGATTCACTTTACCGAACTGCCGGTTCAAAAACCGGTGCTAGACTCAAAGCATCCTTAACCTGAATTCACAAGTGGCGACCGTGGCCGACACCGTTCAACCCGCCGATCTGGGCTTTTTCTCCACGCTGGCTTCGTCGGGCAGCCTGAGCGCCGCCGCGCGCGAACTGGGCCTCACGCCCGCTGCCGTGAGCAAGCGGCTCGCGCAGATGGAGGAACGCGCCGGCGTGCCGCTCGTGAACCGCACGACCCGCCGCATGATGCTCACGCCCGAAGGCGAGGTGTACCTGGAGCATGCGCGGCGCATTCTCGACGAGATCGACGAACTGGGCGAGCTGCTGGGCGGCTCGAAAAAGCATCCCAAGGGCTTGTTGCGCGTGAACGCGACGCTGGGCTTTGGGCGCAGCCATATCGGACCGGCGCTTTCGCGTTTCGTCGTGCAGTACCCGCAGGTTGCCGTGCAGCTTCAGCTTTCGGTCATGCCGCCGCCGCTCACCGAAGATTCATACGATGTCTGCATTCGCTTTGGCGAGCCGCCGGATACGCGCGTGATCGCGCGGCGTCTCGCGGCGAACCGCCGATTGCTGTGCGCCTCGCCCGCGTATCTCGCGAGCCGGGGCTGGCCCGCCACGCCGCACGACCTTGCAAAGCACAACTGCATCAGCATTCGCCAGGGCGACGAAGCGTATGGAGTGTGGCGGCTTTCGAACGAGCGCGGCAATGCGCGCAAATCCGAAGCAATCCGCATCAATGGCAATCTCACGACCAACGACGGCGAGATCGCCGTGAAGTGGGCGCTGGACGGGCACGGCATTCTGATGCGCGCGGAATGGGACATCAACGAATATCTGGCGGATGGGCGGCTCGTGGTCGTGCTGCCCGAGTATGAAACGCCGGGCGCGGACATCTATGCCGTGTATGCGCAGCGGCACCAGCTTTCCACGCGCATTCGGGCGTTTGTCGATTTCCTCGCGATCGAATTGGGTAAAGCCCGCAGATATCCAGTACCCCAAAATAATTGATCGGGTTTCATTTCGCCGCCGCGCGAATCACAGCCGCGAGACGATGCGCGGCCTCTTTCATTTGAGTGCCGCTAAAGCCGCCGAAGCCCAGGATCAGCCCGGGACGCGCGGTGCCCGCGGCGAACATCGGCGACGCCGCGCGCACGGCGACGCCCTTGTCGGCAGCGAACCGGACCACCAGGCGATCGTCGAGTCCCGCTGCGAGCCATAGCACGAGATGCATGCCTTGATCGCCGGGCTCGATCCACGCGAGATGCCGGGGCAGCAGCGCTTCGAGCGTCCCGATCAGGCTGAGCCGTTGCTCCGCATACACGTTGCGGACCTTGCGGACGTGACGCTCCAGGTGCCCCTCGGTCATGAAGGCGGCGAGCACGTGTTGATCGGCGGTCGGCGGGTGGCGGTCCACAAGCACGCGCGCGCCGCAGAATGCATCGACGAGATTGGGCGGCACGACGACATAACCCAGCCGCAGCGACGGGAAGAGGATCTTGCTGAAAGTGCCGAGATACACCACGCGGTCGGGCGCGAGTCCTTGCAGCGCCGGAAACGGATAGCCCTCGTAGCGCAGTTCGCTGTCGTAGTCGTCCTCGACGACCCACGCATGCGCCGATCGCGCCCACGCGAGCAACGCCGCGCGCCGCGCCATGCTCAGCGGCATGCCGAGCGGATATTGATGCGACGGCGTAACGAACGCCACGCGCGCCTTCGGCGCCATGCGAACGCCGGCTTCCACGTCGAGCCCTTCTGCGTCCACGGGCACGCGGACCATGGCGTCGCGGTAGGGCATGCTTTCGAGTATGGCCGTGACGCCACGGTAGGCGGGGTTCTCGACCCATGCCTGGTCGCGCGGCCCCAGCAGCACCTGGCTTGCGAGAAAGAGCCCCTGCTGGGTGCCGCTCGTCACGATGATCTGATCGGCTTCGCAGCGCACCGATCGCGACTTGCGCACATAATCGGCAATGGCTTCGCGCAGCGCGAGCGCGCCTTGTGGATCGGCATAACCCGTAGGCGACGCCGGGCCTCGCGCGCGCAAGCGGTTGCCGAGCCGCCGCCAGACCTCGCCGGGCGCGGTCATGCCCGTCGGCACCGAAATGGCGAACGGCACCGGAGGAAGCGGCTTGAACTCGCGTCCGATTCTGGCGAACGCTTCGGCGCGTTCGGGCAGCCCGGCTTGCGCCGCGTGCCGCGACGTCGCGCGGGGCTCGCGCGCGGGCCGTTCCGCCAGCGCATGCGCCACGCGCGTACCGGCGCCCGCTTTCGACTCCAGAAATCCTTCAGCGATGAGTTGTTCGTACGCCTCGACCACGGTGCCGCGCGCAACCCGCAGCGAAGCGGCCAGCGCGCGCGTGGAGGGCAATGCATCGGCGGGCCGCAGATCGCCTTTGCGCACGGCTTCGCGCAGCGCCTCGGCCACCTGGCGGCTCAGATTGCCGGCCTCGCGGTCGAGCGCGCCGAACGATGGCATTTCGGCAGCCTGCGCTGTTCTCGGCATGATTCTGGTTCACTGAAATCGCAACAAAGTGGACCTATAGAATAAACCACTTTTGAGGCACACTCGGGCTGTCGCAGTCCAGGTCACGCTATCCAGTCACTTTACGAGCAGGGATACACGCATGTACGTACCAGCCCATTTCGCCGAAAACCGCAAGGACGTCCTGCACGATTGCATCGCCCAACATCCGTTCGGCACCTTGGTCACGCACGGGCAAAGCGGGCTCGATGCCAATCACATTCCCTTTGAACTCGCAGCGGGCGAAGGCGAACTGGGCGTATTGCGCGCGCACGTTGCGCGGGCCAATCCGGTGTGGCAGGACGTGGTGAACGGCGACGAGGTGCTCGTGATCTTCCGCGCCGGCGACGCATATATCTCGCCGAACTGGTATCCGAGCAAGCACGAGGCGCACAAGCAGGTGCCGACGTGGAATTACATCGTCGTGCATGCTCATGGGCGCATCAGGATTCTCGACGACGAGCGCTACGTGCGCGGCGTGATCGGCCGCCTCACGCGCACGCACGAGGCCACGCAGCCCAAGCCCTGGAAGATGGCCGACGCGCCCAGGGACTACATAGATACGCTCGCGAAGGCGATTGTCGGCGTGGAGATCGAGATTACGCGTCTGGTGGGCAAGAGCAAGCTCAGCCAGAACAAGGAGGAGCGCGATATTCGCGGCGCGGGCGAAGCGCTCAAATCAAACGGCGAGGTGAGCATTAGCGACGCCATGCTTGCTGCCGCCGACGCGAAGACGCAATAGCGCGCCATAAAGGGTTCGTCATGGCAAACGACTCAGGCTTTTCATTCGTCGATTCCGCGAGCATGCCATGGGTGCCCTCACGCTACGCTCAGGGCGTGGAGATCAAGAACCTCGGTAAGGCGGATGGCCGCGCCATGCAACTGGTGCGGTTCGCTGCGGGCGCAACGTTTCCCTTGCACCGCCATACCGGGCCGGAGTTCATCTACGTGCTCGAAGGCGAGGCCGTGCAAAACGGCCGGCGGCTGGCAGCGGGCTATGCGGGTGTCGCGGCGCGCGGCACCGTCGAAGTGGATTTCCGTAGCGATACGGGCTGCCTCTTCCTGCTCGCCTACGATCTGGACCAGGCTTTCGACAAAAGCTGACTGCCGCGCACGTTCGCGGGTAAACGCGGGTAAACCACATTCCAGGCGCTCGAAGAAAATCTTCACAGGCCTATTCAACTAGTATTTAATAAACCGGCGCGGCAGTGAGCGACGGGTCACGCGCGTCGCCGTGACCTGACCCTGACGGTACGAGGCCGGAACGATGAATCCCCACGAATACGAAATCCACGATGCGCGCTTTCGCCTGCTGTTGCAGCCCAACGCGCACTTCGAGAAGCTCGCGGGCGGCTGCATGTGGGCCGAAGGTCCGGTGTGGTTCCCCGCCGGCGACTTTCTTGTCTGGAGCGACATCCCCAATAACCGGATGATGCGCTGGGTGCCCGGCATCGGCACGGGCGTGTTCCGCGCGAACGCGAATTTCAGCAACGGCAACACGCTCGACCGCGAATGCCGGCTCGTCACGTGCGAGCACGGCACGCGCCGCGTCACGCGCACCGAGCACGATGGGCGCATCACCGTCATCGCCGATCGCTTCGAAGGGCATCGGCTGAATTCGCCCAACGACGTGGTCGTGCATTCGGACGGCTCGATCTGGTTCACCGATCCCGACTACGGCATTCTCGGCGACTACGAGGGCTTTCGCGCACCGAGCGAGATCGGCGCTTGCCATGTGTATCGCGTGGCGCCCGGGACAGGCGCGGTGCGGCGCATGGCCGACGACTTCGCGAAGCCCAACGGCCTCGCGTTTTCGCCCGATGAATCGCGGCTCTATGTGGCCGACTCGGGCGCTTCGCATATCGAGAACGGCCCGCATCACATCCGCGTATTCGACGTGGACGCGCAAGGCCACCTGCACAATGGCCGCCTGTTCGCGGACGTAACGCCGGGCGTGCCCGACGGCATGCGCGTGGACGAGCACGGCAACGTCTGGACGAGCGCGGGAGACGGCATCCACTGCTATGCGCCCGATGGCACGCTGCTCGGCAAGATTCTCGTGCCGGAAACGGTCGCGAATCTCGTGTTCGGCGGCCCGAATCGCAATCGCCTGTTCATTGCAGCCAGCACGTCGCTTTACTCGCTTTATGTCGGCGTGCGCGGCGCTTTCCAGGGAGACCGGCTATGACACTTCTCGACCCGGCCAAGCTTTCGGCCGCCCTCATTCTTCTCGACCGGCGCGATGACGTTGCCATCGCGCGCGGGCAGTTGATGCCAGGCTCGACGCTCTACGGCGACCACACGGTTGCGGGCATGATTCCGCCTGGCCACAAGGTGGCGCTGCGCGACATCGGGCAAGGCGAACCGGTGCGCCGCTACGGGCAGATCATCGGCTTCGCGAGCCGGCCCATCCGTCGCGGCGAACACGTACATACGCAGAATCTCTCGATGGGCGACTTCGAGCGCGACTACGCATTCGGCGTGGACGCGCACGAAACGCCTGCCGCCGCGCAGCCCGCGACGTTTCTCGGCATACGGCGCGCCGATGGCCGCGTCGCCACGCGCAATTACATAGGCATCCTGACCTCTGTGAACTGTTCGGCCACGGTGGCGCGTGCGATTGCCGATCACTTTCGCCGCGATATTCACCCGGAAGCGCTGGAGCCGTTTCCCAACGTGGATGGCGTGGTGGCGCTCACGCACGGCGAAGGCTGCGCGCTCGCGGCAGAAGGCGAGCCGATCACGGTATTGCGCCGCACGCTCGCCGGCTATGCGCGGCACGCCAACTTCTACGCAGTGCTGATCGTTGGTCTCGGCTGCGAGACGAACCAGATCGACGGTCTCGTGGAAGCGGAGCACCTGGAGCGCGGGGCGCGCCTTTCGACCATGACGATCCAGCAGACGGGCGGCACCGCGCGCACGGTGGCAGCGGGCATCGAGCAGGTGCGCGCGCTGCTGGCCGACGCGAATCGCGTGACGCGCGAGCCGGTGGAGGCGCGGCACCTGATGGTCGGCTTGCAGTGCGGCGGCTCGGACGGCTACTCCGGCATTTCCGCGAACCCGGCGCTGGGCGCCGCCGTGGACAGACTGGTCGCGCACGGCGGCACGGCGATCCTCTCCGAAACGCCCGAAATCTACGGCGCCGAGCACTTGCTCACGCGGCGCGCGGCGTCGCGCGAGGTAGGCGAAAAACTAGTGGCGCGCATCCGCTGGTGGGAAGCGTATTGCGCGCGCATGGAAGCGAACATGAACAACAATCCGTCCGCCGGCAACAAGGCGGGCGGCCTCACGACAATTCTCGAAAAATCGCTGGGCGCGGTGGCGAAAGGCGGCACCACGCGGCTCGTCGAAACCTACGAATACGCGCAGCCCGTGCGCGCGCAGGGGCTCGTGTTCATGGACACGCCTGGCTACGATCCGGTGTCCGCCACGGGTCAGGTGGCGGGGGGCGCCAACCTCATCTGCTTCACGACGGGCCGCGGCTCCGCTTACGGCTGCGCGCCGTCGCCGTCGCTCAAGTTCGGCACGAACAGCGCGCTATGGCGACGCCAGGAAGAAGACATCGACCTGAACTGCGGCCGCATTCTGGATGGCGAGCAAAGCGTGGACGAGACGGGCGCCGCGATCTTCGAGCTGATGCTCGCGACGGCCTCGGGGCAGCGCACCAAAAGCGAACTGCACGGCTATGGCCAGAACGAATTCGTGCCGTGGCATCTGGGGGCGGTCATGTAGAGCGGGCGACGTTCGAACCGGCGCCGCTACTCGATGGAGAACTCGATGGAGACACGACGCCACATTCAGAAGGAGTGCTTTCCATGAAGGAAAAATCGCGCTGGCTGGTCATATTCTTCTGTTTTCTGGCAATTGCAGTGAACTACATCGACCGCGCCAATCTCGCGGTCGCCGCACCTCACATCATGAAGGACCTGGGCATTGGTCCGGCCGCCATGGGGCTGCTGCTAAGCGGCTTCTTCTGGACTTACGCCGTGATGCAACTGCCCTACGGCTGGTTCGTCGATCGCGCCGGCGCGCGTATCGCGTTGCCGTTCGCGGTGGGTTGGTGGTCGGTGTTCACCGCGGCTACCGCGGTAGCAGGCAGTTTCGCCGCGATGTTCGGCTGCCGGCTCATGCTCGGCGCGGGCGAGGCGGGGGCGTATCCGTCGTGCGCGAAACTCGTTAGCCAGTGGTTCTCCCGCGAAGAACGCGCGCTCGCCACGAGCATTTTCGACAGCGGATCGCGCGTGGGCTCCGCGCTGTCGCTGCCGCTCGTTGCCGCGATCATGGCCGCGTGGGGCTGGAAAGCTTCGTTTGTGATTACCGGTGCGCTCGGTCTCGTGTGGGTCGTGGGCTGGATCGCGCTGTATCGCGAACCCGAGGCGCGCGCCGCACTTGACCAGCCGCGCGCGCCCGCTCCGGCGGCCGCCTCGATACGCTGGAGCGGGTTGTTCCGCTACCGCACCGTGTGGGGCATGATGCTGGGCTTCTTCTGCCTGAACTTCGTCATCTACTTCTTCATTACGTGGTTCCCGAGCTATCTCGTGGAGGCGCGGGGCTTCTCGCTCAAGTCGCTCGGTACGCTGGGCACCTTGCCCGCCATCGCCTCGATACCGGGCGGCTGGCTGGGCGGCTGGCTTTCGGATGCGCTCGTGAAGCGCGGCTGGAGCCTGACGGCCGCGCGCAAGACATGCATTGTCGGCGGTATGCTGCTTTCTTCGGTCATCACGCTCACCAGCGTTGTTCAGGATGTCTACGCAATGCTGGCACTCTTCGCGATTGCGTATGGAAGCCTCGCGGCCGCGGCGGCCAGCATCTGGTCGCTGCCCGCCGACATCGCGCCCACGCCGAAGCATGTCGCCTCGCTGGCGGGCATCCAGAACTTCGCGTCGAATCTCGCGGGCATCGCACTGACGACGTTTACCGGCGTGATGCTGCAACTCACGCGCGGATCCTTCACGATCCCGCTCGTCGTCGCCGGCGGCTTTTGCGTGCTCGGCGCGGTGAGCTATCTTGTGATAGTCGGACGCGTCGAGCCGCTGCAAGCGCCCGATGCGATCGGCGTCGACGAATCGGCTTACGCGCCGCGCACGTAAGCATGCCTAAGCGTCATCATTTGTTTTGCTGCCATACAGGGTCACGTACATGTCGAATGCCACTGCTGCAAAAGGTTCGGAAGTCGTTGTCGACGCTCGCGCGCTGCATGCCTTCGTTGTCGCCATCTGGCGCGCGGCGGGCAGCGAAGCGCGCGAGGCGACGCTGGTCGCCGACCATCTCGTCGAAGCGAATCTCGCCGGTCACGATTCGCATGGAGTAGGCATGATTCCGCGCTACATGCTGTCGTGCCGCGAAGGCGAACTCAAGCTGAATGCGCATGCGCAGATTGTGCGCGACGCGGGCGCGGTGCTCACGATCGAAGCCGGCCGGGGCTTTGGGCAGGTCACGGCGTTCGAAGCGATGGAGCACGGCATCGAGCGCGCGAAGTCGCTCGGCGTGTGCGCGCTCGGCCTGCGCAACGCGCATCACATCGGACGCATCGGGCATTGGGCCGAGCAATGCGCGCGCGCCGGGCTCGTGTCGTTCCACTTCGTCAACGTCGCGGGCGATCCGCTCGTCGCGCCATTCGGCGGCATCGACCGGCGCTTCGGCACGAACCCGTTTTGCGCGGCGTTTCCGCTCGAAGGGCGCTCGCCGCTGGTGCTCGACTTCGCCACGAGCGCGATAGCCGCGGGCAAGGTGCGCGTGGCCTACAACAAAGGCGTGGACGTGCCCGCCGACGCGCTGATCGACAGCGACGGACGCCCCACGCGCGACCCCGGCGCGCTCTTCAGCGATACGCAGCATGGCGCGCTGCGCGCGTTCGGCGGCGCGGTGGCGGGGCACAAGGGATCGGGGCTCGCCGCGATGTGCGAGATTCTGGCGGGCGCGCTCTCGGGCGGCTTCACGACGCGCGAGGAAACCATCGTCTCCACGCATGCCATCGTCAATTGCATGATGTCGGTGATCGTCGATCCGGCGGCGTTCGACGCGCCTTCGCGCGAGCACGAAGCGTTCGCGTTCGTCGAATGGCTAAAGGCCACGCGGCGCGCGGCGGGTGTCGATGAAATCCTGCTGCCCGGCGAGCGCGAGAACGCGACGCGGCGCGCGCGCGAGGCGCACGGCATTCCCGTGGATGCGACGAGTTGGGCGCAGATTGTCGACGCCGCGCGCATGGCGGGCGTGCCCGACGAGCAAATCGCGGCGTGCGGGCGCGGCGCAAGCTGAGAATGCGGCGGCGCTAATTACGCGCTGGTCACTCCTCGCACTTCACCTCGTTTTTGGGCGCGACGATGATCACCGGATAGGTTCCGCGATCGAGTTCCACGCGCACGACGATGGCGGTAGTGGCAGGGTCGCTATCGTCGTACACGCTCACTTTCTCGTTCTTCAATAGCGTGACGCCGACGCAGCCGGACGCGTGGCTGTCGTCGTCAGCGATCTTGCATTGAATTTCGTTGTCCTTGAGATAGCGGATGCGGTCGCGCTCCGGCGTGGCCAGATAGTCGCGCACGCCCGCAGCCGAGCCGGCCACGCCCGTTACGTAACCGATTGCGCAATCGCGCTTCGAATTCGTGTCGCCCGAGGACGTTTGGGCGAGTGCGGAAGGCGCGGTTAGCGCGATGGCCACGATGCCGGCGAGGGCGGACGAAAGGGTAAGGCACTTCATGAGTGTTCATTGGCCGCAAAAGGGGAATGGGCGATTTTAACGCGGGCGTCCGTTCGGCCGCCGACTCTGGATGTGGTTATCATGTGAATAGATATGCGCATGAGCATGCGCGCGGAGGATTCGAATGGCACAGGGAGTAACTGGCGGCCCACCCGGGTCGTCGCGCCGCTGATCCGGGCTGACGCTTTTCCACCTGGAAAGCATCAGACCGCATCGGGAGGGAACGCACCATGAGCACTCAAGTGAACGAGCAGGGGTTGCTGCGCTTGCTTGGCATCCAGAAGCCGATCATTCAGGCGCCCATGGCGGGCACCACCACGCCGGCGCTGGCCGCCGCTGTTTCGAACGCGGGCGCGCTCGGCTCGCTCGGCGTCGCGGCGATGAATGCGGAGAACGCGCGCAAAGCGATTCGACAAACACGCGAACTGACCGCGAAGCCCTTCAACGTCAACGTGTTCTGCCATCGCCCGGCCACACCCGATGCCGCCGTGGAACGCGCGTGGCTCGACTGGCTCGCGCCGGTGTTCCAGCAATACGATGCGACGCCACCGGCGTCGCTTTCGGAGATCTACACGAGCTTCGTCGTGGACAAGGCCATGCAGACCATGCTGGTGGACGAGAAGCCGGCTGTGGTGAGCTTTCATTTCGGACTGCCACCCGATGCGGTGATCGCCGAACTCAAGCACGCGGGCGTCCACTTGTTTGCGAGCGCGACGAATCGCGACGAAGCGGCGGCGGCCGTGGAAGCGGGCGTGGATGCGATCGTCGCGCAGGGCGTGGAGGCGGGCGGCCATCGCGGCGTGTTCGATCAGCGCGCACGCGACGACCGCCTCGGCACGTTCGCGCTCACACGCCTGCTAGCGAGCGAGTTCGACGCGCCCGTGATCGCGGCGGGCGGCATCATGGACGGCGCGGGCATTGCCGCCGCGCTCGCGTTGGGCGCGCAGGCCGCCCAACTGGGCACGGCGTTCGTGGCCTGCCCCGAGAGCGCCGCCGACGAGGGCCATCGCGCCGCCTTGCTCGGCGACGGCGCGCGTCACACCACGTTCACGGCGGCGATCTCGGGGCGCCTCGCGCGCAGCATCGTCAATCGCTTCACCGCGCTCGGCGAGGATCCGCACGCGCCGCGCATTCCGTCTTATCCAATCGCTTTCGACGCGGGCAAGTCGCTGAACGCGGCTGCGAAGGCCAAGGGCGAAACCGGCTATGGCGCGCAATGGGCGGGCCAGGCAGCGGCGCTCGCACGCGCACTGCCCGCAGCGGAACTGGTGGCGCAACTGGAGCGCGAAATGCGCGAAAGCATCGCGCGGCTGCAGTCGGCGTGGGGTTGAACGGAATTTAACAAGGCGCAGCCGCAGGAATATCGCGCACGTCGAACAGCCCGCCCGAAAGCGGATGCGTCATACTGCGAAATGCACCACGCATTTGCATTCCGTTGCCTTCACAGGGAGCCGCGATGATTTTTCGCCAGCTTTTCGACCCTGTATCGTCTACCTACACCTATCTGCTCGGCGACCCCGAAAGCGGCGAGGCGCTGCTGATCGACCCTGTCTACGAGCAGGTGCCGCGCGACCTCGCGCTTCTGCAGGAACTGGGCCTGCGCCTGCTGGCGACGCTTGACACCCACGTACACGCCGACCATGTCACGGGCGCGTGGCGCTTGCGCGAGCGCAGCGGCAGCGAGATCGCGCTCGCCGCGGCGGTGGGCGCCGAAGGCGTGAACCGCGCGCTGCGGCACGGGGATCGCATCGCGTTCGGCAAGCGGCATCTGGAGGTGCGCGCCACACCCGGGCACACCAGCGGCTGCCTGACCTACGTGCTCGACGACGCGAGCATGGCCTTCACCGGCGACAGCCTCTTGATACGCGGCTGCGGCCGCACCGATTTTCAGGGCGGGAGCGCGGAGCAGCTTTTCGCGTCGGTGCGCGAGCACATTCTCACGCTGCCCGGCGACTGCCTGCTATACCCCGCGCACGACTATCGCGGCATCACGGTGACGAGCGTGGCCGAGGAGCGGCGCTTCAATCCGCGCCTGGGCGGCGACGTCGATCTCGGTGACTTCGCGGGCTACATGCACAACCTGAATCTGCCGCACCCCAAGCAGATGGCCGTGGCAGTGCCCGCCAACATGCGCTGCGGCAAGCCCGAAGGCGACGCGCCGATCCAGGAAACGCCCGACTGGGCGCCGCTCACGCTGCGTTTTAGCGGCGTGTGGGAAATCGAGCCCATGGCGCTGCTGGAGCATGCGGCGGCGCTCCAGATCGTGGACGTGCGCGAGGCGCCTGAGTTCATCGACCAGCTTGGCCATCTGCAGGATGCGATGCTCGTGCCGCTCTCGCAACTCACGGCGCGCATCGGCGAACTGGATCGCGACCGGCCCGTGGTGGCGGTGTGCCGTTCGGGCGTGCGCTCGGCGCAGGCAAGCGTGTTGCTGACGAAGGCGGGCTTCGGCAAGGTGGCGAATCTCGCGGGCGGCATGCTGCGCTGGAAGGCCGAAGGATTGCCCGTCGCGCCGTGCAATCCTTGACGGCGCCCGGAGAAGAGGAGACGACATGGCAGCCCACGACTTCGCCCAGTTTTCATGGGACGAACAGGAAGACGTCAAGGCCGTGCTCGCGAGCCGCGGGCTCGACCCGAGCGAGTTCCGGATCTCGGACACAGAGAAAGCCGTCGCCGAGGGCGAGCGCGCGGCGATCCGGCAGGTATGCGTCACGCGCATCGCCAACGGCAAGACGGCCACTTACAACACCGATCACTTCGCCCCGTGGATCACGGATTTCGACGAAGCGCTGCAGGCCGGCGAATTTGACGACTGAGCGATGAAAACCGGCTACGGGAACGAGACGCGCGATGACGAACGCGACGGCGGCTAAGGGCCGGAACGATCACTGGCTCGTCGCACGGCGCGACGCGCAGACGGGCATCGAAAGCTTGCGCGCGCATTTCAGCGGTCACGCCTACGACCCCCACGATCACGACGACATGCTGATCGGCTACACGGAACAGGGCGTGCAGCGCTTTCAGTGTCACCGGGCGCTGCACACGAGCGTGCCGGGCCGGGCGATCCTGATCGAGCCCGGCGCGCTGCACGATGGCCACGCGCCCGAGCCGGGCGGCTTCACTTACGCGATGTTGTATCTGCCGCAGCCGTGGGTCGAGCGTGCGGCGCGCAGGCTGAACATCGCGGGCCTGAGCGGCGTGGAGGCCGCATTCGGCCGGACGCTCGTGGACGACCCGCGCCTCACCGCTGCAATCCGCCGTGCTTGTCTCGCGCTGTACGGCGAGGAAGGCCGGCTCGCTCGCGATGAAGCGCTCGACCGCTTGCTGGAACACCTGGCCGGCCATCTGCTGGATACCGCTGCGGCGGCGACTCCCGCGCCGCCCGCGCTGGCTCGCGCTCGCGACCTGCTGCACGAGCACATGAGCGCGAACATTGGACTCGACGAACTCGTCGATACCTCGGGCATCGACCGTTTTCGTTTGACGCGCTTGTTCCAGCGCGAGTTCGGCACCTCGCCCCATGCGTATCTGGTGCGCTTGCGTCTGCGCGCCGCGCGCAAGCTGCTGGCGGCGGGGCGCACGCCGGCCCAGGTTGCCGCGGAAGTGGGTTTTGCCGACCAGAGCCATCTGGGCCGCTGGTTTCGGCGCGCGTACCGCATGACGCCGTCCGCGTACCGGCGCATGTGCGCGCGCGTCGCGCCTTAAGCGGCTACCGGCTCAACGCGGCCTGAGCCCGTTGCAGCCACTCGCTATTGTGCTCGCGGGCGTGGCGCGGCCAGTGCTTCGCGTCGTGCACGATATCGGCGTAAAGCTCGCGCGAGCGCTGGCGGTCGGCATCGCCGGGCTGCCTGGCCAGCCAGTCGGCGAAAAGGCAGCGCGGCGCGGCGTCGCTCGCGCACGAGAGCGCGGCTTCGAACGCGGCGCGCGTGCCCGCTGCGCCATTCGCGGCCAGTGAGCGCGCATAGAGCAAGGCGGGGTCCGGCTGCTGCCTGGCGACAGGCTGGACGGCGAACAACTTTTCCAGCGTCTCCTGCGCAGCCGCGGCGTTGCCGTTGGCAAACTCCGCGCGCGCGAGGCCTTCGAGCAAAGCGGGATCGGATGCGAACGGCCCGGTGGCGGCCGCCTGATAATGCGCCAGCGCTTCGGCGGGGTTGCCCGCGTCGAGCAGGGCCGCGCCTAGCCGCATACGGTGCGCGACGGTCGGCGCGCGGTCGAAATCCATGCGCGCCTCGCGCACCGCGCGATTGGGATCGACCAGTTGCGAAATGGCCCGGCCCGTCGCCCTCGCTCCGCGCGATTGACGCAGGCTCGGCAAATAAATGACGAAGAAGTAGACGAGGCTGCCGAGGCCCGGGAAAAGAAACAGGATCAGCAGCCAGTACATGTTCTGCTGGTTGCGAATGGCGTGCACCGCAAAGAGCAGCGCGATGATGACGTAAAGACTGATTCCGAAAATGCGCATTGACGAAAGGGTCCGTTGTGATGATGGCGAACGCCGTGCAATTTGCCGCCCGGCTTGCGTAGCCGCGACGTCTGTTTTTCAATCATACCCTGCGCGTTCCGTGGCCTTCGCACGGGGTGGCATAATAGCCGCTCGGTCAAATCTTACGGATGCGTTGGGCAGGCGCCTGCCGAGTCAACAATGAAAGTCGATACGGTCCGCGGTTTTATCAGCAAGAGTCTTCGCGTTCCTCATCCGGAAATCGTTCAGGATGAGGTCGAGAGCCTTTCTGCATATAAAAAACTTTCGCTTCTGAAGAAGCAACTGCACAAGTGGTCGATACTGTCACTCAACCGCCAACTGGGTCTGTATACGGAAGCGGCGCAGTTGCGCCCGGGCGCGCGCATCCTGTTGTTCTACAGCGGCGTCAATAATCTCGGCGACGCGTTGATGGACCTTTCCGGGCGCGCGCTCCTCAGCGGCACGCCGTACAAGCTGGACGTGGTGCTCGATCCTTGTCTCGCCGAGTTGTTCCGCCACGACCGCTATTTTTCGAAAGTCTATACCGACTACCGCGAAGTCGATTTCGGCGAATACGATTTCGTTATTTTGAACAAGATGGGCATTCGCGTCATCAAGGAGAAAATCCGCTATGCCGGCCACGCCCGATTTACGAGCTTGATCGGATGGTATGCGGGGCGCAATTTCAACCACATTCAGTTCAGCTACTATTCGTTCAACAAGATCCTGAATTCCGGAATCGACGAAGCGGCGTTGTACAGGAATTCGCGGCTGATTCTCGACGCGCCGCAAAACCTCGATTTTCCGGTGCAAGCATGGGCCGGCAGCATTGCGATTTCGGTTGGCGGCAGGGAATCGAACCGTATCTACGGCAAGTGGGCCGACGTTCTTACGCGGCTCGATGACGATCCCGAGTTGTCGCGCTATCAATACGTCCTGGTCGGTTCGGATAACGGGCTCGACGAAGCCAATAATCTCACGGCAATGTCATTCAGGAATCTGAAGCTCGACTCACTGGTCGGCAAGTTGAAGATTCACGAATGCCGCGCGCTCATCGGGCAGAGTAAGCTGTTCGTCGGCGCGGATGGGGGCCTGTTGCATATCGCGCACGCGGCGGGCGTGCCGACTGTGGCGTTGTTTAGCGACGATATCGATCCGCGAACCCGCTACGTGGAAAACGACTTCTTCAGGTGCTCGCCGCTCGTTGGACCGGCCGACGTAACGAGCATCGAGCCGGGCGATGTCGTGCGCGTCATGAAAGGCGCGGTGCAGCAATAAAACCTCCTCCTTGAAGTGAGCCCATTCGGGCTTCGCTTTTTTTCTGAAATTAATCAGGATTCCTGTATAAACCTGAATAAAAGCCACTTTTATTCAGGCATTGAATAGCTGGATGAATCCACAGGCCGAGATTTCGGCCTGTGGCTCGGCCCGATTCTGAATTTTCGGATCGCAGCGCTTCGCGCACCTCCATCATCCGCATAAAAAAGTAGCTAAATCAAATACTTATGCTCAATGTGAGTAGGAGGCACGCGCTGGCACGGCTGCTGCTTTACCGGTGTCCAGCGGCCCGAACACCAATCGGCCGCGCCCCTTATTAAACAAGCACCGGAGACGCGACGCAGTCCGGTCGCGAAAACGAAGGAGACATCCCGTGCAGAACAGCGCATCCGCATCCCACGTGGCTCAGGCGACGCCCGAGTCATCCTCCCCGACGACGCAAACCCGCTTCTGGCCCGAAGGCTGGTGGAAGCTGATGGAAATCCGCATCGGCATCATTCCGCTGCCGGTCTACATAATCCTGTTCGCGCTGATCGCGGGCTTCGCCGTTACCGGCAAGGTGCCCGGCGAGATCTCGATGGCCATCGCCGTGCTCGCCTTTTGCGGCTTCACGTGCGCGGAACTCGGCAAGCGTCTGCCGCTCCTGCGCAATATCGGCGCGGCGGCCATTCTCGCGACCTTCGTGCCTTCGGCGCTCGTGTATTACCACGTGCTGCCCAAGCCCGTGCAGCATCTCACGGTCGAATTCACGAAGCAGACCAATTTCCTTTATCTCTTCATCGCGTCGATTATCGTCGGCAGCATTTTGAGCATGGACCGGCGCGTGCTGATTCAAGGATTCCTGAAGATCTTCATACCGCTTGCGGCGGGCACCGTCGCGGCGACCATCGTGGGCACGGCTGTGGGCGCGGCGCTTGGCCTGGGCGTCAAACACACGCTGCTCTATATCGTCGTCCCGATCATGGCGGGCGGCGTGGGCGAAGGCGCGATTCCGCTTTCGGTCGGCTACTCGGAAATCATGCATGTGGCGCAAGGCGATCTGTTCGCGCAGGTGTTGCCGCCCGTGATGCTCGGCAGCCTCATCGCAATCGTTCTCTCGGGCATGCTCGACATGCTGGGCAAGCGCATGCCGCATCTCACCGGCAACGGCCGTCTGCAAGTCGGCGCGACCGACGAACTGGGGTCGTCGAACGAGGAAATTCGCGGCCACGTGGACGTGAGCCACATCGCCGCGGCGGGAGTCACGGCGATCACGCTGTACCTCATCGGCCTGATGGCGAACAAGCTGTTCGGCCTGCCCGCGCCGGTCGCGATGCTGTTCCTCGCCGTGCTCGTGAAGCTCGCGCGCGCGGTGTCGCCGCCGCTGCAGGAAGGCGCGTTCGTGGTCTACAAGTTCTTCTCGACCGCGGTCACGTACCCGCTGCTGTTCGCCATCGGCGTGGCAATGACGCCGTGGGACAAGCTCATGGCCGCGTTCACGCTCGTCAATGTCGTGACGATTGCCGCGACCGTCATCACGCTCATGGGCACGGGCTTCGTGGTGGGCCGCCTGATGAAGATGTACCCTATCGACACCGCAATCGTGAACGCGTGCCACAGCGGGCAGGGCGGCACCGGCGACGTGGCGATCCTCACCGCCGCGAACCGCATGCAGCTCATGCCGTTCGCGCAGATCGCCACGCGCATCGGCGGCGCCATCGTCGTGACCGTGACGCTCATCCTGCTCGCTCACTTCGGCGCGTGACGCGGGGCTGCGCGCCCCTCGCACGCGCCCGCGCGATAACGGCGCCGGCGAATCGGGCGCGCGGTATCCGCTGAACCGCCCTCCGGCGGCAGCCAATCGACGAGGGTGAACGTGCGCAAGCGTTACAAGGGCATTCCATTATGGGGATGGGCGGCGGCGGCCGTGCTGTATGTCGGCGCGGCCGCCGCGGCAGTGGAGTTCGCATGGAACCGCGCCATCGACGCGCTGGTCGACGTGGGCGAGCATCGGCTCGATCTCTACTCGGCGAGCCTGAAAAGCGAGCTGGGACGCTTCGAGATGGTGCCCGCGCTCGTGGCGCGCCAGGATAGCGTGCGCGCGTTGCTCAAAGCGTCGCCTGAAGAAGCGCGCGCCTTGACGCCCTCGGTCGATGCCTATCTCGAAGCGGTCAACGACGATGTCGGCAGCGGCGCCGTGGACGTGATCGACGCGCATGGCACGGTGATCGCCGCGAGCAACTGGAACCAGCCGGTCAGCTTCGTCGGGACCAACGTGTCGTATCGGCCGTACTTCAAGGACGCGCTCGCACAGGGCCGCGGCCGCTTCTTCGGCATCGGCACGAACACCGGCATTCCGGGGCTGTACTTCGCCAATGCGATCCAGGATGGCGGCAAGTCGATCGGCGCGGCGGCCGTGAAGGTCAGCGTGGACGCGCTCGAATCGGCGTGGCGCACGCCTGGCGAAGCGGCGATCGTGGTCGACAGCAACGGCGTGATCGTCATTGCTACGCAGTCCGAATGGAAATTCACCGCCATGCGCGCGATGAGCGGGCCGCAGCAGCGCGACATCCAGGCCTCGCGCCAATATGCGGGCCGTATTGTCGAGGCGCTGCCGTACCGGCGTGTCGGCGACTGGAACGACAACGCGTGGATCGGCGTCTTTCCTGACCTGCGCCGCGCGGGCCGCACGGCCCGCTTTCTCGTGATGTCACGGCCTGCGCCGCAGGGGCAGGACACGATCATGGTGCTGCTCGACACGGCGGGCGCGCGGCGGCAGCAACGCCTCGCGTTCGCGTTCGTGACGGGCGTATTTCTGATCGCCGCGCTCTATGCGCTGTATGCGGCGCAGCGCCGCCGCGCGATCGTGGAAAAGCTCAAGGCGCAAGAAGCGTTGCGGCGCGCGAACGATCAACTGGAAACGACCGTCGCGCAACGCACCGCCGCGCTAACCCAGGCCAATACGCAGATGCAGCGCGAGATCGCCGAGCGGGAACGCACCGAGCAGCGGCTGCGCGCCACGCAGCAGGAAGTCGTGCACGCCGGCAAGCTCGCCGTGATCGGCCAGATGGCGGCGGGGCTCACGCACGAGTTGAACCAGCCGCTCGTCGCAATCCGCACGCTCTGCGACAATGCGCGTACCTTCTTCGAGCGCAATCAACCCGCACAGGCAATCGCGAATCTCGAGCGCGTAGGACGCCTCGTGGACAGCATGGCGGTTTTGACAAGCGAACTGAAGGCATTCGCGCGCAAGCCCGAAGTGGAGCGCGTGGCAGTGTCGCTTGGGGAGGCCGTCGCGCATGCGCGGCTCATCTACGAGTCGCGCATTCGCGACGAAGCGGTGCGCCTCGACGTGCGCATCGCGCCGGGCACGACGGTGTACGCGGAATCGAGCCAGTTGCAGCAGGTGATCGTCAATCTGCTGGGCAATGCACTCGACGCCGTGCGCGACGCGAACACGCGCGCGATCGCGATGGAGGCGAGCGAGCCCGATTCGCAAGGGCGCGTGCGCTTTACCATCGACGATAGCGGCCCCGGCATCGCGCCCGATGTGCTCGCGCACCTGTTCGAGCCGTTCGTGACGACCAAGCCGCGCGGGCAGGGCCTGGGACTCGGGCTCGCGATCACGTCGCGCATTGTGGAAGGCTTCGGCGCGAAAATCACCGCAACCAATCGCGACGAAGGCGGGGCGCGCTTCACGATCGAATTCGCGGCAGCCGGGCCGCAAAGGACAGAACATGGCAGATGAGATTCGGGTGCTGGTGGTCGAGGATGACGAAAATGTTCGCATCGGCGTGGAGCAGGCCGTGGCGCTGGCGGGCTTTCCGGTGAGCGCGTATGCGTCGGCGTCCGATGCCTGTGCCGGGATCGCGCCGGGCGCGCCTGTCGTGATCGTCTCGGACGTGCGCATGCCCGGCATCGACGGCCTGCAACTGCTGAATCACGTGATGGCAATCGATCCGCAAATTCCAGTGCTGCTAATTAGCGGGCATGCGGATATTTCGACGGCGGTCAGCGCAATGCGCGTGGGCGCCTACGACTTCATCGAAAAGCCGTTTTCTTCCGATGTGATCGCGGGCCGCGTGGCGCGCGCGGTGGAGAAGCGGCGGCTCACGCTCGAAGTCGAGGGCCTGCGCGCCTCGCTGCGCAACTGGCAGGGGATCGAGGCGCTGGTGCTCGGCAAGTCGCCGGCCATGGCGGAAGTCCGCAAGAAGATTCTGCGTCTCGCGGATACGTCGGTGTCGGTGCTCATCACCGGCGAAACCGGCACGGGCAAGGAGCTGATCGCACGCAGTCTGCACGACTTCAGCGCGCGGCGCGAGGCGCATTTCGTGGCGCTGAACTGCGGCGGCCTGCCCGAGCAGGTGTTCGAGAGCGAACTCTTCGGGCACGAGGCGGGCGCGTTCACGGGCGCGATCAAAAAGCGCGTGGGCAAGATCGAATGGGCGAACGGCGGCACGCTCTTTCTCGACGAAATCGAAACGATGCCGCTGCCGCTGCAGATCAAGATGCTGCGCGTGCTGCAAGAGCGCGTGGTCGAGCGCCTGGGCGCGAACGAGCTGATTCCGGTGGATTGCCGCATCGTCGCCGCTTCGAAGGCGGACCTTGCCGAAGTCTCGGCGGAAGGCAACTTTCGCGCGGACCTGCTGTACCGGCTGAATGTGGCGCAGATCGAACTGCCGCCGCTGCGCGAGCGGCGCGAAGACGTACCCCTGCTATTCGAACATTTCGTGCTCGCGGCCGCGCGCCGCTTCGGCACGCCCGCGCCCGTCGTGACCGCCGCGCAGGTGTCCGAACTCATGACGCACGCGTGGCCCGGCAACGTGCGCGAACTGCAGAATGTCGCGGACCGTTTCGTGCTCGGTCTCACCGGCGACAGCCTGCTTTCGGCGGGCGCGGCGACGGTGAAAGGAGAGACGCTCGCGGACCAGCTTGCCTACTTCGAGCGCATGCTGATCGAGAACACCGTGCGGCGCCATCACGGCAACGTCGCGCAGGCGAGCGACGAGTTGGGCATGCCGAAGAAAACGCTCTATCACAAGCTGCGCCAGTTGAAGATCGCGGCGCGTGACCCGCTGGGCGAGGAGAAGGACGCTTGACCTTGAACCGGCCTAGTTGGTGCGGTAGGTGGTTGTCGACGATTGCAGCTTCGTGAGCGCGCCGTTCCTGAGCCGGAACCAGCCTTCCGAGCCTTGCATCACGACTTCGTCGGGTTGCCAGAACACGCGCTTGACCGTCATGCGCGTGCTCACGTGCTGCACGAGCGGCGGAGTGCGGCGGAAGTCGTACAGGACCGGACCGTAGGCGGTCTGCACGAGCATGCGCGTGATCGTGCTGTTGTCGTGGCCCAATTCGTCGAAATGCGCGAGCGTTTTCGCGTCGAAGCGGTCGAAGATGTCCTTGCCGAGGACCGCCACGAAGTCGCGGTCATCGCGCACGAACTGGACCGTGCCGGCGGGCGTGGCGAACGAGCCCGCCGCGTCGCTTTGGGCATGGGCGCAGGTTGCAAACGAGGCGGCGGCGAGCGCGGCGAGTAACAGTCGTTTCATATTTCTTTCCAGTGGGTCCGCGGCATTTTCGTACAGCATTTTCGTTCATTTTTGCCGCAGCGGCCCGTGTTGCGCCAGGGCGGGAACGCCATATTCTCGCGTACATTCCGATTCGTTGACAACCGCGCGATGGCAAAACGGACGAAGCGCCCGGCCCGCGGAATCGTGTCCGCGAGCCGGGCGCCTCGTGGGTCAAGCTTCCACGCGACCACGTGGCCGCGCTGTCGCCTAGTTCGGCGTATAGCCCGCGGGCAGCGTCGAATTGGTGCTCGCCACCGTGGCGTTCTGCGAAATCACATACACCGGCGATTCGGTCAGGCTCAGCGAAAGCTGGCCATTGGCGTAGCTCTTCGTCGTCGGATTGCCCATTTCGTCGAGCACGGTCACCGTGCCGCTCGTGCCGGGCGCATCCACCGCGAGGCTGTAATTCACACTATAGGTCGAGCTGTAGCCGCTGCTCGCGCTCCATACGCTGTTGTTGTGCGTCCAGAGCGCCGTGATGACCGCGCCGTTGTTCAACTGCCGGAACGCGTAGGCGTAGACGCCCGAGGGCGTGCCGTTCACCGGGCCGAGCGTGTTCGTGCCGTCGAGAATGCGCGTCATCGCCGCGACGGTCATCGCCGCCGGCTTCGGGCTGATGTTCTGCGCGCCGTATTGGCCCTGCGCGTCGGCGAGATCGAAGAACGTGCCGTAGCCCACGAGGCCCGGGAAATCCGCGCCATAGAAGATCCAGGTTTGATCGGCGCCTTCGCCCAGGATGATCGCGTGGCTGCGCGCCACCAGTGCGCCCTGTGCGTACAGAACGTTGGCGGTCGGATAGTTCGCGCCATACGACGAACCGTTGTCATAGCTGATGCCCAGCTCCGTGCTGAACAGCTTCATGCCCGGCTTGTAGTCGGCGGCCATTTCGCTGCGCAGCGCGCGCATTTGCCCGATCAGCGAACCCGATGCGTTGGCCGGATCGGTCGCGAGCCGTTCGGGCGCATACGAAGGCGACGTGCCGTTGATGTCGTAGTAGCCGTGCGTCGTCACGCCGTCGATGTATTGCGCGTAGCCGAGCGGCGCGAGCGCCTTGAGCTGGTCGGCCGTGCCGGAGGGCGCCGTATCGGTGGGACCCATCACGACGGCGTGAGGGTCGGTCGAATGGATGCCCTGGTAGACGGTCTGGTAAAGCTGCACGAACTGCGAATTCGTGCCTTGCCATTGCGCATCCGGTTCCCAGGTGAGCTGGTAGTAATTGGCCGCCTGGTCCGGAAAATAAGTCGTCCGAATGATATTCGATTCGGTGCCGATGCGAGCCATGTAGTTCTGGTAGTACGCGAGATCGGTGGGCGGAAGCGCTTCGTCCTCGAACGCGCCTGTCGGGCTCGCCCACGCGGGAATGCCGTCCAGACGCACGAGCCGCATGACCTTGCTCGTCGTGTAGAACGGATCGAGGTTGTTCGCGTTCGGGTTGAAGGTGTTGGGGCCGTTGGGCTCCATGTTGTACAGCTCGCGATGGTCGTACGTCCACGAGATGCCGAGCGAGGAGAGCACGGAGGTGTTGTCGTCCTCGCCCTGCATGCCGAAGCGATGCAGGTCCTGGTGCGGATACGTGACGGCCGGCACGACGTTGGCCAGATCGGGCAGCACGCCGAAGGTCGCGGTTCCCGCGGGGCGCGTGCCGAGCTGGGGCAACTGGCCGCCTGCCGTGGCGAGCGTAGCGGTGACGGCGAAGTAGCCTGCGAGCGTGGAGTTGCAGGAGAGCGTGGTCGTCACGGGTCCTGCCGTCACGGGCAGGCGGCCGCTCGCGGCCACGTTGCCGAACTGGTCGGCGATCGACCAGATCAGCGTGTCGGCGGCGGGCGCGTTCGTTGTGAAGGCAACGGGGAACGCCGTGGCCGAAGCGAAGATGCGGCCGCTTTGCGTGGTCGGCGTATCGGCGGAAACGAGATCGCTGCCGGCGCTTGCGCTCGACTTCGAGCCGGAGTCGCAGGTCATCGTTCCAGGCTGGAGCGCGGGCGTGCTGGCGCTGGCCGCGTTCGTGCCCGCCTTCGTCGCGTTTCCGGCCGGGCTCGCGCCGCTGTTGTTCGTGCCGCTCGTATTTTGCGGCGTGGCCGAGGCATTGGTTGCGTCGCCGGGGCTTCCGGAACCGCCGCCGCCGCACGCCGCGAGAAACAGCGACGAGGACAGCAGGAGATAAAAGAGTTTCATCGTTTTTTGAAAAGACAAAGCGACGCCCAGCCGGCGACGGCGCGCGCGGCGCGCCCAGAGGCTGGCTTAGGTCTGAAGAATGAGTTTGGGCGGACGGTGCACAACGGCTCGATGAGCCGTGCGCCCGCTGCGTGCGCCGCGCGGTTCGCGCTAATGGCGAAGGTGCGTATCTGTCCCTGGCTGTCGCGCGGGTAAATATTTCACCGTTGCAACAGCTACCCCGTCGGGAATTTCGGCCTTACGCTGGATCCCTGAAGAAGGGAGACGTGCGCAATATTTTCGGACGAAGATTACGAAGTCACTGCGTGAAGTCAGACGCGCGGCGGATGTTACCGATAATTCCCCCTGGCATGTGAAAATCAGACGTAACAAAATGTCACACGAATTCACACCCGTTTCCAATTACCGAAACTTAGTGAATTTCTGCCGAATAGCAAGGTATTAATTACCTCAAATCCAGACGGTAATGCTTGCTGCATCGATTACGTATTCGCCCGCTATTTGCAGGCTTATCGGCAGTTTTTGAGCGGTCTGAAGTGCGCTGATGTAATTAATTCCTTGGCCTATATTCCCTTTTAAATGCCTTTCTGATTTAAATCGGGTCGGAATTTAATTGACGTGACTGATATCATGGCGGGCATGCGCATCGATCCCTATAGCCTCGAACTGTTCATTTCGGTCGTGGAGGAAGGTTCCATTGCCCGGGCGGCGAGCCGCAATCACATTGCGCCTTCCGCACTCAGCCGCCGCATGGCGGATCTGGAAGCGGCAATGGGGCTGCCTTTGCTCATCCGCTCTCCTTCCGGCGTCGAATTGACCGAGGCGGGCCGCCACGCGTTTTCTCGCGCGGCGGCGGTGCACGACCAGTTGCAGTCGCTCGCGCGCGAAGTTCAGTCGCTCAGCGGCGAGGTGGCGGGCGTCGTGCGCCTGTTCGCGAATGCGTCCGCGATCGTTGGCTTTCTGCCGGAGCGGCTCAAGGCCTTTCAGGCGCGCTATCCGCTCGTGCAAATCGCCCTGACCGAACAGATCAGCGACGAGGTCGTGCGGGCCTGCATGGAAGATCGCGCCGACGTGGGCATCTCCGCGAACGGCAGGACTCCCGGCGCGCTCGATTCATGGCACTTCGCCGACGACCCGCTCATGGTCGTGCTGCCGCCCGAACACGAACTGGCCGCGATGCAGGCGCTCACGTTCCACGACGTGCTGCGTTTTCCGCTCGTCGCGCTCCAGGCTGGCGGCTCGCTCGACCAGCTCCTCAAGGAGCGCGCCGCCGCTGCGCGCGTGCCGCTCAAGATTCCGGTGACGGTCAACAGCTTCGACGCCCAGTGCCGCATGGTCGAGGCCCAGCTTGGCATCGGCATCGTGCCGACCAGTGCGGCGTCGGCCTTCGCGGGCTCGCAGGGGTTCGTGCGCCGGCCTCTGGACGAACCGTGGGCGACGAGCCGCAGCCTGCGCTTGCACGCGTTGCGCAAGTCGCCGCGCCTGAGGGCCGTGCAGGCCCTGATCGATACGCTCGTGCAGCGCGAGGGTTAACGAGGACATCGCGAACGGCGATGCCCCCTTTGCCGATCGAGCACTTCGTCTCGCCGCTTCCTGCCGTCTAGATTTCCCCTCAAGGAGAAAGGGGATGGCAACACTGGAATTGACTGGCCGCATGTTATTTCTTTGCAATGACCCGGAGCAGGTCGAGCGGCAATTGCATGGCGACAGGCGTGACGCCGATCGGGAAGGCTTCACGCCAGACGCATTGAGAGACGACGTTTCGACTGACGAGATCACGCCCATGAGCGTGCTCACGCGCTTCGACGATCGCCTCGGCCGCGTGCCCTACGTCGGCTTTCAGGCGGGCGGGCGCAATCCCATTGGTATGGATTCCATACGAAATGGCGGGTTCAGCGTGACCGTGGCGGGGAGCCGCTACGGCAAGGGATCGTCGCGCGAGCACAGCCCGCTGGCGGAATATCGTGCGGGCATCCGGCTCGTCATCGCGCGCAGCTTCGAGCGCATCTATCGACAGAACGCCGACAACATCGGCTTGTTTACGTCGACGGATTTCGGGCTGATCGAGCGCATCCGGCGCGGCGAGCCGATCGACGTCGAAGAGCTGGTGGCGTCCCGCGACGGTTTGGCGGCTTCGATTCTGCGCAGCGGCGGCCTGCTGAAATACGGCGCGCAATACATGCGGAAGATCGAGCCTGTTTCGCAGTCCGCCAATCACGCCCCACGCACGTTCGCGCAGAAGATCCTCGAGCGTCACGTGTTACGCACCGGGCACACCGGCGAATCGCTCGCGCCGGGCGCAGGCGTTTTCGTCCGCGCGGACTGGCGTTTCATCCACGAGTACTACACGGGGATGGCCGCGCACATGCTGCATGCCACGTTCGGCAAGCCGCTTGCGCTGCATGAGCCCGAAACCCTGCTCGCGTTCGAAGATCACCTTTCGTATTCGCACAGGAGCGAGCTGCATGTGCGCAATGGACTGCTGCCTGATGTGCGCGAGCTTTCGGCTGCGCACCGGCAATTCGCGCACGACTATGGGGTGCATAACCACGGCTATCTGAGCGAACTCGAAGGCGGCATAAAAGAAGGCTCGGAAGGCATTTCCCACGCGATGATGGCCGAGCGTTACGCGCTGCCGGGTCAGGTCGTCGCCGGGACCGATTCGCATACGCCGCATAGCGGCGCGCTCGGGTGTCTCGCGTTCGGCGTGGGCACGACCGACATGGCGAATGCGTTCGTAACGGGCGCGGTGCGCATGACCGTGCCGCAGTCGCTGCGCGTGAATTTCCACGGCCCGATTCCCGCAGGCGTGACGGCAAAAGACCTCGTGCTGCACCTGCTCGCGCAACCAGGCATTCGCGCCGGCGCGGGCGTAGGAAAAGTGTTCGAGTTCGCCGGTTCCGCGATCATGCAATTGAGCACCGACGAACGCACGACGCTCACGAACATGACGGCGGAACTGGGCGGCTTCACAGGCATCGTGGCACCCGATGAGGAAACCGTGCGCTTTTTGCGCGAGCGCCGCGGCATCGAGTTCGCCATCGAGCCGTGGATGTGCAGCGACCCGGGCGCGACCTACGCCGAAGTCATCGACATCGACTGCGCGCGCCTCTCGCCGATGCTCGCCGCGCCGGGCGACCCCGGCAACGGCATTGCGCTGCATGACCTCGAAGCGAGGCCGCGCATCGACATCGCCTACGGCGGTTCGTGCACGGCAGGCAAGCGCGAAGACTTCGACCACTACCACGAAGTGCTGGCGTGGGCGGCGGCGCGCGGCATACGCGTGCCCGCCGAGGTGAAGCTCTATCTGCAATTCGGTACGTCCGACGTGCGCGACTATTGCGTGCGGCGCGGTTACATCGCCGCGTTCGAGCAGGTCGGTGCTATTCTCCTGCAGCCTTCATGCGGCGCATGCGCCAATTGCGGACCGGGGTCTTCCGTCGACGCGGGTCAGGTCACGATCAGCGCGATCAACCGCAATTTTCCGGGGCGCTCGGGGCCTGGCCGCGTCTGGCTCGCGAGCCCGCCAACGGTCGTGGCGAGCGCCCTCGCGGGCGAGATCGCGTCGTTTGACGAATTGAAAGAGCGCTACCGGTGAGCGCGGCGTAACGAACCATTGAATCGAATGACTACATTGGAGACAAACATGGCCATTCTGGAGGGCACGGCGAGCGTGCGGGCCGCAGACCATGGAACACCCGCCGATGCAAACGCGCTGGCCGAAGGCAGCGCGCAGTACGGCACAATATCGGCCCGTCTCGACCGGCTTCCGGCCACGCGCGCGGTATGGAAGCTGATCCTGTTGCTGAGCCTCGGGTTCTTCTTCGAACTGTACGATCTGCTCTTCACCGGCTATGTTGCGCCGGGTCTCGTTAAAAGCGGCATTCTCACTTCGACCACCCCCGGCCTTTTCGGCACCTCGGGTGTGGCGAGCTTCATCGCCGCGCTGTTTTGCGGCCTCTTCATCGGCACGGCCGCTTGCGGCTTTCTCGCCGATCGCTTCGGCCGGCGCGCCATCTTTACGTGGTCGCTGCTGTGGTATGTCGCGGCGAATACGGTCATGGCCTTCCAGGATACGGCGAGCGGACTGAACTTCTGGCGCTTCGTTTCCGGCGTGGGCATTGGCGTCGAGCTGGTGACCATCGGCACCTACCTCTCCGAGCTTGCGCCAAAACACTTGCGCGGCAGAGCGTTCGCGGTGTGCCAGGCCATCGGCTTTTCGGCCGTGCCTGTCGTGGCGTTTCTTTCGTGGCTGCTCGTACCGCGTGCGCTGCTGGGGCTCGATGGGTGGCGCTGGGTCGTGCTGCTCGGCGGCATTAGCGCGCTCTTCGTCTGGTACTTCCGGCGCAATTTGCCCGAGAGTCCGCGCTGGCTCGCAGGCAAGGGCCGCACCGAAGAAGCCGCTGCGGTGCTGGCGGACCTCGAAGACAAGGTGGCGCGGCAATACGGAGCGCCGCTGCCCGCGCCAGGCGCCGCCGACCCGGTGCCGCGAAAGGCAGGATTCGCGGACATGTGGAAGCCGCCGTACGGCAAACGCACCGTCATGCTCATCGTCTTCCATATTTTCCAGACGGTGGGCTTTTTTGGCTTCGCGAACTGGGTGCCCACGCTGCTCGTGAAGCAAGGCATTACCGTCACGTCGAGCCTCATGTACACCACGGTGATCGGACTCGCCGCGCCGCTCGGTCCGCTGCTCGGCTACTGGATTGCCGACCGTTTCGAGCGCAAGCATGTGATCGTCGGCATGGCGGCGATCAATATCGTGAGCGGCCTGTTGTTCAGCCAGGCGTCGGCGGCGGTGGCGATCGTCACGCTTGGCGTGCTGTTGACGCTCGCGGGCAACATCATTTCGTTCACCTATCACACGTACCAGCAGGAGCTTTATCCCACAGCGATTCGCGCGCGCGCCGTGGGCTTCGTGTATTCGTGGAGCCGGCTTTCGGCCGTGTTCAGTTCGTTCGTCATCGCTTTCACGCTCAAGGAGTTCGGCGTGACAGGCGTGTTCGTTTTCATCGCGGGCGCCATGGCGCTCGTGATGGTCGCCATCGGCCTGATGGGGCCGCGCACGCTGGGCAAGTCGCTGGAGAGCATTTCGCACTGAGCGCTTTTACTCCGCCGCCGGCTCTCGAGCGTTCGGCGCGTGTTCGGACAATGGGCGCAGTCCATGGCGCAGTGATCCCCGCGAACCGCTGGGCTAAGCCGGTGCGAGCGCAAGATGCAGCGGCGCCTGCGGCCTTAGCGTCACATTGAGCACGGGGCGCGGGGCCGCTGCGCCGTCCGGCACCGAGAGCGTGTAGCGTTGCAACAGCATCGCCGCGATCACCGTCATCTCGGTCATGGCCAGATGCTGACCCAGGCACACACGCGGACCCATGCCGAATGGCGACCACGCGCCGCGCTGCGCAGGCGCGGCGTCGCGGGCGAAGCGCTCGGGCTTGAACGCGGACGGCTCCGCAAACCAGCGCGCGTCGTGCTGCATCAATTGCACGGGCAACATGAACAGCGTGCGCGCCGGAAACCGCCACTCGCCAAGTTCCACCGCTCGCGTCGCGCGACGGTTGATCAGCACCGGTGCGGCGGGGTAGAGGCGCAGTGTTTCCTCCAGGGTCTGCGCGAGCCACGGCAGCGCGGTGCGCACGTCGGCGCCCGGCGCACGGCCTTGCAGCACCTCGCTCACCTCCGCGCGCGCGGCGGCTTGTGCCGAAGGATTCGAGGCCATGCACCATGCCCACCACGTGAGGGTGGCCGCCGTCGTCTCGTGACCGGCGAGAAAGGTCGTCATGCATTCGTCGCGCACCGCCTGGAGCGGCCATGTGGCCGGGTCTTCGCGATGCAGATGCAAGAGCCGCGAGAGCAGGTCGTCGGGCCATGCGCCAGCGCAAAGCGCCAGGCGCGCTTGCAGATGCTGCGCGATGAGATCCTTCAGCACGCGGATCGCCCGCCGCTTCGCGCGTTTCCAGGGCATCCAGTCGGGCGCGCTGGCGGGCCAATAGAATTCGGCGTTGGCGGCTTCGCTCGCCACCCGCACGGCGTCTTCGGCCTCGCGAGCCTGCGCGCCGATTTGCGCCGAAAACATCATCCGCAAGATCACGTCCATGGTGAGCGAGGTCAGCGCGGTTTCCACCGGCCAGCGCGCGTCATGCGACGGCCACTGCGCGAGCGCGCCTGCCGTTGCCGCCGCCACGCCCGGCACGAAGGCTTGTACGGTTTTCGGCGTGAAGCCGGGCTGCATCGCATGGCGCTTCACGCGCCACGCATCGTCTTCGGATGTCAGCACACTGTGGCCGTGCAATTGCGCGAAAATGCCCGTGCCGCGTTCCCAGCGGATCAGCGCGTCGTGATGCGTCACCAGCAGGTCGCGTGCGAGCTGCGGGTCGGTCAGCATGATCGCGTGCTCGGGGAACGTGCGCACATGCACGACGTCGCCGTAGGTGCGCTGCCACTGCGCGAGCGTGCCGAGCAGGTCGCGGGACATCTGGCGCAACAAGCGCCAGCCGGTCAGCCCGGCGGGTGGGCCGGGCGGCCATGTGCCGGTGGGCGCGGGCGTTGGCGGCTTCCCGTCGCGCTTCGCGTGGAAAGGGCATTGAGGGGTCGATGGCGTATTCATGCCTGGCATTGCACACCCTCCGGCGCCCGCGCGTCTTGAACGCAAACGACATCGACGCTCTTGCGGCGCTCGCCTATACTGCGCGGTCATGTCCACTGCAACGCCTTCCAGCCCGATTGTCTGCCCCGACCGATGGGCGCGCGCGCCGCGCGTATTGCGCGGCGCCGGGCATCCGCACGCGCGGCTCTATCCGCCGCCTGCGGCGTTGGCGGATGCCATCGTGGCGGTGGCCTGCCGCGACACGCGCGGTTTCGACCTGAACGACGCGCAACGCCTCTCGCATTTCCCGGCCTCGCCGCTCGTGTGTGTCTCGTGGTATCGCGACCTGGATGCGGGGCTCCTGGAATCGACCGCGAACGGGCCGCGGTGGCGGCCGTTCGGCACGGCGATCACGCTCTCGGGCAGCCAGTCGCAGCCCACCACGAGCTGGGCGCCTGGCACGGGCTTCGGCGGCATGGTGTGTTTCAACGCCGATGCAGCGAAGGCTTTGTTCGATCTCGATCTGGCCGCGGTTCACGACCGTTTTCTGTGCGCGCGCGAAACCTTGGGCCGCGAGTGGATGCCGCTCCTGGACGCCTTGCTTCGCACTGCCGACGATGCGCAGGCGCTCGCAGCGCTCGAATCCCATCTCGCGCTCCGCTGGTATGCGGTTCGCGGCCACCGCTCCGCCGTTGCCACGCTGCGCGAGGCGGGCCGCCGCTGGGTGGGGCGTCTCGCCTGGCAGGCGCGCGAATGGGGGCACACGCATAGCGCACGCCAGGTGGAGCGGCGCATCAAGGCTTACAGCGGGCGTTCGCTGCGCGAGTGGCACTCGCTCGTGAAGGCCGAGGGCGCGTATTTCGCGGCAACGGAGCGCCTCGCCAACGGTGAGTCCTTCGACTGGGCGGCGTTCGCCCACGACGAAGGCTTCGCGGATCAGGCGCACCTGAGCCGCACGACCCGCCGCATGACCGGCTTCTCGCCCACCGACTTCGCGCAGCGCTATGTCGAGGACGAGTCGTTCTGGATGTACCGTCTGTGGGTGTGAGCGGGCCGCGCGCGCGAGCCTAGCGATCCACCCGCTGTTGCCACTGCGCGGGATATCGGTCGCCCACCACCTGAATCGCCTTGAGCGCAGCTTCAATATCGGCGAGATCGCCCGCGCTCAACTCGATGCTGGCCGCACCGACGTTTTCGTCGAGACGCGAAAGCTTGGTAGTGCCAGGAATCGGCACGATCCACGGCTTTTGTGCGAGCAGCCAGGCCAGCGCGATCTGCGCGCGCGTCGCGCCTTTGCCTTCGGCGAGACGGCCCAGCACGTCGACGAGTCCCGCATTGGCCTTGCGGTTCTCCTCCGTAAAGCGCGGCACCATAGCCCGGAAGTCGCTCTGATCGAACGACGTGCGCTCATCGATCGCGCCGGTCAGAAAGCCCTTGCCGAGCGGGCTGAACGGAACGAAGCCAATGCCCAGTTCTTCCAGAACCGGCATCACCTTGTGCTCCGGCTCGCGCCACCACAGCGAGTATTCGCTTTGCAGCGCGGCCACGGGCTGCACGGCGTGAGCGCGGCGAATGGACTGCTCGCCCGCTTCGGAAAGGCCGAAGTGCTTTACCTTGCCTTCGCGGATCAGGTCCTTCACCGTGCCCGCCACGTCTTCCATCGGCACGTTCGGATCGACGCGATGCTGATAGAAGAGGTCGATGCGGTCGGTCTTCAGGCGCTTGAGCGACGCCTCGGCCACGGCGCGGATGCGCTCGGGCCGGCTGTCCATCGGCTTCTTCGAGTCGCCGTCCTGGAAGCCGAATTTCGTGGCGATCGCCACCTGGTCGCGAATGGGCGCGAGCGCTTCGCCCACGAGTTCTTCGTTGACGAAAGGCCCGTAGACTTCGGCCGTGTCGAAGAAGGTGACGCCGCGCTCGAACGCCGTGCGGATCAGACGGATGGCGTCGTTCTTTTCGGTGGCGGGGCCGTAGCCGAAGCTCAGGCCCATGCAGCCCAGACCCAATGCGGAAACTTCTAGGCCGTTCTGGCCGAGTGTGCGCTTTTGCATGTTTTGCTCCTTTAAAGCGATGGGACGTGCGGCCTCGACGTTTGCCCGGAGCCGCCTTTACCCGTCGAGTGTAGGTTGCTGTGTCCCGCTCAACAATCCCGCTAAGATTGCATGAGGTATTGAGAGGAATTCATAAATGATGCGCACCGGTTTATCCGAACTGACGGCCTTCGTGACGATCGCCGAGCAGCGCAGCTTCAGCGGCGCGGCGCGCACGCTGGGCGTTTCGCCGTCCGCGCTCAGCCATACCGTGCGCAACCTGGAGGCGAAGCTCGGCGTGCGCCTCCTGAACCGCACCACGCGTTCCGTGGCGCTGACCGAGGCGGGCGAGCAGTTGCTCAACCGCGTGCGTCCCGCGATGGCCGATCTCGAAGACGCCGTAAACGACGTCGCGACCGCGAGCAACCGGCCTTCGGGATCGATCCGCATCAGCGCTTCGGAATCGGGCGCGCGCCCGCTCATTCGCCACGTGCTGCCGGACTTCCTCGCCCGTTATCCGGACATCCGCGTGGAATTCGTGGTCGATACGCGGCTCGTGGACATTGTCGCCGGCGGGTTCGACGCGGGCGTGCGCCTGCTCGAAGACGTGCCGCGCGACATGATCGCCATCCGCTTCACGCAGGACATGCGCTTTGGCGCGGTCGCCTCGCCCGCGTATCTGGCGCGGCACGCGCCGCCGCGCGCGCCGCACGACCTCGCGCAGCATCGCTGCATCCGCTTTCGCTTCGAGAGCGGCGCGCTATTCCGCTGGGATTTCGCGCACGGCGGCAAGAGCGCCAGCATCGACGTGGACGGCGCGCTCACCCTCGGCAATCCCAACCTCATGGTCGATGCGGCGCTCGCCGGGGTGGGCGTGGCGTGGGTGCCGGAATCGCTCGTGGCCGAGCATGTGGCCGCCGGGCGGCTCGTTCACCTGCTGCCCGAATGGGGGCCGGTGTTTTCGGGGCTCTCCCTTTACTGTCCGGCCAATCGCCATCCGCCCGCCGCGCTGCGCCTCTTCGCGCAGGCCGTGCGTGAGTGGGCCGGGACGAACGATATCGCCGGCATGGCCCATGCCGCACCGCAGCACAAGCCGCAAACGCCGTAAAACGAACCGGCCTGCAATGTATTGTGTCCCGCACTCGCGCCGATACAGTGAGATACAAAGCCGCTCGCGGCATGCGGTATAAACCCACCATTCCCTGCACACGGAGTTCGAACATGCACGCCGATGGATTTGCGGGCCGCCGCCGCGCGCCGCTGGTTTCGCGGGCGGCGCGGCAATGAGCGCGCCGCACTGGCCGCGCACGCTGTTCGCGCGCCTGGCCCTGATCCTGTGCGTCGGGCTCGCGCTTGCGCAGTTGCTGTCGTTCAAGCTCACGATGACCGAGCGCAACGACGCCACCGCGAACATGATGACCGACTACATTTCGCGCGAAGTCGCCATCTCCGTCGCGTTGCTCGATCATCTGCCCGCGGCCGAACGCGCGGCGTGGCTGCCGCAGCTCGCGCGGCGCACCTACAGTTTCATTCTCGGTCCCGGCACGCCCGGCGAGCCGCCCGACGCGAGCCGCTCGAAGAGCGTGGCCTCGGCCATTGCGGCGGGACTTGCCGGCAAGTACGCGCTCACGACCAATTCGGTGCCCGGCAAGGGCGAACGCCTGCAGATCCATCTGCGGCTTTCGGACGGCTCGCCGCTCACCATCGACTATCGCCCGGGCCCGGCGCTGCCGTTGTCGGGCTGGCTGCCGGCGGTGCTCGTCGCCCAGCTTGTCGTGCTGGCGGCGTGCTGCTGGTTCGCGGTGCGCACGGCCACGCGGCCGCTGCACGAACTCGCCCGCGTGGCCGACGCGCTGGGCCCGGACCTGAAGGCGGAGCGCCTGGAGGAAGAAGGGCCTTCCGAAGTCGCGCGCGCGGCGCGCGCATTCAACGCGATGCAGCAGCGCATTGCGGCGCACGTGGCCGAGCGCATGCAGATTCTCGCGGCCATCTCGCACGATTTGCAGACGCCGATTACGCGCATGCGCCTGCGTGTGGACCAGATGGACGACGAAGCGCAGGCGGGCAAGCTCGCGCAGGACCTGCACGAAATGGAGCAACTGGTGAAGGAGGGCGTGGCGTACGCGCGCACGCTGCACGGCACCGGCGAAGCGGCCGCACGCGTCGATCTCGACGCGCTGCTCGACAGTCTCGTATGCGATTACGTGGATGCGGGCTCGCCCGTGACCTTCGAGCGCCGCCTCGACGTGGCGATCGTTACGCGCGTGCAGGCGCTGCGGCGCATTGTCGGCAATCTCGTCGATAACGCGCTGAAATACGGCAGCACGGCGGCTATCGAAGTGAGCGCGTCGCCGCAGGACAAGACCGTCACGATCTCGGTGCTCGACAGCGGCCCCGGCATTCCCGAAGACGCGCTCGAAAAGGTATTCGAGCCGTTCTACCGGCTCGAAACCTCGCGCAATCGGGGCACGGGCGGCACGGGTCTCGGCCTTGCGATCTCGCGCCAGCTCGCCGTGGCGATGGGCGCCCAGCTCACGCTGCGCAACCGGCCCGAAGGCGGGCTCGAAGGGCGGCTCGTGCTGGGCGGCGCGCAGGCGTGAAATGTGGAATGCGGTGTGCCGCGAGCGTTCGTCGCGGTCAATCGGCGAGCGGAATGAACACGTTGAACTGGCCTTCCTCAGGGTGGCGCGAACGATGACCCTTGCCCACGGTGTCCTCGCACAGCACGACCGTGCCGGGCTCGCAGTGGCGCGTGTCGCCGTCGCTGGTTTCGAACTCGACCCAGCCGGTCATCCAGAGCACGAACTGACGAACCGGGGTGGTGTGCCAGTCCGCCTCCTTGAGGCCCGCGGGCACCCAGCCAAAGCGCACGGCCTTTGTTTGTTGCCACGTCGAAAGATAAATGGGCGGGATGTTGGGAAAAAGCTCCAGCGGCGTGAGCGGAATATCGATGTCCTCGAAATGGGACTCGCCCTGGGGGTCGGCGTAGATTCGCAGACATTTCATGGGGGCCTCCTGGAGCCGTTCCCTGCGTTGCGCGCTACCGCACATTGTGGTCCCGAACCGCGCGGCGCGGTTTCGATGTGTACGCCGTGCAATGTGTTGTGTAGAAGCGCGCAACGGATACTGTGCGATGCAGCGCAGCGTGCGTATTACGCTATAAATCACGCCATAAATCGCGCGATGAATCAGCCAACGAAATCGATCGAAAGGAGAACACGATGAGCACGACGAACTGGAAGGGTTCCTGTCATTGCGGTGCGGTACAGTTCGAAGTCCGCACGGCGATCGAGCCAGCCGGGCGCTGCAACTGCAGCCTGTGCCGCCGCAAGGGCGCGCTGATGAGCCCGATGTTCGAGGGCAGCGAACTCAAGATTCTCGCGGGCGAAGACGCGCTCACGCTGTACCAGTTCAACACGCGCGTGGCGAAGCATTACTTCTGCAAGCACTGCGGCATCTATCCGTTTCACCAGACGCGCAGGGACCCGACGCGCTGGCGCGTCAATCTCGGCTGCCTGGAGGGCGTGGACATCTACGCGCTCGAAGCGTCGGTTGCCGACGGCGCGAGCCTTTCCGTCATGGAGGACGCATGAAACGCCTGCTCGCCATCCTGTTCTTCGCGGCGAGCGGCGTGGCTGCGGAGATCGCGCATCCGGTGTACTGTTCGTGCATCGCGGAAACCCGCTCACGCCTCGCGCGCAAGGAGAAAAACAATCCATGACGGAAAAGATCGATCACGTCCTGATCGTCGACGACGATCGCGGCATACGCGAACTGGTCGGGGCCTACCTCGAAAAGAACGGCATGCGCGTGTCGCTGGCCGCAAACGGGCGCGAGATGCGCGCGGTGCTGGAAAGCGGCGCGCCCGACCTGATCGTGCTCGACCTCATGATGCCCGGCGACGACGGCCTCGTGCTGTGCCGCGAACTGCGCGCGGGCAAGTTCCGCGCCGTGCCCGTGGTGATGCTCACCGCGCGCAACGAGGAGACGGACCGCATCGTGGGTCTGGAAATGGGCGCCGACGACTATCTGCCCAAGCCTTTCGCCGTGCGCGAATTGTTCGCGCGCATCCGCTCGGTGCTGCGCCGCACACGCATGCTGCCGCCGGGCATGGAGGTGAGCGAGTCGGCGCAACTGCTCGCATTCGGGGACTGGCGGCTCGATACCACGGCGCGCCATCTGCTCGACGCCGAAGGCACGATCGTCGCGCTGAGCGGCGCGGAATACCGGCTGCTGCGCGTGTTTCTCGACCATCCGCAGCGCGTGCTCACGCGCGACCAGTTGCTGAGCCTCACGCAGGGCCGTCAGGCCGATGCGTTCGACCGTTCGATCGATCTGCTCGTGAGCCGGCTGCGCCAGCGTCTGCGCGACGAGGCGCGCGAGCCGCGTTACATCAAGACGCTGCGCAGCGAGGGGTATGTGTTTTCGTCGGCGGTTAGCACGGTCGAAGCGCCGGAGTAAGGGCGGCCCGAAACCGGGCGCTCACTCCGCGCTCTCCCCGCGGCCCTTGTGCTGCGCCGCCAACCGCTCCTGATGCGCCGGCGGCACGGGATCATAGTGGCTTAGCTGAATGCTGTAGTTCCCGTGGCCGCCCGCGAGCGAATTCAGCCGCGACTGGTAATCGTTAAGCTCCGCAAGCGGCACCTTCCCCGCAATGACCATGGCCTGGCCGCCCATCGTGCGCGTGCCGTGCACCTGCCCGCGCCGCGCGGAAAGATCGCCGATGATGTCGCCCATCGCGGCCTCGGGCGTCATCACCTCGATATCGACAATGGGTTCGAGCACGATGGGCTGCGCTTTCAAAACCGCATCGATAAACGCCTTGCGCCCCGCGGTAACGAATGCCACTTCCTTCGAATCGACGGGATGATGCTTGCCGTCGTACACGATCACGCGCACGTCCTGCATCGGAAAGCCCGCGAGCGGCCCGCGGTCGATCACCTGCAGGATGCCTTTTTCCACCGCCGGCATGAATTGCGAAGGAATCGCGCCGCCTTTCACGGCATCGACGAACTCGAAGCCCGCGCCGCGCGGCAAGGGCTCGACACGCAGCATCACTTCGCCGAACTGGCCCGCGCCGCCCGTCTGCTTCTTGTGGCGGCAATGGCCCTCGGCCTTGCCGCTTATCGTCTCGCGCCACGCAATCGTGGGCGGCCGCGTCACGACGTCGAGTTTGTACTGGTCGGTCAAGCGCTCCAGCATGTAGCGCAGATGCAGTTCGCCCAGTCCGCGCACCACGGTTTCGTTGGTGCCCTCGGGGTGATCGATCTGCAGGCAAGGGTCTTCCGCCGCGAGTTTTTGCAGCACTTCCCACACGCGTTGCTCATTGCCGCGCCGCGCCGGCTCGATAGCGAGACCGTAAATCGGATTCGGAAACGCAGGCGCCGTGAGGTGAATGTTGCCGTCTTCGGGCGCGTCGTGCAGCACGGCGTCGAAGCCGATGTCATCGGCCTTCGCGACCGCGCAGATATTGCCGGGCCCCGCGCGCTGCACTTCCGTATGCTCCTTGCCCTGCAGCATCAGCAGGTGCGCCACCTTGAACGGCTGCCGCGCGTTGCCGATATAAAGCTGGCTATCGCGCGTAACGGTGCCCTGATGAATGCGAAACACGGCCACCTTGCCGATATACGGGTCCATCACGATCTTGAACACATGCGCGAGCACGTGCTTGCCGGCGTTTGGCTCGGCGTGCACGGGTTCCTTGCCTTCCTTGCCGTCCACCTCGCGGTAAAAGAGCGGCGGATTGCCTTCGGTGACGTTGGGCAGGAGCTTCACGAATACGTCGAGCAGTTGCGCGATGCCCGCGCCCGTTGCCGTGGAGGTGAAACACACGGGCACGAGATGCCCTTCGCGCAAGGCGCGCTCGAACGGCTCGTGCAGTTGTTCGGGGCTGATGGCTTCGCCTTGTTCGAGGTATAGCTCCATCAACTCGGGATCGAGTTCGATCACCTGATCGACGAGCGCATTGTGCGCCGCTTCCACCGAATGAAAATCGGCCTCGCCCGCAGGGTTGAAAAAGCAGTCCACCACGTCGCGGCCGCCGTGCGCGGGCAGATTGATCGGCAAGCAGGTCTTGCCAAAAGTCTCCTGTATCTGCGCGAGCAGTGCGGGCAAATCGACCTTTTCCGCGTCGATGCCGTTCACGACGATCATGCGGCATAGCTTGCGCTGCTGCGCGTACGTCATCATGCGGGTCGTCGTCATTTCGATGCCGGTGCGCGCGTTGATGACGATGGCCGCCGTTTCGACCGCGGGCAGCGCGCTCATCGACATGCCGGCGAAGTCGGGATAGCCGGGCGTGTCGAGCAGATAGATGCGCGTGTCCTGATGATCGAAGTGGGCGATGGCGGAATTGAGGGAGTGGTGATACTTGCGTTCGAGCGGATCGAAATCGCAGAGGGCGGTGCCGCGATTCACGCTGCCTGGCGCGTGCAGCGCGCCGCCCTGGTGCAGGAGCGCTTCCGCAAGCGAGGTCTTGCCGCAGCCGGCATGGCCGACCAGAGCGATCGTGCGGATGGCTTCGGGACTGTAATCCATGGCCGCCGTCGTCCGTTAGTGGATGTTCGGCAATTATTGGCGATATTTCCGCGCTCTGCCAATGCCAAGCTCAAAAGTTGCGTGCATGAACGCGCGCAGACGGGCAGTGCGCCGGTTTCGCTGCGCTGCAATATTCAGTTGAACTGGAGAAAACGCTTGGCCCCCAAAACGGGACGGATCGCTCACAGTTCGCGCGGCGGCCCTGCGCGATCTATCAGCGCGTTGAGCAGTTCGATGGGCAGCGGGAAGACGATGGTGGAGTTCTTGTCGGCGGCGATGGTGGTGAGCGTTTGCAGATAGCGCAGTTGCATGGCCTGTGGCTGCTGTGCGAGACATTGCGCGGCCTGCAGCAATTTTTCGGACGCCTGAAGTTCGCCTTCCGCGTGAATCACTTTCGCGCGGCGCTCGCGTTCGGCCTCGGCCTGGCGGGCAATCGCGCGGATCATCGTTTCGTTCAGATCCACGTGCTTGATTTCGACGTTCGACACCTTGATGCCCCACGCATCCGTTTGCGCATCCAGCACTTTCTGGATGTCGGCGTTCAGTTGCTCGCGCTCGGCGAGCAGGGCGTCGAGTTCGTGCTTGCCGAGCACGGCGCGCAGCGTGGTTTGCGCGAGCTGGCTCGTCGCCTCGACGTAGCGCGCAACCTGAATCACGGCCTTTTCCGGGTCCACGACGCGAAAATAGACCACGGCGTTCACCTTCACCGAAACGTTGTCGCGCGTGATGACGTCTTGCGACGGCACGTCGAACACCACGGTGCGCAGGTCGATGCGCACGGCCATCTGCACCACGGGAACAATCAGCACGAGCCCCGGCCCCTTGACCTTCCAGAAGCGCCCGAGCATGAACACGACGCCCCGTTCGTACTCCTTGAAGATGCGGATGGACGACAAGGCGAGCAGCACCACCAGCGCGATCAGAAGACCTGTGAAGCCGAACGTGAAGCCGATCATGAACGTTCTCCCTGGCCGTGTGCCTTGTCCTCCACCGCGCCGTGCAGCGGGGTGACGGTGAGCGTGAGGCCGCTGCGCGAACTGACGCGTACGCGGCTGCCGGCGGCGAGGGGCGTCGCGCATGCCACGTGCCAGCGCTCGCCGTGCACGCGAGCCCAGCCCGTGGCGGACGTCGCGCGCCCGGGCCGCGGATCGGGATGCAGGCCCTCGTCGATCACCTCGCCGATGGCGCCCACCATCGCCTCGGCGCCCGTCACCACGGGCCGCCGCCGCGCGCGCAGGGCGACGCTCGATACCATGGCGACGAACGCCGCGCCGCCGAGCGCAAGGCCCGCAATGAGCGGGATGGGAATGCCGTAGCCGGGCGCGCTGGTGTCCATCAGCATGAGCGCGCCGATGGCGAACGCCACGATGCCGCCGAAGCCCACCACGCCGAACGTCGGCAAAAAGGCCTCCGCGACGAGGCACGCGAGCCCGAGCAGGACGAGCCCGAGACCCGCGTAGTTCACGGGCAGCAACTGCATGGCGAAGAGGCCCACGAGCAAGCAGGTCGCGCCCGCCACGCCGGGCAGCACGAAGCCGGGATTCGCGAACTCGAAGAAGAGGCCGTACACGCCGATGGTCAGCAGAATCAGCGCGACGTTCGGGTCGGCGATGATCGAGAGAAAGCGGTTGCGCCAGTCGGGCGCGACGACTTCGAGCGGCGCGTGCGCCGTGGCTACGCGTAGCGTGCCTGCCGTGGTCGTGACGGTGCGGCCATCGAGCTGGCGCGCGAGATCGGCGGGGTCCCGGGCGATCAGGTCGATCACGTGCTGGTCGCGTGCTTCTTCGTCCGAGAGGCTCACGGCCTCGCGCACCGCGCGCTCGCCCCACGCGGCGTTGCGTCCGCGCAGTTGCGCGAGGCCGCGTATGTAGGCAGCGGAGTCGTGCATGACCTTGCGGGCTTCGGTCGATGCGTTGTCGTCGGCGTGCGGCGGCGACGCGCCGGAGGCTGCCTGCGGCGCTTGAGCCGGGCTGCCGGGCGCCCCGCCCATGCCGCCCACGCCGAGCTGCACCGGCGAAGCCGCGCCGAGGTTCGTCCCCGGCGCCATGGCGGCGAAATGGCTCGCGTAGACGATATAGGTGCCCGCGCTCGCGGCGCGCGCGCCGCCCGGCGCGACGAAAGCCGCGACCGGCACCGGCGAGGCGAGGATCGCCTTGATGATCTGGCGCATCGAGGTGTCGAGTCCGCCGGGCGTATCCAGTTCGAGGATCGCGAGCGGTGCGCGCTCGCGCTCGGCGTGTTGCAGCGAGCGGACGATGAAATCGGCGCTGGCGGGTCCGATCGCACCGTTTACCGTCATGACGACGACAGGCGGGCTTGCCGCCGCCAGCGCGGCCCATGCGAGCAGCAACGCGACGAACACGGCGGCACGCGCAAGCCGCGCCGTGAGCGGATGGTGAGGATGAGCGGGCGGCGCGCGGTGCGCCGCGGCATGCGAGGGGCGATGATCGCGCATCGGGAGTCCGGAGCCTGGCGCGCGGGGGGCGCGCGTTCCGGTTCACAGATGGGGCAGGAGCCGATACCTCAAGATTAGGCGCTTTCCGCCCAAAGCGCGAACCGGCCCGAGGGCGTGCGCCTCACGGACGGTGCTGCGCTTATTCGGTAACGGGCAAGTCGTTGCTGCCGCAACCGAATGGCGGGACGCGCAAGAGGCTCACACGAAGCCGCCGGCCACTGGTCGCTTTACGACGGCACGCACGAAAAAAGAAACCACAGATGTGGCGATGCGGGCCCTGGTTGGGCGCCGCCTGAAACCCGACCGCTCGATGCGGCCGTGCGTTACGGCTCGCCCCCGCTCGTGCGGGCAGGGACGCTTGCTGCGGTCAGGCGCGGATTAGTACCAGCGGCGCTGAGCTTCCGCGAGCAGTTCGCAGTATTCGAGGTGACGGTTCAGCGCTTCGGCGCCGAGACGACGCAGTGCAGCCAGAACTTGAGTCAGCTTTTCGACGATTGCACCCATGATTTCCTCTTTGCTAGGGTTAGTGCCTAAGGGATAACCCTAGTATAAAGATGACGGGGGCAGAATGCAAGGCTTTGAAGAGGTTAAGTGTGCAGTGCAGCAACGTTTTTTGATTCGTCCCTTATTGATGTGGCGATTCGGGTGTGCCAGTTGTGCCAGTTCGCGCGGCGCCCCTTCCTGTATCGCACTGTGTCTGGCCACGCGCCCGACAAGCGCGCTTGCAAAAACGCCCGCGCGCGCAAACAAGCCAGATACATCGCGGCGTTCAAATGTCTCCTACGCAAGGTTGATACACAACAGTGCGCAACCACTCACCCAACGTCAGGAGAAACACCATGAAACTCGCACAATCGTTCGCCGCCGCCGCGCTTGCCGCCCTTGTCGCCGTTCCGGCGCTCTCGTTCGCACAGTCGAGCCAGCCGGTTAGCCGCGCCGAAGTGAAGGCCGAACTCGTGCAACTCCAGAAGGCCGGCTACAACCCCGCCAGCGACAACACGCAATACCCCGCGAACCTGCAAGCCGCGCTCTCGCGCGTGAACGCGGGGAATGGCGCTGCGGCTTCGGCGTTCGGCGGCGTGGTTCAGGGCGCGTCCGCAGCGGGCAGCCGCACGCATGTTCGCGGCGTATCGGGTGTATCGGACTTATCGGGCGCCTCGGGTGCGAACGCCGCCGATCAGGATGTCGTTGGCCTCGGCCCGATCTACGCCCATTCGTAATGCGCGCGGCCCGACGCCGCGAACCGGCCGCGAAGCGCGCCACGCACCGGCGAGCTTCGCGGCTTTGCCGCATCCATGCCCGGCCCGCTGGCTTCCTGCTGTTACCATGTGCTGGCACGCGCGAACGCATTCGCGTTCGAGTTCAAGACGCATCATCCATGCGCATACCGCCCGAAGCTCGCACGAGGTCAACATGCCGGGAACCCAGCCGCCCACTTCCGCCCGCCCGCGCATGATCCTGTTCAGCGCGCGCCCATACGACGTCGATACGTTCGGCGAGGCGAACAGCGCTTTCCAGTACGAATTGCACTACCAGGAATCGCATCTCGACGCCGAAACCGCCGTGATCGCCGATGGATACGACGTGGTTTGCCCGTTCGTGAACGATACGGTCGATGCCGCGACGCTCGAGCGCCTTCACAAGGGCGGCACGCGGTTCGTGGCGCTGCGCTCGGCCGGTTTCAATCATGTCGATCTAGCGGCGGCGCAGCGTCTTGGCATGCCCGTCGCGAGAGTGCCTGCGTACTCGCCGCACGCGGTGGCCGAGCATGCCGTCGGGCTGATCCTCGCGCTGAACCGCAAATTGCCGCGCGCCGTCTCGCGCACGCGCGAAGGCGACTTTTCGCTGGCGGGGCTGCTCGGTTTCGATCTGCATGGGAAGACGGTCGGCGTGGTCGGCACGGGCATCATCGGCAGGTGTTTTGCGCGCATCATGGCGGGCTTCGGCATGCAGGTGCTCGCGCACGACCCGGGCACGCCCGCCGCCGACCTGCTCGCGCTCGGCGCGCATTATGTGCCGCTCGACACGCTGCTCGCGCAGTCGGACGTGGTGAGCCTGCATTGCCCGCTCGTTCCCGCCACGCGCCATTTGATCGACGGCCGCGCGCTCGCGAAGATGAAGCGCGGCGCCATGCTCATCAACACCGGGCGCGGCGGCCTCGTGGAAAGCAGCGCGCTCGTGGATGCGCTCAAGAGCGGCCAGCTCGGACACCTCGGTCTCGACGTGTACGAGGAGGAGGGCGGCATCTTTTTCGAGGATCATTCCGATGCGCCGCTGCAGGACGACGTACTCGCGCGTCTCCTGATGTTTCCGAACGTGATCGTCACGTCGCACCAGGCGTTCTTCACGCGCGAGGCCATGAGCGAGATTGCGCAGACGACGCTGCGTAACGTGCAAGCCTGGCGCAACGGCTCGCCGGCCAATCTCGTGGACGCGCCGCACGGCTAAAGAACCACGTGTACGGCAACACGCGGTAAGGAAGCGGGGCGCGCGCAAGCCGCCCCGCTTTTTTGCGTTCGCCCGCTACGCGATCACGCCCCGGCGACGGCGAGCGTGACGTCGATGTTGCCGCGCGTCGCCTTCGAATACGGGCAGATCTGATGCGCCGTTTCGACGATGCGCTGCGCCATCTCGCGATCGACGCCCGGCAGCGTGACGTTCAGGCGGCCGCGCAGTTTGAAGGCGTCGTCGGCGTTGACGAGGTCGATCTCGGCGTCCACCGCCACGTCGCGCGGCAGCGTCGCGCCCAGCTTCGCGGCGGCGCGGCCCATCGCGCCGATGAAGCACGCCGACCAGCCCGCCGCGAACATCTGCTCCGGGTTCGTGCCCGGCCCGCTCGAACCGGGCGGCGACAGCTTCACGTCCAGACGTCCGTCCCCGCTGCGCGCCGCGCCGTCGCGGCCGCCGGTGGTGTGGGTCTTGCCGGTGTACAGCACTTTTTCTGCCTGCGTCATGGTGTTTATCTCCTGAAGTTTGTGTGGCAAAGGCGACGACTTAACTGCCGCGATACAACTGCTGGATGGCCGCGAGCTGGCCGTCGTGCTGCGCCTGAACCAGTTCCTGGCGAACCTGCGCACGCGTGACCTTGACGTTCGCGGCGTTGCTGGCGGGCGTCCACGCCTGGCCTGACTGCTGCGCCGGTTGCGCCGCGCCCGCCTGCACGGGCATGGCTGCGAACGCCGGAGCGGCTGCGAGGACGGCGGCGCTGGCGGCAAAAGCGAGGGCGAGCTTCGATACGTTCATGACTAATCTCCTGGGATGGGGTTGGCAATCCGTCCGGGCATCAGCAAGTTCCGGCGTTGATGCATTACAACCGCCGGACGTATCTGCCGTGTTTCATGAACGCCGTGTTTTGCAAGGGCGTGTGTCTGCGCCATGCGCTTATACATTGCGATACAAACGCGCCGCGATCGGTCCTGCCGCCCCGCGTTTTTTGATTCGTTTTGTGTACACGCCCGAATCAGACACATTGGGATACATGGCGCTTTTCCCGCTCGGATATAAATTCACCGAGGCGTTTTGCCTGCCGCCGCGAGCGCGATCGACCGATTCGAGCGATTCGAGCGATTCGAGGATCTGCTGCCGCTGGCTCATCAACGAGGCCAAGCCGTTCGGGCGCGGCCTGCATGCATACACATCAAGGAGAAGTGGTCATGTCAGATCCCGTCAACGTCCGGCGCCGTCGCCTGCTCGGCACGTCGCTCGCCGGCCTCACGCTCGCGGACTTCGCATTCGGCGGCCTTGCGCACGCACAGTCGGATGGCGGCGCGCAAGGCAACGCGCGCACGGGTAACGGCGTATCGTTCGGCCCGATCAAGCAGATCAACGCGGGCCTGCTCAATGTCGGCTATGCCGAAGCGGGGCCGAAGAACGGCCCGGTGGTGATCCTGCTGCACGGCTGGCCGTACGACATCCACAGCTATGTCGAGGTCGCGCCGATGCTGGCCGCGCAGGGCTATCGCGTGATCGTGCCGCATCTGCGCGGCTACGGCAGCACGCGCATTCTTTCGGACGACACGCCGCGCAACGGCCAGCAGGCCGTCACCGCCGTCGATCTCGTCGCGTTCATGGACGCCCTGAAGATCGATCAGGCCATTCTGGGCGGCTACGACTGGGGCGCGCGCACGGCGAACATCGTCGCGGCGCTATGGCCGGAGCGCGTGAAGGGAATGGTGTCCGTGAGCGGCTATCTGATCGGCAGCCAGGAGGCGAACCGCAAGCCGCTGCCGCCGCAAGCCGAACTGCAGTGGTGGTATCAGTTCTACTTCGCGACCGAGCGCGGCGCGCAGGGTTATGCCGCGAATCGCGACGCGTTCAACAAGCTGATCTGGCAACTCGCTTCGCCGAAGTGGAATTTCGACGATGCGACCTACGAGCGCAGCGCGGCGTCGTTCCAGAATCCGGACCACGTGGCCATCGTGATCTCCAACTACCGCTGGCGCCTCGGGCTCGCGCAGGGCGAGGCGAAGTACGACAGCCTCGAACAGCGCCTCGCCGCCGCGCCGCCCATCACCGTGCCGACCATCACGCTCGAAGGCGACGCCAACGGCGCGCCGCATCCCGCGCCGGCCGCTTACGCGAAGAAGTTCACGGGCAAATACCTGCACCGCGACATCGACGGCGGCATTGGCCACAATCTCCCGCAGGAAGCGCCCAAGGAGTTCGCGCAGGCCATCCTGCAAGTGACGCACCTTTGAGGGAGACGGCGATGCAAGCACGTTTTTTCAGGCGTCGCGCGCTCCTCGCGGGTGCGCTGCTCGCAATTCTCGCGCAGGGGTCGGCCGCATGGGCCCAGCAGGGCGCGCAGCCGCAAGCGCCGGGGCAGGCCGCTTCGCCGATCTACGGCGTGACGATTCCGCCCGGCTACCGCAAGTGGGAAATGATCGCGCCCGCCGAGGAGGCCGCGCCGCTCGACGAACTGCGCGTGGTGCTCGGCAATGCGGTTGCGATCAAGGCCATCGAGAATTCGACGCTGCCGTATCCCGACGGCACGATCCTCGTGAAGCTTGCGTACAAACGTAAGCAGTCCGATGATTTCGCGCCGGCCACCGTGCCGGGCCAGCCCACGACCGTGCAGGTCATGGTGAAGGACTCGCGCCGCTATGCGTCGACGGGCGGCTGGGGGTACGGGCGTTTCATCAATGGCGTGCCGGCCGACCTGGCGCAGCATCAGACCTGTTTCGCGTGCCACGCTTCGAAGGTGAAGGACCGCGATTACGTGTTTACGCGATTCGCGCCTTGATGGAACGCGAGGGCTCTCGCCTGACGACCGGTGACATAATTGCGCAATTGTCGCCAAACGGACCGGGAGAGCCCCATGCAACGGACATACCGTGGAAGTTGCCATTGCCAGTCGGTGAAATTCGAAGCCCTGATCGATTTCAGCAAGGGCACGGGTAAATGCAATTGCAGCTTCTGCGGAAAACTGCGGCTGTGGCTCGTCCCGGTTCGCCCGGAAGCATTCGTTTTACTGGCGGGCGAAACCGAACTTACGCATTACGAAGGAAAAAACCCGGTTGCCCATCATCCGTTTTGCGGGCGCTGCGGCGTGCATGTGTTCGATCGTGTCGATATGCCGAATTCAACGGGCTACCCGTATGTCAACGTGAATGTCATGTGCATCGACGACTTCGATTTGAACGAAGCCTTGAATGCCCCGATTTCCTATGCCAATGGGCTCGCGAACGACTGGGGCAACGCGCCCGCGCAAACGCGGCATCTTTGAGTGCGTCAGGGCGCTCGTCCCGAATATTGCTCGACGCCGGGTTCGCGGGCATCCAACCGATGCCGCTCACAGGTGAACTGAACGAATTGCGCCCGGAACCGTGAAGGTTCATCGAGCGTGCCCGCGTAGAGCGTCACGATATCCGGGGCATGCTGCGGCGTGCCAAAGAGCAGACTGCCGCAACGCGCACAGGAATTTCGCGTGGTCGGCATGCCGCTGCCGCCCGTGATCGTGTAAGACCGGATTTCGCCTTCGAACGAAAATCCGGCGGCGCTCACGACAACGACCGGCAAGCCGGCCGATCCCGAAGCGCGCTGGCAATCGCGGCAGTGACAAATGAGCTGCGCCAGCGCGGCCCCGCGAGCGTGGTATTGCACCGCGCCGCAGAGGCAGCGGCCTTTCCAGCAGTCCGACATCGCTCTCCTCCCTTATTGCGCTTGCGCGGAATATCGCATGGTACGCTGGCCGCCGCCCCGCAAGCCGGAGGCGGCGGCGCGGGGCGATCATCCTTGCTTGCCCTGAATGCCCAGCAGGTCGCGAATCTTTTGTTCGGTCTGCGCGTAATCCCCTTCGCCGAAGTGCGTATAAACGAGCTTGCCGTTCTGGTCGATGAGATACACCGCCGGCCAGTACTGATTGCCGTAAGCATTCCACGTCGCGTAACCGTTGTCCTGCGCGACGGGGTATGTAATGCCGTACTGTTTGATCGCCTTCTTCAGGTTGCCGGTGTCGCGTTCGAACGAATACTCGGGCGTGTGCACGCCGACTACCACGAGACCCTTGTCGCGATAGCGTGCGTCAAGCTCCTTGATGTGCGGGATCGTGTGCGCGCAGTTGATGCAGTCGAAGGTCCAGAAGTCGACGAGCACGACCTTGCCGTGCAACTGCTTGAGGTCGAGCGGCGCGCTGTTGAGCCAGTTGTTGATGCCCGTGAAGTTGGGCGCCTGCGCGCCGGTTTGCAGCGCGGCCGAGCCGCCGCCCGGCTCTTCGCTGGAGGCATACGCGGCGAGCCCCGCGGTGGCGGCGAGGCCGATGGCAATGGCGGCAATCTTGAGACGAGAGATCATGAGGGTTCTCCTTGTGTGGACGACGAGCGTATTGGAACGCTCCCACGTATCTGGCTCGTGTCGCGACGCAGGCACTGTTGAAACGTAGTGTGTCGCTGACGGGGCGCGATACCTGGAGATACAAATCCCGGGTGGGGCGCGAGAATCGCCTTCGCGCGGGCTACTGTTTAAGCGACACAGACTCGCATAGCACCGCCATTTCCGCGCCGCACGATGGTTCAAGCAAGAAAAGTGTCAGGCGCCCGGCATTGAAGTCTGCGGCATACGCATCGCTGCTTTCTTCGCTGATTGCGGTAGCCTTCGAATCATCGCGACTGTTGATCCACTGGATCCATGTTCGCGCCTCAGCCGATGTAAACATGTATCCCGGCGATATCAGCAATCTCGACGCCACATTTTGAGCGGCGAAATCAATCAGGCGTTGCGCGATAACGCCCGAAAATTTCAATACCTCATTTTCACCGCCAACCCGGCGGAAGCGCAGAGTGAGTGAGCGCGCTTCTGGATCGTGTTCAACGCTGCACAACTCGGCATCGTGAAAGCTTGGGAGGTCCGAAACATTTCGGGTATCAATGTAGGTGTCCATAGGGAAAGCATATCAGGCTGATAGTCGAACACCTGCGCATCACGAGCGACGTCGGCGCGAGCGTGCTAACCCCAGACGTTTCGCTGTCACGATCAGCACTGTTTGAATCAAGGCCATCGGAACTGGCCGCGTTGCTCACGCTCCCCGCAACCCTCCTTGTTGTATCCCCCTGTATCAAACCCCCTTCGCGATACACGACGATGCACGCCCCCCGCATTCCAGACATTCCCCGGATACATGCTCGCGCTGAAATACGGCTCATGGCGTGTACGCCCAAATTAGTCTGGAGACCGAACTCATGTTACTCCTCGTCATCGCATTCGCAGGCGGTGCGTTCACCGTCCTGAGCCCCTGCATCCTGCCCGTTGTGCCGTTCGTGTTCGCGCGTTCGGGCGAGCCCTTCCTGACCGGCCGCCTGCCCATGCTGCTCGGCCTCGCGCTCACGTTCGCGCTGCTCACGGGTCTCGGCGCAGCGGGGCTGAACGGCGCGGCGCAGTTGAGCGAATACGGCCGCTGGATCGCGCTCGCGCTCTTCGCGCTGTTCGGCGCGGCGCTGCTTTTTCCCGCGCTCGCCGCGCGCCTTTCCGGCCCGCTCACGGCGCTCGCGGACCGCTTCATGGCGCGCTCGCAGGACGGTGGCGCGTCGCGCCGCATCGGCTCCGCGGTGCTGCTCGGCGCAGCGACGGGCCTGCTCTGGGCCCCGTGCGCCGGGCCCATCCTCGGTCTCATCATCACCGGTGCGGCGCGGCACGGCGTGACCTGGCAGACCTGGGCCGCGCTCGCGGCCTATGCCGTGGGCGCCGCCAGTTCGCTCGCGGTCGTCGCGGGTCTGGGTCATCGCGCGATGGCGGCGCTCAAGCGCTCGCTCGGCGTGGGCGAGCACGTGCGGCGCGCAATGGGCGCGCTCGTGCTCCTCACGGTCGGCGCGATCGCGCTGGGTCTGGATACGCGTTTGCTCGCGCTCGTGCCGGGCGCGCCGACCAATGGCGTGGAAGCGCGCCTCGTTGATCTGCTTGCGAGTCCCGCTGCGGCACGGCAAACGCCGCGCGCGCAACCCGCGCGTCATGAGGAGCGGGAAGCCCAGGCGCGTCCGGCGCAACAGGAAGTGCCAGCGGCCCGCATCGTGCGCGTGTCGTTGCCGTCCCCTGCGGCTGCCGCCGATATGCCGGTGGAAGGCCGCTTGCCGCCGCTCGACGGCGCGCTCACGTGGCTCAATTCCGCGCCGCTCACGCCCGAAGCGCTGCGCGGCAAGGTCGTGCTGGTCAACTTCTGGACCTACTCGTGCATCAACTGCCTGCGAACGCTGCCGTACCTCAAGACGTGGGCCGAGCGCTACCGCAACGACGGTCTCGTCGTGATCGGCGTCCATACGCCGGAGTTCGGCTTCGAGCATGACGCGGGCAACGTCAAGCGGGCGTTGGCCAACCTGAACATTCGCTATCCCGTTGCCGTGGATAGCGACTACCGCATCTGGAATGCCTTCGGCAATCAGTACTGGCCGGCGTTCTATCTCGTCGATGCGCAGGGCCGCGTCCGTTATCACCACTTCGGCGAAGGGGACTACGCGCAGGCGGAGCAGGCTATCCGGCAACTGCTGGCCGACAACGGCCGCGCCACGTCCACGGCCACGGCCGCGCAGCCGGCGCCGCAAGCAAGCGGCGCGCTGGCGGCGGCGGACCCGCGCGACATCGGCTCCGGCGAAACGTACGTGGGATATCGCGAAGCGCAGGGCAATGCGAACGCGGATCGCGTGCAGGGCGACACGCCCGCGGCCTACGCGTTGCCTGCGCAGCTCGGGCTGAACCAGTGGGCGTTCGGCGGCCAGTGGAACGTGGGCGCCGAGTCCGCCGTGGCGGCCTCGCGCGAGGCGAGCATCGCCTATCGCTTCCATGCGCGCGACCTGCATCTGGTGCTCGCGCCCGCCGCCGACGGCCAGCCCATGCGCTTTCGCATCAGCATCGACGGCGCGCCCCCGGGCGCGGCGCATGGCGCCGATGTCGCGGCGGACGGCGCCGGCATCGCCGCCAGCGCGCGCCTGTATCAGCTCGTGCGCCAGTCCGGCCGCATCGAGGATCACACCTTCGAGATCCGCTTTCTCGACCCGGGCGCGCGCGTCTACAGCTTCACGTTCGGCTGATGCGCGACGCATGCCGGGCCCCGAGGCGGCCTTTTTGTAGCGCAATGTATCTGCGAGCAATTCGGACACGTTGATACGCAAACCGTATGGAAACACGGCAGATACATCGGGGCGTTCAAATACACCTACGCCAGCTCGATACATCATTCGCGCTGAACCGACCCGGAAAGCTGTCTACCTCATCTTTGGAGAACGTCATGAAAGCCCTCAAGCTCCTCGCCGTTGCTGCCCTCGCTGCCGCCCCGGCGCTTTCGTTCGCTCAGTCGAACGAGCCCGTCACGCGTGCCCAGGTGCGCGCCGAACTCGTGCAGTTGCAGAACGCCGGCTACAACCCCGCTGCCGACGAAACCCAATACCCGCGCAACATCCAGGCCGCGCTGGCTCGCGTGGAAGCCTCGCAGGTCGCCCAGCAAGCCGGCGCAGCGTCGTACGGCGGCATGACGGCGGGGTCATCCGATGCGGGCGCATCGCATAACGCCACGACGGCCGCAGGCCACCCCCACGCCGCGCGCGCCCCGCAGGACGATATCCCCGGCCTCGGCCCCATCTACGCGCATTCGTAATCCGCCTTACCCGACTTCCGATCCACCCAACGACCCGATAAGAGAAGAGAGATAAACGATGGCTTCGATCAAGCAGATTTTCACCTCCGTAGCGCTCCTCGGCGGCCTTTTCGCGCTGCAACCGGCGCACGCCGCGCCGCCGCAGGACCTGAAAGGCACCAATGTCGTGCTCGTGCACGGCGCCTTCGCCGACGGTTCGAGCTGGAGCCGCGTGATTCCGCTGCTCGAAGCGCGCGGCCTGCACGTGGTCGCCGTGCAGAACCCCCTTAGCTCGCTCGCCGACGACGCGGCCGCGACGAAGCGCGTGATCGAGCAGCAGAAGGGCCCGGTGGTGCTGGTCGGCCATTCGTGGGCGGGCGTCGTGATCAGCGAAGCCGGCAACGACGAGAAGGTGAAGTCGCTTGTGTACGTGGCGGCGTTCGCGCCCGACAGCGGCCAGTCGATCGCCGACGTCACGCAGGGCCAGCCGCCCGCGCCGTGGGCGAGCGAGTTGCAGAAGGATTCGGCGGGCTTCCTGACGCTTTCCGACAAGGCGATTCACCAGGACTTCGCCCCCGATCTGCCGCCCGTCGAGCAACGCATCGTGGCGGCCACGCAGGGCCCGTGGTTCAGCGGCTGCCTCTCGCAGAAGGTCACGCAGGCCGCATGGCACGACAAGCCCTCGTATTTCGTCGTGGCGACGCGCGACCGCATGATCGACCCCGCGCTGCAGGAATCGATGGCGAAGCATATCGGCGCGAAGGTGACGCGCGTGAACGGCAGCCACGTCTCGATGGTGAGCCAGCCGAAGGCGGTGGCGGACGCGATCATCGACGCGGCGCAGCACGTACAGCAGGACGCGAAGTAACTTGCCCCGCGAGCGGCCGAGGAGCACCTGAATGCAGCGCTGGGTACAGGGACTGTTAATCTGCACACTTCCGTCATCGTCCGGAAGTCCTGCCGTGCGCCCATTCAGTGCCCTCATCATGCTCGCCGGCGTTCTGCTCGCCTCGGCCGGTTATGGCGCGACGTTCCTGTTCTCCATGCACGTGCGCGCCATCGGCGGCAACGACATCAACACCGGCGTGGCGCTCGCGGGCGCAGCGCTCGGCACCTTCGTGGGCGTCTCGCTCACGGGCTGGGTTGCCCAGCATGTGGGCGCGGCGCGCATGGCCGCGCTCGCCGCGCTCTGCGTGGGCGCGGGCGTGGTGAGTTTCGCGCTCGTCGAGCACGTGAGCAGCGTCGACGTCGTGCCCGGCTTTCTCGTGGGCTTCGGCTGGGGCGCGTTCTGTCTCGCCGCGCCCATGGCGCTCGCCGAGCGCACGAACGACGCCGAGCGCGGCCGCTGGTTTCTGCGCTTCGCCACCATCCAGATGACGGGCATCGGCGGCAGCCCGGCGATTGCGGGGTTTGCGATCCGCTTCTGGCGCATGCCGCTTGGCGGCGTGCTCTACGCGATCGGCGGCCTGTGCGTGCTGGCGGCCGTTCTGCTCGAACTATTCGGCCGGCTGGCGCCGCACGTGCGCTCCGCTGGCCCGGCGCAGGAACCGGACTCGCCCGACCCGTGGCTCCTGAAAGCGGGTGCGATCGCCCGCACGCGCGCGGTGTATCCCATCGTCATCATCGCGCTCGGCGGCTGCGTGTTCTCGGGCCTCATGACGTTCCAGATGTCGCTCGTGCAAGGCACCGAGGCGAAGGCGACCACCTTCTTCAGCGTCTATACGGTGACGGTCATCGCCTCGCGCTGGCTGCTCTCGCGCGTGGTCATCAAGCTGCGCTCCGAAACCGCGACCAAAGTGCTGCTCACGATGATGGTGCTCGGCAGCGCCGCGATGTTCGTCGTGCCGTTTCACGTGCTGTTTCAATCGGCGGCCGCGGTGCTGCTGGGCACGGGGTATGGACTCGCGTACCCGATCGTCCAGCTCCAGGCCGTGAACGACTCCGTCGCCGCGCACCGCCGCGCCGCGCTCACGTGGTTCGTGGCGGCGTACTTCGTCGGCGCGTTCGGGTTTCCGACCGTCGGCGGCTGGGTGCTGGTCCACGGCGGCCGGGCCGCGCTGCTCGCGCTCATCGCCGCGTGCGGACTCGCGGCGCTCGCGCTGGCCGTACTGCGCGACAGGCAGCGCGTCGAGACCTTATCGGCCAGCGCCTGAACAACTACTCATTTTGATTTGCCAACGAACCGGAGGGACCGTGACTGAACTATGGCGTTTAACCGCAACTGAACTCGCCAGACGGATTCGCGCGCGCGAGGTGTCCGCACGCGAAGCTTCGCAGGACGCACTCGCGCGCCTCGAAGCCGTCAATCCGCTCATCAACGCGGTGATCGACTATCGGCCCGAATGGGTGCTGGAGCAGGCCGACAGGATCGACGCGGCGATTGCGCGCGGAGAAGACCCGGGGCCGCTCGCGGGCGTGCCCGTCACCACGAAGATCAACGTCGACCAGGCGGGCTTCGCCACGACCAACGGCGCGCGCGTGCAGAAAGATCTGATCGCGCAGGCGAACAGCCCGGCCGTCGACAACCTCGTGCGCGCCGGTGCCGTGCTGCTCGGTCGCACCAATTCGCCGACCTTCGCGCTGCGCTGGTTCACGAGCAACCAGGTTCATGGCCACACGAAGAACCCCCGCAATGCGTCGCTCACGCCGGGCGGGTCGAGCGGCGGCGCGGCGGCGGCGGTTACGGCCGGCATCGGCCAGATCGCGCTCGGCACCGACATCGGCGGCTCGGTGCGCTACCCCGCGTACGCGTGCGGCGTGCATGGCTTGCGGCCCACCTTCGGGCGCGTGCCGGCGTTCAACGCGTCGTCGCCCGAGCGGCCGATCGGCGCGCAGATGATGTCGGGCGCGGGCCCGATGGCGCGTACCGTCGAGGACTTGCGCGTGGCGCTCGCGGCGCTTGCGGCGCCCGACCTGCGCGACCCGTGGTGGGCGCCCGCGCCGCTCGTCGGGCCCGATGTGCCCCGGCGCGCGGCGCTCTGCCTGCGTCCTGGCGGCATGAGCATCGCAAGGGAGGTCGAAGACGCGCTGCTCGACGCCGCCCGGCGACTCGCGGACGCGGGCTGGACGGTCGAGCAGATCGACGACGTGCCGCTGCTGCACGACGCAAGCGAAGTGCAGGAGCGTCTGTGGCTCGGCGACGGTTTCCCCGCGCTCGCCGAGGCCGTGGCGCGCGACGGCGACCCGGGCGCGCAAGCGGTAGTGGACGGCGTTCGCGCCAAAGTCGCCGCGATGCCCGAGAACGTGGTGGTGCCGTCGCTCGTGCGCCGCACGACGCTCACGCGCGCATGGCGCTTGTTCCTTTCGGAATATCCGGTGCTGCTGCTGCCGGTTTCGGGCGAACTGCCGTTCCCCGATAACCTCGACATGGAGGGCGCGGCGGGCTTCCAGCGCGTGTGGGATGCCCAGTTGACCATGCGCGCATTGCCCGCGATGGGCTTGCCGGGACTCGTCGTTTCGACGGGCATGGTGAAGGACGTGCCGGTGGGCGTGCAGATCGTCGCCGGGCATTTCCGCGAGGACCTGTGCCTGCTGGCGGGCAAGGCGATCGAAGAGCGCGGCGCGCCGCCTTCGCCCATCGACCCGGCCGTGTAAGGCGGCCAGGCGCGGCCTCCCCGGCGGCCGCGCCGCCATTCGTTTCCCGCAACGGCGCTAGGCAGGTTTCTTGACCACGGTGTCGTGAGGCGTGAGCGCGTGCCCTTCGCGTGTCTGCGGAAACATGGGAAGGAGCGGCTTGCCCGTTGCCTTGTCGATCAACCACGAATGTCGCTCGCCGCGTTCGAACAGATGTCGCTCGCCCCATTGCTGAAGAGAGACGATCACGGGAAAGAGGCTTTCGCCCTTCCGGGTTAGTACGTACTCCTGATAGGTCGTGCCATCGGAGGCAGGCCGCGTTTCGAGAATGCCGGCCTCGACGAGATGGCTCAAGCGGCCGGACAGAATATTGCGCGCCACGCCCAGATTGCGCTGAATGTCGCCGAAGCGGTAAATGCCGTCGAAGACATCGCGCAGGATCATGAGCGACCACCGGTCGCCGATCACGTTCACCGAGCGCGCAACGGGGCAGGTCTCCTTCTTCGGAGATGTGCGGCTTGCCATGGCGATTTCCCCCTTTTATCGAGTACGCGCCGACGAAAACCATGCGTCTCACGTAGTTGCATTTTAAAACCAGTCGGCATACCATTCAACCGGTTTTGTTTTGAAACTGGATTGAAGATCATGGACGCTGATCCCGTTGCGCTGGCGACCCTGACTGGCGACGCTCAAGCCCGGCCGCGCGCGCCGATGCCGCGCGGCATCGTGCTGTTGTTCGCCGCCGCCAGCGGCTTGAGCGTCGCCAACGTCTACTATGCGCAACCTTTGCTGGACGCATTGGCGCGCGATTTCGGCATTACCCGCGCTGCCGTCGGCGGCGTGATCACGGCGACGCAGGCTGGCTGCGCGCTGGCGCTGCTGCTGCTCGTGCCGCTTGGCGACATGGTGGAACGCCGCCGCCTGATGGTCGCGCAATTACTGGCGCTCTTTGGCGCGCTGGCCGTGGTGAGTCTCGCCCGGTCCACTCCGGTGTTGCTGGCTGGCATGCTGGGTGTCGGCATGCTGGGCACGGCCATGACGCAGGGCTTGATCGCCTATGCGGCCGCAGCCGCCGCGCCCGGCGAGCGTGGGCGCGTGGTGGGCGCGGCGGGCGGCGGGGTATTCATCGGCCTGCTGCTGGCCCGCGTGTTCGCGGGCGCCGTGAGCGACGTGGCCGGATGGCGCGGCGTGTATGGCTGCGCGGCCGCAGTCATGCTCGCGCTTGCCGTGCCGTTGTGGCGCCGGCTGCCGGGTCTTGCTCGTGGCGTGCCCAACACGATGAACTATACGAAGCTGATCGTTTCGATGCTCGCGTTACTGCGCTCGAACCGCGTGCTGCAGATTCGCGGCGTGCTCGCGCTGCTGATGTTCGCGACCTTCAATATTTTCTGGAGCGCGCTGGTGCTGCCGTTGAGCGCGCCGCCCTACAATTTTTCTCACACGGCGATCGGGGCGTTCGGCATCGCCGGCGCGGCGGGCGCCCTCGCCGCCGCACGCGCCGGGCAATGGGCCGACCGGGGTTGGGGGCAGCGCACCAGTGCCGGCGCGCTGCTGCTCCTGGTGCTGGCGTGGTGGCCGCTCTCGATGATGCGTCACTCGCTGTGGTTACTGCTGGCTGGCATCGTATTGCTCGATCTGGGCGGCCAGGCGCTGCACGTGACCAATCAAAGCCTGATTTTCCGCGGCAACGCACAGTTGCATGGCCGGCTCGTGAGCCTTTATATGCTTTTCTATGCGGTGGGCAGCGGGCTCGGCGCGATCGGCGCCACGGCGACTTATGCCGCGGCGGGCTGGCACGGCGTGTGTGTACTGGGTGCGGCCGTGAGTTTGCTGGCGCTGGTGTTTTGGGCCGTCACGGTACGCCCATTTGCGCACGCCATGGCGGACATCGAATGACGTTGCGCGCGCTGATTCCCGTGCGTCCCCCTATGCATCCCACGCATACCGTCCCAAACCCCGGCATCTGGCCGCCCCTTGCGGCTTGCCGCACAGTGTGTTCCGCGCAGCAACGCGCAGGCGACTGTCGATAACGGAGACAACGAGATGATGGCGGGCATGCACACCAGGGTAGTGATTGTCGGCGCAGGCCCGACCGGCCTCGCATTGGCTATCGAACTGGGCAGCCGCGGGATTCCGTGCGTCGTGGTCGAGCGTAACGACAGGGTGGGCTACGCGCCGCGCGCCAAGACAACCAATGTCCGTACGCGCGAACACCTGCGCCGTTGGGGCATCGCGGACAAACTCGCCGCCGTTTCGCCGTTGGGACTGGATTACCCGTCGCATGTGCTTTTCGTCACGCGGCTGGCGGGACCCTTGCTAGCGAAATTCGAAAACGCGCTCGATTGCAGTCCCGGGCGCAACGCGCACTATTCGGAACATGGGCAGTGGATTCCCCAATATTTGCTGGAGGAAGTGCTGCGCTCGCATGCGCAATCCTTGCCCGATGTGACGGTGTGCTTCAGCAGCGAATTGTCGTCGTTCGCGCAGGACGCAACGGGCGTGCGCGCGCAGGTGCGCGACATCGTAACGGGAGAAACGCACTGCATATCGAGTGAGTTTCTCGTGGGCGCCGATGGCGCGCGCAGCTCCGTGCGCAACGCCATCGGCGCGAAGATGGAAGGACAGTACGGGTTATCGCGCAACTACAACGTCGTGTTCCGTGCGCCAGGCCTTGCCGCCGCGCACCGCCACGGCCCGGCGATCATGTACTGGCAGGTCAATGCCGACGTGCCCAGCCTGATCGGTCCGATGGACGATAACGACAGATGGTTCTTCATGCCCACTGCTGTGCCCGACGGCTTTCAGTTGAACAAGGAGGAAGCCGCCAGCCTGATCCGCCGCGCGACGGGCATCGATCTCGACTACGAGATCCTGAGCACCGATGAGTGGCTGGCAAGCCGCCTGATCGCCGACCGCTATCGCGACAGACGCGTGCTGCTCGCGGGCGACGCGTGTCACCTGCATCCGCCCATGGGCGGTTATGGCATGAACATGGGCATCGCGGATGGCGTCGATCTGGGCTGGAAACTCGCGGCCGTTCTGCAAGGCTGGGGCGGAGAAGGTTTGCTGGCGAGCTATGAAGCGGAGCGCCGCCCGGTGCACGACTTCGTGATGAACGAAGCCGTGGCCAATCATGCGACGTTGAGCGGGCATCTGTTGCGCGATGGCATCGAAGACGCATCCGCTGCGGGCGTTCAGGTCAGGCGCGAGGCGGGCGAGCAGATTCGGCACATGAAGGCGCGCGAATTCATGAACACGCGCGTCGTGCTGGGGTATCACTACGAAGGGTCGAGCCTCGTTGCGCCCGATGAAGTGGAGCAGGCGCGCGCCGCGCCGGGCGACGGCTACGCACCTTGTGCGCGGCCTGGACATCTCGCGCCGCACGTCTGGCTCGAAGATCGCGCTTCGCTTTACGATGGCTTCGGGCAGGGGTACACCTTGTTGATCACGGGACCCGCAAATGAAGGCGCCTTACTCGATGACGAACAGCGTACCGTCGAAGCAGCGCGCCGCGACGCGGAAATTGCCGGCGTTCCGGTCGTGACGCTCGCGCCGCGGCACGCGGATCTGCCCGATCTGTATCAGGCGCGTTACGCGTTGATTCGGCCCGACCAGCACGTCGCCTGGCGCGGCGACGCGTGGCCCGCGAACGGCGTGGCGCTATTGCGGCGCGTGTCGGGGCAGTGAGGGTTCGTTAGCACTCCTCTTTCACCACGCGCCGCGAGCTATTTACAGCCGCAGCAATTCTTCGGCGTTACGGTACGCGATCTTTTCCTTGTCTTCCTGGCTGATATTGAGTTGCTCAAGGAAAGCGCGCGCGCCCGTCATGGTCAGATAAGGATAGTCGATCGCATAGATCATGCGATCCGCGCCCACCACCTTATGAACGAACTCGAAGTGCGGAACATTCAGCATGCCGCTCGGCGTGACATAGACATGGTCTCGATAGGTCTGCGAAATAGTGCGTGAAAGTCCCGTGACCTCGGGCGGCAGCATGTCGTCCATCCGTTGCAGATAGAACGGCACCATCTCGCCCCAGTGCCCGCTGATCACGCGCAACTGCGGAAAGCGCTCGAAAACGCCTGCGAGCAGCATGCGTATCACTTGGATGCCCGCCTCGTGATGCCAACCCCATCCGAACAGCGAAAGACGCGCGCTCACCTCCTTCTCGAGCCCCCCGTAATAGGGCTCGCGCACCTGCGGCAGCGGAAATCCGGGGTGAACGTAAATCGGCACTTGCAGTTCGTTCAGCTTCGCAAGCACCGGTTCGTAGCGCGGGTCGTCGAGAAACGTTTCGCCGGGCCGCCCGACGATCAGCGTGCCGACGAACCCCAGTTCCTTGACCGATCGCTCCAGTTCCGCGGCGGCGGCTTCGGGATGCTGCCACGGCAGCGTCGCGAAGCCCGCCAGGCGCGAGGGGTTTGCCCGGCTGGCGGCGGCGAGACGGTCGTTCGCGTCGCGCGCAAGCTGCGCGGCCTGTTCCTTTGGCGCGAGTTGCAAAGGGCTGCTGTACGACACGACCTGCATGTCGATGCCGTGTTTATCCATCTCGGCGATTCGCCCGGCGCCCATGTCCCGCGCGAGACCCACGGCCGAAAGCGGGTCCTGCAGATGCGGAAGACGGTCGCCGAAACTATCGGGCCGGTCCTTCACCCGCGCGCCCCAGTCGGCCATATAGGGCGCCTCGGCGAGCGTCGCGGGCCGGGCGGCTTCGACCACAGGCAGATCGATCGTATGTTCTTCGATGCAGATAATTTTCATCGGCGGTTTCCTCGTGCGGGCGCCCTGATCGGCGCGGGTCAGCCCTCAGTCTCGCGCGGCTTGCCCGCGGCGCATAGATGCGAATCGTGCGCCTCCTATGCGGGTTCGACATAGCGGGTTCGACATAGGCGGCCGTTGCGTTTTCCGTCTGCCGCCTTCTCGCTTCATTCGGGTAATTCCTGGCATTGCACAGCCTCTGAAAGGTTGCAAAACCAACCATTATGAGATTTAATTTCGCTGCCTTTCGGTTGATTTTAGTTGCTTTTGCAATTGTATAAAGAGGGCTGGGAAAAATGCGGAACACCGAAGAACAGCGTCATGCGCAGCCGGGCGCGGTGGCGAGCCCCGCGCGCCGCAAGCTCGGCCTGATGATGGCGGGCGTGCTCGCGAGCCGGGCCATACCGGGCATGGCGCAGGCCGCGCCCGCAACGGGTCCCGCGCAGCGGATCGACGTGCATCATCACTTTCTCCCGCCGGTCTTCCGGCAAACCATGGGCGAGGCGGCCATCGGCGCACCCGCGCCGAATCGCGTGGCGCCGCAGTGGAAAGTGGCCGACTCGCTCGACGCCATGGACCGGCAAGGCATCGCGACGGCAATGGTGTCCGCGCCGCCGCTGTGGATGCCCGACATGACGAAGACGCGGCGTCTCACGCGCGCCTGCAATGAATTCGCGGCCCAGATGGTGGCCGATCACCCCACACGGTTCGGCGCGCTTGCCGCGTTGCCGTTGCCGGACGCAGCCGCGGCGCGCAAGGAAATCGATCACGCATTCGACGTGCTCGGCGCGGACGGGATCGGGCTCATGACGAACTACGACGACCGCTATCTCGGTCACGCGGACTTCGCGCCCGTATTCGACGAACTCAATCGCCGCAAGGCCGTGGTCTACGTGCATCCCACCTCGTGCGCCTGCAATCGCGGCCTGCTTCCGGACCAGCCCGACTCGCTGATCGAGTTCCCGCACGACACCACGCGCACGGTGGCGAGCCTGCTGTTCTCGGGTACGTTCAACCGCTGCCCCGACATTCGCTTCATCTTTTCCCATGCCGGCGGCACGGTGCCGTACCTCGCGACGCGCATGGCGCTGCTGGGTTCGCTCGACAAGCAACTGGCGCGGTAGGTGCCCGGCGGCGTGCTGCCGGTTCTGCGTCGCCAGTACTACGACACGGCGATTTCCGCCAACCCCATCTCGATGGCCGCGCTGCTCAAACTCGTCACGCCCGCCAACGTGCTGCTCGGCACGGACTTTCCGTTCGTCCCCGAACATGGCATGCAGGCGACGCTAGCCGGGCTGCGCGACGTGGGCCTGAGCGACGCCGAACTGCGCGCGGTCGAAGGCGGCAATGCGGCGCGCCTCTTCGCTCGCGTTGCCCGTGACGGCGCGCGTAACGACGCCGCGCAAGCCGGCTGATAGAGGCAGCCACAGCGCTGGCGAACCATTCGACCAATCGAACCGGATTCACAAGGAGACCTGCAATGCGAGCAGAACACGACGCACAACACTGGATCGGCGGCGCATGGCTTGCCGAGGGGCCGCGCCGGGAAAGCATCGATCCCGCGACAGGCGACGTCATCGGATATTTCCACGACGCTTCGGCCGAAACGATGCAGAAGGCGATCGACTGCGCTTGCGAGGCGTTCGCGCACAGCGGCTGGCGCAACGATGCGCACCGCCGGGCCGCGGCGCTGAGCCATCTGGCGGACGCGTTCGAGACGCGGCTCGATCAGGTCATCGAAACGTTGTGCGCCGAGAACGGCAAGATCCGGCCCGAAGCGACATTCGAGGCATCGCTCATTGCGCGTGCGCTGCGCTTTGCCGTCGGCCTTTCGATGCACGGTTTCGGCCGCGTGCTGGAGACGCGCCCGGGGCAGCAGTCGATGTCGATTCGCGAGCCAGTCGGCGTCGCTGGCCTCATCGTTCCGTGGAATTCGCCCGCCTACCTATGCATACGCGCGCTCGCGCCGGCGCTGGCCGCCGGATGTACGGCGGTCGTCAAGATGCCGCATCAGGCCGCGCAAACGGCGGCGCTGATCGCGCGCATCGTCGAAACCGTCAGCGAGATTCCCGCGGGCGTGGTCAACATCGTGATCGAATCGGGGGCGGGCGGCGCGCGGCTGCTGGTCGATTCGCCGCGCGTGCCGGCGATCAGCTTCACCGGCAGCACGGCGACCGGGCGCGCCATTGCGCGCGCCGCTGCCGGGCGCTTCAAGCGCGTGGGCCTGGAACTGGGCGGCAAGACCCCGCACCTCGTTTTCGACGACGCCGATCTGGCCGCCGCGCTGCCCGTGCTCGAAAAGTCCTGCACCGTGTTCGCGGGGCAGTTCTGCATGACGGGCAGCCGCGTGCTCGTGCACCGCGCGATTGCCGAAAAGGTCAAGGGCGCGCTCGCGGAGCGCCTGGGCGCGGTACGCGCCGGTCCCGCGCGCGATGCGTCGAGCCAGATGGGCCCGTTGATCGACAAGGCGGCCGTGCAGCGCGTGGATGCCGCGGTCGAAGCGGCGATTGCGGCCGGTGCTCGCGTCGTGGTGCGCGGCGGCCCGTCATCGGACCCGGCGCTCGCGGGCGGCGCGTTCTACCTGCCGACGCTGCTGGAAATCGACGATCCGTCGCTTCCCATTGCCCGCGAAGAAACGTTCGGGCCTGTGCAGACATTGCAGGTCTTCGACACGGAAGAGCAGGCCATCGACATGGCGAACGACAGCGAATACGGCCTGAGCGCCTGCGTGTGGAGTCGCGATGTCGATCGTCCTGTCCGCGTGGCCCGGCGCCTGCATGCGGGTCTTGTTTCGATCAACAGTTGGGCGAACCTCGCGGTCGAATTCGAGGAAGGCGGCTTCAAGGCCAGCGGATCGGGACGCCTGGGCGGTCTTGCCTCGGTTGAAGACTTCCTCGAATACAAGCAGATCACGCAGGACTTCGTGCCTCGCGCGCATTGAAGCGCGGCCGCGGCTGCTATGCAACCTTGATATAGCGACGCCTGTTTTGTCATGTGGCGTGGAGCCTGGGCGACTCCAATAATGGGCGAAGCCGTGGCCGGGAGGAGACAGCCACGGCTTCAAAAGCGCGCTAATAAAATGGAGACGTGAGCATGACCAGTAACGCAGGAGGGAGCCGTGAAGCGGCGCATGACGGCCCGTTCGTCGAACGGGCTGGCGACCTGACTGTCTCGGGACGCATGCGCGGCGTGGGCGCTTCGCCGCACGCCGTGGAGAGCCCGTTGATCGTCGCGCTTCATGGCGGAACGTATTCGTCGGCTTACTTCGATGTGCCAGGTTATTCGCTGATCGACCACGCGGGCGCGCTCGGCTTGCCGATCATCGCACTGGACCGCCCGGGCTACGGCGAAACGACACCGCTCACACCTGAAAACGCCACGGTCGCGGGCAATGCCGAGCGGCTCGACGCGATATTGGGCGAAGTCTGGAAACGCCACGGCGCGGGCCGCAGCGGCCTGTTCCTCGTGGGTCATTCGATCGGCGGCGCAATCGCGGTCTCGATTGCCGCGCGGCGGCCCGCGTGGCCGCTTGTCGGCATCGCGGTCTCCGGCGTGGGTCTGGTGACGCCGCCGGAAAGCCTCGATCACTGGTCGGCGTTGCCGCAGATTCCGATGATCGATCTGCCCGCGGAAGTGAAGGATCAGGTCATGTTCGGTCCCGAGTGGACGTTTGCCCCGGATATGCCCAGCCGCAGTCACGTAGCCGATGCGCCCGTGCCGCGCGCCGAACTGATCGACATCGTCACGACGTGGCATGGCTCCGCAAGAGACATCGCGAGCCGCGTTCAGGTGCCCGTGCATTACCGGCAGGGCGAGTTCGACCGCCTGTGGATCACGGACGCCGATCAGGTGGCCGGATTCGGCGCCGCGTTCTCTGCATCGCCGCATGTGGACGCCGCGCTCTATCGATGCGCCGGCCACTGCATCGACTTTCATCGTTTGGGACTTGCATTTCAGCTTGAACAACTCGCGTTTGCCCTGCGTTCAGCACGATTGCTGTAATTCGGGCGCTCACGAATTTCATATTAAAAATAGAATCTGGATTGGAGACGGTATGAAAAGAATCGCGTCCGCGATATCGCTTATGTGCATTTCCCTGAGTTCCCACGCGCAAGGCAGCGTCACGCTTTTTGGCATGGTCGACGAGGGGATCACCTATGTCACGAACGTGCACGGCGGGCATCAAGTGGCGGTGCAGGACTCAATACAGTTTCCCAGCGTATTTGGATTTCTGGGCAAGGAAGACCTGGGCGGAGGTACGTCCGCGATCTTTCAGATGATTTCGCAATTCAGCGTGAGCACGGGCGCGTTGATTGCCCCCAACACGCTGTTCAACCGGACGGCGCTGGTGGGGTTGAACAACGTCGACTATGGGAAGCTGACGTTCGGCAATCAATACAGCGTCATGATGGACAGCCTGGTTTTTGGCGGCTACGACGCGGCGTTTACGTACGGTGGCCTGTTCAACTTGCGGCAAGGTCCGTTCGCAAAGCTTGGTATTACTAATAATCCGACCGGATCGTTCGAATTCGATCAGCTTGGCGCGGGCGGCATTCCGAATTCCGTCAAATACGTTTCGCCCATTTTTCACGGCGTTTCCGCGGCGGCGCAGTACAGCTTCGGCGGCGTAGCGGGCGATTTCAGCGCCAACCGCGCAATGTCGTTCGCGCTCAATCTGCAGACGGGTGGATTCTCTGCGGCGCTGGCCTACCTCGATCGCCGCTATCCGTCCATGAACAACGGGCTCGACGGCATTCGCAACTATGGCGCGGGATTGAAGTACTTCTTCGCCGATACGACGGCCAGCGTACTGTTCACCGATACGCAAAACACCTTGACGGGTGCGAAGATCTGGGTCGTGCAGGCAGGCCTGCAGCGATGGTTCGGCACGGCGTGGCTGGCCGGCATCAACTACCAGTATATGAAAGGCAACGCCGAACTGAGTCACAACAAGGCGAACCAGGTGACCGCCGGCGTTCAGTACTGGTTGTCCAAACGGACCGATGTCTATGTCACCGCGGTGTTTCAACAGGCCGGTGGCGACGAGGGCGCCAATGCATGGATCAACGGGTTGTCGCAGTCGTCTTCCTCGCGGCAGACCGCGTTGCGCATCGGTCTCGCGACATCGTTCTAGGCCTCGGCCGCAACAATGCGGCTGGCGGTTCGCCGCAGCAAATCGCAAAGATACTCGCTGGCCGGCGTGGACGGCACGCTGCTGCGGCGGACCAGCGACATCGGCGCGCCCGCGAGTGTCTCTTCGATCGGAATGGCCACGGTCAGATCCTTCGTAAGGGGCGACGCCAGCCACATTTGCGGAACCATGACGAGCATGTCCGTCGAAAGTATCGCGGTAATCCAGCTAAGCGCCGATTCGGTTTGAAGCGCGAGCTTGGGCACCTTGAGGCCGCGGCCGGAAAAAACGCCGGAAAACTCCTTCTCGGCCTGCGAAGTCACGGAGGTCGTGATCCAGCTTGCTTCGGTCAGTTGCGCCAGCGAACGCGCGCGCGCCAGCGGGTGCCCTTTTCGCGCGAGTACGACGCGCTTCGTGGCGAAGAGCGTCTCGAGCTGCAAGCCCGGCGCGGTGCCGCTTTCGGGCGCGGGGCCCACATAGAAGTCGACCTGTCCGCTGCGAATGCGGGCGTCGATCACGGGAAACACGCCTTCGATCACACGCAACACGACGTTGGGATAGCGCTGCGTGAACGGCCCCAAAGCCTCTTGCAGAAGCGTCAAATGAGCCATTGAGGAAACGCACGCCACCACCGTGCCATGCACAGATCCCTGCAATTGCTGGATTTCGTCGCGAGCGCGGCGCAATTCGTTCATTGCCGTGCTCGCGCGGCGTACGAACAGATTTCCCATAGGCGTGAGCGCCGCGCCCGTGGCCTGGCGTTCGAGCAATGGCGCGCCCATTTCCTTTTCCAGTTCGCGCACGCTTCGGCTCAACGCAGGCTGCGATACGCCGAGATGTTTGGCGGCCGCGTTGATGCTGCCTTTCTCCGCGACGGCCAGCAAGTCGCGCAAATGATGCATTTTCATGGTCTCTCGCATGGCTCGCTATGAATGCCCTTGCCCGAAAAACCGGGCGCGCCCAGCCTACTGTCATTTCGCGGCGAATGAAATCATGAATGTCCCCATCCCTCATCCCTCATCCCTTCTCCCGCGCGTGCCGCAATGCGCCTATGTCGCCACGGCATAGGCACATCGTACCCGGCATCTAGGCTCGAATGACATCAGCGCACATAGTTTCCTGAATCCGGTGTGTGGATTCGCACTCCGATGAAAACCGGCCTGCATACGTGGCTCGACCTATCCGAGGAAACAACTTTGAATACGACCGTGCAGAATCCGGCCCGCGCCTGCGCACTCTTTCTGCCGCGCACGCTATCGGGCGCCGGTTCGATTGCATCGCTCGCGAGCGAATTGCATGACCTTGGCGTCACGCGGCCGCTGCTGGTGACCGATCGCGGCGTCGTGGCGGCGGGCCTCGCGGCGAAGACGGTTGCGGCGTGCGCAGAGGCCGCGTCGGTCGTGATGTTCGACAGCGTGACCGAAAACCCGCTCTTCGCCGACGTCGACAACGGCGCGGCGCTTTACGCTCGCGAACGATGCGATGGCGTCATCGCGTTAGGCGGCGGTTCGGTAATCGATACGGCGAAAGTCATTGCGCTGCTCGCCACGCATGGCGGCTCCGTTGCCGATTACATGGGCCCAGGCGGCGCGGCGCACGATGCGGGGGCGCCTTTGATCGCGATTCCCACCACGGCGGGCACGGGCAGCGAAGCGTCGCCATCGGCGGGCATTCATCCGGACGCGGTCACCGCATCGGTTGGCATTAGCTCGCGCTATCTCGTGCCTGGCGTTGCCATTCTCGACCCGAATCTCACGCGCAGTCTGCCGCCCCGGCTCACGGCCGCGACGGGTATCGACGCGCTTTCGCATTGCATCGAGGGCTATCTTTCGTCGCGCAGCATCCCGCTTGGCAAGGCAATCGCGCTGGATGGAATCGCGCACGTGGCTGCTTATTTGCGGCGCGCAGTGAGCGACGGCGACGACACCGCTGCGCGCGCGGGAATGTCGCTGGCCGCCTATGCGGGCGGGGTGGCCATCGGCATGGGGCTCGGGCCGGCGCACGCCGTCGCGCTCACATGCAGCGACCAGGGCTTCCATCACGGCGTATTGAGCGGCATTGGCCTTGTCACGACGCTGGAATTCACGGCCGAAGGCGCTCCTGAACAGGTTGCGCAAATCAGTTCCGCCTTCGGGCTGAGATCGTCGATGTCGCTCGCGCAGGGCGTCGCGGCGTTGATGCATGAGTTAGGTCTCCCTACGACTCTCGCCGAACTGGGCTACGCGCCCGGCGATCTGAAGGCGCTCGCTCGCGCCGCGCATGCAAGTCACTTCAACCAGTTCGCGCCGGTTCGCCCGGACGAACCGGAGTACCTGAGGCTGCTGCAAAAGTCCCTGAACGCGTCGTAGCCAGCGAAAGACACCATCCAACAATAAGCAGGAGACACCATGTTTGACGACTTGATCGACAACCGGGCCGTGAGTGGACGGCAAAAGCTCATCTTCGCGCTTTGTCTGATCGTCCTGATCATCGACGGGATGGACGTTCAGTTGCTTGCCTTCGCGAGCCCGGTGCTGCTGCGCGAATGGCACATCGTCAAGACGCAGCTTGCGCCGGCGCTGGCGGCCGCGCTGGTCGGCATGGCCGTGGGCGCCACGTTCGGCGGACTCACGGCCGACCGGCTCGGTTGCCGGCGCACGCTCATCGGCGCGGTCGTATCGTTTGGCTTGACGACACTGGCCTCCGCGCTGGTCACCGGCGTGACGCAGTTGATCGTGTTGCGCTTCCTGAGCGGAATTGGCTTTGGCATTGCCGTGCCGGTCGCCATGGCGCTAGTTTCCGAATGGAGTCCGCGCCGGTTGCGCGGGCAACTGGTGTTGCTCATGTCGATCGGCACCATGCTGGGCGGCACGCTCGGCGGCGTGCTCGCCGCGTGGCTGATCCCGGCGCTCGGCTGGCGCAGCCTTTTCTACGTGAGCGGCGGCGTGACGGTCGTCGCCGCGGTTCTCGGCGTCATTTACCTGCCCGAATCGCTGGCATTTCTGAAGCGCCAGGCGCGCGAGAGCGAAGCGCGCGCCTGGCTCGAACGGGTCATCGGGGGCGAGATCGGGCCGCTGCGCGCGTCCGCAGAGCGATCGACGCCCGACGCATCGGTTGCCGGAGCGGGCGCGCGTTTGCTCTCGCCCGCCAATCTGCGCGTGAACGTCGGGCTGTGGACGGCATTTTTTACGTTGTCCTATGCAGCGTACGCGTATGTAAGCTGGACGCCCACGATGCTGGTCGGCGCCGGTTTCAATCTGCGGAGCGCGATTGCAAGCACGTCGATCTACACGTTCGCGGCGGTGCTTGGCGTGCTCACGTCCGGCGTCATGCTGCCGCGCATGGGCTCGCGCAGCCTGCTTGTGATCGCGATCGTCGTAACAGGGGTCGCGACCGTCGCGTTTCCCTACCTGCTGGCCGGCGGCGTGACGATGCCCTTGCAGGTGAAGGCGGCCATGTTCTTCGCGGGACTCGGCGGAGGCATGTCGCAGTCGACCATCTATGCGCTCGCGGCAACCGCCTATCCGGCGACCTACCGCGCGACCGCGTTGGGGACGTGCGTCGGCATCAGCCGGGTAGGGGGAATTGTCAGCACGTCGAGCGGCGGCGTGTTGCTGGAGGCGAGCGGGGCGAACGGTGTCGTGTATTTCGGCGTGCTCGCCGTCATGCTGACGATCGGCTTGATCGGTCTCGTGGCGATGAACCGGCATACCGTGCGCACCGGCGCGGTTTCGAGGCGCGTGAGCGCCTGAACGGCACGAACTTCCGCACAGAGCCCGATCTGCTGCGCACTTATGCTGCGAAGCACGCTTTTCGACCCGTCAATTCGACACCATCTGCTCCATGGAACGAAATATCATCGAATTGCGGACGAAGCGGCGTTGCCCTGGTCGTATTCGTCGGGAGAAAGTGGGGATGGGACCGCATCGACGCGCTACACTCCTGGGCGTCAAGGCTGTGAGGCTGCGCGCATGTCGCGGCTTCGCTATCCGGCCGAATCGACTCTCCAGGACAGGCAATGGTGCAACTCGACGCAATCGACATAAGAATTCTCAACGAACTGCAGCAGGACGCGCGCCTGTCGAACGTCGAACTGGCGGCGCGCGTGAACCTTTCGGCTTCGCCCTGCCTCGCGCGGGTGCGGGCAATGGAACGCGCCGGCCTGATCCGGCAGCGCGTCACGCTTCTCGCCCCGGAAATGTTCGGCTTGAACGTGAATGTCTTCATTCACATCTCGCTCGAAAACCAGCGGCGCGAAGGGTTGGACGAGTTCGAGCGAGCGGTGGTTGCCATACCTGGTGTTATGGAGTGCTATCTGATGACAGGCGACGCGGACTATCTGCTGCGCGTGCTGGTGCGCGACACCCAGGCGCTGGAGCGGCTCATCGTCGACGAACTCACGCGCATTCCCAATGTGAAGAGCATACGTTCGAGTTTCGCGCTCAAGCAGGTAATGTATTCGACGGCGATTCCGCTGCAAGGCAGCTAGCCTGCGGCGTAGTCGAGAAATAGCTGACCTTCTTTCGAATTCATGTTGAGCGCCCAAAGCGGCTTGTTGACGTCGAGACGGCCCGAGGCCCAGTCCTGCAGGTAGGACAGCGAGAAGCCGACGCCCTCGTCGCAGAGCTTGCGGGTGCAGCCGAGGCTTGCCAGTGCCATGCGCGTGTACGCGTTCATGTAGGCGTTGGGGTCCGTCACGCCCTGCCTGATCGACTGGATTGCCTGGGACGTCGCGCCCATGAGGAAATCGGTGGCGGCCGCGACTTCGTCGAAATGGAATTGCCCGGCGCGCCTGCCGTTTTCGAGGTCGGCCGCCATGTATTTCGCGAGCAGCGTGTGGTGCGGCCACGCGTCGGGAAGCGCCATGAAACCGGCCCATTTACGGTCGAGCAGGGCGCGCACGAGGAAAACGCGAAAGCCGACGGACGCCCTTTGCCACGGCTGCGTGAGCACGTCGTAGACCGGCAGGATGTCCGTAATCATCTGGTTGCTGAACTCCTGGCCAATTGCGGCCAGCACTTGATCGAGCGAATCGAAGTAGTTGTAGAACGTCCCGCGCGAGACCCTGGCTTCGCGGATCACGTCGTCGATGACGGGCGCGGGCCCCGTATGGTCGGCGAATACGCGCGTTGCTGCGTCGATCAGTTTCGTGCGCATCATGAGGCGCTTTTTTTCGGCGATCTTGGAGCGGTGGTCCATGACTTTCATATTCCTTCGTGCAAACGCGGGCAGTACCGTTTTCGTAGTATATGACGTTTTGTCAGAATGACACGGGTGGCTTATAGGAAACCCCAGGAGAGGCCAATATAGCTTGAGCGCGCGCTAGCGTGGTCCTATATTTCTCGCATGGTTAAGAATGACATTGATGTCATTCATTATTCCGGGAGACGACCATTAAGCCGTGCGGGCCTGTCGATGACGGTGCCGCGCCATGCGCTGATCCCATCCCTGCCTGAGCGGGCGCGAACCGCGCGCCGGTCGCGGCGCTTGAACCTTGCCGTGTCGTGGCAGACAACGTGATTAGGATGACTAAGATGAACGTGATGACGAGCGAGTGTGCACTTCAGGACGAACAGATCGGCGCCGAGTGGCCTGTGCAGCAGCGCGCGACGTTCGGCCCGACGCTCCATGAACTGGTTGGCCGCGCAACAGCGCTTCAACCGTTGCTCATGAAGAACGCGGTGGAGTCGGAGCGCAATCGCCGGGCAAGCGAGGAGAATATCGCCGCCATCGCCGAGGCGGGACTCTTTCGATTGATGGTGCCCAAGCGTTACGGCGGCTACGAGGGCACGCTGCGTTCGCATCTGGAAGTGTCGGCGGCGCTCGGCGAGGCATGTGGCGGGACCGCGTGGGTAGTGGCGCTCACGAACGTGTGCGCGTGGTTCACGGGGCTGTTCCCGCAGCAGGCGCAGGACGAAGTCTGGGGCGACAATCCGGACGCGCGGGTGTCGGGCGTATTCACGCCCTCCACGCAATCGCGCCGCGTGGAAGGCGGTCTTGTGATTTCGGGCAAGTGGTACTTCTCGTCCGGCTCGCTGCACGCCGACTGGGCCGCCGTGGGCGTGATCGAGCACGACGCCAACGGTGCGTTCAGGAAGCAGTATCTGGCGCTCGTGCCGATGTCGGAACTGTCGATCGAGGACACGTGGTTCACCGCGGGCATGCGCGCTTCGGGCAGCAACTGCATTGTCGGCAACGAAGTGTTCGTGCCGGAGCATCGTCTGCTCGACATGATGGAAGCCATCGAAGGCCGATATCCGACCGAGTGCAAGGAAGAAGCGGCTTACCGCGCCGCGTTCGTGCCGTTTGCGGCGCTGATCCTCACGGGCCCGCAACTCGGGCTTGGCCGCGCGGCCCTGCGCTTCGTCATCGAGAAAGCGCCGCAACGGGCGATTGCCTACACATCGTTCGAAAAGCAGACGGATTCGACCGTCTTCCAGACACAGATTGCCGAAGCCGCCATCAAGATCGACAACGCGCACCTGCGCGCATTTCGCGCGGCCGACGAGATCGACGCGGCCGCGTGTCACGACATGCCGCTCGACCTTCTCACGCGTGCACGCGTGCGGGCCGACACGGGAATGGTGACCACCTACATCACCGAAGCGCTCAATACGCTGCTGTGGGCACACGGCGCGGGCGGCTTCGCGGAGACGAGTCCGTTGCAGCGCTGGTGGCGCGACTCGAATACGGCGGCGCGGCACGCGGTGGGATTGCCGGCAATCGGGCTGGAGTTGTATGGCAAGGCGCTGCTCGGCGTCGAGAACAACATCACGCCGCTGGTCTGATCATGAATGCACTGACTCAGCCGCGCGCGGAGTCCGCGATCGACGCCAGGGTGCTTCGCGCGACGATGGGCATGTTCGCTACGGGCGTGACGGTCGTGACCTACCAGGTCGAAGGTCAGCCGGCCGGCATGACCGCGAACGCGTTCATGTCGGTTTCGCTGGAGCCGCCGCTCGTGCTGGTTTCCGTGCGAAAGAGTTCGCGCTTTAACCAGTGGGTCGAGGAGGGCGTGCGGTTCGGCATCAACATTCTGGCCGAGGATCAGCGGGCATTGAGCGCGCATTTTGGCGGCTGCCCGCAGGACGATCTCGAACTGCCGTTTTGCGCGCACGAAGGCACGCCGCTGCTCGAGGGCAGCCTCGTGCAACTCGTCGCGCGGGCCGTGGACGTGCATCCTGCGGGCGACCATCTGCTTTACATCGGCGAACTGGAGTATGTCCGTCACGGTACGCAGCGTCGCCCGCTCGTGTTTTACAGCGCCAAGTATCAGCAAATGCATGCTCGCTCGCCGATGGTTACGGCGCAAGGCTGTATCGAAGGGTGGTAGCCGAGGCCATGCCGCCCGAACCGGAACCTGCGTGAAGTCAGTTAGGCATACAGAATAACTATGCGGCGCCGTGCGATGCGCGGGGCAGTAGTTGGGGGCGGGTATTGCATGGGTTGCATTCATGCAAGCCCCGCCTGTGATCGACGAACTACCGGATAAACGACATGAAGTCCGATCCTCACCATGTGTTGCATGATGCGCTGGCGCGTCATGCGGAACACGGTCTCGACAACGACAGGCAGGAAACCGCCGAATGGCTCGAAGCGCTGGAAGCCGTTGCACGCGTATCGGGCGTGGACCGCGTGACCTTCCTGCTGCAACGGCTCGCCGAGCACGCGAATCACTTGGGTGTTTCGCCCGCGGCGCATCCGTACTCGCTGTACCAGAACACCATTGCGGTTGAGGACCAGCCCGCGTATCCGGGCAACCTCGCGATGGAGGAGCGCATTACCTCCATCATCCGCTGGAATGCGCTGGCGATGGTTGCGAAGGCCAACAAGGCCTACGGCGAGCTTGGCGGCCATATTGCGAGCTATGCCTCGGCGGCAGAGATTTTCGAGGTGGGCTTCAACCACTTCTTTCGCGCCGACACCGGGACCGCCAGGGGCGATCTCGTGTATTTCCAGCCGCATTCGGCGCCGGGCGTGTACGCGCGCGCGTATCTGGAGGGACGTCTTGACGCCGGCCAGCTCGACCGCTACCGCCAGGAGGTGGACGGCGGTGGTCTGTGTTCCTATCCGCACCCGTGGCTCATGCCTGAATTCTGGCAGTTTCCCACGGGGTCGATGGGCATCGGGCCGATTAGCGCAATTTACCAGGCGCGCTTTCTCCGCTACCTGGAGCATCGCGGCATTGCGGACACGTCGCACCGGCGTGTATGGGGCGTGTTCGGCGACGGCGAGATGGACGAGCCCGAGTCGATTGCGGCGCTTTCGCTGGCCGCACGCGAAGGGCTCGACAACCTCGCGTTCGTGATCAACTGCAACCTCCAGCGTCTCGATGGTCCGGTGCGAGGCAACGGCCAGATCATCCAGGAACTGGAATCGCTGTTCACGGGCGCGGGCTGGAACGTCATCAAGGTGGTGTGGGGTTCGGACTGGGACGCGCTCTTCGCGCGCGACCGCAACCACGTGCTGCTGCGCCGCTTCGCGGCAACGGTGGATGGCCAGTACCAGACGCTCGGCGCCAACGACGGTGCGTACAACCGCGCGCACTTCTTCGACCTCGACCCGGAATTGCAGGCGCTCGTCTCGCACATGACGCCAGCGGAAATCGATGGTCTGCGGCGCGGCGGTCACGATTTCCGTAAGTTGTACGCAGCGTTTGCGGCCGCAGCCGCCCACGAGGGCCGCCCGACCGTGATTCTCGCCAAGACCAAGAAAGGTTATGGCATGGGTCAGGCGGGCGAGTCGCGCAACACGGCGCATCAGCAGAAGAAACTCGACGTGGACGCGCTCAAGGCGTTTCGCGACCGCTTCGCGCTGCCGCTCGACGACGAGCAGGTGGCCGCAATGAGCTTCTACCGTCCGGCGGAAGACAGTGCGGAACTGCGCTACCTGCGCGAGCGCCGCGACGCGCTGGGCGGCTACATGCCGCGCCGCGCCACGCATGCGCAGCCGCTCGCAGTGCCTGCGCTCGCGAGCTACGCGCAGTTCGCGCTCGCGCCCGACACCCGCGAGAACTCCACGACCACGGCGCTCGTGCGCGTGTTCACGAACCTCCTGAAGGACCGCGAACTGGGCCCGCGCATCGTGCCGATCGTGGCGGACGAGGCGCGCACCTTCGGCATGGCGAGCCTGTTCCGCCAGGTGGGGATCTACTCGCCGCAGGGGCAGCTTTACGAGCCGGAGGACGCGGGCTCGATGCTCTATTACAAGGAGTCGAAGGACGGGCAACTGCTGGAGGAAGGCATTACCGAGGCCGGCGCGGTCTCGTCGTGGACGGCGGCGGCGACCTCGTACAGCGTGAACGGCGTGGCGATGCTGCCGTTCTACATCTACTACTCCATGTTCGGCTTCCAGCGCGTGGGCGACCTGATCTGGGCCGCGGCGGACCAGCGCGCGCGGGGCTTCCTGATCGGCGCGACGGCGGGGCGCACGACGCTCTCGGGAGAGGGGTTGCAGCACCAGGACGGCACGAGCCACGTGATGGCCGCCACGGTGCCGAACTGCCGGGCCTACGACCCCGCATTCGCGGGCGAGATGGCGGTGATCGTGGACCACGGCGCGCGCCGCATGCTCGAGCAGCAGCACGACGAGTTCTACTACCTGAGCGTGACGAACGAGAACTACGTGCACGAATCGGTGGAGCCGCACGAATACGAAGACATCATCCGCGGCATGCGCCGTTACGGCGCGCGCGGCGAGGGTGAGCCCGTGGTGCGTCTGCTGGGCTCGGGCGCGATCCTGCGCGAGGTGATCGCAGCCGCGGAACTGCTGGCAAACGACTGGGGCGTCGCATCCGAAATCTGGAGCGTGACGAGTTTTTCGGAGCTGGCGCGCGAGGCGCGCGAAGTGGAGCGCGAACGCCTGTATGCAAGCGCCGCGCGGCGCACTAGCCACGTCGAACGCTGCCTGGCGGGCGCTGCGCCCGTGGTGGCGGCAAGCGATTACGTGCGCGCCTATGCGCAACTGATCGGCTCGTATGTCGAGGCGCCCTATACGGCGCTGGGCACGGACGGGTTCGGGCGCAGCGACACGCGCGGCGCGCTGCGGCGCTACTTCGAGGTGGACCGCTGGCATATCGCCGCGGCGGCCCTCGCCGCTATCGACCCGGAAAAGCATGCCCAGGCGCTGGCGCGCTACGAGATCGACGCAGGCGGCATGGCGCCGTGGAACCGGTAGATGAACTCAGGAACCCTAATCAAGGATCGGACATGCAGGAGTTGAGAGTCCCCGACATCGGCGACTACCGGGATATTCCCGTGATCGAGGTGCTGGTTCGCGCCGGAGATAGCGTGGCGCTGGAACAGCCGCTCGTGACGCTGGAGTCGGACAAGGCAACCATGGACGTGCCGAGCGCATTCGCCGGAACGATACGCGAAGTGTTGCTCAAACCCGGCGATCTGGTTTCGCACGGCTCGCTGATCGGGCGCGTGGAGTTCGATGCACTCGTCGCAGCAGCTCCAGAGGCGGCCATTCTGCCGGACGCCCCGGCACCGGAGCGGCCCCGCGAGCCCGTGCCGCCCATCCCGATCAATACCACGGCGCGGGAGTTGCCGCCGAAGATCGAAGTCGCCGCCGGCCCGTCCGTGCGCAAGCTCGCGCGCGAACTCGGCGTGAATCTGGCACAAGTGAAGGGCAGCGGCCGCAATGCACGCGTGCTCAGGGAGGACGTGCTTGCGCACGTGAAGGATGTTTTGTCGAGCCCCGCGCCCGCGCGCGCGCCGATGGATGCGCGCGCAACGGGTCTGGACATCCTCCCCTGGCCGCAGGTGGACTTCTCGAAGTTCGGGCCGGTGGAGCGCCGCCCGCTCTCGCGCATCCGCAGGATTTCCGGGGCGAACCTCCATCGCAACTGGGTGATGATTCCGCACGTCACCAACTTCGATCAGGCCGACGTAACGGAGATCGAATCCCTGCGTGCCGCGCTGAACCGCGAGGCGAAGGACGGCGCGGCGAAGGTGACGATGCTGGCGTTTCTCGTCAAGGCGTGCGTGGCCGCGCTGCAGCGCTACCCGCAGTTCAACGTGAGCCTCGACGCTCAGGAGGTCGTGCAGAAGCATTACTTCCATATCGGCTTTGCGGCGGACACGCCCAGCGGACTCGTGGTGCCGGTGATTCGCGACGCGGACCGCAAGGGCATCGCCGCGATCGCCGCGGAGATGTCGCAACTGGCCGCGCTTGCCCGCGAAGGCAAGCTCACGCCCGCGCAAATGCAGGGCGGCTCGATGTCGATCTCGTCGCTGGGCGGCATCGGCGGCACGCACTTCACGCCGATCATCAATGCGCCCGAAGTGGCGATTCTGGGCGTGGGCAGGGCGGCGACGCAACCGGTGTGGAGCGGCGCGGCGTTCGAGCCGCGCTTGATCCTGCCGCTCTCGCTCTCATGGGACCACAGGGCGGTGGACGGCGCCGAGGCCGGCCGCTTCCTCGCATATCTGGCCACGCTGATGGCCGACTTCCGCCGCGTGCTGCTTTGATGCGGCCTTCATCGACACAGGAAAAGTACAGGAGACAGACATGACGACAGCACAAACGGCAACGGAAGCGGGCGCGGCAGCGCGCGTCGTACCCGCGCGCATGGCCCACCTGGTGTACCGCTGCGCACGCCGCGCGGAAACGGTGGCGTGGTACATGAAGCTGTTCCAGGCGCGGCTCGTGTTCGAGGACAACATCCTCACCTTCATCACCTACGACGACGAACACCACCGCCTCGCTTTTTTCAACATGCCCGATGTTCCTCCGAAGGCAGGCGAGACGGCGGGCGTGCATCACGTCGCCTACAGCTACGACAACATTGGCGACCTGCTGACAACTTACGCGCGCCTGAAGCCGCTCGGCATCCAGCCGTTCTGGTGCATCAACCACGGTCCGACCACGTCGCTCTACTATCGCGATCCGGAAGGCAACGATATCGAACTGCAGGCCGACAACGGCGACGACCCCGCTGCGTATTTCCATTCGGAAGCGTTCGCGAAGAACAACCTCGGCGTGGAATTCGATCCCGACGAACTCGTGCGTTTGTGGAAGGCCGGCGCGAGCGACGCCGAATTGAGCGCGGTGGGCACGGCGGCCACCGGCAAATCGACGTTCATGTGAGCGGAGGGAACACATGAAACTCGTGACATTCCGTAGTGCGAACGATGTGACGGCGGTGGGCCTGGCGGTGGACGGCGGTGTAATCGACATCGGGCGGCATTTGCCCGATGCGCCGCGCGACGCAATCGCACTGATCGAAGCGTGGCCGGCCTGGCGCGAGCGCCTTGTGCCGCTGGAGGCTTCGCGCCCGGCGGACATCGGCTTCGATGCCGTCACGCTGCTCGCGCCTGTCCCGCGCCCGGGCAAGATTCTCGGCATCGGGCTGAACTACGCGGATCACGTCGAGGAGTCGGGCATGGCGCGGCCCGCCGATCAGTTGTGGTTCGCGAAAATGCCGACCTCGGCGACGGGACCCTTCGCGCCCGTCGATCTGCCGCGTGTTTCGGCGCAACTGGACTACGAGGCGGAACTGGCGTTCGTGATCGGCAAGCGCTGCCGTCACGTTCCGCGCGAGCGAGCGCATGAGGTGATCTTCGGCTACTGCGTGGCCAATGATGTCAGCGTGCGCGACTGGCAGCTCCAGACCTCGCAGTTCACGATCGGCAAGTCGTTCGATACGCACGCGCCGTTTGGCCCGTGGATCGTGACGGCCGATGCCGTCGCCGATCCGCACGCGCTCGGTATTCGCTGCTTCGTGAATGGCGAAAAGCGCCAGGAGTCCAGCACGGCGCAACTGATCTTCGACTGTTACGCGCAGGTCGAGCATCTTTCGAAGGCGATGACACTCGAACCGGGCGACCTGATCCTGACGGGCATGCCCGGCGGCGTAGGCGTGGCAATGAAGCCCGCTCGCTGGCTGCGTGCAGGCGATACGATGAAAGTGGAAATCGACGGCATCGGGGCGATCGAAAATATCGTCCGGGCCGAACCGGCATAAGGCGAAACCTACCGATGATTAGCAAAACTGAAGAAGCTGTGCGAGAAGAGGTGGCGGCACTCGAAGCGGCACGTTGCCGGGCGCTCGTGGCGGCCGATATCGAAGCGCTCGATCGTCTCGTGGCCGATGACGTCGTGCATGTCCACGCCAACGGCAAGGCCGACGACAAGGCCGCGTATCTGGCGATGGTGAAAGGCGCGATCCGTTTTCTCTCGGCGGAACGCGAAGCGCTGGAGGTGCGCGTATACGACGGCCTGGCTGTCGTGACGGGGCCGCTGCGACAGTCGATCGAGTTGACGGCGACGGGGCAGCGCATCGACATGCACGTCATGACCACGCAAGTCTGGCAGCAGCAAGCGGCCGGTTGGCGGCAGGTGAGTTTCCAGGCGACCAATCTGTAGTTGCGGGTCGGGCAGGCCGCAACGGACCTGCCCGCGCGCCACGATCCACGATCCGGCAGACGGTTCATTCCACCCCGAGCCACGCGAGCGCGTTCTTCCAGCGCAACGCCTCCTGTTCGCCTTCGCTGAAGCCCAATGTCTCCACACGCCGCGCCGGGTCGGCGTCCATGATCGCGAACGGGTAGTCGGTGCCGATCATCACACGGTCGCTTCCCACCGTTTCGACCAGCGCGCGTATGGCGGTCGCGCTGTAGAGCAGGTTGTCGAACCAGAGCGAGCGCGCGGCGTCGAGCGGCGCGACGGGCATGGCCTCGCGCAGCGCCGGCTGGCACTCCCATGCGTGCTGCAGGCGCGGCAGCACGGTCTGGATCGCGCCGCCGCCATGACTCAGCGCGATACGCAGGCGCGGAAATCGCGCCATCAGACCGCCCGTGACGATCGAAGCCGCCGCGAGGCCGATCTCGCCGGGAAACGCCACGATCTGTTCGAGCGAGGCCGGGCCCACCAGACGCTCCATGCCCGCGGGCCTCAACGGGTGCACGAACACCGCCGCGTTGCAGGCCTGCGCGGCCTCGAAGAACGGCCAGAAGCGCGGGTCGCCAATCGGCACGCCGCCCACGTTGCTGCCCACTTCCACGCCGGCCAGGCCGAGCGTGCCCACGGCGAATTCCATCTCCCGTATGGCCAGATCCATGTCCTGGAGCGGCGCGGCGCCCAGCGCGCTAAAGCGCCCGGGCGCGCCCGCGCACATCTGCGCGAGCGTCTCGTTAAGATAGCGCGCGAGCGCAGCGCCGTCGGCGGGGTCGAGCCAGTAGGAAAGCAGTTCGGGCATGGGCGAGAGCACCTGCCGCGCTACCCCCAACCGGTCCATGTCGGCGCGGCGAACTTCCGTGTCCCACGCCTGGTTCGACACCGTTCGATACACCTTGCCGGATATGACCACATGGCGGTGGCACGGCTGGGCCTCGCGCATGGACGGCCACGCCGCCCCGATACGATGGCCCAGATACGCCGGGAAATCGTGCGGAACGACGTGCGTGTGGACGTCGATGCACCCGCAGAGGGGGACTGGGCAGGCACGGCTCATTCGGGTAACTCCTGGGTGAAGGGCATCGTTTAAAGGTTGCAAAAGCAACTGTTGTGCGATGTAATTCGATCACGGATTGATTGCTTTTGCAATAATTTAGGAGATCATCAGGATGACCCCGACCTCTGAGGTACTCGACCGGCGCCCCGCGGCGGCGGCCACCGCCGATTCCGGCGTGTTCGACCGCCTGCTCGATGCGGCCACGCAGTTGCGCCCGCTCGTCGCAGCCCGCGCCCGCACAACGGAGCAGGAGCGGCGCGTTTCGGCCGCCGTCACGCAACAACTGAAGGAAGCCGGCCTGTATCGCGCGGTCCAGCCGCGCCGGTTCGGCGGCCACGAATTGAGCCTCGAAGCGCTGCGCCGCCTTGCATTCGAAATCGGGCGCGGCTGTACTTCCACGGGCTGGTGCTACGGCTTGAGCGCCGCCGCCTCGTGGGTGCTGGGCATGTTCCCCGAGCAGGCCCAGGAAGATGTGTGGGGAGACTCGCCCGATGCGCTCGTCGCGTCGTGCATCGCGCCCACGGGCAAAGCCGTTCCGGCCGACGGCGGGTTTTACCTCAAGGGCCGCTGGAGCTTTGGCAGCAACAGCGATAACGCGCAATGGCTTTCGCTGGGCGCGATGGTCGAACAGGAAGCGGGCGCCGCGCCGCGCGCGCTGTTCCTGCTGGTGCCCGCGCAGAGCGTGCGCATCGTCGATACGTGGTTTACGGTCGGGCTCGCGGGCACCGGGAGCAAGGACATCGCCATCGACGACGCCGTGTTCGTGCCGGCGCATCGCACCGTGGCCTTCGCCGACGTGCTCGACCAGCGCTCGCCGGGCGCCGGGCTTCACGAGGCGTCGCTTTACCGCGTGCCTTTTCTGAGCGGCTTTCCTCCGTTGCTTGCCAACCCGGCCGTGTCGGCGCTGCGCGGCGCGCTCGACGAATTCGTCGAAACCATCGGCGCGCGCGCCACGCGCGGCGCGTTCGCGGGTGGCGGCGCGCCCATGGCCCAGTTCGGCCACGTGCAGTCCGCGCTCGCACAGGGCGAAGCGGCGGTGGATGCGGCGCAGCTCATCCTGCAGCGCGATTTGCAGCAGGTGGAGGAGTGGGTGCGCAACGGCGAGCAACTGAGCACGGCGCAGCGCATTACGGTGCGGCGCGGTCACGCCTACGCCGTGCGCCTGTGTGTCGAGGCGATCAATGCGCTGTATGACGTCGTGGGCGGCACCGGCATTCAGCTCGACAGCGGGATTCAGCGCGCCTGGCGCGACATCAACGCGGTTGCGCACCATATCAGCGTGAACTGGCCTGCGGTGTCCACGATGTACGGCCAGATGCGGCTCGGCTTGCCCCCGCGCGGCCAGTATTGAAGGAGCGGCGAAGATGATCCGATACCGGAAGCTCGGGCGAGTCGAGCTTAACGTGACCGATCTTTCACGTGCCAGGGACTACTACGAAAACGTGGCGGGTCTTCAGTACGTCGATACGGGGCGGGACGGCGAAGTCCGCCTGCGTTGCGATCACGAACACCACAGCATGACGCTGCATGCGGCGCCGGAAGCCGGGCTGCGTTGCGCCGGTTTCATGCTGGAGGACATGGCGCAGTTCGAACCGCTCATCGAGCGCCTCGAACGTGCGGGCGTTCCCGTTCACGAGACCGACGCGGCGACGTGCGCGGCGCGCGGGCAACAGCGGGCCATCCGTATTTTCGAGCCGCTGGTGGGCGCGACGCTGGAGTTCTACGTGGCCGCCGCGGATTCGGCGCGCCCGTTCACGCCCACGGTCGCGCGCATCCAGCGCCTCGGGCACGTGGTGTTCAATACGCCGGACGCCGCGCAGGCAGTCGCATTCTGGCGCGATGTGCTCAACTTCAGCGAGTCGGATTCGGTGGGCGAGTTCATCACGTTCATGCGCTGCTGGCCGAACCCCTGGCACCACGGCGTCGGCATCGCGCAGTTCGAACGCCGTTGCCTGCATCACGTGAACTACATGGTCACGGAGATCGACGACATCGGCCGGGCGCTCTCGCGCCTGAAGCGGGCCGGGTCGGACGTGGTGTTCGGTCCCGGGCGCCATCCCGCATCGGACAGCGTGTTTCTGTATTTCCTCGACCCGGACGGCCTGACCATGGAATACAGCTTCGGCATGGAGGCCTTTCCCGAAGCGTTTCCGCGCGCACCCAGGCGGATCGCGCCTTCGCCCACGGCGCTCGATTACTGGTCATCCACGCGCGATCCACGCTGCTTTACGGGCGCCGGTGCGAATTCCCCGCTTTCACCCGCATCGATCGAGGAAAAAGCATGAGCACGGCCACTTCCGATAGCCGCGAGTTGCGCAACGCGCTCGGGCGCTTCGCAACCGGCGTATGCGTCGTCACGACCCGCGCGAGCGACGGCCGCCAGGCGGCGCTCACCATTAATTCGTTCTGCTCGGTATCGCTCGATCCGCCGCTGGTGGCGTGGTATCTGGGCACACGCGCGCCGAGCCTGCCGGTGTTCCGTCAAGCCGGCCACTTCGCCGTACACGTTCTTTCGGCCGGTCAGCAGGAACTGGCCGGCCATTTCGCCACGCCGGCCGAGGACAAGTTCGCGCCGCTCGCCGAGCGTGTGCAGCCCGGGCTCGGCGGCGTGCCGATCCTGGTCGATGCGTTGGCCCGCTTCGAGTGCCGCACGTCGGAACTGACGACCTATGGCGATCACGTCATGGTGCTAGGCCATGTCGAGCGGTTTTCGTACGGCAGCGATGCACCGTTGCTGTTTCATGCAGGACGCTTCTTCGAACATCGTCCGGCGGCGTGAAACGCAAGTCCGGAATAACAAAGGGAGACAATCGTGCGACGGATGTTTGGAAGCCGCGGGTGGATCGTGTTCGGCTCGGTTCTCGGGCTCACGGTAGGCAACGTCACCGTGCTGCAGTTTTCGGCCTCGGTGCTGATGAAGCCCATCATGGCCGAGTTCGGCTGGAATCGCGGTCTCGTGTCCGCCGCCGTCATGCTGGGCTCGATCTTCGCCGCGGTGGGAACGCCCTTCGCGGGCAGCCTGATCGACCGGCACGGCATTCGGCGGGTGACGCTCGCCGCCATCACGTTATTCGCGCTCGCCATTGCCGCGATGTCGCAAACGCCCGGCGTGCCCGCGGTGTTCCTCATCATGTTCGGCACGATGGGGCTGTTCAGCGCGGGGCAGGCGCCGCTGCCGTACGCCAAGGCCATTGCTGCCGCGTTCGATCGCCGGCGCGGCGTCGCCATGGGCATCGCCATGACGGGCGTGGGTCTCGGCGCGGCGTTCGTGCCGCGCCTCACGCAAATCTATCTGGACCGGTTCGGCTGGCGTGGCGCATTCGTCGCGGTAGGCGTGACGGTCTTCATCATCGCGTTTCTGGCTGTCGCGTTGTTCATTCGCGAAGCCGCCGCCACGCCGGGTTCGGGCGCGAGGGAGGCGCTGCCCGGGCTGCAGGCGCGCGAAGCCCTGCGCAACCCGCAGTTCTGGAAGCTTGCCTTCGTGTTTCTCTGCATTCCGATTGTCGCGAACGGGACCATCGTTCACCTCGTTCCCTTGCTGACGGACCGAGGCATACCGGCAAAGCAGGCCGTTGTCGTGTTTTCCGGCATCGGCGCCTCGCTGATCGTCGGGCGGCTGCTCTGCGGCTTTCTACTCGACCGCTTCTTCGGACCGTACGTGGCGATTGCCTTCGTGGTGCTGCCCGCCGTCGGCGTGCTGACGCTGCTGGGCAGCACGGCGAGCACGTTGACGATGTTCGGCGCCGTGCTGGTCGGCCTCGGCATGGGCGCCGAAGTCGATCTCATTGCCTATTTGCAAAGCCGCTATTTCGGGCTGCGCGCGTTCGGGCAAATCTATGGCTACCTGTTCGCCGTATTCACGGTGGGCACGGGGCTTGGGCCGTTCATGATGGGCGCCGTGTACGACGCGGCGCATTCGTACCGGCCCGCGCTGCTGATCTTCCTGGCCGTGCTCGCTTGCGCGGCGGCCCTGCTGTTGTGGCTTCCGCGCCGCTACCCGTATCCCGTGGGAAGTCATGAAACCTCGCCGCGTGAGCAGGACGCCTCGCGCGTGAGCATCGCATAAACCCTCATCATTCAGGACTCCAATGAAACTCGTGACGTATCAGCATCAAGGCCGCATTTCGATCGGCAAGGTCGAAGGCGACCGCGTGATCGACCTTCCGCTTGGCGACCCGTCGCTGCCCGCCACCATGCTCGCGCTGCTGCAGGGCGGCGAAGAGGCCATGGCGCGCGCGGCGGCCGTCAAGGACGGCCACGTGAGCGCGCTTTCGGAAGTCACGCTGCTCGCGCCGCTGCCGAATCCGTCGAAGTTCCTGGCCATCGGCATGAACTATCGCAAGCACGTGGCGGAGGCGGCGAAAGTGGGCGTGCAGACGCCGCCCACGCAGGTGTGGTTCAACAAGCAGGTGACGTGCATCAACGGCCCGTTCGGCGACGTGCATGTGCCCTCCGTTTCGGAGCAGCTCGATTACGAGGTCGAACTGTGCGTCGTGATTGGCCGGCGCTGCCGCCATGTGAGCCGCGAAGCCACGAGTTCGGTCATCGCGGGCTATATGGTGTGCAACGACGTTTCGGTGCGCGACTGGCAGCTCGCCACGCAGACCATGACGGTCGGCAAGTCGTTCGATACCTGCGGACCGACGGGCCCCTGGATCGTGACGCCCGACGAACTGGGCGATCCGCACGCGTTGCGCCTGCGGATGTGGGTGAACGGCGAGCTTCGTCAGGACGACGTGACCGCTTCGATGATCCACGACATCCACGCCCAGATCGCGCATCTTTCGACGGCCTTCACGCTGGAGCCCGGCGATCTGCTCGCGACGGGCACGCCTTCGGGCGTGGGCGTGGCGATGAGTCCGCCCACGTATCTGCGCGCCGGCGACGTGATGCGCGCGGAGATCGAGGGCATCGGCGCGATCGAGAACCGCGTGATCGCCGAGCCTGCCTGAGCCTCGGCGTGCTCAGGGCGCCCGATGCATTCAGTCCGCCGCTTCGTCGCGCGCTTCGCGGCGGCGCACGCGGCGGGCCACCGTTAGCTTGCGATTGACGTCGGTCGCCCCTTCGCAACTGTCAACGAGGTTCGAATACACCGCGCGCAGCGTTTTGAGCGTGACGGCGAGTTCGTGAGCCGACACGCCTTTCATCGACATGCGTTCGATTTCCCACGCGCGCGGTGCGAGTTCGCCGACGATTTCGACGCCGGCCTGCGTGAGCGAGAGATGAATGGTGCGCCGGTCGGCTGGCGATTCGCTGCGCCGGACATAGCCCCGCGTTTCGAGCGCCCCAACGGCGCGCGAGAGATACGACAGCTCGGAGCCGGTGTGGCTTGCAAGGTCGGAGAGCGTCTGGTGGCCTTCGTGACGCAGCGCGGCCAGCACGCGCCACGCTTGCAGGTTGATGTTGTACGCCTTCAGGTCGTCGCTGAAGCGTGCGGCGATGATGCTGGCGGCGCGATTGAGCAGGTAGCCGACCGAATGGTCGAGGTCGTGATCGGGACGTTCGGCCGGAAGCGGCTGCTTCGAGGGGGAGACGGGTTTCGACATGAAGTCATCGCACGCATGATGTTCGAAACCGAATGATAGCTTAAGCAACCGCTGCCGCCTTGATTCCAGCCAGAAATTGCGCGACGAGTTCGGCGTTTCGTGCGCATCAAGCGCATCAAGCGCATCACGCGCAGTCGAGCCAGCACGACGACGGATCGTGCGCGACGATCTGCTTGTATCTCCCGCTGAAAAAAAGCAGCGGCGGCCCGTCCGATTCGTGCAGCGCCTCCACGTGCGCGGTGTAGATCAGATGATCGCCGCCTTCGTGGACCGCTTCGGCGCGCGCCGCGATCTGCACGAGCGCGCCGCGCACGACAGGGACATCGCGCACATGCTCGAACGGATCGTCGAGGCCCTCGCGCGGCTGGCCGCCGAAGTGACGGCTCAGCGGTTCGTGCTCCTGCGCGAGGAAGCTCACGCCGAAAGCGCCGCCCCGCGCGACCGACTGCGCGAAACGCGACCGCGCGCGCACCGAGACGAGAATCATCGGCGGGTCCACGGAGAGCGAAAGAAACGCGTTGGCCGTCATGCCCACGGTGCGTCCCTCGTGCTCGAACGTGATGACGGTGACGCCCGTCGCGAATTTGCCCATGGCGCGGCGAAAACGCGCCGCTTCGAGATTGAGCTGGGTGAGGGTCGCGGTCATGGCTTTAGATCAGCGGCGTGTCGGCGGGCTGACCGCAGGCGAGGCGGCCGTAGGTCTCGAAGTTGGTTGTGGGCGCAACGATGCCGTGCAGCGACGCTACGCGAGCGTCGTGCCATACGCGTGCGAACGGATTGCCGAGCGAGGCGAGCGAGCCGCCCGACGCCGTGGCCAGCGAATCCACTGCGTCCCAGATCAGCGTTTCGGCGAAGCCCACGTCGCGGCGCACCTTCGCGCGATCCATGTACGCCATGTACTGGCCCGAAGCCGCGCTTGCGTCGAGCGCATCGGCGTGCTTTTCGATGATGGCGCGCGCGGCGTCGAGTTTCGCCGAGGCGAGGCCGACCTGAAGATGCGTAACGGGTGCTTCGGCCTGCTTCGTGTACCACGTGTACTGGATGCCGCGGCGCGGCAGCAGTTCGAGGAACGTGTCGAGCGCGTTGCGCGCAATGCCGAGTGCCGGGAACGTGAGGATGATCGCGAGCATCGGTATGCAGGCTACGCGGTAGAGCGGCTCGCCGGCGAGGTGCGTGGCGCCATACTTGCCTTCGATCGCCTGGCTCATCGAAGCCACGTGCGTGTCGGGCACGAAGAGATTCGTCACGCTCACGCTGGAACTGCCGGTGCCGCGCAGCGCCATGACGTTCCAGTCGTCGAGCGTGCGTACGTCGCTTGCGCGCACGAGCGCCACGCCCTGGTCGATCACCTTGCCGCTCGCATCGACGATGGGAATGCCCAGCAGGTCCCAGTTCGCGTGATAGATACCCGAGTTGAAACCCCACACGCCTTCTTCGATCACATAACCGCCGTCCACTTTTTTCACGCTGGCTTTGCGCGGCGAGAGCACGCCCACCACGCGGGCACGTTCAGGACCGCCAAATACTTCGTCGGTCACGCGTTCGTCGAACAGCGCGGCGGCAGCCCACGTCGTCACGTTGATAAGCGCTGTGACCCACGCGGTGGAAGCGTCGCCGCGGCCGATTTCGGCTACGACCTCGAGAAATGTGCGCACCGAAGCCTGCTTGCCGCCGTAGCGGCGCGGCGTGGTGAGTTCGAGCAGACCTGCGGCGTTCAGGTCGTCGATGGTTTCCTGCGGCAGGCGCGAAAGCTGATCGATGGCCGAGGCGCGTTGCTTGAGCGCGGGTACGAGCGCGGTGGCGGCGGCTACGAGTTCGGCTTCGGCGCCGAAGGTGGCGGGAAGGGTGCTGGGTGCATTCATGGTGTCGTCCTCAGGTGTCTCACGGTGTTTTTGATATTGTTATCAAAAATGATGAAAGCATCAATAAATTGATTGCCTGGTGCTTTCCCTGGCGAGCATGCGGCGTGGGACGCTGGAATTAAAGCGGGGAAGGGGACGAAGCGAAACGCGGCAGACCGCTTGATCGCGGTCTGCCGGCGAGAGGGCAAGTGCGGAGAAGGAAGATGTAGCGCTTAGGCGCGCGAGGCCGAGGCATGTTCCGCCTCGTATTGCTGGGCGGCCTTCATGATGCGGGGAATTTCCTGGTCGCGGATGCCGAGACCTCGCAGTGCGAATTCGGTGAAGCGATCGACGGATTCGGGCGGCCGGCGGCCTTCGAGCACCTGGCGCAGCACATGTAGCGCTCCGCCGATGATGCAGTCCATCGTGGCGAGCACGTCGGCGCAATGGAACCGGCCTGCGTCGACGCCGATGCGGATGTCGCGCGCGAGTCTTCCGCCCATCGTCTCCACGAGGTCGCCAACACTCGAAGCCGCGTGAACGAAGAACCATCCCCAGATCGGGTCGTCGAGCGTGTGGCGCATCGTCTGGCGAATGTTGAGGCCGACGATGACCGCGATATCCGCATCGGCGGGGCGGATCCGGTCCAGCAGGTCCGCAATGGCGAGCATGTCTTCGATGAAGACGGCGCGCGCGATTTCGTCCTTGCTCGAAAAGTAGTTGTAGAACGAGCCGAAGGCGACGCCCGCCTCCCCGGTGATGTCGTTGATCGCCGTGCCCGCGATGCCGTTGCGACCCATCGCTATGCGGGCCGCCTGCAATAATTTCGCGCGCGTGCGGGCACGAACGCGTTCGTTTACGCGCGGCGCGGCTGCGGTTTTCGCGGGCGGTTTTGCGGGTTTTTTTGCCGCGGCTGCTTTTTTTGCGGGCGCGTCGGCCGAGCCTTTGCGGGAGACTTTGCGCTCTTTCGCTGCAACGGGACTTCGGCGGTCGGTGGGCATGGCGAGTCAGGTACCGGATGGACGCGTCATTATTGCTGCGCGCAACGGAAATTGATAGTTGCGCGCCGCCGGGTTCGCCGCCGCAGCGCCCGTCAATCTTGCGGCTTCGCTTCCTGCGCAGTGTCGTCCACGCGGCGCACGCGCTCGAAAATGGCGCCGCGCGGCTGCGGGCAATCGACGAGCGGCGCCCACGCCAGCTTGCGCGCTTCCTGCGCGCCGACACCGAACGCCTGCAACAACGCAAACATCGACTGCTCGGTATAGTCCTCGGGCGCCTCGCCCGACAGCAGCGTTTCGATGCCATACATGATCGAGCCGAGCGCGATATCGCGCGCGACCGCCACATGGCCGACATGCAATCGTCCCGAATCGATGGCCGTCTGCAAGTCGCGCGTGAGGTATTCGTCGAGCAACCGGCCGCGCGAGCCGCGCCGTGTGCCCACGCGCGTAATGAATGCGCCCCACAGCGGATAACGCGCTGCCATCAGCATGTAAAGCCGCGAGCCCGTCACCACGCGCTGCGCGGGATCGCTCACTTGCAGCACGAGCGGGTCGATCACGCTGAGCACTTCGTCGCTGGTCTCGCCCGCGACGGCCCCGAGCAGTTCGCCAGTAGTCCTGAAGTAGTTGTAGAACGTGCCTCGCGCCACGCCTGCGGCGGCGATGAAGTCATCGATCATCGGCGCGTCGGGGCCCTTTTCCGCGAAAACGGCGAGTGCGCTTTCGATCAGCTTGTTACGCGTCTTTTCACGGCGCAACGCCCCTACGCGGCTCTGGTAGTTCTCAATCGGAGCCTTCATTTTTTCTCCCGTTCATTCGGCCCTGCATTACGCGCCCCATCCGGGTTTGTCCTGGCCGATTTCTAATTGACGATTTTATCAAATCAACTAGAATCGTGAATTGACAAATGTGTCAATTCGTTGCCGGGTGCTCCGCAACACCACGGCGAGCAACAGGAGATGGAAATGCGATTGGTCAGTTTTGAACGAAACGGCAAGGCAACGCTGGGCGTGCGCGACGGCGACGCGGTGCGCGTGCTGGGTGAGGAAACGCTGGAATCGCTGCTGGCCCGCGGCGCGAATCTCGCCGATCACGCTAGCAGCGCGGCAAGTCAGGAGCGCCTTGCAGCGAGCGAACTGAAGCTGCTGCCGCCGCTGCAGCGCCCGCCGAAAATCATCTGCGTGGGCCTGAATTTCGCCGATCACACTTCCGAAAGCCAGTACAAGCAACCGGACTACCCCACGCTCTTTTTCCGCGTTGCGACCAGCCTGATCGCGCATGACGAGCCCATGATCCGCCCGGCCGTGACCGATTCCGAAGGGCTCGACTTCGAGGGCGAGATTGCCGTGGTGCTCGGCAAGGGCGGCCGCCATATCGGCAAGGACGATGCGCTCTCGCACGTGGCGGGCTATTCCGTCTTCAACGACGGTTCCGTGCGCGAATACCAGTTCAAGACGCCGCAATGGACCGTGGGCAAGAATTTCGACGGCACCGGCGCTTTTGGCCCCGATCTCGTGACCGCCGACGAACTGCCGCCCGGCGTGAAGGGCCTGCGCCTCGAAACGCGTCTGAACGGCGAGGTGGTGCAGTCGGCGAGCACGGACGACATGGTTTTCGACGTCGCGAGCCTCATCAGCATCATCAGCGAGGCCATCACGCTCGAAGCCGGCGACGTGATCGTGTCCGGCACACCCGCGGGCATCGGCTGGGCACGCAACCCGAAGCTGCTGATGAAAGCGGGCGACGTGTGCGAAGTGAGCGTCGAGAAGATCGGCACGCTCAGAAACGTGATCGCCGACGAAGCCGCGCGCTGAGCCGCCGCTGAGCCGTGCCGCCGCGTCGTGCATTCAGCGGCGCAATTTCCACGAGCCGGCCGCAGAGCCGGCGCATCACCCGATTCAAGGAGACGGTCATGTCCGACCCGGCAGTCGTTTCGGCGCGCGCGAGCGTGCATTCAATCGATCACTTCGCCCTCAACGTTCCCTCGATCGACGACGCGGCGAAGTTCTATCGCGCCTTCGGGCTCGACGTGGCGACGGCAGGCGCGCAAGCCGGCGAGCTTGAGTTGCGGGCCGGCGACGGTCATCGTTGGGCGCGCATTTTGCCTGCGCCGTTCAAATCCCTGGCATGGCTAAGCTTCAACTGCTTCGAAGCGGACGTGGAGGCGTTGCGCGCCCAGGTGGAAGCGGCCGGCGTGGCCGTGCTGAACGAATCCGTGCCCGATGCGCAGGGTTTCTGGTTTCGCGATCCCGATGGCAATCTCATCCAGGTGAAGGCCGGACCGAAAACCAGTCCGTCGTCCAAGCACGCGTGCGTGCTCGCCGGTAGCGCCGCCGACGAGCGCGGTTCGCATACGCGATCCGAATCGAAAACGGTGCGGCCGCGGCGTCTCTCGCATGTGCTGCTCTTTACGCCCGACGTGCTGCGCGCGCTCGACTTTTACGGCAAGGCGCTGGGCCTGCGGCTTTCCGACCGCTCGCGCGACATCATCGCCTTCACGCACGCCCCGCACGGCAGCGATCACCACCTCGTCGCGTTCGCCAAAAGCAGCGCGCGCGGCTGGCACCACGCGGCGTGGGACGTGGACAACGTGAACCTCGTGGGCGAGGGCGCGTCGCAAATGGCGGCCGCAGGTTATACGAAGGGCTGGGGCACGGGGCGGCACGTGCTCGGTTCGAACTATTTTCACTACGTTGAAGATCCCTGGGGCTCGTTCTGCGAGTACTCGGCCGATATCGACTTCGTTTCGGCCGGCCATGCATGGCCCGCAGGCGACTATGCACCCGAAGATTCGCTTTACCTCTGGGGACCGGCGGTGCCCGCGAACTTCATCCACAACACCGAAGCCCCCGCTTAGGGCGGCACGCGCGCAGCTGCAAGGCTGAACGAACTCTCTTTCACGGATGTGCACTGGATGGCCGCCAGACTAGCTGGCGCCAGGGCACGACTCGCTTTTTTGCAGGTGAACTCAAATGGCTGACCAGAATCTTCTCGACGTCGTCATCATCGGTTACGGCCCTGTCGGGCAATCGCTGTCCATTCTGCTCGGCGAGCGCGGCTACGACGTCGCGGTCTTCGACCGCTGGCCGTCGCTTTATCCGCTGCCTCGCGCGGTGTTTCACGATCACGAAATCCGGCGCGTGTTTCATGCGATGGGAATTGGTGAGGATGTCGAATCGATTTCCCAACCGTCCGCGACTTATCAATGGTTCAACGCCGACTGGAAAACGCTCGTGGAAATCGACTGGTCCGCGGAATCGATCAGCGACGGCCCCGTGGGGTATCTGTTCAACCAGCCATCGCTCGAGGCGCTGCTCGACCGCAAGGCGAAGTCGTTGCCCAGCGTCTCGGTCAATCAGGGCTGGGAAGCCGTTGAACTGCGTCAGTTTCCCGATTGCTGCGAGGTGGTCCTGAAGCAGGGGCGCATGACGAACGGCGCCTGGCAGACGACGGGCGAGACGCGTACGGTGCGAGCCCGCTATGTCGTGGGGGCCGACGGCGCCAACAGCTTCGTGCGCCGCTCGCTGGGCGTGACCTTCGAGGACCTGGGATTCCAGGAAGACTGGCTCGTCATCGACCTGAAGCCGAACGAGGGTGTGAAGCTCGACGTGCCCGACATCGGCCAGTGGTGCAATCCCGCGCGCCCGACCACGATGGTCCCGGGCGGCCCCGGCTACCGGCGCTGGGAATTCATGCGCCTGCCGCACGAAACACTGGAGGACCTGCAAAAGCCCGAGAAAGTATGGGAACTGCTCTCGCCGTGGGTCGGACCGGATCGCGCCACGCTGGTGCGCTACGCGGTCTACACGTTCCGCTCGCTGATCGCGCAAACATGGCGCAAGTCCCGCGTGCTGCTCGCGGGCGACGCCGCGCACCAGATGCCGCCGTTCATGGGCCAGGGCATGTGCTCGGGCCTGCGCGACACCTGGAATCTCGCGTGGCGCCTCGACCTCGTGCTCAAGGGCATTGCGGGTGCCGCACTGCTCGACGGCTATACGCCCGAGCGGCGCCCCCAGGTTCGCGCGGTCATCGACGCGTCGATTGCCATGGGCAAGGTCGTGTGCATCTCGGACCCGCAGGAAGCCGCGCAGCGCGACGAGGCGTATCTGTCGGGCCAGGTGCCGGCGCTGCCGCCATTCCCGGGCCTGACCGACGGGCTCATTCGCGCCGACCAGAACTCTGCGGCAGGAGGCATAGGCGGGCAGCTCTGCGTGCACGGTCAGGTGCGAAACGACGGCGAAGTCATGCGTTACGACGACGCCATGCCGAACGGCTTTCACGTGATCGCGCTCGATGCTGACCCCGATCGCTATCTGGACGGCCAGGCGAAAGAAACGCTGGCTGTGATCGGTGCGCAGACGATTGGCATTACGCACGATGAAAGCCGGGTCGTGGCGGGCCGGGTGTTGTTCGACGTGAGCGGGAAGTACGAGGCATTCTTCAACGAGCACGGCGCCAAGGCGTTGATCGTGCGCCCTGACTACTACGTGTTCGGTGCGGTGAGCGAGTTGACGGAGCTTGCGGGCCTCGTCGGCATGCTCGCCTCGGGGCTGGCGCTCACGGGCGGGCACGGCGTCGCGCAGGAATGCCCCGTGAGCGCCCAGGCGTGACGGAGTAGCGAAAGGCCTGGCGGAAGGCGTTGTGCGTCTTCCGCCAGGACGATAGTGGAGGTGTTAAAAGTAAGCGCATCATAAAAACGTAGGATAACGAAATAAAAAAGGATTGATCGTAAACCCGAAGATCAACCGGAAACAGACATCAAACCGGAGACGTGGACATGGATAGCACAAGCAACGCGCGGTGGGACACCGCGTATGAATGGAAAGCCGTACTCCTTCTTTCGCTCGGGTTCGGGCTGGTGGGCATCGACCGGTTCATGATCATGCCGCTCTTTCCCGTCATGATGAAGGACCTGCATCTCGACTACCAGGATCTTGGCTATATCACGGGGGCGCTCTCGGTTGCATGGGGCTTTTCCGCCGTGTTCATGGGGAACCTGTCCGACCGCATCGGGCATCGCAAGGTGATCATTCCCGCTATCGTCATGTTCTCGCTGCTCGCGGGGCTCAGCGGGCTCGCCACAGGGCTCGGCACGCTGATCCTCATTCGCGCGGTGATGGGGCTCGCCGAGGGCGCGTTCACACCCGCCAGCATCGTCGCGACCATCGATGCGTCGCGGCCGAGCCGGCACGGACGCAACGTGGGCATCCAGCAGATGGCGTTGCCGCTCTTCGGGCTCGGACTCGCGCCGATCATCGTGACCCAGTTGCTGAAGGTCATGCCCTGGCATTCGATCTTCGCCATCGTGTCCATTCCGGGTCTTGTCGTCGCGCTGCTGCTCTGGAAGATTCTGCGCAACAGGAAGGCGTCGGGCGCAGCGGTCCACACCGTCACGCACGACGTGAGCGGCCACCGATGGAGCGACGTGTTCCGCTACCGCAACATCCCGCTGAATATCGTCGGCATGTTCTGCTGGCTGACGTGTCTTGTCGTGCTGACGGCGTTGCTGCCGAGCTACCTCGTGGACTATCTGCATCTGGAAATGCAGCAGATGGGCTATGTGCTTTCGGCCATTGGATTCGGCGGCATGCTGGGCACGGTGACGATGCCTGCGCTATCGGACCGTCTCGGGCGCAAGCCTGTAATGATTTTCTCGGTAATGGGCGCGGCCCTCTTTCTCACGCTGCTCACGCGCACAGGGGCGAACGCTACCGCACTGTTTGTCTATCTGATGCTGACGCTGCTATTCGTCTTCAGCATGATTACGCTCACTGTGGGGCCGTTGAGCGCCGAATCGGTGCCGGCGAAATTGATGTCGACGGCATCGGGGCTCGTTGTGGGCGTAGGCGAAGTGTTTGGCGGCGGCGTTGCGCCTGCGATTGCGGGTTACGTCGCCAAACACTTCGGCATTCAGTACATCATGACGCTCGGTTTCGTCGCGCTCGCCGTGGGCCTGGTGGTCGTGCTCAACCTGAAAGAGACCGCGCCCGCGCGCGTGGCGAGGCGAGGGGCGGCGAATGCGGCGGCAACCGGCGACGCGCTATGAACGCCGGGCATTCGCCCTTCACTGTCCCAACGTGCTTGCCACGAGCGCGCGGAACCAGCGGTGGCCCGCGTCGTTGTGGTATCGCGCATGCCAGAACTGTTGCACCGTCAAATCGTCCAGTGCAATGGGCGGCGCAAAGACATCGACGGCGGCAAGCCGCGAAAACAGATCGGCCAGTTCTTCGGGCACGACGGCGATGTAGTCGGAATTGGCTACGAGACTGGGCACGGCCAGCAGATAAGGAACGTCGACGCCGACCTTGAGTTTCACGCCGTGGCGGCGCAACTCCTTTTCTAGCAACTGGTTGGTGAGGGCAAGCGTTGCCGACACGACATGCCGGCTCGCGATGAACTGGTCGAGCGACATGTTCACCGTCTTGCGCTTGCCGCTTCCGCGAATGATGCCAACGAGCGGCCGGGTGAATAGCGCCTGTTGATGCAGATTTTCGCCAAGCCGCCCGAGATAGCCGACCGCGAGATCCACCGCGCCGTCCTGCAACGCGGACGCCAGTTCGACGGGCGGCATCTGGATCGGGCGCAGCGTGGCGCCCGGAGCCTTCGCATGGAGCGCGGCGAGCAGTTTTGGCAACAGGACGATGACGCCCATGTCGCTCAGGCACACCGAAAACGTGCGGGTCGTGCTCGCGGCGTCGAAAGACTTCGCCTGCCAGATGTCCTGCCGGATGACGGCCAGCGCGCGTTGCACGCCTTCGATGACTTTTTCTCCAACGGGCGTAGGCGCCATGACGGCGCCCGCTCGCACGAACAGGTCGTCCTGAAAGAAGCTGCGTTGACGGGCAAGCGCGTGGCTGACGGCAGGCTGCGTGAGCCCGAGGCGATCCGCGGCGCGGGAAACGCTGCGCTCCTCGGCGAGTGCTTCGATGACATACAGGCTGTTCAAATCCGGCTGACTCATCTATGCACCCAATTCATTTTCTATATGAAATTCATTGTATAGATTTATGACGCCAGTGCGTATAACTTTGCAGCCGGGCAATCGACCGCGAACGAAACGCGGCAAAACATCAGGAGACAACCCATGTCGGGCAGCGCCACCACAGTGGAAGAACTGATCAACGGAAGAAAAACATCAGGATTGCAAATTATCGTCCTGATTCTCTGCTTCATGGTCGTCGGGATGGACGGATTCGACGTTGCGTCAGCCGGCTACGTCGCGCCGCTGCTCAAGCGCGAGTGGCTTCTGGAGCCGCAGCAACTCGGCGCCATTTTTGGCGCCGGACTTCTCGGCCTGACGGTGGGCAGCTTCGTGTTCGGTCCGCTGGCGGATCGCATCGGGCGCAAGCGGACCATTGTCGTTTCCGTGATTCTCTTTGGCATTGGCAGCCTGCTTACTTCGGCGGCGCCGACGGCCGGCTGCTTCATCGCGCTGCGGTTTCTCACGGGCGTGGGACTTGGCGGCGGGATGCCGACTGCGATCACGCTAAGTTCGGAGTACAGCCCGGAGCGTCACCGCCCGATGCTCGTCACGCTGATGTTCTGCGGTTTCACTATTGGCCTTGCGTTCGGCGGTCAGCTTGCCGCGCTGATCATGCCCGCTTATGGCTGGCGTGGCGTGTTCGTGGCGGGCGGCGTCGCGCCGCTCGTGTTTGCGCCGGTGCTCTGGTTGCTGTTGCCGGAATCGCTGCGTTTCATGCTGGGAAAGCCCAGGTACGCAGGCGAGGCGCAGCGTCTCCTTGGCCGCCTGAGTGGCGATGCCGCAATCGAGCCCGGCAAGCTCGATCGTTCGGCGGCGGCCCAGTCCATGCAGGAAGGTTCGAAGCGGCCCGCGGCGACGCTCTTCAATGCGCACTACCGGATGGGCACGCTGCTGCTGTGGGTCGCGTTCTTCTGCACGTTGTGGGTGTACTACCAGATCAGTAGCTGGCTGCCTTCGGTACTCGCCGATTCGGGCATGAATGCCGCGCGCGCCGCGCAGGTTAGCTCGCTGCTGCCGGTGAGCGGCACGGTCGGCGCGTTGATCAATGCAGCGCTGATGCGGCGGATCAATCCGTTCGTCGTGCTAAGCGCTTCATACGTGATGGCCGCCGCTGCGATTGCCTGCATCGGCCCGGCAATGGGCAACCCGACGATGCTCGCGCTTGCCGTGTGGTTTTCGGGCCTCGGGCTCTCGGGCGCGCAGACCGGCGCGAACGTCCTCGTGGCGGGCTTCTACGAAACGCGCGCCCGCGCGACCGGCGTGAGCTGGGCGCTAGGCGTCGGGCGGGTGGGATCGATCATCGGCTCGATGACGGGCGGCGTGCTGCTCGCGCTGCTGCAGTCGCCCCGCGTTGCGTTTCCCGTATTCGCGCTGCCCGCGCTGGTCGCCGCCGTAGCGATGTCGGTAACGGGGCGCCTGTATCGCGGCAAGGCGGTGAACTGAAGCCGGAGCGGATGTGGTTCGTTCCGCGTCCGGCGAAACGATAAAAAATAACCTGGAGACGTCAATGAAGAAACTGGCAACGGCGGTATCTCTCGCGTGCGTGACGCTCGGCGCACACGCACAAGGCAGCGCGACCATTTACGGCTTGCTCGACGAAGGCTTTACGTTCGTGACCAACGAACTGGGCAGCCACAATTACAAGCTCGACAATTCGATCCTGTACCCCAGTCTCTTCGGAATCAAGGGATCGGAAGACCTGGGCGGCGGCACGAAGGCGATTTTCAACCTGGTTTCGCAGTTCAATCTCGGTACGGGTGCATCGATGCCGGCCGGTTCGATCTTTGGACGTAACGCGTACCTCGGTCTGACCGACGATCGATACGGTACCGTCACGTTTGGCAACCAGTACGACTTCATGACCGACACGCTTTTCTACGGCGGCTACGATGCGAGTTATGCTTACGGCGGCCTCTATAACCTGCGGCAAGGACCGTTTGCGAAACTTGGCATTCCCGAGAATCCAACGGGCGCGTTCGAATTCGACAACGTGGGCGGCGCGCACCGCGTACAGAACTCGGTCAAGTACGTAACGCCCAATCTCGCCGGATTTTCGGCGGGCGCCATGTATGGCTTCGGCGGCGTGGCGGGCTCATTCCAGGCCGACCGCACGGTAGGCTTTTCGGCGAACTACACGGCGGGGGCGATTTCCCTGGGCGGCGCGTATGTCGACGCTCACTATCCCGAACTCGCCAACGGCCAGGAAGGCATTCGCAACTACGGCTTCGGGGCGCGGTACGACGCGCTCGGCAATCGGTACAACGTGCTTTTCACCGATACAAAAAATACGCTGACGGGTGGCGAAGTGTGGGTCGTCCAGGCAGGCATCATGCGTTGGCTTAACGACGCGTGGCTCATCGGAACCAATTACCAGTACATGAAGGGGAACGCAAAGGTATCGCACAACAAGGCCAGCCAGGTGACCGCTGCGGTGCAGTATCTGCTCTCGAAGCGGACGACAGTGTACCTGGAGGGCGTATTCCAGCAGGCGGGGGGAGACGGACAGGCAAACGCATGGATCAACGGCCTCTCGCCTTCCGGTTCGAACCGGCAGACGGCGTTGCGCGTCGGTCTCGCCACGCGGTTCTGAGGGGCGGAGTGCATCGCCGATGCGATCCAGTCGATAGCGAAAACTTGCAACAGCAGAGTGACGAAAATGGACGAGAAACAATACAGCGGTCCGGGACAGATGATAGTTGACGAACGCGGTCGTGGGCCGCGCGTCGTGTTCATTCATGGCGGTGGCGCTGGCGGCGCGATGGCGTGGCAGGAACAATGGCCGCTTGGCGACGCCTGGCGTCTTGTCATGCCGGCACGCCCCGGCTATGGCGCGAGCCCTTGGCCCGGCAACGAGGATTTCGAGCGCGACGCCGGTTACGTAGCAGATCTAATCGAACCGGGCGATCACGTGGTCGCGCATTCGTATGGCGCCGCCGTTGCGATGCTGGCGGTAGCGAAGGATGCGAGTCGCGTGGCGTCCCTGACGCTGATCGAGTCGGGCACGAGCGACATCGCAAAGGAAGATCCCCGCGTTACAGCCTTCCACTACGCAACGCTCGGGCTGGCCGCGCACCCACCCGCGGACGACGAAGCGTATCTGCGCACGCTCTTCAGGATTCTGGAGCCCTCCAGGGCGCTGCCCGACCCGTTGCCGCCGCCGCTGCGCGCGTTTGCCGGCCACTTGCGACATTTCCGTTCGCCATCGGAAGCGATCGTGCCTGTGCGCGAACTGGCGGCGGCCCGGTTCCCGAAGCTTCACGTTTCCGGCGGCCATAGCGCGGCCTACGAGGGTATTACCGATGCGCTCGCTTCGCAGCTTGGCGGGGAGCGCATCGTGATCGAGGGAGGCGGTCACACTCCGCAGCGGACCGGCGAGCCGTTTAATGCGGTGCTGCGCCGATTTCTCGGCGGTAAGACGCTGTCGGGTCGAGACTCGGCTGCATAACTCAAATTCACGGGGGCATCGCAGTGCTGCCCCTAATCAAAGGAGTACGAACATGACGATGAACGCTGACGATCGCTGGCAGATCAACGACCTCATGACGGGATGGATTCATCGCGATCTGAGCGAATGGGACCAATTGCGCAATTTGTTTCATCCGGACGGAGAGATAGAGGTGACATGGTTTGAAGGCAAGGCTTCGGATTTCGTGGACGCTTCCATGCGCATGGGCGCATCGGCGCTGAAAACGAAACACCTTATCGGCTCGCCGGTCGTGACGTTCAACGGCGATCGCGCGCTGGTCGAAACGAATGCCGTTATCGTTGCCGATAATGCCGCGCTGAATCTGGGCTGCGCGGCCCACAACCGGTTCTTCGACAAGGTGGAGCGGCGCGACGGCGTCTGGAAACTGGTCAAGCGTCAAAGCATTTACGACATGGGTTCGTTTACTTTTCCGGGCGGTATCGTCGAGATCGAGCAGGCGGTGGTCGGGAAATATCCTCGGGAATATGCGGCGCTTGCCTATCTGCTCGAAAAGAGCGGCTTTCCGGTTGGCCGTGTTTTCGCAACTCGCGGAAGCGAAATCGAAAGGAACATGAAGGCCGAGGCGCGGCGGTGGCTAGAGGGCGCGTAAGCGGGCTGAGGGGCGGCTTGCGGATAACAACTTGATCGGGACGGTGGTCGGCCGCGCCATTTACACAAATTAATGATTATCCGATTTGTGCGCAGCCACGGATCAGGCACCGTCTTGGCGGTTGATAGCCCATGCAGATTCGTAAGAGATATGAAAACAGGAACACGGCCCGTACTCAGGGCGCTGTCATTGGTAGCGGCGGGATTCTTCGCCCATGCGGTATTCGCGCAGAATCCGCCGCGCAATACGTTCGGTTTCAGGATGCCCCAACAGGAAAGACCGAACAGGCGCCCACTGCAAATCGGGCCGCCGCCTTTCGCTCTGCATCGTTCGCCCGTAACTACGGCGCCAGCCGGCACCGAAAAGAGCTTAGGGGAACTACTGGCGCAACACCCCGAGATACAGACGCACTCTCATATGACCTACTACGGTCCTACCATCTACATGGGGCAGCGGGCGCGCCTTCAACCGCCGAATAACGAGTTGCCGCCGCACTAGCGCACGACGGGCGCACTGAACTGGCCCGATGCGCCAGGCAATGACCCCGCGCCGCAAAGCACAATACCGTGGCGCTCGCGCGCAGTCTCGCGCGTCGCCTCGATTTCCCGAAGCGTGCGAGCGGCATCCCATCCCAGCGCCTGCGCGGCAATGGCGGAAGTCTCCAGCAACGAAGCGTTCGTCAAACGCCCTGAAATCGCAATGGTCGTGCGGCGGAAAAGCAGGTCGGCGAGATGCGTCACCATGTCGTGCTCACACAGGTATTGAATCTCGCGCGCCGTGTATCCCGGCTCGCTCGTAAGCGAACGGTCTGCGCATGCGTCCTGCGCCTGCGCGCAGAATGCGGCAACCGCGGCCGCCGCCGTGCCATAGCGCGCGAAAAGCGCCTCGGCCCGCGCGGCCGGAATATCGTTGCGCTGGGCGATTTCGCCGATCCACGCTGTCCTTTTCCCGCTATCGTGCGGATAGTCGCGGCCGCCGCCAATCGGCTCGTGCCGCGTGCTGATTTTGCGCGTGCGTCCGAGGCGTCTGAGCGTATCGTCGGCGACGGATTCCGCGAAGCCGCGAAAGGTCGTCCATTTTCCGCCTACCAGCGACAAAACGGGAATCTGCGTACCCGGCAGTCGATCGACGTGCATGACATGATCGCGACTCACGTCGCCAGGATTCGCCGCGTCGGACCAGGGTAGAGGCCGCACGCCGCTGTACCGGAAAGTAATATCGGACTCCTTGAGATCGACGCGCGGAAAGACTTCGCGCAAAACGCCGAGCATGTAGGCGACTTCGTCGTCTTCGCAGCGCACGCCGTCCGGGTCGTCGATGCGGATATCCGTGGAGCCGATCAGCAGCTTGTCCATGAACGGATAGATGAGCGAGATGCGACCGTCCTTCGAGCCGTAGTACACCATGCGGCCGCGCAGTTGCGCATGGAGTTCGGGATGATCGACGATCAAATGCGACCCCTTCGCCGCACCGATATACTTCCGCTCGATTCCTAGCGCACCGTTGACGCGGTCGATCCACGCGCCGCCCGCATTGACGACGATGCTGGGCGCGACAGCCATGCGTTCCTGCGTCACGAGATCGCGCAGCCATACAACGCCGTTCTCCGCGCGTTCGACGCTCACGTAATTGGCCGCGGCAGCCTGCTCGCAAGCGGCGAGCCCATCGGCGACGAGTTCGAAGTTCAGCCGTTCGGCCTGCGTCACGCGCGCGTCATAATACGTGGCCGTCGCCTTGATCGAGGGATCGAGCAGCGGCAGGCTCCGCAGCGACTGCTTTCTGAGCGCGAAGCGATGCCGCGGCATCGTGCGGTCGTGGCGGCCGAGAAAGTCATACATCGCGAGGCCGATCTTCGAAATGAGCGCGCCCCGGTCGGTCAGCTTTGCCTTCATGCCGAAGAAGCGGCGCGCGGACGCGATCGTTCCTCCGAAGTATGAATGAACCGGTAAAACGGTTTCGAGCGGCAGCACGTAATGCGGCGCGTTTTTCAGCAACAGGTTGCGCTCCAGCGTGGATTCGGCCACGAGGCGAAACTCGCCCGTTTCGAGGTACTTCACGCCGCCGTGAATAAGACGCGACGGCGCGCTGCTCGCGCCGGAAGCGAAATCCGCCTTGTCGATCAGCAGGCAGTCCACGCCTTGCAGCGAGAGATCGCGAAAGAGGCCCGCGCCGTTGATGCCGCCGCCGATAATCAACACGCTGACTTTGGGTTGTTGCTTCAGCCGGTCGAGAAAGAATTCGCGGTTTCGTTGCGTCATGGTTATTCTCCGGATTCAGTTCGCGATGGCCGCATGATCGAGCGCGGGCCACAACGGCGTCATGGCTGCGGCGAGCCGCGACCAGAGCGCATACGCCTCGTCGAGTCGGGCATGCCGCTGAGTATCGGGAGCGTAGGTGCGCGCCACCCGGCACGCCCGCGCGCATGCATCGGAGAGCGAAGCAAAAATGCCCACGCTGACGCCGGCGCATAGCGCCGCGCCAAGCGCGCTGGCTTCCTGACTCTCGGGAATATCGATTTCGACGCCAAGCACATCGGCGAATAGCTGCGCGAGCAAGGGGCTCGACGATCCACCGCCGGTCAACCCGGCGCGGCGCGCGGGAAACGCGCTCGTCAATGCTTCGATGTGCCAACGATGATTGAACACCATGCCCTCGATCACGGCGCGCGCCAGATGCGCGCGGCGATGCCACGAGCGTATGCCGAAGAACGACGCGCTTGCGGGCTGCTCGAACGGCGAGCCGAACAGAAACGGATGAAACATCACCGAACTCGGCTCCGCGAAGGCGCCCTGGATTTCGTCGCCGATCAGGTCGAACAGGGAACAGCCGCGCCGCGCGGCTTCCTGCGCCTCGTGCTGAAAGAGTTCGCGCAACGCCCAGTCGACATTGCTGGACGACGCGGGCGAAATGGACATGTTCATCCACTGGCCGGCCCGCGTTCCGTTGCGGCATGACCAGCGCGGATCGAGCTGCGGGCCATCGGACAAAATTTCGTTGATGCTGAACGTGCCCGCCGTAACCGAAAGAACGCCCGGCTCGATATTGCCCATGCCCAGGGCGCTCGACGTCACATCGTGCACGCCGCAGGCAACGGGTGTGCCTTCTTTCAGGCCGGTTTGCGCGGCGGCCTGCGCCGTGACGCGGCCAGCGGGCGCGGCCGACGCGACGATCTCAGGTAAAGCGTGGCCAATCGACGCCAGGCCGTAAAGCGCGAGGACATCGTCGCTGTATGTTTGCGTGTTGACGTCGGTGAAGGAAGAGCTTGCTTCGGTCGGATCGGTGGCCGCCGCGCCGGTCAGGCACAGGCGCAGCCAGTCCTTGCAGAACAGCACGTGGCCGATCTTCGCGTAGCGCTGCGGCTCGTTGAGCTGAATCCACTTGAGCAGGCTCACGGCGGCATACGGATAGGGCTGTTGTCCCGTCAGCGTCAGCGCCTTTTTAAGGACGCCTGATTGACGCCACTGCTCGGTCACGTCGAAGGCGCGGCTGTCGAGCGACAGAATGCCCGCGCCGAGCGGCGCGCCGGCGCGATCGACGAGATAGAGTCCGTCGCCGTGGCCGGTTACGCCGACTGCCGCAATCGCGTCCGCCGGAATCTCGCCCAAGGCATCGCGAATGGCCCCGCAGGCCGCGGCCCACGTCTGCTGCATGTCTCGCTCCACGTGCCGTGCGCGCGGCTGGCGCTGCTCCACGCGCCGGCTTCCCACGGCGACGGTGCGCCCGGATACATCAAAGATCACGGCCTTGGTAGCGGTCGAACCGCTGTCGACGCCGAGCAGATATCGCTCCATTCGTGTCTCCACATCGTTTTGTGCGTTGCAACACACCGCTTCGAACCCGTCGGCCGTTCAAGGCGTATCCAGGGTTACAGCGGATGGTAATCGCCGAAGGGGATGCTTATCTTGGAATCATTGAAAAAAATTTCAGCACGAGAAAAAAATATCACTTTTTCACGTGCGCCAGGAGGCAACATGACGAAAATCGCCGGAAAGCGGGATGCCGAGGATAGTCTTGCGATACGCGCGGCGTGGCTGCACTACGCGGCCGGGCAGACGCAGGCCGACGTGGCGTCCCGGCTCGGCGTGAGCAGCGTCAAGGCGCATCGGCTGATTACGCGCGCCAATCAGAGCGGCGCGATCAAGTTCACGATCGACGGCGACGTTGCCGAGTGCGTGGTGCTCGAAGCCGAACTGGCGCGGCGCTATGGTCTGAGCTATTGCGAAGTGGTGCCGGATCTGCACGAAGGCGATTTGCCCTTGCGTGCGCTGGGCGTGGCCGGGGCCTATTTCCTGCAACGCGAGATCGCGGTACGGCAGGACGGCGTGATCGGCATCGGGCACGGCCGCACGCTCGCCGCCGTGGTCGCGAACATTCCGCGCATGGATGCGGGCACGGTGCGCTTCGTCTCGCTGCTCGGCGGCGTGACGCGCAAGTACACCGCGAATCCCTATGACGTCATCCACAAACTGGCCGATCAAACGGGCGCCGTCTCGTACGTGCTGCCGCTGCCGTTTTTCGCCAATACCGCCGAGGATCGTGAAGTGCTGCTCTCGCAGCGCGGCGTGCGCGAAGTGTTCGATCTCGCGGCGCATGCCGATTTGATGGTCGTCGGTATCGGCTCCGTGGATGAGGATGCGCAGCTCGTCGCGTCGCAGATGATCGAGCCCGCCGAAATCGAGGAAGTGCGCGGCAAGGGCGGCAAGGGCGAACTGCTGGGGCATTTTTTCAGCGATGCGGGCGAGTCCGTCGAGACCTCGCTGGCGGCGCGCACGGTGGCGCCCGCGCTGGCCGATTTGACGAGCCGCCGCATCGTCGCCATCGCCGGCGGCACGTCGAAGATCGCGGCCATCCGCGCCGTGCTCAACAGCGGCCTTCTCAGCGGCTTGATCACCGACGAGGTCACGGCGCTGGCGCTGAAGCAGGACGCCGTGGAGACGGAGGCATCGTGACGGGCAACGCGGCACAAGATCTCCTGATCGGCATCGATGCAGGCACCTCGGTCATCAAGGCCGTGGCTTTCGATTTGTCAGGACAACAAATTGCTGTGGCGTCGCTGCCGAACCGCTACGCAACGAGCGCGGACGGCGCGGCGACCCAGTCGCTCGACCGGACCTGGGCGGATTGCGCGCAGACTTTGCGCGACCTGGGCGCGAAGGTCGAGGGCCTGGCGCAACGCACGTGCGCACTGGCGGTCACCGGCCAGGGCGACGGCACGTGGCTCGTGGGCGCGGGCAACCAACCCGCGAGCGATGCGTGGCTGTGGCTCGACGCGCGCGCCGCGAACACCGTGCGCACACTCCAGGAAAGGCCCGCGAGCCGCGCGCGCTTCGAGGCAACGGGCACTGGCCTCGCCGCATGCAACCAGAGCGCGCAGATCGCCCACATGGCCGCGACGATGCCAGAGGTACTGGAGCGCAGCGAAGTCGCGCTGCATTGCAAGGACTGGCTATATCTCAACCTGACCGGCGTGCGGGCGACGGACCCATCGGAGGCGAGCTTCACGTACGGCAATTTCCGCACGCGCCGCTACGACGACGCCGTCATCGAGGCGCTCGGCCTGAGCGGGTGGCGGCGTCTGTTGCCCGATATCGTCGACGGGACCGAGGTCACGCATCCGCTCACTGCCCAAGCGGCGGCGGCGACGGGGCTGCTCGCCGGCACGCCCGTGTGTCTGGGTTTCGTCGATATCGTGCTGACGGCGCTGGGCGCGGGCATTCACACCGAAGGCGCGGCGGGCGCGAGTTGCTCGATCGTCGGCTCGACGGGCATGCACATGCGGGCCCTGCGCAACGAACACGTGCATCTGAACGCGGAAGGCACGGGCTACGTCATCGCGTTGCCGCTGCCGGGCATGTCGGCGCAGGTGCAGTCGAACATGGCGGCGACGCTGAACGTGGACTGGGTGCTCAATCTCGCGTGCGATCTGCTCACGCAGTTCGGCACGCGCCTGTCGCACAGCGACCGCATTCAGTGCATCGACGGATGGCTGCTAATGGGGCGGCCGGGCTCGCTGCTGTATCACCCGTACATCTCGGACGCGGGCGAGCGCGGGCCGTTCGTCGAGCCCAACGCGCGCGCCGACTTCATCGGATTGACGAGCGAAAGCCGATATCCCGACCTCTTTCGCGCCGTGGTCGAAGGGCTCGGCATGGCGGCGCGCGACTGCTATACGTCGATGGGCATTCCGATGCCGGACGAACTGCGCCTGACCGGCGGCGCAACGCGTTCGCGCGCATTGCGCGGCGTGCTCGGCGCCGTGGTCGGCGCGCCGACGCGCATCTCCACGCGCGAGGAAGCGGGCGCGGCCGGCGCGGCCATGATGGCCGCGGTCGCACTGGGCGTGTATCCGGACATGAACGCGTGCATCGCCGAATGGGTGACGCCGCTGCTGGGACAACCGGAATCGCCCGATCCGGAACTGACACAGTTGTACGCGCAACTTTTTCCCGCGTACCGCAAGGCGCGCGAGGCGCTGGTGCCGACGTGGGCCGAAACGGCCCGATTGCTGAAATCGCGGCATCGGCCCGACACGCTTTCCGCGAGCCTCAACTAACGTCGAACAGGGAACGCTGAAATGAGCGAGAAGGACATGGTGGACCTGTGTGTCGTGGGCGGCGGCATCAACGGCGCGGGCATCGCGCGCGATGCGGCGGGCCGCGGGCTCGCGGTGGTGCTGTGCGAGAAGGACGATCTCGCGCAGGGCACGTCGTCGCGCTCCGGCAAGCTGGTGCATGGCGGGTTGCGTTATCTGGAGTACTACGAATTCCGGCTCGTGCGCGAGGCGCTGATCGAGCGCGAAGTGCTGCTCAATGCAGCGCCGCACATCATCTGGCCGCTGCGCTTCGTGCTGCCGCATAGTCCCGGCGATCGTCCCGCGTGGCTCGTGCGCACGGGCCTCTTTCTGTACGACCATCTCGGCGGCCGCAAGAAACTGCCGGGCACGCGTTCGCTCGACCTGTGGCGCAACCCCGAAGGCGCGCCGATCAAGGACGAGTACCGCAAAGGCTTCGAGTATTCCGACTGCTGGGTCGACGACGCGCGCCTCGTGGTGCTCAATGCCGTGGACGCCGCGCGCCGCGGCGCCGAAGTGCTCACGCGCACCGCGTGCGTTTCGGCGCGGCGCGAAGGCGGCGCATGGCGCGTCGAACTGCGCGACGCGCGCAACGGCGCGACGCGCGTGGTGAACGCGCGGGCGCTCGTCAACGCGGCCGGGCCGTGGGTGTCGGAGGTGATCGGGCGCGCGGGCGCGCAATCGACGCGCAAGGTGCGGCTCGTCAAGGGCAGCCACCTGGTCACGCCGAAGTTCTGGGAAGGTCCGCATTCGTACCTCGTTCAGAACCACGACAAGCGCGTGATTTTCATCAACGCATACGAGGGCGACAAGGCGCTCATCGGCACGACCGACGTTCCGTGGGACGGCGCGCCGGAAACGGTGGCGATCACGAACGACGAGATCGACTATCTGCTTTCCGCGGTGAACCGCTATTTCAAGCATCCGCTGCGCAAGCAGGACATCGTGGAGACGTTTTCGGGCGTGCGCCCGCTGTACGACGACGGCAAGGGCAACCCGTCGGCGGTCACGCGCGACTACGTGTTCGATCTCGACGAGAGCGGCGGCGCGCCGCTACTGAATGTATTCGGCGGCAAGATCACGACCTTTCGCAAACTCGCGGAGCACGCGCTGCAACGGTTGCAACCGACGTTTCCGAAGATGGGCGCGAACTGGACCGCGACTGCGCCGCTGCCGGGCGGCGACATCGAAGGCGCGGACGTGCCGCGTTTCATGGCGCATCTGCAAAAGCAGTACGAATGGCTGCCGCGCAATCTGTTGCGCTATTACACGCAGACCCACGGCACGCTGACGGCTCAGGTGATAGACGGCGCGACCTCGCTCGCGGGGCTTGGCCAGCAGTTCGGGCCGAACTTCTACGAGGCGGAGGCGCGCTATTTGATGGCGAACGAATGGGCCGAATCGGCCGAAGACATGCTCACGCGGCGTACCAAGCACGGCTTGCACATGAGCGCCGCGCAAAAGGCCGCGTTCGAAGCGTGGCTCGACGGGCTCGTCAGGAAATCCGCGTGAACGACGCGTAGCGCAGCAAGGCGCGCCGCAACCGATACGACACGAGACAGACATGGCATTCACGCTTGCACTCAACACGAATCCGCTGGTGAACCGCTTTGCCGAGCCGGCGGATCTCATCGACGCCATTGCGCACGACATGAAAATCCGCGACGTGCAGTTGACGCACGAGTTCATCAATCCATCGTGGCCGGCGGCGACCACGCGCAGGCTCACGCGCGAGATGCGCGCGGCCATGACGCGAACCGGCGTGCGTATCACGTCGGGCATGACCGGGCCTTACGGACGGCTGAACCACTTCGGCCACCCGGATGCCGATGTGCGCCGCTATTACGTCGACTGGTTCAAGACCTTCGCGGACATTACCGCCGATCTTGGCGGCCACGCCATCGGTACGCAGTTCGCCATCTTCACCTACAAGGACTTCGACGACCCGGCGCGTCGCGATGAACTGATTCGGACTGCGATCGATTGCTGGTCGGAAGTTGCCGAGCATGCGAAGGCGGCGGGGCTCAAATACGTGTTCTGGGAACCGATGTCGATTGGCCGCGAGTTCGGCGAAACCATTGACGCGTGCGTGGCGCTGCAGGACAAGCTGAGCGCCGCGAACATGGCGATTCCCATGTGGATGATGGCCGATATCGACCACGGCGACGTGACCAGCGTCAATCCCGACGACTTCGATCCCTATGCATGGGCGCGCGCCGTGCCGCGCGTGTCGCCGATCATACACATCAAGCAGTCGCTGATGGACAAGGGCGGTCATCGCCCCTTCACCGCCGAATTCAACGCGCGCGGGCGCATTCAGCCCGCGCCGCTGATCGAGGCGCTGCACGCGGGCGGCGGCCGCGACAACGAGATTTGCCTCGAACTGTCGTTCAAGGAGCGCGAGCCGACGGACCGGCAAGTGGTCGAACAGATTGCCGAATCGGTGGCGTTCTGGGCGCCGCATTTCGATTCCGGCGCGGCCGACCTGAATATCTGAGGAGTCCGGACGATGCACGGCACAAGGACACAGAAGCTGATCAACGAAGGCGACGCCGCCGTCGACGAAATGCTCGAAGGCATCATGGCCGCCCACGGCGATCTGCTCACGCGCAACGACGGCGCGCCGCGCGCGATCATTGCGCGCAACGGACCGCGCGACGGCAAGGTGGCGCTCGTGATCGGCGGCGGGTCGGGGCACGAGCCGACGTTTGTGGGTTTCGTCGGCAAAGGGCTTGCCGATGCGGCCGTGATCGGCAACGTCTTCGCTTCGCCGCCGCCGCAACCGGCCGTGGATGCCGCGCTGGCCGCGCATGGCGGCGCGGGCGTGCTGTTCATGTACGGCAACTACGCGGGCGACGTAATGAACTTCGACATGGCCACCGAGATGCTCGAACTCGAAGGCGTCGAGGCGCGCACGGTGCTCACGACCGACGACATCGCGTCGGCGCCGCGCGAGAAGCGCGAAACGCGGCGCGGCGTGGCGGGCAACGTGTTTATCTTCAAGGCGGCGGGCGCGGCCGCCGACCTGATGATGCCGCTCGACGAAGTGGAGCGCGTGGCGCGCCATGCGAACTCGCGCACCTACACGCTGGGCGTCGCGCTCGCGCCGTGCTCGCTGCCGCAAACGCGCCGCCCCAACTTCGAGATCGCGCCGGGCGAGATGGAAATCGGCATGGGCATACACGGCGAGCCGGGCATGCGCCGCGAAGCACTGCGTCCGGCCGACGCCGTCGCCGACGAAATCATGGACGCGATTCTTGCCGAGATGAATGCCGCGAAAGGCGATCGCGTCGCCGTGCTCGTGAACTCGCTCGGCTCCACGCCGCTCATGGAACTGTACATCCTCAACCGGCGCGTGTCGCAGCGGCTCAAGGACGCCGGGCTCGTGGCGCATCGCACGCTGGTCGGACCGCTTTGCACGTCGCTCGAAATGGCGGGCGCGTCGATCACCGTGATGCATCTGGACGACGAACTCCAGCGCCTCGTCGATCACCCGTGCGAATGCGCGATGTTTCAGCAGAGGGCCGCATGACACGCGTACTGACCACCGCCGACGTGGCAAGCCTCTTTCGCGAACTCGCGAGCACCATCGCGCAAGCGCGCGACGAGCTTTGCCGCCTGGACGGCGTGATCGGCGACGCGGATCACGGCATCGCAATGGAGCAAGGCTTCATGGCCGCCTCGCAGGCGATCGAGGCGCTGCCCGCGCAGGCCACCCTCGCGGATCAGTTGAACGCGGCGGCAAAGGGCTTTTTGAATGCGGTCGGCGCTTCGTCGGGGCCGCTTTACGCCACCGCATTGATGCGCGCGGCGAAGGTCGCCGGCGCGCGCCAGGCATTGCCGCTGAACGAGGCGCCGGGCCTGATCGTCGCCATGGCGGAAGGCATCCGCTCGCGCGGACGCGCCGAAGTCGGCGAGAAAACCATGGTCGATGTCTGGGCGCCCGCTGCCGCAGCCGTCGAACAAGGCATGGCGGACGGCCTGCGGGTGCGCGAAATCATGACGCGTACGCGCGAGGCGGCCACGGCGGGCGCCGAGTCCACGATCGCGATGGTCGCGACCAAGGGGCGGTCGTCGCGTCTTGGCGAACGCAGCATTGGACACGTCGATCCGGGCGCGGCGTCGGCCGCGATGGTGCTCAACGTGATCGCGGAGAACTGGAGGAAACATGACGCGGACTGAATGGGCAGACGGCCAGCAACGCCGTCGCGCAGGCAAAAGGGAGGTGAGCTAATGAATACGGTTGCTTCATCGAAGGGTCACGCCCGGCGCGGCGTTCGCATGGCGATCGAGATCGTGTTGCTGGTGATCCTGCTGGTTGCGATGGCGTTGAGCACGAAGGTCGTGAAGATCGGCTCCGACGCCGATTCGCAGACCAAGGAATTCGAGCCGGCCGCCTACGGGAAGAAGCAGTTCCCGAAGACGCAGGCGGCGATCGAAAAGCGCGCGGTCGATGCCGCCACGCTGGCCGCGGCCATCGCGAAGGACCCGGATGCGGCGGGCAAGCAGTACGGCATGGCGGGCGGCGGTGTCGGTCCCGAGATGTCGGTGAAGTTCACCGGCGTGGCGGGCAAGCAGGATTCGGGCGTGTACGAAGTGAAAGTGCCCGGCTTGCCCGATTCGCTCATTGTCCGCGTGCAGACGGGGCCGGCGATCAACGGCACCGATCTGCGCGACGACACCGGCGACATCAGCTTCGGTCAGTTCACGAACCAGATCGACTATCAGAACGCCGGCTATGCGATCAATGCGGAAATGAAGAAAGAGGTCCTGTCGAAAATCGACACGACGAAGCTGACCGGCAAGACCGTCTCCGTCGTCGGCGTGTTCCAGCTAATCAATCCGAATGGCTGGCTCGTTACTCCTGTGAAGCTGGACGTCAAATGAGCACCGCAACTGCAACTACGGCGCCGTCCGCGGCGAAGGGCAGCGTACTGCTTTCGGCGCGCAACATCGTGAAGTCGTATGGCGGCGTGCATGCCCTGAAGGGCGTGAACTTCGAGATCCATCGCGGCAAGGTCACGACGCTGTTCGGCGAAAACGGCGCGGGCAAATCGACGTTGATGAAGATCCTCTCCGGCGTGGAAAAACCGACGTCCGGCGAAATCGAACTCGACGGCGAGCGCGTGGCCTTTACTTCGTCGAGCGACGCGCGCGATCACGGCATCTCGATCATTCACCAGGAACTGAGCCTCGCGCCGAATCTGAGTGTGCGCGACAACATCTTCATGGGCCGCGAATTGCGCACGCCGACCGGCGTGGACTTTGCCGAAGAAGCGCGCCAGACGCGCGCGCTGATGGTCGACCTGGAGGAAGAGATCGAACCGACGACGCTGATTCACGACCTGCGCCTCGGTCAGCAGCAGGTGGTGGAGATCGCGCGCGCTCTCTCGGTCGATTCGCGCATTCTCATCATGGACGAGCCCACTTCGGCGCTGAGCGCTTCCGAAGTCGAGGTGCTCTTCAAGGTGATTCGCGACCTGACGAGCCGCGGCGTTTCCATTGTCTACATCTCGCACCATCTCGAGGAAGCGTTGCAGGTCACGGATTACGCCGTGGTGTTGCGCGACGGAAAAATCACCGCGACGGCCGAGCGCAAGGACATCGACCTCGGCTGGATCGTGCGCAACATGGTGGGCGAGAACTTCGATCTCGGTTCGCCGCCCACGGGTTACGCGTTCGGCGAAACCGCGCTGGACATCGACGACCTCAGCGTGGCCGACGAAGGCGGTACGGGCGCCTCGGTGGTCGATCATCTATCGCTCAAGGTGCGCGCGGGCGAGATCGTCTGCATTTACGGTTTGATGGGCGCGGGCCGCACGGAACTGCTCGAGGCGGTGGCGGGGCGCACGCGTCTTCCCGTGACGGGCGGCAAGGTGCTGCTCGAAGGCGAGGACATGGCGTCGCTGAGCATCGCGGAACGCATTGCGAAGGGCCTCGCGCTGGTGCCGGAGGACCGGCAGCGCGATGGCCTCGTGCCGACCATGAGCGTGGGCTCGAACCTCTCGCTCGCGAGCATCCGCGCGTTCGTGAAGGGACTGCTGATGTCGACTGCCGCCGAGCGCGATCTCGTCGGCGAATCGATTCGCAACGTGCATGTGAAGACCGCGGGCGCGGGTGCGTCGATCCGCTCGCTATCCGGCGGCAACCAGCAAAAGGTGGTGATCGGCAAGATGCTCGCAACCGGGCCGAAAGTCGTTTTGCTCGACGAACCCAGCCGCGGCATCGACATCGGCGCGAAAGCGGAAGTGTTTCGCCTGCTCGCGGAGAACGCGAAGCGCGGGCTGGCCGTCGTGTATTCGACTTCGGAAGTGGGGGAGTGTCTGAGCGTCGCGCATCGCATCATCGTGATGCGGCGCGGCAAGATATCCGCCGAATTCGGCCCGGACGCCAACAAGGACGACATCATGGCCGCCTCGGGCGAAGCCGTCGTCGTCTGATCGTAGCAACGCCAGGAGACATTCAACATGAGCCACGCCGCCAAAACACAGAGATCCCACCGCTTCGGCGCGGAAGGGTTCGACCTTGGCAAGATCCTGCTCGAAGGACGCGCGTTTTTCGCGCTGATCGCCATCGTCATCATCTTTTCCTTCCTTTCCCCCAATTATTTCGCACTAGAAAATTTCCTGACCATGGCTTCGCACGTGGCCATTTACGGAATCCTTGCGATCGGCATGCTGCTCGTGATCATCAACGGGGGGATCGATTTGTCGGTCGGCTCGACGCTCGGGCTTTCCGGCGTCGTTGCGGGCTTCTTCATGCAGGGCGTGACGCTGAAGATGTTCGGCGTGGTGCTGTATCCGTCCGTTTGGGTGGTGGTGGTGCTGTGCTGCGCGCTCGGCGCGTTCATCGGCCTCGTCAACGGCGTTCTCATCGCGCGCTTCAGGGTGCCGGCCTTCGTCGCCACGCTCGGCGTGATGTACGTGGTGCGTGGCTTCGCACTGCTGATGACCAATGGTCTGACCTATAACAACCTGGGCGGACAGGCCGATCTCGGCAACACGGGCTTCGACTGGCTGGGCTTCGACCGGCTCTTCAACGTGCCCGTTGGCGTGCTGATTCTCGCCGTGATCGCGGTGCTCTGCAGCATCACGCTCAACCGCTCGGCATTCGGCCGCTGGCTTTACGCTTCGGGCGGAAATTCCCGCGCGGCGGAACTCTCGGGCGTACCCGTAAAACACGTGCAAATCAGCGTGTACATGCTTTCGGGCATTTGCGCGGCGATTGCCGGGCTGATTCTCTCGTCGCAACTCACCTCCGCCGGTCCGACGGCGGGCACGAGCTACGAACTGACGGCGATCGCGGCAGTGGTGATCGGCGGCGCTTCGCTGATGGGCGGCACCGGCAATATCCGCGGCACGCTGCTCGGCGCATTCGTCATCGGCTTTTTGTCCGACGGCCTCGTGATCATCGGCATTTCGTCATATTGGCAAACCGTATTCACCGGCGCGGTCATCGTCCTCGCGGTGCTGCTGAACGCCATTCAATATCGCCGCCGCGTCAAGCGCCCCGCGCCGACGGGCGGACAACTGGCTTCTCCGCAAAGCGGCGGCAAGGCATAGGCAGTACGACCGGCAAGCGGGAAGTGTATTGAAGCCCACGTTATCACCCACCAGAAAGAGACCTCTCATGAACACGAAGACAAAGACCACGATCCTTGCTGCCGTCGCCCTGGCCGCGCCCTTGTTCGCCGGACAGGCTCATGCGGCCGGCGGCCTCATCAGCATCATCGTCAACGATCCCGCGAATCCGTACTGGCTCGCGGAAGGCAATATCGCCTCGGCCGAAGCGAAAAAGCTCGGCTACACCGCGAATGTTTCCGCTTCGAAGGGCGACACGAACACCGAGAGCCAGCAGATCGATACCGCCATCACCAACAAGTCGGTGGCGATCATTCTCGACCCGGCTAACGCCAGCGGCTCGGTGGGCGCGGTGAAGAAAGCGCTGGCTGCGAATATTCCGGTGTTCCTCGTCAACGCGGAAATCAACCAGACGGGCCTCGCCAAGGCGCAACTGGTTTCGAACAACGCGCAAGGCGCCGCGCTGGGCGCCCAGCAATGGGTCAAGGACGTGGGCTCGAAGGGCAATTACGTCGAACTGCTCGGCGCGCCGTCCGACAACAACGCCGCGACGCGCTCGAACGGCTACAAATCCGTGTTGAGCCAGTATCCCGATCTGAAGATGGTGGGCTCGCAAGTGGCGAACTGGGACCGCACGCAAGGCTTCAATGCCACGCAGAGCCTGATGCAGGCGCATCCCGATGTGATCGGCATTATCAGCGGCAACGATGAAATGGCGCTCGGCGCAATTGCGGCGCTCAAGCAGTCGGGCAAGCTCAAGAGCGTGAAGGTGGGCGGTTTCGACGGCTCGCCGGCGGCGGTCGATGCGGTCAAGGCCGGCGAATTGCAGTACACGGTGCTGCAACCGGTTGCCGTGTTTTCCGCCAAGGCGGTGCAGGAAGCCGACCAGTTCCTGAAAACCGGCAAGACGGGCGCATCGAGCGAGAAGCAGCTTTTTGACTGCGAACTGATCACCAAGGCGAATGCTTCGAAATATACCGCGCCGTTCGTGCTTTCGAAGTGATTTGACTGGCGGACGCATTCGCGCGCGGGACTGACGGTTCGAATCATCCCGTTGGCTCCGGCGCGCAGTGCGTCCCACGACATGTGCCGCAAAAACGTAAGTTCACCGCACCACAAGTTCACCATGACCGATTCCCTGTTTTGGGTTGGCACAAGCTGGAAAATGAACAAGACGCTGGCGGACGCCATTGCGTTTGCCGAACGTATGCTTTCCAGTCCTGACGATCCGCGAATTCAGTGCTTTGTGATTCCGCCTTTCACCGCGATTCGGGAAGTTAAATCCATTCTTGCGGAGACCGACATCAAGGTGGGGGCGCAAAACATGCACTGGGCCGAGCACGGCGCGTGGACCGGCGAAATTTCCGCGCCGATGCTGGTGGATTGCGGAATGGATCTGGTCGAACTCGGCCATTCCGAACGGCGCGAGCATTTTGGCGAGACCGACGAGACGGTCGGCCTCAAGGTCGAGGCGGCCGTACGCCATGGACTGACGCCATTGATCTGCATTGGCGAAACGCTGGCCGACAAGGAAAGCGGCCGCGCCGCCGAGGTCCTCGCCGCCGAAGTGCGCGGCGCATTGGCGAAACTGGGCCCGCAGCAGCGCGCCGCGCCGATTCTGCTCGCGTACGAGCCGGTGTGGGCGATCGGCGAACACGGCGTTCCCGCGAGCCCCGAATACGCCGATGCGCGACAGGCGGAAATCAGCCAGGTTGCGCAGACGATTCTCGGCCGCCGCATTCCGTGCCTTTACGGCGGCTCGGTCAACCCGGACAACTGCGCGGAACTCACTGCCTGCCCGAATATCGACGGGCTGTTTATCGGCCGTTCCGCGTGGAATGCCGGCGGTTATCTGGACATATTGAAGCGCGTCGGTGCGGTCCTCTGACCACGACGCGGGTTTTGCAAACGCCTATTCTCAAGGAGATCGCCATGAAAGTGGCCATTGGAGGCGACAGCGCCGGGGTCGGATTGGCACGCGTGCTGGCCGACTATTTGAAGGATCGCTTCGAAGTGTTTGAAGTGTCGACCAACGAAGCGGATCCGAATGAGTTTTATGCCAATCTTTCGGACCGTGTGGCGACCGGCGTGATCAGCGGCGAATACGACCGCGCGATCCTCGTTTGCGGCACCGGCATCGGTGTCAGCATATCCGCGAACAAGGTGCCCGGCATTCGGGCCGCGTTGTGCCACGACACCTATTCGGCGGAGCGCGCGGCGCTTTCGAACAATGCGCAGATCATTACGATGGGGTCGCGGGTGATCGGCCCGGAAGTGGCCAAGGCGATTGCCGATGCTTTTCTGGAAAACACGTTCGACGAAAACGGCCGAAGCGCGGGCAATGTCGCGGCGATTAACGAAGTCGATTCGAAATACCACCACCGGTGACCACGCCGGAGTCAGTTGATTGGCGCCGGCAGCATTGCCTTCCACAGACGCGCGACGGCATCGGTCATGTTTTCCTGCGCAACGGGCAATATCGATGCGTGCTCGCGGTGGACCTTGGCGTAGAGCACTTCGCTGACGCTAAAAACGGCGCCGTCGGCGGCTTTCTCGCGATCGGACGCAGGCACGATGCCGATTGGGAGAAAGCCCGCGCGTTCGAGCATTCTTTGCATCGCGGGCGTTTTCATCGTGGCGAGGGTATGGGACATCACGAAGCCCATCGCTTTCGCCTGGGCGTCGAGCATGAAGCCGCCGAACGCGGCCACCCCCGCGCGGCGATGCTCTGGTGCGACCGCGCCAAAGTCGCCGAAGAGCGTGAGACTTTGCGTGTTGCGTGTTAGCACGAGAATCGAAACGATCTCGCCCGCGTATGTTCCGCAGTAGGCGATGGTGTCGCGTTCGGGTTCGCCTTTGAGCCCGACCTGCTGCTCGTAAAAGCGGGGTTGCAGAAACTTCGATCCGATACCGACTTCGATGTCCGGATGCCATCGTTCGATTGCGGCGCACAGGCGCGGAATGTCGTTCCTCGAAAGCACGGCCTGCGTGTATCCGGGAGGGAGAATTTTTCCGATATCTAGCTCGCCGAGATCTTTCCAGTTAGGCATTTCCACTCCTGATTATTTTTCCACGAGGTGTTCGTAGGTGAAAACACGCGAAGCGGGGGTGGTATTCCGTTGGTACGAGTAGCAGGGTTTCACGGCGCCCTGGCGTGGGCGCGGAACTTGCGGGTCCGTACTCGCCACAAGGTCGGTCCTTGTAAGCCCGATGTCGTCGGCGTAGACTGCAAAAAGGAGATGGCATTCCTCCTTATAACCGCCCCAACGGGGGCTAATGATGCCTACAGGCCTGGGAACAGGTGCTGTGGGCATGCGCGGGAACCGCGTTAGTCCCTCCGTGTCTGTACTGCGCTGCGGCGCGTCCCGGATCGTGATCGCCCTTTTCGGCTACCTGATTTAGCCGAAGGGTTTCGTGCGCGCTAATTGCGCCCGCGCGCGGTAGCGAGGGGTATCGATGCAATTCCATAGCATCCTTTTTGAAAAGCCCGAAGACGGCCCGCCTCCCGGCGATGTCGACGAACCTGACTTCTTCGGCGACCTGAATCTCGATCAGTTCGTAAGCGAAGTCACGCGCGGGCTCGACGAATACAAACTCACGCCGTTTTTCCGCATCGAACTGAATGGCGAAAGCGCCGTCACGTACCGGCACGAGGTAATGCGGGACCTCGACGGCCCGGACGCACTGCGTGCCGTACAGTCGTTCGCGCTCGTGGTGCGAAAAATGCGCGACTGCCTCGGGGACGTCCAGAAGCTTTACTACAAGCGCCAAAAACAATGGTGGTTCCTCGAAGCCGCTTCGCGTTACTGCCAGGGTGTGCTGGCGTTTTCCAGCGAACTGGCGGACGCGGGCCCATCGTCGCGCGGATTGACGGCGTTCAGTCTATGGCTCAAGGGATACGTGGACTCCGAAGCCTTTTCGAACCTGTCGCGCGATATCGACGAGACACGGGCGGCGCTGGCGGGCGTGCGATACAGCATTCATCTGCACGGAAGCGCCGTCACGGTTCTCAATTATCACGACGAGGAGGACTACAGCACCTATGTTCTCCATCTCTTCGAGCGCTTCAAGCAGGGCGAAGCCAAGGATCATCGCGTGGCGCAAAAAGACTGGCCCGAGATGAACCACGTAGAGGCGCAAATTCTGGACTGTGTTGCCGAACTCGATCCTCAACCCTTTCTCCTGCTCGAAGCGTTCTGCGAGAACCATGCGGATTTCCTCGATCCGACGATTGGCAACTTCGACCGTGAGATCGAGTTCTATATCGCGTACCGCCATTACATCCAGTCGTGTCGCGACGCGGGGTTGAAGTTCAGCTATCCGGCGGTATCGAGCGAATCGAAGGCGATTCGCTGCAACGAGACATTCGATCTGGTGCTGGCCCACAAGCTCTGCGCGGATAAAACGGCGGTTGTTTGCAACGATCTCTATCTTGAGGGACCCGAACGAATATTCGTGGTTTCCGGTCCCAACAATGGAGGCAAAACCACGTTTGCGCGAACCTTTGGTCAACTGCATTTTCTCGCGAAGCTGGGGTTGCCCGTTCCGGGACGCGACTCGCATCTTTTTCTCTACGATCGCCTTTTTGCGCACTTCGAGCGCGAGGAAAACACGCTGGATCTGCGCGGCAAGCTTCAGGATGACCTCATGCGCATGCACGGCATCCTGAAGGCATCCACTGCCAGCAGCATCATCCTGATGAACGAGATTTTCAGTTCGACGACACTCGCGGACGCACTGTTTCTCTGCCGGCAAATCATCGGCGAAATCATGGAGCGAGATGCGCTCTGCGTCTGCGTGACGTTTATCGAGGAACTGGCGCGGCTGGGTCCGCAGACGGTGAGCATGGTGAGCGAGATCGATCCGGGCCGGCCTTCGGTCCGCACGTTTCGTGTGCGCAGGCGTCCGGCCGACGGCCGCGCGTACGCGCTCTCCGTAGCCGAACAATACGGTCTCACTTATGAACGTATCAGGGAGCGCCTGGCATCATGAAAGCCTATCTACTCCATGAAGCCAGTGATTTCCCCTGGGGCCGCGACGAATTCTGGAACGAGCGAACGCTCAATCAGGACCTCGAACTGAATACGCTCTACAAGGCGATGTCCGCGGGCGACGAGTATTTGTTCGACACGGTCAAAAAGGTGCTCCCGGTGAGTCTCAGCGACCTCGACGCCATCCTTTACCGGCAGGCTGTGCTCAGGGACTGTGTGGAGCACGAAGAAACGGTCCGGCAGCTTTACGCCATTGCGGTCGAGGCGCTCGAAGTCGAACGGAAGACGTTTTACTGGGCGCTTTCGGCATCGGCAAGCAGTGTGCTGCACAGTGCGCGGGATCTGATTCAGGCGATGCTCGATGTGCTGGGTAAGCTTCGCCGCGTCGCCGACGACAACGTGGGACAGTTCGAGTCTGCCGGATTCCGGCGCTTCTACGCGATGGTGAAGGAGGAGTTGACGGACGACTATTTCGTGACCATTACGCGGTGCCTGAAGGAACTCAAGTTCAGCAGCGGCGTGCTTATCAGCGCGCGTCCCGGGCGCGGAAACAAGGGCGAACACTACGTGCTGCGCAAGCCGCACGAAAAGGACCCGAATCTTTTCAAGCGCCTGCTGGCAAAAGGGCCGCCGTCCCGCACTTTCCATATTGCGGAGAGGGATGAAAACGGCGCGCGCGCAGTGTCGGAACTGGAGGCGAGGGGCGTCAATCACGTCGCGAACGCGCTGGCGCAATCGGCCGACCACATCAAGAGTTTTTTCTTCATGCTCCGTGCGGAACTCGGCTTTTATCTTGGTTGCCTCAACCTCCGTAACGACCTTTCGCAACGCGCAATGCCGGTGTGCTTTCCCGTGCCGCATCCAGCCGGCGAGCGGCGGCATCGCTTTCAAACGCTCTATGACGTGAGCCTCGCGTTGCGTATGGAGCAGCCGCCCGTTGCGAACGACGTCGATGCGACCGGTAAAGACCTCGTCGTCGTGACCGGCGCGAACCAGGGCGGCAAGTCGACGTTTCTGCGCAGCATCGGCATCGCCCAGATGCTGCTACAGGCCGGGATGTTCGTGGGCGCCGCGGAATTCGAGGCCAATGTGGCGCAGGCGATTTTCACGCATTACAAGCGCGAAGAGGACGCCACGATGCACGGCGGAAAGTTCGACGAGGAACTGAAACGCATGAGCGAAGTGGTCGATCATCTGGAGGAAAACGGGCTGTTCCTTTCGAACGAGTCGTTCGCGTCGACCAACGAGCGGGAAGGATCGGACATTGGCCGGCAAATTGTGGATGCACTGCTTGCCCATCACGTAAAGGTGTTTCTCGTGACGCATCTATTTACGCTGGCTAAGGGCTTATACGACGACGCGTCTCACGCGGGGACGTTTCTCCGTGCTGAACGCCTTGACGACGGTGTGCGCACGTTCAGGCTGGTGGAGGCCGAACCGTTGCAAACAAGCTTCGGCCAGGACCTTTACCAGGAGATATTCGGTGCGGAGCAAGGCACGCCGGACGACAGCGTCAAATCGGAGGGCACGTTGTCCGGGGTCGACGAGTCTTGACGCGCCGCTTTATTGCCCCTTCATTGCCCCTTCATTGCCCTGACAGGTCGTTGTGTTCCGCCGCGCCAAGAATCGCTATATCGTCGCTCAGGCGCTGTATGTTCTGCGAATTCCGTTCGTCCCCCTGATCGCGGGCGCGTTCGAATCGCTCCAGGTGTTCGGTGAGTGCCTGAGCCAGCGAGGTCAGGCTTCGTTGTTTCCACGTTTCGAGCAATTGCAGGTAAAGGTCGAGCGACCGGGTCGCGATCTGCACGGATGGACTTGAGCGCAACGTAACGCGCGCGCCGAAATAGAACCCCAGGCGCCCGAAAACTCGCCCCCATGATCCCGGCAGCAATGTCATCGGCAATTCATCCTGAAGCACGAACGCCGGAGCGATGAAAGACACCGGAAGCGCGGGGACCACGCCGGGTAGCCCCAAGGCATCGGCAAGACCGCGCAGCGCAATGCGAGCGCTGGCATGATGCGTTTCGACCGTTCGCGTGGCCGCACCGGAAAACGACAACGCGCGCGCATTCGTTGCGAGTTCGAGTAGCCGCGTTGCATCGAACGCGAGATCGTGAGTTTCGGACCATAGTGCGGCGGCGTTGTGGGCAATTTCGTCGATGAGACGATTCGTTATCCTGTCGATTGATTTCGCGGCGTCCGCACGTGAACGGATCGCGGCATGAACGGCGTCGCGGCTTGCGGCAAGGGCTCGCAGTGCTTCATCGACTTGCGCTTTCGTACCGGTGGCGGGCGCGCGCAACATCAGGCGGGTCTGGAGCGCGTCGAGTACGTCGCGGCGCAGTGTCGCGAGTTGGCGCTGGCGTATTTCGGCTTGCTGCGACCGGCACTGCGCCACGGCCTCGGCAAAGGGACCATCGATCCACGCGCGTCGCCACGGCGGGTCTTCTTCGCGTGTGCTGACCAGGTAGACCGGCACTTCGAGTTGCGTGCTTTGCCAGATTCCGCGCACGACGTGTTCGTAGATGCGCCAACGGTCCTCCGCGCCGACAAGATCGACCTTCGTAACGAGCACGACCACGCGCGCGCCACGGCCGGAAAGCTGGCGCACGAGCGTGGCCTCATGAAGGGTGAGAGGAGCCGCGGCCGAGATGAGCACGACTGCGATATCGCACCACGGCGCGGCAGTGACGCCTCCCTGCGCGTTGTCCCATTCTTCCCAGTTGATGCCAGGCGTGTCGATGATAGTCATGCCATCGGAAAGGAGTGCCGCGGGGGTTTCAAACGTAATCCGCGTCACGCCGCGGCAATTTCGAGGGTTCGAATGCTCGTCGACAAATTCGGCTATGCGGGCGTGGTCGATCAGTTCGGTTTTCGAAGCAGCGAATTCGACGATACCGCGCTCCGCTTTTCCATAGCGTATCTCGACGGGTACGGCGGTTGTCGGCAGCGCGGCGACGGGCAATAGCGCGTTGCCGATCAGGCTGTTAAACAGCGACGATTTTCCCGCGCTGATGGCGCCGAAGAGGCCGACAACGATATCCGGCGACGCCAGATGTCGCACGAAGTCCACGCTGCGGCAGTGAAGTTCGCCAAGCCCGTGCGCGGCGGTAATCCGTTCGAGTTCGCTTGCGAGCGATTGAGCCGGCTGATCGGCGGCCGTCGCATCGGCGCTTGACTTCGTGTGGAGGTCCCGCGAGAGTGAATTTTCCAGCCCATCGAGCAACGCCATTAAATGACCGACGAGCCGGCAGGCGTCCTCTTCCTGATCCTCTGTCAACAAGTAGTCGGTCCGCGCGCGGATTTCATTCGTGGCGCGCGGATCGAGTTCGGAGAGTGCAAGCATCGCTTCGCTGATACGAAGCCTGCAAGACTCAATGGAACTGGCGCGTGGCGCGGGCAACGAAATATCGTGGCGGGCGGTGATCGTCTGCATGGCCTTGCGGATCAGTTCCAGCTCGCTGAGCACCATGCGGTGCTGGACCGGAATCGCATCGGCGATGCGGGAGGCGAAGGGCGAACGCTGCATGACAGGATCGAGGTAGTGCAGCGCATCGGCGAGGCTCGCGTCAATGCGAACGAAAACATCTCCCACGCGCCTGGCGTATGCGGGAGGAAAGCCGTGAGTGTCGCGTCGCTGCATGGCGGGCTCTTTGTTCAATGGGCAGGGAACGTTTGCAGGATCTCGCTCCAGCCGGCGCACCAACCGATGGCCGCGAGGAGTGCGCCCCGATCCTCGGCTGCGTCCGTGCCGCGGCTGTCCCAGCGAAAGGCGTGCTCGAAGCGCGCGAGGTGCCCGGCAATGCGGGAAACGGCCGCGCCGTGGTGCTGAAGCGCGGTCGATGCATCGTGCTCCATTGCTTCGATCAGATGATGGCGGCAAAGGACGTCGCCGTCGTTTCCCGCGCATCGACCGCAGACGTAGGGCAGCCATCCTTCGCTGTTCTCAGCCGCGAATGCACGCGCATTCGCGAGATCCCGTCCTTGCGCCAGGCGCTCCGGCGGAGCGTTCCCGGACGATTCGGGGCCGTAGCCCAGGCTGCACATATGGCACGGTCCGAAAAGACGCAGCCGGTGTCGCACCATTGCCGGCGGCGCCAGGCTGTACACGCCGTGACCGGCCAGCAGATGCGCCGCGCGCTGCATCAGTTCGTTGTACAGAATGGTGCTGCCATGGATCAGATGCGGGCGAAAGGCCGCCTCGACGCAGAAAAAGGCGAGGGCGTGCCGCGCGCACATTCCCCAATGGGCATGGAGGCGCGCTCTCACGTCCGCATCCATGATGCTGCCCTGGATAAACCACCATAGAAAATCGACCTCGCCATCGGACAACGCCAATGGCGAGTGCGAAGCGAAAGGGGAAGAAGCGGGCACGATGCGCTGTCCGGTAAGCCAAACAGAAAGCAAAACCTGGACAGGGGCATTGGGATGACCCGACAGCTCCTGACCAGGAACCGTAGGCATCATCAGCCGGGCGAAGCCGGCGGTTTGAGGAGGTATGCCATCTCCCGCAACTTCATTCTAGTGACGCAGCCGCGAGTTGGCAACGGATGGCCGGTGCGGACCGCTACGTTGTCCTACACTATCGCCAAGGCGAAAGGAGGCGCGAAAAAATGGCGGCACCATCCGAAAACACGAGGCGCGCTTTGCGTGGACATCTCTGGCGTTTGCTGGACCTGCTCGAAAAGGTGCGCGAAACGAGTGGCGTGCAGGCGAATAGCGGCGCGCATTCCTGCTACGTGCATCGTCTCGACGACGGCAGGCAGCGCGACGTCCAGCGCTTTCTCGAACAGTTCGACGAAGAGATCGACCGCGCGGCGGCGAAGTGGCAGATCGACATGGAAGGCGCGCCCATCGACGCGATGCACGCACTTTCTGTCACGCTTCAGTTCGTCGGGATTGCGCTTGACGAAATGTCGCCGTCGCGCCTGTCCGGTTTCGGGCCGCTCGATCCCGCGTTCGAGAAAGACTACGCGGCGTTTATTCAGACGCTTCGCGCGCAGCTCGACGCCATTCAGCACTCGCTCGATCCTTAACTGCGCAGCGTTGCGACAAGCCGTTTCGGGCGCAGCAGAAGCCCGAGGCCATCGACCGCGTGGCGAACCACGACGTCGGCGGCGTTCAGTGCGTCAACGGCGAGACCTTCGGTGCCGAGCACGGCGATTCCAAGCGCGGCCTGTTCGAGCATTAGCGCGTCGTTTCGCCCGTTACCGATTGCCGCCACGCGCTCCGGCCCAAGGCGTTGCACATAGTCGCTTTTGGCGAGCGCCTGGCCCGTTGCGGACAGGCAGACGACTTCCACCGGACAATCGCGCAGATGCTCACGCGCATCGCCGTAAGTGTTGCCCGTTACCACGTGTAAATCCAGCTCATTGGCCAGCGCCGCAAGACGCGACTCGACGCCGTCGAGCAGACGTCCGTCGACGGCGAGCGTTCCATTGAAGTCGAGAACAAGATGCTCGAGGGTGAGGGTGCGAAACCCCGGGATGTCGATGACGATCATCCGTCTCTCCTTGCGCGCCTCGCGGAAAATCGGGCCCCTGCCACGGCGCAACCTGGCGATTTGCCCGCACCATCCTGAAGCATGGGGAGACGCTTGCGCAACAGCGCGGCCCGATGTCCGGACGGCTGCAGGCATCATTAGCCGGTCGCACCGGCGGTTTGGCGGAGAATGCCATCTCCGTAATCGATATTTCCACTCTAGACAATGCGGGGAAGCTGCGCAATCCGGTTTTTCGGCGCGCGGCGCAGTGTGCATTAGTCTGATTCCGGGACCGGCGTGTGCTTCGAAAGTGCTTCGGAGCAGGCAGTAGCGGGTGCGAAATATGCGTGTTACACTGGCCCGAAAGGAGATGGCATTCCTCCTCAAACCGCCGGCGTCGCCCGGCTAATGATGCCTACGGTCCCTGGGTCAGGAGGTCGTGGGCATTGTCAAAGCGTCCCGCTCCTTTCTGCTGCCCGGATTTGTTCAATCTACGAATCTGGTACTTCATGCGATCTGTTTCTTTTCCGTGCCTGGCGAGGCGTGGTGCGCACATGCGCTCATTTTTTCCTGACATGACGGTCCTTTTGTTTGTGCGGAGGCGCTCATGAAAGGGAGCCAGCTCACCTTGTACTCGGCAAACCAGAGTCACCGCGTGAAGCACATGACGGTGGTCGACTGGTTGCTCCATGAAGCCAAACAGGCGGGCATTGTCGGCGCGACGGTGGTCGAGGTGGCCGAAGGCATCGACGCGAAAGGCCGCTACCACGCCGCCCGATTCTTCGAGCTGACGGATCAACCGGTCGCAGTTACGTTGATTGGCGACGACGAAAAGATCGATGCCATGCTGGCCTTGTTGCGGGCCGGGGGCCTTCGCCTCTTCTATACGCGCACGCCTATCGAATACGATACCTTGGGAACGCTGGGAGGCCAGTAATGGATTTCAACGCTATTCCACCCGGCGAGAACGTTCCGCTGGAAGTCAATGCCGTCATCGAGATTCCGGCCCAGAGCGAACCTGTGAAATACGAGGCGGATAAAAGCCTCGGACTCCTGAGGGTTGACCGGATCATGAGCGCCGGTATGCGCTATCCGGGCAATTATGGCTTCATCCCCCAAACGCTTGCGCGCGACGGCGATCCGCTGGACATCATCGTAATAGCGCCGTTTCCGCTCGAGCGGCTCTCGCTGATTGCTTGCCGGCCGGTAGGATTGCTGAATATGACCGATCAGGCGGGGCCCGACGAAAAGGTGATTGCGGTGCCCACCGACGGCGTGTGCCCGGCCACCCGCACCATCACGGATCTGAATGGCGTTGGCGAGTACATGCTGAACCAGATCCAGTTTTTCTTCGAGAACTACAAGAAGCTCGAACCGGGCAAGTGGGTGCAGTTCGAGGGATGGGCGGATGTCGACGCGGCGTATCAGGCAATCCGCAGCGCCGTCGCCGCGTTTCACGACGCGCATCCCTGATTCTGTCTTCTTCCGATTTCCGTTCGCCGGCGTTGAGCGCCGGGCCCACAGGAGCGCCGCGATGAGCAACCACGCAGTGATTGAACGCGCAGTGATTGACCGGATAGTGGCCGACGAAATCCTCGATTCGCGCGGCAATCCGACCGTCGAGGTCACCGTCACGCTGTCCAACGGTATCGCCGCCAGTGCGGCGGTGCCGTCCGGGGCTTCGACCGGCGAGTTCGAAGCGGTGGAGCTTCGGGATAAGGACCCCGGGCGGTATGGAGGCAAGGGCGTGCTGCGCGCGGTCCAGCACGTGAACGAGGAAATCGCGTGGGCGCTCACGGGAATGAAGGCGGACGACCAGCGGCTCATTGACGGCAAACTCATCGAGCTGGATGGCTCCGAAACGAAGGCAGTGCTCGGCGCGAACGCGATCCTCGGCGCCTCGCTTGCCTGTGCGAAAGCTGGGGCCATGGAGAGTGGCCTGCCGCTGTTCCGCTATCTCGGAGGGACGAACGCCCACGTGCTGCCGGTGCCGATGTTCAACGTACTCAATGGCGGCAAACACGGACATCGCGGCCCCGATGTTCAGGAGTACAAGCTAGTGCCGCTCGGCGCGCCGACGTTTCGCGAGGCATTGCGTTATGGCGCGGAAACGTATCACGCGCTGGGGACCGTGCTTGCCGAAGAGGGCGCATCGACGAATGTGGGCGACGAGGGCGGCTATGTTCCCCAACTGTCCTCCAATGCGGTTGCAGTGGAACTCATCCTGCGGGCGATAGAGCGCGCAGGCTACCGGCCCGGGGAAGATATCGCGATCGGTATCGATCCGGCGGCTAGCTCGTTTTACGAGGACGGCCGCTATCATCTGAACCGGGACGACAAGGTGCTGACGTCCGCGGAGATGATCGCGTACTGGGCGGACTGGGTGGACCGCTACCCGCTGATATCGCTCGAAGACCCGCTGGCGGACAGCGACTGGGAAGGGTTCGCCGCGCTCACGCGCGAATTGGGCAGCCGCGCGCAGATCGTGGGCGACGACCTGTTCGTGACGAACCGGAAGTTTCTGCAACGAGGCATCGACGAGCATTGCTGCAACAGCATCCTCATCAAGCTCAACCAGATCGGCACCGTGACAGAAACGCTGGATACGGCGCAGCTCGCGTTCTCCGCGGGATACACCTGCCTTGTCTCGCACCGGTCCGGCGAAACGGAAGACACGAGCATTGCCGATCTCGCGGTTGCGCTGGGCTGCGGTCAGATCAAGTCCGGCGCCCCCGCGCGCGGGGAAAGGGTGGCGAAGTACAACCGGCTGCTCGCCATCGAGAGAATGCTCGGCGACGACGCGCAATACGCCGGCCGCGCCGCATTTCGCCAATTCCGGCGTTAGCCGCGCCGGAAACGGGAATCGCCGGCGCCTGGGGAGCGAGGAGATGGCAACGTCCGCGTCGATCGCCCGCGTAATCGGAGAGGAGGTCCTGGATTCGCGGGGCAATCCGACCGTGCAGGTTACCGTCGTTCTCGACGACGGCTCGCTCGCCAGCGCAACGGTGCCGTCGGGCGCCTCGACGGGGGAGTCGGAAGCCGTCGAGTTGCGCGATGGCGACCGGCAACGGTATGGCGGCAAAGGCGTGCTGAACGCCGTCAAGCACGTCGACGAGGTGATCGGCCCCGCGCTGACAGGCCTGCTCGCCGATGATCAGTGGCGCATCGACGCCGTGCTGATCGAACTCGATGGAACGGATTTCAAGTCGCGCCTGGGCGCCAATGCAACGCTAGGCGTGTCTCTCGCTTGCGCGCGTGCCGCCGCGCAGGCCTGCCGCCTCCCCCTTTTCCGGTATCTCGGCGGGGACGAGGCGCGGGTTCTGCCAACGCCCATGCTCACGGTACTGGACGGCGGCAGTCATGGGACAGGCGGCCCCGACCTGCAGGAATTCATGCTGGTGCCCGTTGGCGCGCCGACATTCCGGGAGGCGCTGCGATACGGCGTGGAAACTTACCATGCGCTGCGCGACCTGCTCGTGGAGCGTCGCGCGTCTGTCAATGTCGGCGATGAGGGCGGCTTTGTGCCGGCGCTCCGGTCCAATCGCGCGGCGCTCGATCTGCTGGTGCAGGCAATCGAGCGTGCCGGATATCGCCCTGGCGAAGACCTCGCGCTCGCCATCGACTTTGCCGCGAGCGGACTCTGGCACGATGGCCGATACCGGCTGGCGCGTGAGGGGCGCGATCTCCGCGCGGAGGAAATGGCGGGGCTTTGCCGGGAATGGGGCGAGCAGTACCCGCTGGTTTCTGTGGAGGACCCGCTCAGATGCAGCGACTGGGGCGGCTACGCGCAACTGACGCGCGAACTAGGCGAGCGGATGCAGATAGCCGGCGACGACCTGTTCGTGAGCAACCGGCCGTTCCTCGTCAAAGGCATCGCCCAGGGTTGCTGCAACTGCGTGGTCATCAAGCCCAATCAGGTCGGAACGGTCACCGAGACGCTGAACACCGCGCGCATGGCGCTTGCCGCGGGCTATTCGTGCCTCGTGGCGCACCGCTCCGGGGAGACGGAGGACACCAGCATTGCGGATCTGGCGGTGGCGCTGAATTGCGGCCAGATCAAGGCCGGGGCGCCCGCGCGAGGCGAGCGCGTCGCGAAGTACAACAGGCTTCTGACCATCGAGGCGCAGCTTGGCGAGCGCGCGCAATATGCAGGCCGGGCGGCGTTCCAGCGCAGACGTTGAACGGCGGCCGCGCTTTCGCGGCGTTGCAGCATGCGTGACGCCCGCCGTCATGCACTAGAATTCTGTGCAGGGCGTTCGGCCCTGGGGCTGCCATCGTCGTGACGGCATCCTGGTGTCGTTTGACGGAGGCAGACATGAACGGCTACCAGCTCACTTTCTATACGGAACAGAATCGCCGGCATGGTCACCATACCGTCACGGACTGGCTGCTCCACGAGGCGAAACAGCTCGGCATTCACGGCGCGACGGTCATCAACTGCGCGGAGGGAACGGGGCATGCGGGCGCGCATCATGCCGCGCACATGCTTCGGCTCACCGATCAACCGGTCCAGGTCATCCTCGCCGTGACGGAAGAAGAAGCGGACCGGATGCTCGACGCCGTGAAAACCGAACACGTGCATGTGTTTTATACCCGTTCGCCCGTGGAGTTCGGCGTGCTCGGCGATGAAGGGCACGAGGGCGCGGGGAAGCATTTTTCTCTCTTCCATCGGCGGCCGCACTAGAAGAAGGCTGCGGGCTTGCATGTATCGATGTGTCTCCTATACTCGATACTGTTGTTTGCGGAGATGGCATCCTCCCTTAACCGCCGCGTCGCCTCCACGCGGCTAATGATGCCTGCCAAGTCCCCGGCAGCCGGGGCCGGCAGGTATTTTTGGCCGGCTCGCATTCACGAGCATCCCGGGCATTTCAATGCCACAAAAAAGCGAAAAACATGGGATGCACCAGCGAGCGTTCATGGCAAATCCCCCGTTGCGTTGACCCTGGCTCCCCTGCATGTGCAGGAGCACGGCCATGAGCGCGCGCGACGTCCTGCTCCAGATCGCCCAGGTGGTGACCGTGCTCGCCCTCTCGCCGCTGCTGCAGGGCGTGATCCTGCAATGGGAGGAGCGCATCCAGCGCGGGCGCGGGCCCGGCATCTTCCAGCCCTATCGCGACCTGCGCAAACTTTTCCTCAAGCAGATCGTTGTGCCCGAAACGGCGTCGTGGATCTTCTGGTGCGCCCCGGTCGTGGCGTTCACCTGCATGATGACGGTGCCGATCCTGATTCCGGTGCTCACCGATTTTCCGCTGCCGCTCTCCGACATGGGCGACATACTGGGCGGCGGCCTCATTCTCACGCTGGGTTCTTTCGCCATTGTTCTGGCGGGACTCGACTCGGGCAGCGCCTATGGCGGAATCGGTTCGAGCCGTTCCGTCATGCTCGGCATACTGGCTGAGCCAACGTTGATTCTCGTGCTCGTTGGCATTACCTTGCTCGCCAAGTCGATGCTGCCGTTCGTGGTGAATCACCTGCTCGTCCAGCAGCCCGCCGTTTACTGGAGCCCGGCGCACCTCTTTCTCGTGTTCGCTTTCTTCGTGTTGCTGCTCGTGGAAACGGACCGCCTGCCGATTCATTCGAGCACGCATATCGAGGTCTACATGATCGAGGAGGCGCGCATTCTCGAATACTCCGGCCCACTCCTGGCACTCCTGAAGTGGGCGTCGATGATGAAGCAGTTCATTCTTTTCACGATCTTCTGCAACGTGCTCACGTTGCCGTGGGGGCTTTCGCAGCATGGTACGGCGATCGGCGCAATCGGCGCGGCAGCGGGGCTGTTCGCCCGGATGCTCGTCGTCGCGGTGGTGATCGTGCTGGTCGAAACGGCGCAGTCGCGCCTGCGCTTTTTCCGCTATCAGGAACCGCTCGCGGCCTCGTTCATGCTCGCGGTGCTCGCCATCGCGGCAAACCAGTTGCGGTGACGCCATGCTACTTGCCCATCTGAATCCACTTGCGGCTTCCCTGTTCAGTCTGCTCGCGATCGGCAGTCTGCTGCTGGCGTTCGTCATGCTCGGTTCGCGCTGGCTCAAGGACTATCTGCTCGCGTTCATGGCGGAGTCATGGTTGATCGCGATCCTTTCCGGCGCGGTGGGCTATTTCGGCAACTTCCACGAACTCTATCTGGTGGCCGTGCTCACGGCGTTTTTTCGCGGGCTCGTGCTGCCGTACCTGATCTGGCGGATCATCGCGCGGCTGTCCGTCGAGCGCGAATTGCACGTCACGTTGCAGCCGAGTTCGAGCCTCGTGCTCGGCGCATTGCTCGTGCTCTTTGCTTTCGTGGTTTCCAGTCACCTGGGCAATTCGCTGGGGCTGGGCGGCACGGTGGTCGTGCTCGCGTTGACGGTGATGCTTTCGATGAAACTCATCGGCTTTCTGATGCTCGCCGTGCGGCAGGAAGCGATCAGCCAGGTGCTTGGCCTGCTGGTCCTTGAAAACGGCATTTTTCTCGGCTCGCAGATTCTGGTTCCGGGCATGCCGCTGCTCATCGAACTCGTTCTCCTGTTCGATCTTCTCGTCATCGTGGTGAGCTTCGGCGTGCTTGTGCGCTATCTGGTCGCGCACGTGGGCAGCACGAGCAGCCATGAACTCAGGCGTCTGGTGGGGTGATCATGATCGAAGCCTGGCTCGCGATTGTCGTCCTCGCACCGGTGCTGGCCGCCGTGCTCGCCGGCGTGAGCCAGCACGGCAGAATGGCCGAGTACGCCAACCTCGCGGCCGCGCTCGTGTGCCTCGTTGCGTCGTTGTGGCTCGTCGTCCATGTCGACGGATCGAGGACGTTCATCAACGGTTATGTTCTCTTCGACGGCCTCGGCGCGTGGACGCTCGTTTGTACCTGCGTCGTCTATTTCCTCGCCTCCGTCTACGCGGTCGGCTACATGCGGCTGCTCAAGGAGGAGGAAGGGCGCTTGCCCGGCTTTTACGCACTGTTTGCGTTGTTTGCCGCGACGATGATCTGCGGGCCGTTGATGAACAACATCGGCGTCTACTGGATCGCCATCGAACTGACTACGCTGGTGAGCACGTTTCTGGTCGGTTTCGAGCGCGGGCAGGAAGCTATCGAGGCGGCGTGGAAATACATCATCGTGGTGTCGGCGGGCATCAGCCTCGCCCTGCTCGGGACGGTGCTGTTTTACTGGGCCGGCAGTCTCGTTCTCGGTCCGACCTACGACATGACGTGGGATGCCTTGCGCCGCGCGGCGCCCCGCATGAGCCCCGCGCTCACGCAGATGGCTTTTCTTCTGGTGCTGGTCGGTTACGGCACCAAAGCGGGTCTCGCGCCCATGCACACATGGTTGCCGGACGCCCATAGCGAAGGCCCGGCGCCCGTCTCGGCCATGCTCTCGGGGGCGCTGCTGAACACGGCGATGCTCGGCGTCGCGCGTTTTCTGACCATAACGGATGCGGCGAGCGGATCGATGCTCCCGCGCACGGTTCTCGTCGCGTTCGGCGCGTTCTCGCTGTTCGTCGCCGCGCTTTTCATCGTGCGGCAGCAGGGCATCAAGCGGCTCATGGCGTATTCGAGCGTCGAGCATATGGGCGTGCTCGCGCTCGGCTTTGGGTTTGGGGGCTCGCTGGCCATTGCCGCGGTGCTGTATCACATGCTCAACCACTCGCTGAACAAGTCGCTCATGTTCTTCGGCGCGGGAAACGTGATGCGCGTGTATGGAACGAAGGACATGGACGCCATACGAGGCGTGTGGACGCGCTTTCCGGTGACCGGCGCATTGTGGATCGCAGGGGCGCTCGCCATTACGGGCGCGCCGCCCTTCGGGCTCTTTCTGAGCGAACTGGCGCTGATGCGCGCGGGGTTCGCCACGCCCAATGCATGGGCCGTTATCGTGCTGCTGCTGCTCCTCATCGTCATTTTCATAGGATTCCTGAATCATTTCCGGGCCATGTACTTCGATACGCGGACTCCCGATACCGCCGTGGCATCCGTCGCCAACGGCGTGGAGGTCAGCCCGTGGATGACGCTGCCAATGTGGATGGCGCTTCTGCCCGTATTCGTACTCGGGATCTGGTGGCCGCAGGAGTTATGGCGTTATTTCGGAATCGTCGCGGCGGATCTGGCCGGAGGCGCGCGATGACGAACTGCGAGTTCGAGACGCTGTCGATAGACGAGCTTGTGGCGCGCGCACAGGCGCTGGTCGCTGCGGGCGGGCGCTTTCAGGGCGTGTATGCGTGGTTCCCGAGCGGATCGGACGCGGAACTGCGATACGTCGCCACGTTGCCGGGCCGGGAGAAATTCACGGGCTGGCGCGTGCCGGTGAAGGGGCGCGCCGTGCCAAGCCTCGCTGCAATCAGTCCGCTCCTTGGCTGGCACGAGCGCGAAGTCATGGAAATGAGCGGTGTCGAGTTTTCGGGCCACCCGGAACCCGAGAGACTGGTCACGGCGTTCTTGCCGCGCGCCGAACGCGGTCCCCTGGAGCCCGCCAGCGCGCAGGGAGACAGCATCGCGGCGAAGCTGCCCGCGCCGGTGCTGCCGGCCGTATCGGGCAAGCATGTGCAATTGCTGCCCTTCGGGCCGGTGCGCGCCGACGTGCTGGAGTCCGCGCAGTTCATTTTCTACTACCTTGGCGAAGGCATCCTGCACTATCACCCGAATCTCTTTCTCAAGCACCGCGGCATGGAAAAGCAGTTCGAAGGCATGGACACCGGTTCCGCGACCTTGCTTGCGGAACGCGTGGCGGGCATCGACAGCGTGGCGCATGCGATTGCATTCGTGGAAGCCATCGAGGATGCTGCGGACTGCGAAGTACCCGCGCGGGCGCAATGGACCCGGCTCCTCGCCGCGGAACTCGAACGCATCTACAACCATCTGCATTACCTGGGGCACCTGTGCCACACGACCACCCTGAAGGTTGGCGAAGCTCAGGGAAAACTGCTTGAAGAACGGGCCAAACAGATCAATGGCCGCGCGAGCGGCAGCCGCTTTCTGCGCAGCCTCGTATGGCCCGGCGGTGTGCGGCGCGAGCTTGATCTTCAGGCAGTCAAGGAAGGACTCGCGGTGTTGAAGCCCCAGATCGACGAATACATCGGGCTGATCGAAAGAACGACGAGTCACCTCGATCGCTTGATCTCCACGGCGCCGTTGAGCCAGCAGCTTGCCTTCGACCAGGGCGCGACGGGCCCGGTCGAGCGGGCCTCGGGCGTGGACCGCGATCTGCGGCGGGACCACCCGTACGCGGCGTATCGCGCGCTGCAACCGGAGGTGGCCGTGGCGCAGGAAGGGGACGCCGCCGCGCGGATGCGGGTTCGCATCGCGGAACTGCGCGCGAGTATCGCGCTCGTTGACAAAGCCATCGCCGAGGGTTTGCCGCAAGGCCCGTTATCGGCCGCATGCGTGCCCGCCGCGAACACCGAGGGGCTCGGATGGTCGGAATCGCCGCGCGGGACGGTGCTGTATGCGGTGCATGTCGGCGCGGACGCCCGGCTGCTGCGCGTGAAGATCAAGTCGCCGTCGTTCGCGAACTGGCGTGTGTTTCCCTCGACTGTGCACGACAGCAACATGATGGACTACGCAATCAATGAAGCAAGCTTCGGGCTGACGATCTCGGGCTGCGCCCGCTAGCCGATGCGAATGTTTTGAGGAACGCGCGCCATGTCGCTCTGGACCTGGTTTGGACTCAAGGAAGGCAGTGCGAGCACGGACTGGCCGTCGAAAGGCGGCGAGGACGGGCAGCAGGGCGTGCTCGGCATGCCGCGCTACGACCCGTCGAAATGCCGGCCGCACTGCGACGAGTGTGCGCAGGTTTGCGTGACTCACGCTATCCGCTTCGCGCCGCGCGAAGATGACACGGTTACGCCGCCCGAAGTGGACTGGGGGCGCTGCATCGTGTGCCAGCGCTGCACCGAAGTTTGCCCGACTGCCGCGTTTACGCCATCGGCGGACTGGGCGCTCGGGGTTGGCGAGCGGCTCGATCTCAAATGGGACGCGGCGTTCAGCGAGCGCGTTCCCCGCGAGATCGTGGCGCATGGGCGCCGCGCGTTCGGGCGCAGCCTGCATATCCGGCACGTGGATGCGGGGTCGTGCAACGGCTGCGAGTCCGAACTGCAGGCGTTGAACAATCCCTTCTACAACCTGCACAGGCTGGGGATTTTCTTCACGCCGTCGCCTCGCTTCGCCGACGTGCTGCTGGTCACGGGGCCCGTCACGAAGGCCATGCAAGGACCGCTTCTCGAGACCTGGGAGGCAATGCCCGCGCCACGCTGGGTCATTGCAACCGGCACCTGCGCGGTTTCGGGCGGCGTCTCGGGCGGCAACTACGCATCGGGCACCGGGCTTGACGGCGTCGTGCCTGTCGATGTCTATCTGCCGGGCTGCCCGCCCAATCCCGCGGCGCTGATTCACGCGCTGCTGATGATCGTCGGGCGAGCGGAGCAGCGCATGAGGGGAGGCCGGATTGAACGCTAACCAGTTGCTCGGCATGGCGGCCGCGGCCTGGGCGCTGGCCGCCGTCCTGTCTACCCTGCGGGTCATGCATCGCCCGGTCCGCGCGCTGCTTGGCGCGGGCTGTGTGCTCGGGATGCTCGCGTGTCTCGTTGCTTTGCCGCTGGGAACAATGCCCGTCGCGCTGGGCGTTTCGCTCGCGTCCCAACCTGTTTCGTTCGCCGTCGAACCGTCCGGCCTGTGGTTGCTGGGCTTCGGGCTGGTCCCGGCCATCTTTGCCTGCTGGCTCGGATCGCCGCTTGCGGGGCGCTCGGGGCGCTGGTATGCGGGCGCGGCATTCAGCCTTCTTGGCGCGCTCGGCGTGACCGGCCTGCAGGAGGGGACCGCGCTGCTGGTGGCATGGGAGGTGATGAGCCTGGGCGGCGCGCTGATGCTCGCGGGGGAACGTGCGCAGGAGAACGAAGCAAAGCCGGTCTTGCTGATGCTCGCCCTTCTGGAGGTCGGCGCGGTCGCGCTAGTCTTTGCGATCATTCTGCTCGATCACGCCGCGCGCGGAACCGGATTCGGCAATTTCGTTGCCAATGCAACGACATCCGGCAACGTCGTTTCATGGTTCGCGGGTATTGCGCTTCTCGTCGGGTTCGGCGCGAAGCTTGGCTTGCTGCCCTTCTACGAATGGTTTCCGAGGGCCTATTCGAGCGGCAGCGGGGCGACGGGCGCGCTCTTTTCGGGCGTCGTGCTCAACGCCGCGTATTTCGCCTTGAGCCGCGGATGGAACACCTGGCTCAACGTGGCGTCGCATTCGGATACGGCGTTCGGCCTGGGCGTGATCGCCATCGCGGTGGGCGTCGTGAGCGCGATCCTGGCCGTGCTCTTTGCGTTCCAGCAGGACGACTGGCGGGCGCTGTTGAGCTATTCGTCGGCGGAGAACGCATCGGTCGCCGTGGTAATGCTGGGCGTGACGCAGCTTTTTCGCGCCGACCATCTTCCCGACCTCGCCGGCCTGGCCTGGACCGTGGCGATGCTGCATCTGGCCGGTCATGCGCTCGCGAAAGGGGCGCTCTTTCTCACCGCCGACGGCATTTTCCTCGCCTCCGGGAGTTACGACATCGTCTCGCGCGGCTGGCTCAAGCGCAGCGGTTTTCTGCTGGGGCTAGGCGCGGTGTTTGCCGTGATGAGCCTCGCGTCGGTTCCGCCTCAGGCAGGTTTCGTCAGCGAGTGGTATGTATTCCAGTCCGTTTTCCAGGGCTTTCACCTTTCGTCGTTCGCCGGACGGCTCGCGTTGGTGCTTGCCGGCGCCGGGCTCGCACTTGCGGCCGCCGTCGCGCTGGCGACCTTCGTCAAGGTCTTTGGTCTGGGATTGCTCGGGTTGCCGGACGTCGACGTAACGCCATTGGTGCCGCGCGCAAACGCAGTCGCGGTGGGCATCCTCGGTGTCTGCGTGCTGGCGGTGGCAGTCGGCGCGCCCTTGTGGCTCAACGCGCTGGCGGCGGACGCCCAGGCGCTGTTCAACGCCAACAGTCCGCAGGCGATGGTCGCCGGCTGGGTGCTCGTTCCGCTCACCAGCAAGTTCGCCTTTATCTCGCCATCGAAGCTCATCATCGTGATGCCGCTGCTGGCGATTCTGCCGCTCGCGCTGCTATGGCTCGCGAAGCGTCGCGCGGTCAGGCGGGCGCCGGTCTGGTTCGGCGGCATGACGACGAACCCGCGCGACGCGATGACCACCGCGCTCACTTTCTCGAACGCCATGCGCACGTTCTATAGCTTTGTGTACCAGCCGACCATCAGCACCACGCGCGAGCACGAGCAACGCGAGTACTTCATCAAGCGCCTTGTGTTTTCGGCAGGCGTCACCGACCTGTTCGAGCGTCACCTGTTCGACCCTGCCGTACGGATCGTGAACCGGTGCGCGGAGAAGCTGCGCGCCTTGCAGTCGGGCAATCTGAATTTTTATCTGGCCTTGATCGGCGGATTGCTGATCGCGATTCTTTTCCTCACGCTCCTTTAGCGCTGCGCCTTCCTGCGCGGCACAGTTGTCACGAAAATGTCAAAATAAGACGTTTAGGGGACGTTGTCCCCGTGACAACCAGGGGAGTTTCATCGTGATTGGCAATCTCGAACTGCTGTCGCGCCTGCTGATCGCGGCACTTCTCGGCAGCGTGATTGGATTCGAACGCGAGCGTCTAAACTGGGCGGCGGGTCTGCGCACGCACATGCTGGTATGCGTGGGCGCCGCGCTCATGATGCTGGTTTCGGCATTCGGTTTTGCCGACGTGCTCGGCGAAAAGAACGTTGTGCTCGATCCATCCCGGGTGGCGGCGCAGGTCGTATCGGGGATCGGCTTTCTGGGCGCCGGCTCAATCCTGCTTCGCGGCGAAGTCGTTCGCGGGCTCACGACGGCCGCGAGCCTGTGGTCGGTGGCCGGAATCGGTCTTGCGGTGGGCGGCGGCATGTACACGGCCGCAATCGGCGCGACGGCCATCATCCTGATCATCCTGGCCGGCATGAAGCCGCTGGAGCGGCGTTTCATTTCCGTGCGCCAGCAACGCAACATACAACTGCTGGTCGCACGCGGCAGCGTCACCCTCGACTCCGTGCACAAGGCCCTCGGCTCGGGCAGCGTGCGCGTGAAGCAGTTCATCGTCCAGCAGTCCGAGGATGACGCCGAACTCGACGACGTGCAGATCGCGCTGTCGCGGATGAGCGCCAGCGAATTCTCGGCGATCTGCTCGCGGCTCGAAGCCATGTCGGGCGTGCGCGAATGCCGGCGTGAGAAGTAGCGCCCGCCTGCTCATTTTTGCGACAGTCGGGTTGCGGGAGGGCGCGGCGTCCCTTACAATCGCACGGCTTTCGGAGATGGCATACCTCCCGTAACCGCCGCGTCAGCGGCTGATGATGCCTACGAGTTCCTGGGTGAAGGAGGTCGTAGGCCGTCTGTGCGGAGCCCCCGTCGCCCGGGTTTGATGATGTTTCAAACCTGGAAATCATGAAAAACCTGAAGTCTCTCGAGCAGGTGGCCATGCTGCCGTACATGGCGCGCTGGCTGCTCCTGTCCTCCATTCTCGGCACGCTCGCCGGCACCGCATCCGCTGTCTTCCTCTACGCGCTCGATCGCGCAACCGACATTCGCCTCGACAATCCGTGGCTGCTGTGGCTGCTGCCACTGGCGGGTTTCGCGATGGGCTGGGTCTATCACCGGGTGGGCCAGTCCGTCGAAGGCGGCAACAATCTCCTGATCGACGAGGTGCACGATCCCAAGAAGATCGTGCCCAAACGCATGGCGCCGCTCGTGCTGATCGCGACCGTGGTGACGCATCTCTTTGGCGGCTCCGCGGGCCGCGAGGGCACGGCAGTGCAGATGGGCGGCGCGCTGGCCGACCAGGTAACGACGCTCTTCGGCCTCCAAAAGGAGGAGCGCCGGATTCTGCTGATGGGCGGCATTGCAGCGGGCTTCTCGTCGGTTTTCGGCACGCCGCTGGCGGGCGCCGTGTTCGGCCTCGAAGTGCTCGCTATCGGCCGCCTTCGGTACGACGCGCTGCTTGCCTGTATCGCTTCGTCGGTCGTGGCGGACCAGGTATGCCGCGTTTGGGGCATCCATCACACCGTGTATAGCATTCCGGCCGTGCCGCCCGTCACGGCGCTCGGTGCGGCTTCGGTGATCGTCGCGGGAATTGCGTTTGGCGTGGTGGGCATGCTGTTCGCCGACTCGACCCACGCGCTGTCCGCTCTCATCAAGCGCAAGATCGCCTACGCGCCCGCGAGACCCTTGCTGGGCGGCGCAATCGTCGCGCTGGCCGGCGTGCTGCTGAACGTGCCGCAATATCTGGGGCTCGGCATCCCCACGATCGTTCAGGCGTTCAACGGACCGCTGCCGGTCTACGACTTTGCCGGCAAGTTCGCCTTCACGGCTGTCACGCTGGCGTCCGGCTTCAAGGGCGGCGAAGTGACGCCGCTGTTCTATATCGGCGCGACACTGGGCAACGCACTGGGTCATGTGCTGGCGCTGCCGATTCCCGTACTGGCCGGTCTCGGCTTCGTCGCCGTGTTTGCCGGTGCCGCGAACACGCCGATTGCATCGACCATCATGGCCATCGAACTGTTCGGTTCGGACATCGCGGTGTATGCCGCGCTCGCGTGCGTCGTGGCCTATCTTTTTTCCGGGCACACGGGCATTTATCGCGCACAGCGTGTCGGTCATGCCAAACATCCTCTTTTGCCTGCGGGAATGCGTCTTTCCGACATTCCGGCGCTTCGGCGCGCGCGTCGCGCCGCGGCCGCCGCGGCAGCGTCAACCCAGTCGTGATCCGATCACCATTCCCCTGAAGACCATGTCCAGACTGATTTCGCTTCGCCTGTATTTTCACCACTCCGAACGCGCCCACGCCCACGAACCGAGGCGCTTCTGGCAGCGCTTCACGCGGCCGAGTCTTGCGCGCCACTTGCTGGAGCATGCCCGGCGTGCCGGCATCGAGCAGGCGGTTCTGCACCGCGTGCACGCCGGTTATCTGAACGGAGACCGCGTTCATCACGAACACGTCGAGGCCGCGCATCACCGCTTCCCGCATTGCATCGAACTGATCGACCTCGAAAGCAAGGTGAGGGCGTTCTGGGGCGCGCACGGCAAAGGGCTTCATAACGTGCGCGCCGTGTTTCTTCCCTGCGAAGGCGCCGTAGTCGAGGGATAACCGGTTGTGAAGATCGTGATCGGGTGGTGATTGGTACTGCTATCTATCCAATGAACGGCACCGATGGATTCGCGGCGCGGCGCGCCATGAGGTTCGTACTCCTCGTGGGCGCGCTCAGCCTTTTTGCCGATTGCACCTACGAGGGCGCGCGAAGCGTTCTCGGGCCGTGGCTCGCCACCATGGGTGCGTCCGCGACGGTCATTGGAATCGTTGTCGGGTTTGGCGAACTGCTCGGTTATGGACTGCGGGTCGTATCAGGGAAATTCGCCGATGCGTCTCGCCGGTTCTGGCCGATCACCATCGCGGGCTATGTCGTGCAGATGAGCGCGGTGCCGCTCCTTGCTTTCGTGCATAGCTGGCAACTCGCCGCGGTTCTGATCGTGCTGGAGCGCACGGGCAAGGCCATTCGCAATCCGCCGCGAGACATGATGCTCGCCAGCGCCGCAAAGCGCATCGGCGGCTATGGTTGGGCGTTTGGGATTCATGAGGCGTTCGACCAGTTTGGCGCCATGGTGGGTCCGCTCGCGGTCGCCGCCATCGTCGCCGTGCATGGCGATTATCGGTTCGCGTTCGCCGTTCTGGCGATCCCGGCGTTCTTCAACCTGTGCTTCGTCGCGCTCGCGCGCATCGCTTTTCCGCGTCCCGAGGATCTGGAGCAACGCGAGGCCGACGAAGTTACCGCTGATCGTTATCCTTTGGACTACTGGGTGTATCTCGCGGGCGCAGGTCTCGTCGCCGCCGGCTTTGCGGACTACCCGCTGATCGCGTATCACTGGTCCGTTCATCGCGTGATTCCGGCGGACTGGGTGCCGCTGCTTTACGCAGTCGCCATGGCGGTGAGCGGCGGGGCCTCTCTCGTTCTCGGACTGCTCTTTGACCGCTACGGTTTTCGCGTCCTGATCGTGTTGACCGTCGTTGCGGCGGCTTTCGCGCCGCTGGTGTTTTTTGCGGGCCGCGTGGAGTACGTCGTTCTCGGCGCCGCGCTTTGGGGCATGGGCATGGGCGTTCACGAGTCCATCATTCCCGCAGCCGTGGCGCCCATGGTAAGCCGCTCGCGGCGAGCGTCCGCGTTTGGATTGTTTACGGCGGTCTATGGTGTCTGCTGGTTTGCGGGCAGCGCGCTGATTGGCTGGATCTACGACACGTCGATTGCGGGCGCAGTCGCTTTCTGTGTGATTGCGCAGTGCCTGGCGCTTCCGGTATTCGCGTGGGTCAGCCGCCGGAACGCGTCGGCAAGAAATTCAGGCGGTGCCGAAGAGTAGCGATTTCGTTTGGCATCCTATGCTTTTTGCGAACTCCGGCGCTGGCGGTGCATTGGGGTCTCGACGCAGGATACGGCAAAGCGCAGTGTTCAGCCGCCGCTCGATTACCGGATCCGACGCGTAGATAAGAGCCTCCGCGAAGTGTTTGATGCATACCTTCGAGGTGATCCGCATAGCGATATCGTCGTTCTTCGCGCGGGACACCTCCCGGATCAAGCGGGCAATGGCGCTGCGCGCCGCAATTTCTTCGGTGTCGCAGCCAGGGCACGATTCCCGGTGAACGGCTGTGGGCTCGTGCGCCGTACCATTCGCGTGATCGGCGCCGCCGGCCGCATTGAACCAGCGCAGCCTGCTGCGTCGGCGTTTTTTCGGTGCGTCGTTCGATGCCGAGGCGCTCACGATCGCGCGGCGGGGCAACGCGGCCTCGAAATAGCGCTGAAGCGCCGCGCGCCGCAGCGCGCTGTCGGGCTGCGCGAGACAGAGGAACAGGTGATTGCGACAGGTCGGGAGCGTGATCCAGCCAGGTTGTTCAAGGCGCACGTTCTGCGCGGCGGACGTCAGCCACTGGCCGCGCGTCACGCGAATCGACTCGCAGACCGGACAGTCGCAGGGCGTCGGCGCTCGGGGAATGGTGGCGCGCGCCAGTGGGTAAACCGTGGCTCTCACGCCAGCGGCGCCATTGATCGACGGCGCATCGAGCAACTCAATCGCGGTGTGAGCGAGGTTGCGTAGCTGACGCACGAAACGCCCTCGCAAGGGCGGCTCCGTACGCTGCACAAGAAGCTGGGTGTGGATGAAGCACAGCGGCGGCACAGGAGCATGCCTGCCGTTGTCTTTCAGGCCGTTTAGCACGCGCGCCAATGCACGCCCTTCGCTGCGGTGAAAATACGCGCATGCGGGACAGCGCCCGCGAGCATTAAACAGAATGTCCTGAAGCCACTCGTCCTGCAGGGCCGTGCGCTCGAGCAATGAGCCGAGATGGCGAGCGGCCGCGTGCAGCGTCTCGTCGAGCGCGCGCGCCGCGTTGCCAGCCGATGCCATCACGGCCGCATGATCCGCGCAGAAGCCCATGCTCGTCGCCATGGTTTGCGCAAGCAGCGTTCGTGCGCGTGCATCGCGCATCAGGCGTCCGAAGTATCGTTCGTCCGCATCCGCAAGCTGTGCGCAGACGACGCATTCTGGCCCCGCAGTAGCGAGGTGCCGGGCGTTAAGGCTGGTATTGCAGGGCGCGCCTGTTCGAGCAGAGGGCATGGCGGTCACGCTCAGTTTCGCTTACGTGCCCTGGGATGACGCCGGTAGACGACCTGCGGCGCCCCCTTAGGGGGTCCGTAGGCATCATTAGCCGCGAGTAGAAAACGCGGCGGTTAGAGGGAGAATGCCATCTCCGCGAGGTCAGTCTATCGCATATTGAAACGCCGCCGCAACGCGGAAAGCACGGCGCGCTTGAAATTCACACAAGCTCCGCGAACCCGTTGCGACGCGCAGAAACCGGGAATAAGATTAAGACACTGGTGGAGATGGCATTCTCCCTGACCGCCCCCCACGGGCTGATGATGCCTGCTGGCCTGCTCGAAGGCGGCACTGGCACGACCACCAGTTCCCTTTCAGCCTGCTTGTGCTCCTGGCGCATCGACGCTTCGTGCCAGGGTAGTCCTGTTGCTTCCGTTTCCAGTCGTTTTCCTGCGAGGGTCGCGCAACATCCGCGAGATCGGGTCGCGGCTCGTGATCGGTAAATGGAGGAGTCCGATGGATCTTCGTGAGTACGAAAACGCCAAGTTTGAACTCGCGGGAATGCTGCGCACTTTATCGGATGCGGCGAAGGACATGGGCGAGCCGATCACGGCGCAGATTCGCGATCTGTTCGTCCGTCTCGCCGAGGACCGCTTCAATCTCGCAGTGGTGGGGCGATTCGGGCGCGGGAAAAGCTCGCTCATGAATGCGCTGATCGGCGTCGAGCGCCTGCCTACCGGCATCCTGCCGCTTACGGCGGTGATTACGGCAGTAGTCTATGGCAGTACTGAGAAAGTCATTATCCACTATGAAGGCCGGCGTCTTTCGACGACCATTGCGCTGGAAGACCTTCCCGGTTTCATCACGCAACGCGCCAACCCCGGCAATGTGCGAGGCGTGAAGATTGCCGAGGTACAACTGCCTGCCGAACTGTTGCGTCGAGGTTTCCATTTCGTCGATACGCCGGGATTGGGTTCGGCCATCGCCGAGAACACGCGCACGACGGAGGCTTTCCTTCCGGAGGCCGATGCCATGCTCGTGGTGACGAGCTACGACAGCCCGTTGTCGGAAGAGGAATTCGCGGTATTGCGTCTGGCCGCGAGGTACGACCGTCACGTATTCATGGTGTTGAACAAGCAGGACACGGTGACTCAGGCGCAACGCGAGGAAGGGCTCGCGTATGTGAACGAGCAGTTGCAACGCGTGCTGGGACCGCGCGCCTCGCCGCCTTTTCCGGTTTCCGCGCGCGATGGTCTAGCCGCGAAGTCCCGCGGCGATATGGATGCCCTGCGCGAAAGCGGCGTGGCCGCGCTCGAAGACGCGCTGGTCCTGTTCCTGCTGGAAGGCAAGCGGCGCGCGTTTTTGGCCAGCTTCTGCGAACGGCTGCTGGACGTCGCGCGGCAAGCCCCTTCCGATGCAAACCTTGGCGCCGTTGCGCTGGAAATTCAGGCGTTTCGAACCCGTTTCGAAGCCGATCGCGCGAGCGTGCGCAGTCCCTCCGGCATGCAAGTCTCGCCGGCCGATGTCGATTTGGGCTCTTTGCAAAACCTTCCGTCCTGCGAAATATGCGAGCGCATCCAGTCGGTGAGTTTCGACTTCTTATGCCACTACCAGTATGAGTTGAGCGTCAGTGCGCAGTCGCAGAACCGTCATGCCCGGGCACGGGGACTGTGTGTCACCCACACGCGGCAACTTGCTTCGCTCGCGTCGCCGCGCGGCGTCGCGGTGGGCTATCCCGCGCTTCTCGGGGCGCTCGCCGCCACGCTGGAGCGCGCGGCCCACGCGGCCGCGGGAGGCGCCCGGAATGTTCTCGACCGCAAGGACGTGCTGCCCGATACGCACGAATGTGAGTTGTGCAGACTATGCATGGAGACCTTGCATACGGCGATTGCGGAGATCGCGGGGCGTCTCGCCGAGGATAGCGCGCATGGCGTGGACGCGTTGTCCGGCATCTGCATGCTGCATCTTCCCGCGTTGGTAGCCGGCCTGGACGACGCCAATGTGACGAGTGGCGTTCTGACGCGCGAAGCTGCGATCCTCTCAAGGCTCGCCGACGATCTCCGGCGCTATGCGACGAAACACGATGCAATACGCAGGCAACTCGCGAGCGCGGAAGAGACCGAAGCGGCGGAGAAAACGCTCAAGTTAATCGCCGGGCTCGTCAACGTTCATGTTCCATGGGCAGACGGGTAAGGATGATTCCTTGCCAGCATGTTTCGGATTGCATAGCAATATCGCACAGGCCCGCGTAGCCGGGCGGCAATCACGCGATTGCCAGACGCGAGACCGCGCCAACCGTGGCGAAACCCAGTATGGTCATGACGAGCGATGCCGAAAGATGAATGACGACTTCGCCGGCGGCCCAGCCAAAGCGGCCTTGCTGAAGGTCGGATACGACCTCGGCGGAAAACGTCGAAAAGGTCGAGAGGCCGCCCATCAGTCCGGTTGTGACGAACAGGCGCCATTCAGGCGGAATCTGGGGTAAGCGCGCAAAAAACGCAATGGCGACGCCGATGATGTAGCCGGCAATGACGTTTGCCGCAAGCGTGCCAAGCGGCAGGTCGGGATAGAGGCCGTTGAGACGCACGCCGAGAAACCACCGAAACAACGAGCCGAGCGCTCCACCGATAGCGACTGCAAGAACCGATTGAAACATATTCGATGCCCCAGTTTTGATTTGACCTCGACGAAGACAAATACATGCCGTTCATCTGGCGGGTGGTAGGCATCATCGGCTCGCAGCGAGCGGTTAAAGGAGAATGCCATCTCCTCGAAACAGTCTAACAGGTCGCAATTCAGCGTCAAGGCGCCTGCCCGCGTGACGTTTGCGGCGGCCGCTTCGCAGCGGTCAATCGTCTGTTGTGCGCCTCGCGCCGAGCGCGAGTCCGAGCGTGGCGCAACTCAATGCGGCGATGACGCCTGCGCCCACGTACACGGCGAAGCCCAGGCCGTGGACCGTGGCGACACGACCCAACACTGGCGCGAGAATGCCAACGGCCAGATAGCCCAGCAGATACAGTGCCGAAAGCGTGCCGCCTCGTCGTTCGACGGGCGTTGCGCGGTTGATGACTTCCAGCGCGCTCAGGAACAGCAGGCTGTAGCCCGCGCCCGTTATCGCCGTGGCAAACAGGAAGAGCGTCATTCCGTGAATGGCGCTTGCCGCCGCCAGCAATCCCATGCCCGCACAGGACGCGGCGGCGCCCGCAATCATCGCGCGCCGGGTCGGCAAAGATCTCGCGAGCACGCTGACGATACCGGACGCGATGGCGAAAACCGCGAGGATCGAGCCATTGACGAGCGTGTTGGGGGAGCGGACCAGGTCGTGCGCAATCTGCCCGCCGAGCGACAGGATCATGACGCCGTGCGTATAGGCGGTCGTCATGGCGAATGCGGCGACCATGAAAGCCGTGCGCGCGTCTGGTGGCACCGAGGGCAGGCGTGGCGTGAAGAGGCCCGTCGTGCTGCGCTCGCCAGGCCGGGGCAGGGACCACGCGACGGCGAACAAGGCAGCGATCAGCAGAGCCAGCAGCCAGAAAACCAGATGCAACGGCCAGGGCGCGTATTGCGTAAGTGCGCCGCCCACGATGAGCGCCGCCGCGAATCCCGCGGCCTGGGCGGCCGTGGCCACCACGGAGGCGCGGCGCGGCGCACCGTCCCCGTTGAATTCGACCATCGCCGCCGTCGACGGTCCGGCTGTCAAACCGACGCCGACGCCCATGAACGCCCGCGCCGCGAAAAGCCATGAGACATCGTGTGCGAGCGCAAGCGTCAGCGCGCCGAGGAACGAGGCGCCCAGGCCGAGCAGCATCGTCGCTCTCCGGCCGATCTGGTCGGACAGGCCCCCGAACGCGATCAGCACGCTGACGACCACGATCGGGTAGATCGCGAAGATTTCGGCCGTGGTCGTGGGCGTGAGGTGCCATTCGCTTGCGTAAAGCCGGTATGTCATGGCGGGCGCCGCGCTGGTCCAGAGGGTATGCGCGACCACTGCGGCCGAGACCCAGAAGCTGGCCCGGCGCCCGAGCGCGACGGGCGTGTATCGACGCGCGCCTCGTTGCTTCGCGGAGACGCTCGGGCAGGCTGCGTGGGTCATGGCCGTCTCTCCGGTATCAAAGCTTCGAGCCGCCATCGACACGCAGCGTGTCTCCCGTCACCCAGCGCGCCGCGTCGGATGCGAGGAACAGGGCTGCGCCTGCGATGTCGTCGGGTTGCGCCACGCGCTTGAGGGCCTGCATGCCGAGCGTGAAGTCGCGCCCCGCATCGGTCCTGGCGAAGTTCGACATATCGGTCTCGACGACGCCCGGCGCGACGGCATTCACGCGGATGCCGCGCTCGCCCAGCGATGCGGCGAAGTGTTTGACCAGCGTGTCGATCGCCCCCTTGGTCGCGGCGTAGGCGGACAGATTGCCCACCGCGTTGTGGGCCGCAAGGGAGGACAGCAGCACCACGCTGCTGCCTTCGCCCAGAACGGGCAGCAACTGCTGGACGAGGAAGTACGGCGCGCGCACGTTGACGGCGAACAGGCGGTCGAAGTCCTCGACCGTCGTTTCCGCGATTGGCGCGGCCTTGGACACGCCCGCATTCGCCACGAGAATGTCGAGGCGCTCGCCGACCAGCGTCCGCACCTGGCGGGCCAGTTCGTGCGGGCCGTTCGCCGCGCTCAGGTCTGCCGCGACCTTGTCGGCCGAACCGCCCGACGCACGGATTGTCTCGACCACGGAATTCGCGGCCTGTTCGTCGCTGCCGAAGTGCACGAGCACGCGCGCGCCTGCTGCGGCCAGAGCGAGGGCGGTTGCACGGCCGATGCCGCGCGAAGCGCCCGTCACGAGGGCTGTCTTGCCATTAAGATTAGTACTCACAATTAATTCTCCTTGAACGATATGCCAAAAACGCGGGGTGACGATTACAAAAAGATTAACGGCTCAGGAAAGGAACCTGGAAACGTCTGCTACGAAACGCTCGGGGTATTGATAGAGCGAACCGTGATTGGCGTCCGGATAGATGATCAGTTGGGCATTCGGAATGTGCTCGCGCAGGATCAGCGAATTGACCGTGTAGATGATCACGTCGTTGTCGCCATTCACAACCAGCGTCGGCTGGGCGAGCGCGGAAAGGTACGCGTACGGATTCGCTTGCGGCTTGCCCCATTTGGCGAGTGCCGCGAGCTGGGCCGGCGCGACGGCTTCGTTGGCGGCGGGGTCGCGGTTTTCCGTGCGGCGGCCAAAGCGTTCGAGGAACGCGCGTCCGGCGGCCTGGCTGGTTTCGGTCGGCGAAAAATGCACGCGCAACCACAGGTGATCCGGTTCGTCGTAGGTCGTGCCGAAGATCTCCTGAGCCTCGGGCGTTAGCGACTCCATGCCTTCTCCGCTGCGCGGGCCGGTGCCCACGAGGATCAGGCGGCGAACCAGCTTGGGCTCCGCAATCGCAAGCGTCTGGGCAATCAGGCCGCCCATCGAGAAACCCAGGACATCGACCTGTTCGAGACCGAGCGTGCGGATGAACGCGGCAGCGTTGGCGGCCATTTCCTCGATCGACTCGGGAACGCTGCCCGAACTGCTCGAAATACCGGCGTTGTTGAACAGGATGACCTCGCGTCCGGCGGCCAGGCCGTCGGTCACGGCGGGGTCCCAGTGATCCATCGTGCCGGTGAAGTGGATGTTCATGACGAGCGGAATGCCCTCGCGATTGCCGAAGCGGCGATACGCGAAGCGGATGCCGTTGGCCTCGACGTACTGCGTCGGCGCGGTGTGATGAGTAAAGTGGGCCATGATCGTGATCCTTTCAGATGTAAGTTGAGCGGTCGATTTACGGTATGTCTGAAATGCATGGGTGCTGCGATTTCAATCCAGTCACTTGCCTGAGGTTCTTTGGCGGCGGTGCCTGTTGATGAGTACTGTATGCGCTGGCCGGCAACAGTAAAAAGACTTTCGAGGCAATCGTCCATGCCTCGCAGGTATGGAGCAGGCATGGCCCCGGTCCGACGGACCAACCGGGGGATTCCAGCGGCTATCAAAGCACTTCGAACACGCTGTACACGGGGCCGTAAGCGAAGCGATGGCCGACGCCGACGGCCAGAATGTTGTTCAGCCACTCGTAGCGCCCCTCTGGCGCTTCGAACACAGGGTTGATGCGAAAGTAATAGCTCGCGGGATCGACGACTTCGCCGCGTTCCAGACGCTGGACCACCTCGGCCGGTCCGTGCCGGACGCCGCGGTACGACATCAGGAGATTGACGCCGTCGCCGGTGCGCAGCGCGAGGCGCACGTCGTGCGTCGTGCCGGTGTCGCCGCGCACGGTCTGCCAGTCGTTGCTGCCGTCCAGCACGGTGCCGGCGAGCCGGTCGCCCTCGAAGGTGCCGGACTCGACGATGCCGAGGCGGCGCAAGGCGCTTGGCGTCCGACCGACTGTCACGATTGGCTTGACGCCCAGGCGGACCACGAACAGCGGCCGGGTCCGAACTTCCTGCATGACCGGCGGCAGATCGTCGAAACGGGGCGCAGGGTTTGCGGACATGTTGTTCTCCTCTTGGCCGATATCCGGCCGGTTCAGGCGGTCCTGCCGCCGTTGACGCGCAGGACTTCGCCGGTCATGTAGCTGGCTTTGTCCGATCCCACGAAGACGATGGCTTCGGCGATTTCCTCGGGCGTGCCGGCGCGCTTGAGCGGAACGCTCGACAGCATGGCGGCCTTGCGTTCGCTGGAGCCGGTTAGCCGGGTGAGCATCTCCGTGTCGATGGGGCCGGGCGCGACGGCGTTCACGCGCACGCCCGAAGCGGCCGCTTCCAGCGCCGCGGACTTCGTGAGGCCCTCGACGGCATGCTTGCTGGCGGCGTAAAGCGACATGCCCGCGGCCCCGCGCACACCCATCGTCGACGACACATTGACGATGCTCCCGCGCTGCTGCGCCGCCATCGCGCGCAGTTCGTGTTTCATCGCGAGCAGGGTGCCGAGCACGTTGGCGTCGAAAACGGCGGCGTAGCGTTCGGGCGTCTGCTCCGTGAGCGGGCCGGATTTCCCTTCGACGCCGGCCGCGTTGACGGCAATGTCCAGTTGTCCGAAGCGTTCGACTGCGCCCCGCACGAGTGCTTCGACGTCTTCTTCATGGCGAACGTCCGCCTGGATGAATTCGGCTTCGATGCCGGTAGCGCGCAGTTCTTCGGCGAGCTTTTCGCCGACTTCGGCGCGGCGGCCGGCGAGCACGACGCGGGCCTTCTCGCGTGCGAACGCGAGGGCCGTGGCGCGACCAATACCGGAGAGCGCGCCGGTAATCAGTACAACGGGTGCGTTATTCATGTTGCTTCTCCTGTTGGGTGGAAGGCGCGTCGGCGGGCAGTTCCTCGATTGCGTCGATACGGTCGGGATAGAACGCCAGATGCTCGCGAATCGGCGCAACCGCCGCGTAAGGCTGCTCATACGTCCAGACAGCATTAGTGCCGCGTTCGCCGGCGCCAGGAATCGAGAAGTAGGCGCAGTCGCCCTTGTATGGGCAGTAGGTGGCGTGGTCGGTGCGTTCGAGCAGCGTCATGTCGACGTCCTTGCGCGGGACGTAGATCACGGCGGGGTAGCGCGCCTCGCGCAGCGTCAGCGCCGCGCGGGTGTCGGCGATCACCTTGCCGCCGGCTTTCACGACGATTCTCGACGGATGCCGTTCGATCGTGATGGGATGGTCGGGGCTCGGAATCTTGACGGGCTTTTCGTTCGTATGCGGGGTAGACATGTTCAACTCCTGGTCGGAACAGCGGAGTAAAGCGGGCCGCCCGTTAGCAGCCCGCGCGATTGCGTTCAGCAGGCCGCGGGCTCGTCGATCCGGCGCGGATGGCCGCCTGTTAGCGCGAGCGTCAGGATCGAGAGCACTGCGAGCCCCACGCCGAAGTACAGGGTGTGGAAGAGCCCGAAGCCATCGACGATGCGGCCGCCGAGGAACGAACCCAGCGCAATCGAAATCTGGAAGTTGGCGACGAAGAGCGCCATGCCGCCTTCGCGCACTTCGCGGGTCGCCTGCGCCATCCACATCTGCAGCGCGACGGGCAGCGCGCCGTACGCGGTTCCCCACGCGGCCAGCGCGATCAGCACCCACGGCCGGCTCGCGCCGAGTGCGGGAAGCGTGGCGAGCGGCAACGCGATAAACAGGATGCTCGCGATCAGGGTCGTCCTGACGTTACGTTGTGCAGATGAACCGCCGATGAAATTGCCGAGCAGACCGATGAACGTATAGCCGAGCAGCAGCAACGAGATGACCTTGCCGCCAAAGCCCGGCACCGTCGCGAGGAACGGGGTGATATAGGTGTAGGTCGCGAACTGCCCGCACAGGGCGAGGGTCATGGCGATCAGGCCGATGCGGGCCGGCCGCGTACCGAAGATCCCGAGCAGGTCGCGCGCGGCGACACGCTGGGCCACGTGCAGGGAAGGCAACGACGCCCACTGCGCCAGCAGCGCCGCCACGGACAGCGCGAGCGCAGCGCCAAACGCGGCGCGCCAACCCGCCAGTTCGCCGATCAAGGCTCCAGCCGGGCCGCCAATCAGCATGCCGAGCGAAACGCCCGCGAAGATCAGCGACGTAGCCCGGCCGACCTGTTCTTCCGGCACGAGCCGGGACCCGAGCCCCACGCTGATCGCCCAGAAGCCGCCGATACCGAAGCCGAACAGCGCGCGCGCCACGACGAGAATCGTGAAGTCCGGCGCAAGCATGGCCGTGAGATTCGAAAGCACGAGCAGCAGGCCGAGGCCGAGCAACACGCGACGGCGGTCGAAGCGTCCCACGGCTACGGTCAGAAGTGGCGCGGCTATCGCGGCCAGCAGCCCGGGCGCCGTGACCATGATGCCGGCGGTCCCCTCGCTGACGCCCAATCCCTCGCTGATATAGCGCAGCAGGCCGACGGGAAGGAATTCAGTTGTACAGAACACGGTCGCGCTGAGTGCGATCGAAAGCACCGCGAGCCAGTCTCGCGTGCGCGGCGGATGGAGTGAGGTGGTTTGCGTCATGATGGATTCCGGTGCGTGAGTCGTATGGTTGGTCGATGGGTCTAGAGCTTCGAGCCGCCGTCCACGCGCAGCGTCGCGCCGGTCGTCCACCGGGCCTGGTCGGAGGCGAGAAAGGCGATTGCGGCGGCGATGTCTTCGGGTTCGGCAAGCCGCTTGATGGCCTGCAGGCCGAGCGCCATGTCGCGGCCTTCGTCGGTGCGGGTGAAGCTCGACATGTCGGTTTGCACCACGCCGGGCGCGACCGCGTTCACGCGGATGCCGCGCGCGCCGAGGTCGGCCGCGAAATGGCGCACGAGGGTATCGACGGCGCCTTTCGTGGCGGAGTAGGCCGACAATTCGCCTACGGCCGCATGGGCCGCGAGCGACGAAAGCAACGTAATGTTGCTGCCCTTGCACATGATCGGCAGAAGCTGCTGCACGAGAAAATACGGCGCGCGAACGTTGACTGCGAACAGCGCGTCGAAGTCCTCGACGCCGGTTTCCTCCAGCGTGGCGGCCTTGGCGATGCCTGCGTTGGCAACGAGAATGTCGAGCCGCTCGCCGACGATCGCGCGGACCTGGCGTGCGAGCCGGTGCGGGCCGTCGGGCGCGGCCAGATCGGCCTGGATCGCATGCGCACGGCTGCCCGCCGCCGTGATTTCGGCAACGACGGCTTGCGCTTCGTGCGCGCTGTGGCCGTAGTGAACGATGACCTGCGCGCCGGCCTGCGCGAGCGCAAGCGCCGTGGCGCGTCCGATGCCGCGCGAAGCGCCCGTGACGAGCGCGGTCTTTCCGGTGAGGGTCTTCATGATCGTGTCCTTCCAGCAGATGACTGACGTTGAGGGGGAGACGGCTTCGTCTGGCTGATGGAATCGAACGATAGTTGGCGCTTGCCCCGCCGAAAAAGACTTTGTAAGCTGGACGCCATACCTGGCAGGCATGACTACCGTAAAGGACCGTGCGCATGGAACTGCGTCATCTGCGTTATTTCGTTGCCGTGGCGGAAGAGGGCAGCTTGACCGTCGCGGCGGAACGGCGGCTCTATACGTCCCAGCCTTCCCTGAGCCGGCAGATCCGCGATCTCGAGTACGAAGTGGGCGCGCAACTGTTCGTGCGCAGCGCGCGCGGCATCGACCTGACCGATGCCGGAAAGGCATTTCTCGACCATGCGCGCCTCGCGCTCGCCCAGGTCGATGCGGCGTGCGAGGCGGCGCGGCGGGCGGCGCGGCCATCGAAGCCGACTTTTGCGGTCGGCTTCCTGAGCGGCCAGGAAGTGACCTGGCTGGCCGAAGCGACGCGCGTGCTCGCAGGGGACCTTCAGACGCTGGAGATGACGGTATCGAGCGAACATTCGCCCGATCTCGCCGAGGGACTTTCGACGGGCCGCCTGGACGTTGCGTTCATGCGTGCCGAGGCCAACCGGCAGGACCTCGAATACGTGACGGTCGCGCGGGAGCCCTTTGTCGTGCTGATGCCAAGCGATCATCGCCTGGCAGACCTGAAGGAAATCGACGTGCGCGAGCTGGCGAGCGAGCTGTTCATCGGCGGCTCCGATGTGGCGGGTCCCATGCGCCGCGCCATCGAGAGCTATCTGACGGCGAACGGTCTCGCTATCGAGCCCGCGCATCGCGTTCACAACCTCACGATGGCGATGTCGTTGATCGCCTCGACCCGCGGTGTTGCGCTGCTGCCCGCGTATGCCGAGAAATTGCTGCCGTGGTCGGTGACGAGCCGGCCGCTCAAGGGTGAACCGCCGACGATCGAACTGGTGGTCGGCTATAACCGGAACAACCGCTCACCGATTCTTGCGACATTTCTCTCGCGCATCGATCAGATCAGACGATAGGCGCGACGGCGCGGCAGGCCAGCGCCGCGCGCTGTTGCGCTAACGCGCGCAAGCCGGGCCGAGCCGCGCGGCAATCGCGCGGCATGCGGCGAGCAGCGGTTCGATGTAGCTGCGCTGCGCGTCCGCCTGGCGGCGAAACATCGGCATGCTGACGCTCACGCAGCCTACCGCCCGGCCTTCGGCGCCGAGAATTGCCGCGCCGTAGCACCAGATCGATTGCTCGTTTTCTTCGCGGTCTTCGGCGTAACCGCGCTGCGCCGTGAGTTCGACCTCGTTGCGGATCGCGCCGAGGTCCGTCATCGTATGCTCGGTGAAGCGCACGCGTGGCGCCTGCGCGAGCAAAGGCTCGCGTTCGGCGGCCGTGAGCGTCGCGAGCCACGCCTTGCCGACCGAACTCGACGTGAGCGCCACGCGCGTGCCGATGCGCGAGGCCATGCGCACGGCGTGCGGACTTTCGAGTTTTTCGATGTACACCATTGCGCCGTCGCTGGGCACGGCCAGGTGCACTGTCTCCGAGGTGATGTTGCGCAGTTCCATGAGGGCGTCCACGGCGGCGATGCGCAGGTCGGAGCGCTCCCAACTGCGGCTCGCGAGATTCACGAGGCGCGGCCCGAGCGCGAACGTATTGCCGCCGCCCACCGCAGCGACGAGCCCTTCGGCCTGCAGCGCCGCGACGATGCGATGCACGGTCGGGCGCGGATAGCCGCTCGCCGTCACGAGCTTCGCGATGTTGGGCGGCGCGCTGGCGTCGGCAATGAGCTGAAGCACGGCGATGAACTTCGAGAAGGCAGCCGTGCCGGCAACGCCTTTGGCGTCGCCGGGCTGGGAAGGAGCGGGGGAGTCAGTGGTCGACATCGGAAAGCTGGCGGGCATCGTGTGTGGCGCCATTATGCCCGCAACGACAGGACATCAGGCGCACAGATAGCCGCCGTCCACGGGCACGATCGCGCCCGTCATGAACGAGGCGGCGGGCGAGCAGAGAAACGCGGCCACGTTGGCGATTTCCTCTGGCTTTCCCCAACGCTTCATCGGCGTGCGTTCAAGTATGGCTTGCGAGCGGCCGTCGTCGTCCTGAAGCGCCTGCGTGAGAGGCGTGGCAATCCAGCCCGGCGCGAGCGCGTTCACGCGGATGTTGTCGCTCGCATACGCAATGGCGAGCGAGCGCGTGAGCTGCGCCACGCCGCCTTTGCTCGCGCTATATGCTGGCACGAGGCCGCCGCCGAAAAAGCTCAGCATGGAAGCCGTGTTGACGATGCAGCCCGATGTGGCCTTGAGCAACTCGCGCGCGCTCGCGCACACGCGCATGGTGCCGTTGAGATTGATGTCGAGCACGCGCTCGAACGCTTCGATCTGGTGCTCGTCGCCGCGGCTGATCACGCCCGCGCAATTCACGACGATATCGAGCCTATCGAAGCCGTTGACGAGCCGCGTCACGTCTTCAGTAGAACGTACGTCGAGCGAGGCGCGCTGTACGCCCGCATCGAGCGCATCGGGCGCGGCGGCGGCCGGCGGCAGGCCAGCGGCTGTCGTGCGTGCGCCGAGTTGCGCGAGCCGGTTGGCGATGGCCGCGCCGATGCCGGAGTGGCCGCCCGTCACGAGCGCGACCTTGCCCGCGAGAAAGTTGTCCTTGAATGTCATGATACGGAGTGCGAATGAATGGATGAATCAGGTGGGTTGGGTGGCGGCTGCCCGTCGCGCGCCTTCCGGCGCGACTTCCCTGACCACGAACAGGTAGACGAATGCGGCAGCGAACGCAACGGCTGCGCTAATGAGCAGGGCGTTCACGAACGAATGCGTCTGGTCCACCACGATGCCGGTAATGACCGGCGCAAACGAGCCGCCGAGATAGCCGCCGAAGTTCTGCATGCTGCCAAGCGAAGCCACGAGATGGCGAGGGGCTGCCACGCTCACGAGCGCCCAGGCCGCGCCGCTCGACATGTTCACGAAGAACATCGCGACGGAGACATAGGTAATGGCGAGCGCCGTGCTCGGCGTGTAGGCCGCGGGCACGGTGAACGCGGCCGCGCCGATCAGGCCGACGCACAGCGGCCACTTGCGGCTGCGGATGGGCGCCATGCCCCGATTGAGCAGGTAGTCGGAAATGAAGCCGCTGCTCGCCATGCCGATGGTGCCGAACACATAGGGAATGGCGACGAGCCAGCCCGTATGCGCGATGGAGATATGGCGTTCCTTCTCCAGATAGCCGGGCAGCCAGGTGAGATAGAGCCACACCATGTAGATCACGCCCATGAAGCCGAAGATCATGCCCCACGTGTTGCGCTGCTTGAGCAGCATGCCCCACTCGGCGAAACTCAGCGCGCTCTTTTTCGGTGCTTCGGTTGCGCCGTCTTCGAGCCATGCCGTTTCTTCAGCCGTGAGCGTGACTTGATCGCGGTTGCGATAGACCATGTACCAGCCGATCGAGACGAGCACGCCCAGCATGCCCATGATGATGAACATGGGACGCCAGCCGAACGCGAGCATGAGCACGGTGAGAAGCGGCGGCGCGATCATCGGCGCGATGGTCGACGAGGAAACGAATGTACCGGTGGGCGCGCCGCGTTCGCGCACGGCGAACCATTCGTGAATGACCTTGGCGCCCGCTGGAAAGAGCGGCGCCTCGGCGATGCCCAGCACGACGCGCGCCGCCAGAAAATGATTGAGTGTTTGAATGAAACCGCCCGTGACCTGCGCAACCGACCACACCAGCATGCCGAGCCCGAGCATCACGCGCGAGCCGAAACGGTCGAGCATGGCGCCCACCGGCAATTGCGCGAACGCATAAGCGAGCGAGAACGCAGAAAGCAGCAAGCCCATTTGCGAAGCGCTCAGATGCAGTTCCTCCGCCACCGAATGATTGGCGATGGAAAGCGTGCTGCGGTCCAGATAGTTCACGATGCCCGCTATCGTCAGAAAGGCGATGGCTATCGTCTGTGTGCGTTTGAGCCGTTGCGATTTTTTTGTCATGGATTGTCTCCTTTTGGCTGTTATCGTGTGTGTGTCAGTACGTCGCGCGGCCGCCGGAAAGATCGAATATCGCGCCGGTGCTGAACGTGCAGGAATCCGAACAAAGCCATAGCGCGAGATCGGCAACCTCATCGACGGTGCCAAGACGCCCGAGGGGGCTTTTGTCGATCATCGTCTGCACGTGGGCCGGCGACATCTGCGTGAGCAGCGGCGTTTCCACAGCGGCGGGCGCAATGCCGTTGACGAGAATACCCGTTTGCGCGAGTTCCTTGCCAAGCGATTTGGTGAGCGCGATCACGCCGGCCTTTGCCGCGCTATAGGCGGATGCGTTGGGCGTGCCTTCTTTGCCCGCGAGCGAAGCCACATTGACGACGCGCCCCGAACCCGCGCGGCGCATGGCGGGCACCACAAAGCGGCAAACGTGATAGGTACCCACCAGATTGACGTCGACAATGCGTTGCCATTCGGCGGGATCGTAGACGTCGAGGGGAACGGTGGAACCTGCGAAGCCCGCGTTGTTCACGAGATAGTCGATGCGCCCGAATTCGGCGAACGTCGCGGCCAGCGCCGCTTCGATCGTCTCGGGGCGCGTGACGTCGGCTTCGATGTGACGCGGTGCATCGGGCGTATCGAGCGAGCCGGGCACGCGGTCCCAGTTGACCGTGCGCGCGCCGCCGCGTGCGAATGCGCGGCAGATTGCGCGGCCGATGCCGCCCGCCGCGCCGGTCACCACCGCTACGCGCCCCGCGAAATCGTACTGGGCGCGGCTCATCGAATGAACTGGTCCACGTAATCCTCGCCGAGACCCACTGCCGCGTAATGCTTGCGGCACATGTCGATCTTCGTGAAAACGTCTTCATAACCCGTGTAGTTGCCCCACGGATCGCAATAGAACATCACGCCGTTCACCTGAAAGTACGTGATCATTTCCTCTACGTCTTCCGGCACGTAGAGCGTGTGCGTTTCGCCGGGCGGCTCGAACACGTAGCTGCCTTCGGTCGCTTCCCAGTCGTGTTCCAGATAGCGCCAGCGGCCCTTGAGCACCATGCCGTGAACGGCCTGCGGATGCCGGTGTCTGCTCAGGACACCTGACTTGCGCACGCGCAGCAAATTCATCCAGTAGCCCTGCGCCGTGTTCAGGCACAGCGGGCGGAACCACACGTTTTCAGCCTGGGGCACCCACACGCGTTCGTCGGTGGGAATGGCGTGAGGAATGACGATTTCCTGCTGCGCTTCCTTGGGGAACGGAAGCTGATAGGGCGTCATGGGGGAATAGGCTTTGTCCGTCATCGGCTGCTCTCGTTTGTCCATAATATGGACGTGTAGTCCACGATATGGTTCATTGTGAGGGAGGGTTTTGATTCCGGTCAATGCCAGGGTTTCCCCCGCCCGGCCGCGACGCACTCAGCATTCGATGCCCTGTTTGTCGCACAGCGCTTCGACGAGCAGCCGCGCCGCGGGCGCGAGCGGTGCGCCTTTACGTGTAACCAGCTCATAAGGTTCGCTGCGGGAGGCAAGGCGCAGCGGGAGGATGCAGGCCATTTCCTGACTGGCGAAGAACTGCGCGACGTCGATGGAGACCAGCGCGACGAACGACGGATTGCCCTGCAGCAGCGCGAGCGTCGCGAACGCGGAGGTCGTTTCGAGCAGATGCGTGGGAAAGCGGATTTCGGCCTCGCGAAACTCGCGTTCGAGCAACAGCCGCATCGGCATGTTCGCGCGGTAGACCACCCAGCGATACTTTTCCATGTCCTTGAGCGCGAGCTTTTTCGCGCGGCGCTGGGGGTGCCGGACGTTGGCGATCACGGCGAGCGTTTCGTCCTGAAGCCTGACGCTTTCGTAGTGCTGCGGCGCCTGGCTGATCGTGGTGCGGCAGATCGCAAGATCGAGCCTGCCGGCGTCGACCTGGCCCAGAAGCGCCGCGCTCGTGTCTTCGACGATTTCCACCGACATTTCCGGATGCGCCGCGATCAGCGTGGAAATCGCATCGGTAAGCAGCGGCACCGCGCCCATGATGACGCCAACCGCCACGCGTCCGCCGCGCCCGCGCGAAAGTCCCACGAGTTCCTCGCGCAAATGCGTGAGATCGGTATGAATCAGGCGCGCGTAGCGGATCGCGCAGTGTCCCGCTTCCGTGGGTTCCAGTCCGCGGTTGGTGCGATTGAATAGCGCTGTGCCGAACGTCGTTTCGATTTCCTGCAGCGCCTTGCTTGCGCCAGGCTGCGTGAGCGCGACCTGCTGTGCGGCCTTCAGCAGCGAGCCGTGGTCGCCCAGCGCGATCAACAGCCTGAGTTGTTTCGCATGGAGACGGGAGATGATGGAATTGAGCGACGGGGTCATGGGGTTGAGGAAAAGTTATAGCCGTATCAAATCTTCTCAATTACCGCGTAATGGGCGTCTCCCTATACTGGCCCGAAACAATAACACTATGCGCCGGATATGCGGTAATCAAATCGCGGTTCCGGACGATTGATGCCGCAAACGCGCGAATTCACTATAACTGAAGCTCAATCCTATGTCCCTCATCAATTACGTTACGCAGATTCAGTTCGATTTTGGCGCCATTCGTTTGCTCAGGAACGAATGCGAACGTGTGGGCATCAGCCGGCCTTTGATCGTTACGGATAAGGGCGTGCGCGCGGCGGGAATTATCGACAGCGTGCTGGGCGCGCTGGCGGACGTTGCGCCCGCAACGATCTACGACGGCACGCCGCCCAATCCGAACGAGGCGGCGGTGCGCGAGGCCGTGGCGGCCTACCGCGCAGGCGAGTGCGACGGCATCGTTGCGGTAGGCGGCGGTTCGGCCATCGACCTTGCCAAGGGCGTAGCCGTTTGCGCGACGCACGAAGGCCCGCTGCAACGCTTTGCCGTGATCGAAGGCGGCGCGGTGAACATCACGGGGAAAACGGCTCCCGTGATCGCCGTGCCGACGACCGCCGGCACCGGCAGCGAAGTGGGGCGCGGCGCCATTCTGATTCTCGAAGATGGCCGCAAGGTCGGCGTGATTTCGCCCTATGTCGTGCCGCGCGTGGCGATTTGCGACCCCGAACTGACGCTGGGCTTGCCACCCGCGTTGACGGCGGCAACGGGCATGGACGCCATTGCGCATTGCATGGAGACTTTTCTCGCGCCTGCTTTCAATCCGCCCGCGGACGGCATTGCGCTGGACGGGTTGTGGCGAGCGTGGCGTCATATCGAGCGCGCGACGCGCGATGGCGGCGACCGCGTGGCGCGGCTGAACATGATGAGCGCGTCGATGCAGGGCGCGCTGGCGTTTCAGAAGGGTTTGGGCTGCGTGCACAGCCTGAGCCATTCGCTCGGCGGCATCAATCCGCGTTTGCATCATGGCACGCTGAACGCTATTTTTCTGCCGGCTGTACTGCGCTTCAACGCGCCGGCCCCAACGGTGCGCGACGAAGGCAAGCTCGACCGGCTTGCCACGGCGATGGGGTTAGGCAGCGGCTCCGAAGTGGCGCCCGCCGTGCGCGCGATGACCGAACGCCTCGGTTTGCCGACGGGCCTCGCGCAGCTTGGTGTGACCGCCGCGATGTTCCCCGCGATCGTCAAGGGTGCGCTCAAGGATCACAGCCACAAGACCAATCCGCGCGAGGCCGCCGAAGACGATTACCGCGTCATGCTCGAATCGTCGATGTGATGCGGTGCGGCCTCGGGTTTGATGACGCTGTGCGCCCCTGGTTTCAGGTCAGGAATGCCGGGGCTTCGAGTCCGCGTAACGCCGCTTCGAACTCCTGAACAGGAATCGGGCGGCAGAAAAGATAGCCCTGATACGCGTAACATCCCGCCGAGGCGAGGAAAGCGCGCTGTTCCTCGGTCTCGACCCCTTCGGCGATCACGCCGAGGCCCAGACTGTGCGCGAGCGCCACGATGGTTCGGGCGATTACGGCGTCGTTCGGATCGACGAGGACGTCGCGCACGAATGAGCGATCGATTTTCAGTTGATCGAGCGGCAGGCGTTTCAAATACGAAAGCGACGAATAACCGATGCCGAAATCGTCGAGCGCGAAGACGATGCCGCTCGCCTTCAGCGCTTCCATCTTCTCGATGATCTCCTGCACGTTGTCGACCAGCACGCTTTCCGTCAACTCCAGCTTCAGCCGGTTCGCGCGCGCGCCGGTTTGTTCGAGCGTGGCCAGCACGCTTTCCACGAAGTCCGGTTGGTGAAGTTGCTGCACGCTGACGTTGACCGCGATGGTCAGATGTTCCATGTCGGGCTGCATGGCCCAATGCGCCAGTTGGATGCAGGCCGCGCGCAGCACCCAGGCGCCCAGCCCGGCGATGAGTCCGGTTTCTTCGGCAACGGGAATGAAATCGGCCGGGTACACGAGCCCGCGCATGGGATGTTGCCAGCGCACCAGCGCCTCGACACCCGTAACGTGGTCGCGATCGATCTGCATCTGGTAGTGCAGGACGAACTGCTCGTCTTCAATGGCTTCGCGCAGCGCCGCTTCGAGCGCGGCGCGCTCCAGCACCACGGTTTGCATGTCGGGGTCGAAGAGGCGCACAGCGTTGCGTCCGCGTTCCTTCGACTTGTACATCGCAAGGTCCGCTTGCTTCATGAGGTCGTCCGTCGATGCCTGGAAGCCCTTGAAGACCGTTGCGCCAATGCTGGCCGTGCTGCGATAGTCGATGTCGTCGAGTCGATAAGGATTCCCGAGCACCGCCAGAATGCGCTCTCCCAAGGCCTCGGTCTGGCGCGCCGCCTCGGATGGAACATGGTTCAGATTGCCGACCACGACGACGAATTCGTCGCCGCCCACGCGCGCCACGGTGTCGCCTGCGGGTATGCTCGCCGCCAGGCGCTTGGCCACTTCCCGCAGCAGCAGGTCGCCCTTGTCGTGACCGAGCGTGTCGTTGAGCGTTTTGAAGTGATCCAGATCGATGAACAGCAGGGCGCCGCTCGTGCCGTTTCTCGCGCTGACGGTAATCGCGTCCTTCAGGTTGTCGAGCAGCAGCGTGCGATTGGGCAAGCCGGTAAGCGCGTCGTAAAAGGCCAGTTCCTTGATACGCTGATCGGCGATCTTGCGCTCGGTGATGTCGCGGCAGCTCGTGCGAAAACCGATGAAATCGCCCCTGGAGTCGGTAATCGGCACCCACGAAGCGGAGAGCCACATGAGCGAGCCATCCTTGCGCACGCAACGAAACTCGAGGTTGTCGCCGCGCGAGCCCAGTTGCGCGGCGCGAAATTCGGGCGCGACGCAAGAGGCGTCGCCCGGATAGATCACCGTGCAGGCGAAATCGCTCATGGCCATGCATTCTTCGACGGTATAGCCGATGTACTGCTCCACCGCCGAGTTGATCCAGCGCGGCTTGCCTTCCGGCGACCACCAGATTTCCCAGTTGACGGTGCAGTCTGCGATGGCGCGGAATTTTTCCTCGTTTTCGCGCAGTTCCTTCGTCATCGACGAGGCAAGCCGTATCGCGCGGCTGCGGCCCGTCATCATGAGGCGCGTGAGCAGCGCGAGCAGCAGGCTCAGACCCGTGCCGGTAATGGCGATGAGCGTTGCCGCGTCGCGGCCGAAGCGGGCCTTGAAGCCGTCGCGCGCCATCAGCTTGAGCATCCAGTCGTGGCCGCAGACAACGAGATATTCGGTCGCCGAGAGGTCGCTCGGCGGATGGTGGGCAGTAGCGCTCGATGTTCTGTACAGCAAAGCATCCGGCGACGATTCCACGCCGTCGTAAATGGAGACCGAGAGGCCCGGCGGCTCCTCGCCGTAAAGGCTTGCGATGACGTCGTGCATGCGAAACGACGCATAGACCCAGCCCACTAGCTGCGCCTGGCGTTCCGTGGCGTTTTCGGGCGTCTGGCCGTGGGCGTAGACAGGCATGTACATCACGAAGCCGGGGTCCGCGCGGGGATCGGTATCGACCGAAAGGCGCACCTTGCCGGAAATGGTCGCCATGCCGGTGTCGCGCGCCTGTTCCATGGCGCGCCGGCGCACCGGGTCGGCCCACGCGTCGAAGCCGGGCGCCGCGCGATTGGCGCCGATATACGGCTCGCGCTGAACGATCGGCGCGTAGTTCGCGCGTGCGCCTTCGGGCTCGATCGAGTAGCCCGGCAAGCCGCGCTGCTGCATGGCCGCGATATGCGCGGCCTTTTGCGTTTGCGGCACCCACGCGATGATGCCGAGGGCCTGGATGCCGGAAAAATTGGCGTCGAGATTGAGCGTGTTGACGTAAGCCCGAAAAGCGTCGCGGTCGACTTCTCCACTGGCGGCAAAGAGGCTCTGCACGCCGCGCAGCAAAAGCTCGTACGTGCCCATGCGCTGTTCGATGCGGCTCACGACGTCGCCGAGCGAAAAGTCGAACTGCGTGAGCAGTTCGTGGCGCGCGGCTTCGCGCTCGTGGTTCCACAGCGCCCACGTCACGCTGAGCGCGGCGGCAAGAACCAGTAGCGGGAGCAGAATGAGGCGCGTCCGGGTCATGGTGGCGTCTAGAAGGGAACCATCGAGTCGGCGAGGTCGGGCTTGAAGTACTTCGTGAAGATGCGCCGCACCGTGCCGTCCGCGATCATTTCGTTGACGAGGGCGCGCCACTTGTCCCGCTCTTCGGGCGAGAGCGCCTTCTTCGACATGATGAGTCCATGCGGAATGGGTGGATCGTCGAACTCCACGATATTGGTCACGCTCCGGATCTTGGCTTCGTCGATAGCGGGATAATCGAACGGCTCGATGATCATTCCCTGAATGCGCCCGAGAATCAGCGCCTGGTAAAGCGGTTCCAGGCCGCCGGCCTGACTCACTCGATTCTCGGCGGAAAGCGAGTCGACGAGACGATTGGCCGATTCGCTATAGCGGAAACTGCGAATCACGCCAAGCTGAAACTTGTCGTTGTGCTCGAAATCGGCCAGTTGATGAATGCCGGAATCCTTGCGAACCAGCAGATAGTACTTGTTGCTGAAGTACCAGGCAAAATCCGCGTATTGATTGCGCTCTTCGTTGGCGATACCCGAGAGGCTGAAATCGAGCGCGCCCGATTCGATGAGTTTCCAGATGCGCGCGCGCGACATCAGGCTCACGCGGATCTGGCAGCCGCTGCGCCGCGCCAATGCGTCGGCGAAGTCCTTGTCGATGCCCGTGTCCGTGTCGACCGAGTAGAGTAGCCCGTGATCGTGTAAGGCAAGCGTAAATGAGCGCGAGCAGTCGGGGCCCGCGGCAACGGCGGTGCCAAGACAACCGAGCGCCAGCAGCAGGCCCGCCAGGCAGTGTCGAATCACAGCGTCTCCAATGCTTGATAGTGGCCCGACGCGGTGCATCGGGCGGAAAACAGTCTTCACGACTTATCGGCCGCGCGCTGAAATTCTTTAGACACTTCCATTGTTTATTTTGCACGCTTTTTGCGCAGGCGCAGGGGTGTTCAGGATTATGCAGCTCAAAAAAAAGCGCCGGCGCAAGGCCGACGCAATGGACAAGAAGGGAGCGTGCAAGAATGGTTTAGCCGATTCGCATAATTCTCAGTTCTCTTCGACCGGATCTTTATTCAGCATGCTTTTCGGAATCGACAGGATCAACACGCAGCTCACGAGCAAACACGCGCCCAGTGCATAGGTGCCGTTGTTGATGTCGCCAGTCAGGTCCTTCGCCACGCTCGTGATCATGGAGCCCGTAAAGCCGGACAGATTGCCGACCGAGTTGATGAGCGCAATACCCGCCGCCGCGGCCGTGCCCGAGAGAATCTGCCCAGGGAACGTCCAGTAGATCGGCATGAGCCCGAGAATCGCACAGGTGGCGATAGTGAGGAATACGATGGAAAGCGCCACGTTGTGCGCAAAGAGCGCGCTCAGAATCAGGCCGACGCCGCCAATGCAGGCGGGAATGGCCGCATGCAGCCGCCGCTCGCCTGTCTTGCGGGAGTGCGACGCATTCCAGATCATGGCGACCACCGCGCTGAGGTAAGGAATGGCGGTGAGCAAGCCGATATTGAAGGTGCTCTTCACGCCGGAAGCCTTGATGATGGAGGGCAGCCAGAACGCGAGGTCATAGAAGCCCGTATTGAAAGTCAAAAGAATGAACGTCAGCAGCCACACGCGCGGGCTTTTCAGCGCTGCCACGGCACTATGCGTTTTTTTTCCGCTTTCCTGTTCGAGATTTTTTTGCAGCACGGCTTTTTCAGCGGCGCTCAGCCATTTCGCCGACTGAATGCCGTCGCCCATGCACAGCAGCACCACGAAGGCGACGAGAATCGACGGAATGCCTTCGAGCAACAGCATCCACTGCCACCCACCCAGCCCGAACAGGCCGTGCGTGTTCTCCATGAGCCACCCCGAAAGAATGCCGCCGAGCGTGAGGCTCACCGGAATGGCGATCAGGAACCCCGACATGGCGACGCTCTGGCGGCGCGCCGGAAACCAGTAGTTCAGGTAAAGAATGATGCCGGGGAAAAAGCCCGCTTCGCACACGCCGAGCAGAAACCGGAGGATGTAGAACATCGTCGCGGTCTGCACGTGGAAAAAGCTCGCAAGCGGCGCGATGAACGCGAGGGACGAGGAAACGATACCCCACGTCACCATGATGCGCGCGATCCAGAAACGCGCGCCATAGCGGTGCAGGAGCAGGTTGCTCGGCATTTCGAAGAGGAAATATCCCCAGAAGAAAATGCTTGCGCCCACGGCGTAGACGCTGTCGCTCAGGCTCAGCGAGTCCAGCATCTGTAGTTTGGCGAAACCGACATTCACGCGGTCTAGGTAGGCGACGACGTAGCACAACAGCAGAAGCGGCAAGATGCGCTTCAATACCTTGCGATACAGAAGGTCTTCGGCTTCGTTGACGGCGGCGGGCGAGTCCGCGATCTGGGTCAGGGTTGGCATGGGATGTGTCTCCTTTCACATATGCCTTTGAACGGTCCCGCTGAAGGGGAGGCGATTTTCACGACTATTTTGTTATCGGTAACACAGCGGCGCTAAATTAGCACGGCACCGGGTGTCGCGGCAAGTCGGCGGACGCGCGCGGAGGGGCGCCGATGCGTTCGCGGCACGGGAAAAGGCGTGGTCTCACCTGGTGCACAGTCCGCCCGCAAAGTGCTAATATCCAGAAATGTTACCGATAACAATTCGGCGCAAATTTAGATGTGCACCGCCACATCGTCGAGACAAGGAATAATGGAGTGAGTGACATGACCCAGCCCAACGCACGGCGACTGCGCAGCCAGGAATGGTTCGACGACCCCGCCCATGCGGACATGACCGCGCTTTATGTCGAGCGCTTCATGAACTACGGACTGACCCGCGAGGAACTGCAGTCGGGCCGCCCCATCATCGGCATTGCGCAAACGGGGAGCGATCTCGCCCCCTGTAATCGCCACCACATCGAGCTTGCCGCCCGCACGAAGGCGGGCATTCGCGACGCGGGCGGCATTCCGATGGAATTTCCGGTTCATCCGCTTGCCGAGCAGAGCCGGCGGCCCACGGCGGCGCTCGACCGCAACCTGGCTTACCTGGGGCTCGTCGAGATTCTTCACGGATTCCCGCTCGACGGCGTCGTGCTGACCACGGGCTGCGACAAGACCACGCCCGCGTGCCTGATGGCCGCGGCAACGGTCGACATGCCCGCCATCGTCCTTTCGGGCGGCCCGATGCTCGACGGCTGGCACAACGGCCAGCGCGTCGGTTCGGGCACGGTCATCTGGCATGCGCGCAATTTGCTCGCGGCCGGCGAGATCGACTATGAAGGCTTCATGGAACTGACAACGGCGTCGTCGCCTTCCATCGGCCACTGCAACACCATGGGCACGGCGCTGTCGATGAACAGCCTCGCGGAAGCGCTGGGCATGTCGCTGCCCGGCTGCGCGAGCATTCCGGCCGCCTACCGCGAGCGCGGCCAGATGGCGTACGCAACGGGCAAACGCATTGTCGATCTCGTGCGCTACGACATGCGGCCTTCGCGCATCATGACGAAAGAAGCGTTCGAGAACGCCATTGTCGTGGCGTCGGCGCTGGGTGCGTCCACCAATTGTCCGCCTCACCTCATCGCCATCGCGCGGCATATGGGCATCGAACTGAGCCTCGAAGACTGGCAGCGCGTGGGCGAACAGGTGCCGCTCATCGTGAACTGCATGCCGGCGGGCGAGTATCTCGGCGAGAGCTTCCACCGCGCGGGCGGCGTGCCGGGCGTGCTGCGCGAACTCGATCGCGCGGGCCTCGTGCATCGCGAGTGCCTCACGGTGTCGGGCCGAACCATCGGCGCCATTGCCGACAGCACGCCCGAGCCCGATCGCGAAGTCATCAGGACAACGGAAGATCCGCTCAAGCATGGCGCGGGCTTCATGGTTCTTTCGGGCAACTTCTTCGACAGCGCGATCATGAAGATGTCCGTGGTCGGCGAAGCGTTCCGGCAAACGTATTTGAGCGAGCCGGGCGCGGAGAATACCTTCGAAGCGCGTGCGGTCGTGTTCGACGGTCCCGAGGACTATCACGCCCGCATCAACGACCCGTCGCTCGAAATCGACGAGCGCTGCATTCTCGTGATTCGCGGCACGGGCACGGTGGGCTATCCGGGCAGCGCCGAAGTGGTGAACATGGCGCCGCCGGCGGAACTCGTGCGCCAGGGCATCACCTCGCTGCCAACGCTTGGCGATGGACGCCAGAGCGGCACGTCGGCGAGCCCGTCGATCCTGAACATGTCGCCGGAGGCGGCGGTGGGCGGCGGCCTCGCGCTGCTGCAAACGGGCGACCGCATTCGCGTGGACCTGAACGCGCGCAGCGTGAACGTGCTGGTCGACGAAGCCGAGCTTGCGCGGCGCCGCGAAACCGCGCACTTCGAGATTCCGCCCGCGCAGACGCCCTGGCAGGAGCTTTATCGCAAGACGGTGGGGCAACTCTCCACGGGCGGCTGCCTCGAACCGGCCACGCTTTATCTGAAAGTCATTGCCGAGCGCGGCAACCCGCGCCACTCGCACTAAAACATCGCCTACCCGACTGGACGCATCATGACCTCGAATACATCTTCAAACTGGCTTCCGCGCGACGTCGCGCAGGCGCTCCTCGTTGGCCGCGTGTGGCGCAAGGCAGGCGCGCATGAAGGCCCCTGCGTCGTGCTCGTTCGCAACGGCGAAGTCATCGACATCACGGCCAGCGCGCCGACCACCGCGGACCTTTTCGACCGCGAAGACGTCGCGCAATTCGCGCGCACGGTAAGCGGCGAATCGCTCGGCCCGGTTGCGAAGCTGATCGAAGCGAATCTGCCCGGCAGCGAGGCGCCCGCGCTGCGTCTGCTCGCGCCCAACGACGTCCAGGCCATCAAGGCATGCGGCGTGACGTTCGCGGTGAGCCTGATCGAGCGCGTGATCGAGGAACAGGCGGGCGGCGACCCCGCGAAGGCGCAGGAGGTTCGCGAAACCATCGCGGCGACGATCGGCACCGATCTCTCGAAGATCAAACCGGGCTCGGAAGAAGCGATGAAACTCAAGGCGGAACTCGAGCGGCGCGGCGCGTGGTCCCAATACATGGAAGTAGGCATCGGGCCCGACGCGGAAGTGTTCTCGAAGTCCCAGCCCATGTCGGCGGTGGGATTCGGCGCCGATGTCGGCTTGCTGGCTGCCTCGGTCTGGAACAACCCCGAGCCCGAAATCGTGCTTGCCGTGAACAGCCGCGGCGAAATTGTCGGCGCGACGCTCGGCAACGACGTGAATCTGCGCGACATCGAAGGCCGCTCGGCGCTGCTGCTCGGCAAGTGCAAGGACAATAACGCCTCGTGCGCGATTGGCCCGTTCGTGCGTCTGTTCGACGAATCGTTCGACCTCGACACCGTGCGCAAGACGAGCGTCGCGCTGCGCGTTGAGGGCACGGACGATGATTTCGTGCTGGAAGGCATCAGCCATATGAGCGAAATCAGCCGCGACCCGGCCGACCTCGTGGCGCAGACGTGGGGCCCGCACCACCAGTATCCCGATGGCTTCATGCTGTTCCTCGGCACCATGTTCTCGCCGATCAAGGACCGCGATACGGCCGGCGGCGGCTTTACGCACCACCTGGGCGACAAGGTCGCCATTTCCGCGCCGGAACTCGGCGCGCTGATCAATACCGTGCAATTGAGCACCGAACTCGCGCCGTGGACCTTCGGCGTGCGCGCGCTCTATCGCAACCTGGCTGCGCGCGGATTGCTCTAAAGCACTGAATCTACAGAATCCACCGAATCAGGAAACGCGACATGAACCAGTTCGACAATTACATCGGCGGCCAATGGGTGCGCGGCGCCACGGCGTCCACCAACGTCAATCCTTCCAATCTCGACGATGTGATCGGCGAATTCGCGCAGGCGGACGACGCGCAGACGCGCGAGGCCATCGCCGCCGCGCGCAACGCCTTCGCGCAGTGGTCGCTCTCCACGCCGCAGCAGCGCTTCGATCTGCTCGATCAGGTGGGCAGCGTCATTCTCGCGCGCAAGGCCGAGTTGGGCCGCCTCCTCGCGCGCGAGGAGGGCAAAACGCTACCCGAGGCCATCGGCGAAGTGGGCCGCGCCGCGCAGATTTTCAAGTTCTTTGCGGGCGAGGCGCTGCGCCTTGGCGGCGAGATCGTGCCTTCGGTGCGCCCGGGCATGACCGTCGAGGTGACGCGCGAGCCGGTTGGCGTGATCGGGCTCATTACGCCCTGGAACTTTCCGATCGCCATTCCCGCGTGGAAGATCGCGCCCGCGCTGGCCTATGGCAACACGGTCGTCATCAAGCCCGCCGACCTCGTGCCGGCGAGCACGTTTGAACTCGTGAAGATCATTGCGCAAGCGGGTGCGCCCGCTGGCGTCATCAACCTCGTGATGGGGCGCGGCTCGGTGGTGGGCGAGGAGATCGTCAGTTCTCCTGATGTCGATGCCGTGAGTTTCACCGGCTCGGTCGCGACGGGCCGCGCGATTGGTGCGAAGTGCTTTGCCACGGGCAAGAAGTTTCAGCTTGAGATGGGCGGCAAGAATCCCATGGTGGTGCTGGACGACGCCAATCTCGACGTGGCCGTGGAAGCCTGCATCAACGGCGCGTTCTTCTCGACGGGGCAGCGCTGCACGGCGTCGAGCCGCCTGATCGTGACCGAGGGCATTCACGACCGTTTCGTCGAAGCGATGAAGGCGCGCATGAAAACGCTGAAGACGGGCGACGCGCTCGCGGACGGCACGCATATCGGGCCGGTGGTCGACGAGAAGCAGCTTCAGCAGGACGAGCGCTACATTGCGATCGCGCGCGAAGAGGGTGCGAAGTCTACGGCGGTGAGCGTGTGGAAGGCGCTACGCGCGGGTACTTCCTCGCCCCTGCGCTCATTACCGGTACGGCTTCGGAAATGCGCATCAACCGCGAAGAAGTGTTTGGCCCTGTCGCCTCGGTCATCAAGGTGAAGGATTATCACGAAGCGCTGGCCGTGGCGAACGACACGGAGTTCGGCTTGTCGGCGGGTATCTGCACGACTTCGCTCAGTTATGCTAATCATTTCCGCCGCCATGTGCAGGCCGGCATGGTCATGGTGAACACCGCAACGGCGGGCGTGGATTATCACGTGCCGTTTGGCGGTCGCAAGGGTTCGAGTTACGGCCCGCGCGAGCAAGGCAGCTATGCCCGCGAGTTCTACACCACGGTCAAGACTGCGTACGTGAATCCGGGCGCCGTGTGATCTCGCGCGGGCGGCGTGTGCGGCGAGTGCGGCGAGAAATGCGCTCGCAGTGCCGCTGCCCGCCGCAATCGCGCCCTTGTATTTGCACACTCACGCACTATACTTCGACGGCTGATAGAGAGCGCTTAATTTCGCTTAAGCCTATAATTCGACAACAATGCGCGAAAGTCAGCGCGCAAGTCGGATATGCCGATCTATGTAACCGTATTGACGCAGTTACATTCGAATATGAAAAAGCGTGCTATTTTTCCGATTGCCAGCTCAACTCTTCTCGTCGCGGCGGGAATTTTCTGCATCGTCTTGTCGCTCACGACAAGGTCATTGATCGGAACGCTTTTCATCGCGAGGATGCTGCTTTTCTGCGGCTTCGTGCATGCCTTGAATCTTCTCACGACGCGAGACTGGAAACTCGCCGTCAGGCGCATTCCGCCAGTCGTCGTGCCCTTGCTCATCGGCATTCTCATTCTGGTCAACGACAGCGCACGTGCGCGCGGTCTTACCGTGATGCTGATGATCTTCTTCGTTCTTGACGGCTTCTTCAAGATCATTGCCTCGGTCGGGCAGGACGTGAAGATCAACAATATCGGCATTGTCAGCGCGGCGCTTTCTTTCCTGCTCGCCATTTTTCTGGCCGCCAATTTTCCGAGCGTGCCTTTACCCTTGCTCGGACTGTTCCTCGGGCTGGATCTCATTTCCATGGCCGCGGTGCCGTTTGCCGGCCGGGAGCGCAGGCGCGGTCTGATCTGACCTGACGAAAGCGCAACCGGCGGTCGCGTCACGTCCAGACATCATGTTACTTGCGGACACGGTATCTTCTGCGATGCCGGAGTCAGTGCACTGTTGCAGCTTTCCACACGCAAAACCGACGGAGGGGATTCATGATCTTCGCAAATGGCTTTACGTTTTCAAACTTTATTATCGATACGTTTTCGATATTCATGTTCATTCTGTGGTTCTGGCTGTTCATCACGATCACGAGTGACCTGTTTCGCCGTACCGATATATCGGGATTCGTGAAGATCGTCTGGGTGATCTTTCTGATTGTTTTGCCTTATATCGGCATATTCGCGTACGTGCTCACACAGGGCAGGGACATGGCGCATCGCAATCAGGAGCGGGCGCAGAAGGCGCGCGAGGAACTGCGCCACATAGTGGGCTACAGCGTCGCGGACGAAATCGAGAAGCTGGACAAACTGAGAACGACGGGATCGATTTCAGACGACGAGTACAAGCGCCTGCGCTCGCGGCTCGTCGATTAAGAAGAGCAGCAGGCATGGCGTTCGCCCATGCCTGCGAATCATGCAACCATAGCGCGGGCTACGGCAACGCAGCCCTGCGCCTCACCGGTCATTCCGTACCCGGAACGATCTTCGAGATTTTCCAGTTGCTTCTCGTCACCAGAACATAGTCGCCGTTCACGCCCAGCCATTGCTGGCCGCGCTTCGGTGCGTCGAGGTTGTGCGATTTCCAGTCGCTCATCTGATAGTTGTAATGCCGGTACTTCGACGGAACCTGCTGACCTTCATGCCAGTCGCGATGCGGCATGGTCGGCATGACCTGCTGGCGACCTGTCCCCTGGCCTTGATCGCCGCCGGATGTGCCTTGTGCCATTGCAGACGAGGAAACACCCACGACGAGCGCAGCGATGACTGAGAGGACGAGTTGGTTTTTCATGATTCGATCTCCGGAGACAGGAAGATGATTGACGTCGCCATGACCTGTGGCTTCTTCAGTTATAGAACATCCAGGGGCTGAATAAGGGTGTGAAGCGTCTATCCATAGTAGTAAAGGGAATTCCGACTTCAAGAAATTTGCGAATGACGGATTTCGCGCCAGTTTTGTGTAATTCCTGTGAAGGTCGAAGCGTTATCTGTTAGATAACAATTAAAGCGCCGCGCGCCTTTTCCGTGTTTCCTTCCCGTTGGTTTGCACACATCTAGCGCTATAAATCGCGGTTTGGGTGAACATCGCAATGAGTTGTTCGAGTACATGTGCGCAATGAACCCGCGATGAACCGCTTCGGCGCGCACGTACCGTCTCTATTTTTCGGTGGAGCCTCGCGTGCCAAACTGCGAACCCGTACGCCGTCGACCGCTGTTGATCGCCGCTGCGGCCATGCTGCTGCTGGCGGGCTTTGGATGCCGCGACCGGCAAGCCCAGAGCGGCGCCGCGCCGCCGCCGCCGAGCGTGCTCGTCGAAACGGTGGCGGCGCACTCCATCCCGCGCGTGATCGAACTGCCGGGGCGTATAGAGGCGATCCGCTCCGCGGAGGTGCGCGCTCGCGTGGACGGTATCGTCGAGCGGCGACTCTTCGAGGAAGGCACCGACGTGCGCGCCGGCGCGCCGCTTTTTCTTATCGACCCGCGCGACTACCAGGCCGCGTTGCAGCAAGCCCAGGCGGCGCTCAACCGCGCGCAGGCCGTGCAGGGCAACGCGGCTTCCGAAGTGGCGCGCTTCAGGCCGCTGGTGGCGCGCCAGGTTGTGAGCGCACAGGAATTCGAGGCCGCTACGGCCGCGTTGCAGCAGGCCGATGCGAACGTTGTGGACGCACGCGCCGCCGTTACGCTCGCGCAGCTTCGCCTCGATCGCTGCACGGTTCGCGCGCCCATTGCGGGCCGCGTGGGCCGCGCGCTCGTGACCGAAGGCGCGCTGGTCAGCGCGGCGGGCGCGACCTTGCTCACGCAGGTCAACCAGCTTTCGCCCGTGAACGCGGTATTTACGCAGTCGAATATTTCGTTGCTGGAAGTACGCAAACAGATCGCGTCGGGTTCGCTCGCCGCGCCCGCCGCCGAGCACGCGCAGGTGCGGCTCACGCTCGCGAACGGCGACGAGTACGGCGAACCGGGCATGCTCGACTTCACCGATCTCGTGGTCGATCCTTCCACCGGCACGCAGGTTCTGCGCGCGCGTTTCAACAATGCGTCGCGCATTTTGTTGCCAGGGCAGTTCGTGCGCGGGCGCATCGTGATCGGCACGATACCGGACGGCCTCGTGGTTCCCGCGCGCGCCGTGCAGTTCGACAACAACGGGGCGAACCTCTCGCTCGTCGCCGGCGACGGCACCGTCGTTCGGCGCAACGTCGTTCTCGGACCGCAGGAAGCGGGGCAGTGGGTCGTGAAGGACGGGCTGGAGCCGGGTGAGCGCGTTATCGTCGACGGCTGGCAGAGGGTGCAGCCGGGGCAGCGCGTGGACGCCCATCCCGTCGCCGCCGCGGACCACTCCTGAGCGGCGCGCCCATGAACCGATTCTTCGTCTACCGGCCAGTCTTCGCGTGGGTGGTTGCCCTTTTCATCACGCTCTTCGGCGGCCTCGCGCTCATGCTGCTGCCGGTCGAGCAGTATCCCGACGTCGCGCCGCCCTCGCTCACGATCTCGGCGGTATTCAGCGGCGCGGACGCCAATACGCTGGACCGCACGGTCACCTCGATCATCGAAGACGAGATGAACGGCGTCGACAACTTCCTCTACATGTCGTCGCAAAGCCGCTCGAACGGCACGGCGCAGATCACCGTCACGCTCAGGCCCGGCACGAATCTCGACGTTGCGCTCTCGCAGGTGCAGGACCGCGTGAGCCGCGTCGAGCCGCGCCTGCCGCTGGAGGTGAGGCAGGTGGGCGTGAGCGTCACGAAAGCGTCGTCGGGCTTTCTGATGCTCATTGCGCTGCAATCCGCCGATGGCTCGATACCGGCTGTCGAACTGGGCAACTTCGCCGCCAACAACATCGTCAACGAATTGCGCCGCATTCCCGGCGTGGGCGACGCGCAGCTTTTCGGTTCGTCGTATGCCATGCGGATATGGCTCGATCCGGAAAAACTCGGCAGCTTCGGTATTTCGGCCAACGAAGTCATGACGGCCATCCAGGAGCAAAACAGTCAGACGGCGGGCGGGAGTCTGGGCGACCAGCCGCTTGCGCCCGGCGCCGAACTCAATGCGCAGATCGTCATGCGCGGCCGGTTTTCCACGCCCGAGCAGTTCCGCGAGGTCATCGTGCGTTCGAACCCGGATGGCTCCACGGTGCGAGTGGGCGACCTCGCGCGCGTGGAGCTGGGCAACGACAGCTATGGTTTTCGCTTTCGCGTGAACGGCAGGGAGTCCGCGGGTATCGCCATCCAGCTTGCGAGTGGCGCGAACGCGCTGGCCGTGGCAAACGCCGTGCGGCAGCGCCTCACGCAGTTGCAGCCCACTTTCCCGAAGGGCATGGAGTGGGTCGTGCCGTTCGATACGACGCCATTCATCACGACTTCGCTAAGCGGCGTGCTGCGCACCATGATCGAGGCGCTGCTGCTCGTCACGGTCATCGTGTTCCTGTTCCTGCAGAAATGGCGCGCGACGCTCATTCCCACGCTGGTCGTGCCGGTTGCGCTGATCGGCACGTGCGTCGGGATCTATTTGTTCGGACTCTCCATTAATCTGCTCTCATTGTTCGCCATGGTCGTGGCGATCGGCGTACTCAACGACGATGCGATCGTGGTGGTGGAAAGCGTCGAACGCGTCATGCAGGAAGAGGGCTTGAGTTCGCGGCGCGCCACCGTCAAGGCCATCGGGCAGATTGCGGGCGCGGCCATTGCGAGTACGCTCGTGCTCATTGCGGTGTTCGTCCCCATGGCGTTCTTTCCGGGCTCCACGGGCGCGATCTATCGGCAGTTCTCGGTCACGCTCACTGTCTCGATCTTTCTGTCCACCGTGCTCGCGCTCACGCTGGGCGTGTCCATGTCGGCGACGTTGCTGGGCGGCAAAACGAAGACCGATGGCGGCGCGGGCAAGCGTGCCCCGCGCTGGCCGGCCCGCGTGCAGCAGCGCATTTTCGACGCCTTCAATCGCGGCATGGAAACCGCCACCGACCGCTATGTGTTGGCCGTGCAGGCCATGTTGCGCAAGCCGGTGCGCTGGCTCCTCGTATTCGTCGCGGTTTGCGCGGCGACGGGTTTTCTCTTCACCCAGTTGCCGCGCGGCTTCATTCCGGGCGAGGACCAGGGGCATATCTTCGTCGCGTACACGGCGGCGCCGGGCGCGACCTCGCAGCGCACGCAGCAGGTCGTCGACCAGGTCGAGGCGTTTCTCAGGCAACAGCCGCAGGTGCGAAATATCGCCTCGGTCACGGGGTTCAGCTTTTTTGGCCAGGGGCAGTCGGCGGCCATGTCGTTCGTCGACCTGAAGCCGTGGTCGGAGCGGCCGGGGGCCGCGAATTCGGCCGGGGCGCTCGTGGCGCGCGCGAACGCGGCGTTCCGCAATATTCCGCAGGCGCTCGTCTTTGCGCTCGATCCGCCGGCCATTCCCTCGCTTGGCAATGCGAGCGGCTTCACGATGAAGATACTCGACCGCAGCGGCGTGGGCGGCGCGGCGTTGCAGCAGGCGAGCGCGCGCATGCTCGCGGAGGCCGCGCGCAGTCCCTTGCTGGTGGGCGTGCGCCCCGATGGTTTGCCGCCCGCGCCGCAACTGTATGTCGATATCGACCGCGTCAAGGCGCGCGCGCTGGGGCTGCAGATCGGCCAGGTGAACAGCGCGCTCGCGCTCGCGTTCGGCTCGAACTATGTGAACGATTTCGTCTACGAAGGCAACGTGCTGCGCGTGCTCATGCAGGCCGACGCCGACCAGCGCATGCGGCCCGAGGACATCGGCGCGCTGCGCCTGCGCAACAACGTGGGCGAGATGGTGCCGTTTTCGGCGTTCACGAGCGTGCACTGGACCGCGGGGCCGCAGCAGGTCGAACGCTATAACGGCTTCCCGTCGGCCACGATCTCGGGGCAGGCGGCGCCGGGCCGTTCCAGCGGGGCGGCGCTCGCGGAGATGGAGCGCATCGCGGACCATGTGCTTTCCGGCAGCCTGACCTACGAATGGACCGGTACGGCCTTCGAGGAACAGCAGGCGGCCGGGCAGATCGGTGCGCTGCTGCTGCTTTCGCTCGTCGTCGTGTTTCTGCTGCTCGCCGCGCTTTATGAAAGCTGGGCGATTCCCGTGGCCGTGCTGCTCATCATTCCGCTGGGCGTGCTGGGCGCGGTGCTTCTCACCATGGCGCGGCGTTTTTCCGCCGACATCTACTTCAACATCGGCCTCGTGACGATCATCGGGCTCGCGGCGAAGAACGCCATTCTGATCGTGGAATTCGCCATCAAGGAAGAGGCCTCGGGCAGCGACACCGTGAGCGCGGCCGTGAACGGCGCGCGCCAGCGCCTGCGTCCGATCCTGATGACGAGCGTGACGTTCGTGCTCGGCATGCTGCCGCTCGTGCTCGCCACGGGCGCGGGCGCGGCGGGGCGGCAGGCGGTGGGCACCGGCATCATGGGCAGCATGCTCACGGCCACGCTGTTCGGCATCTTCTTTACGCCCGTGTTTTATGTGGTGGCGCGCAGATGGTTGAGCCGCAAGCGCACCCAGGACGATGACGACGAAGACGCGCGGCCCGCGGGAGCGAGCGATGTTTAAGACTGCCAGGTGGTTGGCGATCGCCGCGTGCCTCGCGCTCGCTTCGTGCAATTTCGCCCCGCGTTACCAGCAGCCGGAAATGCCGGTTGCCAGCACCTACGAAAGCGCGGATATCGCCACGCCGGGCGGCGAGCGTCTTGCTTCGGAACTGACGTGGGAGACGTTTTTCCGCGACCCCGCGCTCAGGCAGTTGATTGCGCTCGCGCTCGCGCATAACCGCGATCTCGCGGCTTCCGTTGCGCGCATCGAACAGGCCCAGGCGCTCTATCGCGTGCAGCGCTCCGCGCGGTTTCCGCAAGTGGCCGCAGGCGCGGACGCCACGCGCACCAAAACGCCGCTGAACAGCATCGAGCCCGAGCTTCCCAACAACAACACCTCGGTCTACTTCAACCAGTACAGCGCGCAGGTGGCCGTCACGTCGTTCGAGCTCGACTTCTGGGGGCGCGTGGCCAACATGAGCGAGTCCGCGCGGCGCAATTATCTGGCGACGGTGGAGGCCAATGAAGCGTTCCGCCTCTCGCTCATCAGCAACGTGGCGGCGACCTACTACGCCATCCTCTCGGGCAACGAGGGCATCGACCTCGCGCAGCACACGCTCGAAACGCGCCAGTACGCACTGGAACTCGCGCGGCTGCGCCTCGAAGCAGGGGCGACGTCGCTCGTGGATTACGAGCAGGCGCGCATTCTGGTCACCCAGGCGCAGACGCAGCTTGCCGAGCTGCAAAGGACGACGGGTCAGCAGCGCAATCAGTTGGTTGTCCTGATCGGCGGGCCGTTGCCCGATACGGCAGGCATGACGCAGCGCCGCGTGCTGGCCGACGCCGACCAGTTCGGCACGCTCGACGCGGGCCTGCCTTCCTCGCTGCTCGCGCTGCGCCCGGATATTCGCGCGGCCGAGCAGTCGTTGCGAGCCGCCGACGCCGACATCGGCGCCGCGCGCGCCGACTATTTCCCGCGCATTTCGCTCACGGGCAATTTCGGCTATGTGTCTCCCGAGTTGAGCGATCTGTTCGTGCCCGGCAAGCAGGCGTGGCTCATATCCGGATTCGTCACGCTGCCCATTTTCGACGCGGGGCGCCGCAGCGCGCAGGTTCGCTTGTCCGAAGCACGTCAGACGGAACTCGTGGCGAACTACCAGAAAACGGTTCAGGTGGCGTTCCGCGAAGTGTCGGATGCGCTGATCGCGCGCCAGCGCCTGCAGGAGCAGATCGCGGCGCAGGAGCGAGCGGTGGCATCCGAAGCGCGTCTCGCGGAAGCGGCGGATTTGCGCTATCAGAACGGCATTTCCATCTACCTCGAAGTGGTCGATGCGAAGCGCAGCCTGTTCGCGGCGCAACAGCAGTTGATCCAGCTACGCGCGGCGGCGCTGCAAAACGGAGCGTCGCTTTATGTGGCGCTGGGAGGCGGACAGGATGCGCCCCCGCAGCATGCGGATGCGGCTAGCGGTGCAGCCGGTCCCTAGCGGCGCGGCTCAGGCGCCGCACATGGCGACCCGGTTGCGGCCGCGCGCCTTGGCGTCGTACAGCGCCTGATCGGCCGCCTTGATGACCTGCGTGACGTCGCCGTCGTGATCCGGCGTCCAGCTCGCGGAGCCGATGCTCGCCGTAACCCGCCCGTATTCGCTGCCCGAATGCTCGATGGCGAGTTCGCTGATCGCGTGGCGGATTTTCTCGGCAATCGCGCAGGCGCCTTCCAGCAGCGTATCGGGCAGCACGACGATAAATTCCTCGCCGCCATAGCGGGCGGCGGTATCGGCGGGGCGGCGGATGTTCTGGTCGATGCAGCGCGCCACGGCGGCGAGCGCGTCGTCGCCGGCCTGATGGCCGTACTTGTCGTTATAGGCCTTGAACCGGTCGATATCGACAAAGAGCAGCGAGAACACGCTGCGCGCGCGCCGGGCGCGCCGCCATTCCTGTTCGAGGATTTCGCCGAGCGTGCGGCGATTGTTCAGCCCCGTGAGGCTGTCGGTGCGAGCGAGCAACTGCAGTTCGGACTCGGCGCGCATTCTGCGCCGCAACTGCGTGGCGAGCACGAACGAGAGCGCGACGAAACCGACGGCGAAGGTGCCCATGAGCGTGCCGATGGTCAGCGCACGCCGCCGCCACGCGGCGTAGATATCGGGTTCGGCTTCCGCCACCATGATGATGAGCGGCTGGCGCGGGAAATTGCGGAAGAAATACAGGCGGCGTACGCCGTCGATCGACGACGTGTCCGAGAAACTGCCTTCTTTCGCGGCCAGAAACTGGCGGAACGTACTCGCGCCGCTGATGTTGCGTCCCACGACCGAGGCGTCGTAGGGCTGGCGCATGATCATGGTGCCGTCTTGCGAGATCAGCGAAATCGCCCCATGCCGGCCGAGCGAAAGCCCCGCGAACAACTGGTGAAAATACTCCAGGTTAATGGCGATCATGACGATGCCGGCGAACGAGCCGTCGGCATGCGAAAGCCTGCGGCTCAGCGCAATGCTCGGCTCGCCGTTGCGCAGGCGCGAACGATACGGAGTGCTGACGTAAAGCCCGGCATGGGGATTGTCGCGCTGAACCGTGAAGTAGTCGCGGTCCGCGAAGTTCGCGTTCAGCGGCGCGCCGGTGGCCGAATTCATGATCACGTTGCCCGCTTCGTCGAGCACCAGCATCGAGCCCAGATATTCCGCGGTAATGGCGTGGTCGAACAGCAACTGGCTGCGCAGTTGCACGGGCAACGCCATGACGTCGGCGCGGGCGATGCCGTCGACCACGGCTTGCAGCGAAAGCGCGTAAAGCTCGAAGTTGCGCTCGATGTCGCGCTCGGCCACGAGCGCCACGTTGCGCGAGTTTTCCCTCGCGCGCTCCAGGGCGTCGTGGCGGCTTTCGTAAAGCACCGTCGCGCATAGCGAGGCCATGATGAACGCGACCGCGAGGCTGCCGTAAAAAACGGCGCGCGGCCCGGTGAGCCATTTGAGCAGATTAACGCTGTTGAACGCTGGCCGCATGGCTCGCTTCCAGGTAGGACTGCGCGCTCGCGGCGTCCACGGGGCGTGAGAACCAGTAGCCCTGCGCCTCGTTGCAGCCGTTCTCTATCAGGAATTCCAGTTGCCGCAGCGTTTCCACGCCCTCCGCCACCACGCGCATGCCGAGCGTATGGCCCAGCGCGAGCACGGCTTTCACGATGACCTCATCCGCGCGCGAGTGGCCGATGCCCCTCACGAACGACATGTCGAGCTTGAGGCGATCGGGCATGAAGCTGCGAATGTAGCCAAGGCTCGAATAGCCCGAACCGAAATCGTCGATGGCGACCGAAAGGCCCATCTCGCGAAGCGCGCGCAGCGTGGCGAGCGAACGGGGCGCCATGAGCACGCCCTCGGTGATTTCCAGCTCGATATTGCGCGGATTCACGCCCGTGCGCGCGAGCGTCTGCGCCATCATCGCGGGCAAATCCGCGCGCATGAACTGGACCGGCGATACGTTCACCGAAACGACGATGTCGGGATACTGGCGCGCCCATTCGCGGGCCTGGCGGCACGCCTGCTCGAAAACGAACTCGCCGATCTGCACGATCAGGCCGTTTTCCTCGGCGAGCGGAATGAACAGCGCGGGGCTGACGTGGCCGCGCTCCGGGTCGTGCCAGCGAACGAGCGCCTCGAAGCCCCTCGTCTCGCCGGTCGTGGGGTTGACTCTCGCCTGCCACGCCACGGCAAACGCGCGCGACGCCACGGCCAGGCGCAACGCCTGCGCAAGGCTCGCGCGCTCCAGGTTCTGTCTCGCGATGGCCATGTCGAACACCTGCATGCTGCCGGGTCCGAGCGACTTGGCGCGGTACATGGCGGAGTCGGCGTACTTGAGCAGCGAGTCGGGGTCGCCCGAATGATCGGGGAACACCGCGAGTCCCACACAGGCCAGCGGCACGATGACCTTGTTGCCGATCAGCAGGCCATGTGTCAAGGATTCCTGCATTCTTGCCGCGGCGGCGACGAAGTTGCCCACGTCGCCTCGCCCGTACAGCACCGCGACGAATTCGTCGCCCGCATATCGGGAAACGATTTCGCCTTGCGCGATAGTCGCGGAAAGGCGGCGCGCGACTTCGCACAGCACTTCGTCGCCGGCGGTATGGCCGAGCGAGTCGTTGACCTCCTTGAAGTTGTCGAGGTCGATGAACACCAGGGCGAACCTGCACTGTTCTTCGAGCGCCGTGCGCACCAGTTCGCGCAAGCGCGCCTTGAGGCCGAGCCGGTTCGGCAAGTGCGTGAGCGAGTCCTCGTTCGCTTGCAGGCGCAATTGCTCCTGGTAGCGGATGCGCTCGGAAACGTCGTTGAACACGGTCACGCAATGCGTGGGGCAGTTCCGCTCGTCGAGCACGGGCGCGACGTGCAGTTCGATCCAGTAAGGCGCGCCGTCGGGCCGGTAGCACTTGAGCAGGCCCTCGCCCTCGCGCTCGGATTGCATGGCACGCCGAATGAGGTCGGCGTCGGGCGACGGTGCGTCGCAATCGAGCATGCTCCAATGTTCGGCGCCGCCGGCGCTCGCCACCGTTCGCCCCGTAATGCGCTCGAACGCGGCATTGGCGTACGTGATAACGCTCTCGCCGCCGATCTTTTGCGAAATGATCACGGCGTTTCTCGAAGCCTCCAGCGCGCGGCTGCGAATGCGCAGATGCTCTCGCGCCTGTTCGTGCGCCGTAACGTCGTGCGCGGTGATGAAGCACGCGTCGCGGCCCGCGTAGTCCAGCATATGCCATGCGATATCGACATGGATCACCTCGCCGCCAAGGCACACGTGGCGGCGCACGCCGCCCGCGCCGCTTTGGGCGCCGGATTTGACGTAGCCGTGCAGGTCGCGGCGGAACACGGCGGTTTCAGCCGGCGGACAAAGCTGCTCGATCGACATGCCCTTGAGCTGCTGCAGGCTCGCGCCGTATTGACGCTGGGCCGCGGCGTTGGCGGTGAGAATCGTACAGGAATCCACATCGAATATGAGCATCGCGACCGGATGCTGTTCGAAGTACTCGCGAAACCGCCGTTCGGCTTCCAGCGCGACGATCTTCACCGCGCTGCGCGAAAGCGCCGCGCGGTGGCTCGTGAAAAGCGTGAAGAGCAGCAGCAGCGCGCCGGCTGTCGCGGTGCCGATCAGCGAGATTTTTTGCCGCGCAAGTTGCGCCTGCGCGCCGAACTGCACGATCTTGATCTGCTCGCGCTGCCCGGAGCGCAACTCGGTGAGCAGCGACATGATCGAACTGAGCGTTTCGTTCGCGCGCTGCATCAGCGCGGGTTCGAGTTTCGCGCCCGCGTCGGCGAGCGCGATATTGCGCGCGGCGGCGTCGAGTTGCTCCGGCCATATGGCGCTTAACTGCCGCAACTGGCGGATCGCGCGCTCGTTGTGCGGCGCGCCCGCGAAGTCGTGTTCGAGCCGGTCGTAAATGCCGGCGACCGCCGCGGCCCGCTTGATCGGCCACGCGCGCGACGTGTAGCCCGCCGTGCCCACGCCTTTGAGGAAGTCGGTGTTCGCCGCGATATGCAGCGTGAGCAGCGTTTCGAGTTCCGACGTGATGTTCAGTTCATGGCGCAGCCGCGAGTCGGCCGTTCCGCGCGAAAGGTTCGCGCTCAGCATCGCGCCGATGGCCACGCATACGATCAGCGCAACGGCCAGCGCAACGGCGACGCCTTTGCCGGGCGCGCGGGACGGCGGTTGTGGTTGGGATGTTGTTTCAGCTACGTTCATCGCCGCGCAACGCGATTCGACACATCGCCGCTCGCGCCGCGTTGCTCGGCGGGAGTGGGCAGGTTAGGGGTGAAGGCACCGGATTCAGCGCGGGCGGCAGGCAGAGGGGCCATGAAGTTCCATGCATGCGGACAGCGAAGGCACGGGCGAGTCGGGAATCGGACGCTACTGTCTGAATAACGGGCGTTCGGCACGCCGCTTTGATCGGTGTTTTTACCTAGACGCCTGGATCCTGGGATTGTTGCGCGGCGAGCGGCGCGTGAATCCGGACCGCATTCGGCGCCCGTGCTTCAATATGCCGATGGCGTGAAGGGATCGCGCGCGATCCGCTGTTTTTGCCCCAGTACTCTTTCGAGGGAATCACATGAAGAAACTCGTCAACGACCCGTCGTTCGTGGTGCGCGAAATGCTGGAGGGCATCGCGCGCACCGCGCCGCATGTCGCCGTGCTCGGCGACGAAAACGTGCTGGTTCGCAACCCGCTGCCGAACCCGCCCGAGCGCGGCGTCGCCGTGATTTCGGGCGGCGGCAGCGGACACGAGCCCGCGCATGGCGGCTACGTGGGCCACGGCATGCTTAGCGCGGCCGTGTGCGGCGAAGTCTTCACGTCGCCCTCGACCGACGCCGTGCTTGCCGCGATCCGCGCGAGCGCGGGCCCGAACGGCGCGCTGCTCATCGTGAAGAACTACACGGGCGACCGGCTCAACTTCGGTCTGGCGGCCGAACTGGCGCGCGCCGAGGGCATTCCGGTCGAAATCGTCATCGTGGCCGACGACGTGTCGCTGCGCGGCCATACGGAGCGCAACCAGCGGCGCGGCATCGCGGGGACGGTGCTCGTGCACAAGATCGCGGGCGCGGCGGCGGCGCGCGGCGATGCGCTGGGCGTCGTGGCCGCGATTGCTCGCGGCGTGGCCGACAATCTCGGCACGATGGGCGTGGCGCTCGACGGCTGCACGCTGCCCGGCGCGGAAAAAGCCGGCTTTCATCTGGCCGACAACGAGATCGAACTCGGCATGGGCATTCACGGCGAGAAGGGCGTGGAACGCACGGAGCCGATGGCGGCGGCCGAATTGACGGAAACGCTGCTCGCCAACATCGCCGAAGACCTCGCGCTGAAAAGCGACGAGCGCGTGGCGCTGCTCGTGAACGGGCTGGGCGCGACGCCTGAGATGGAACTGGCGATCATCATGCGCGATGCATTCGAGAGCCTGAATCGCCGTCATGTGATGGTGGAACGCGCGTGGACGGGCACGTTTCTCTCCGCGCTGAACATGCCTGGCTGTTCGATCTCCGTGCTGCGGCTCGACGACGCCAGACTCGCGCTGCTCGACGCCGAAACCGAAGCGCGCGCATGGCCCGGCGTCGGCGCGGTGAACCGGCGCATTCGCACCGAGCCAGCGTTTTCCGCAGCGGCCAGGCGCGCTGAGACGAACGCGGCGGCAACGGACGCGGCGAGCGTTGCATGGACGCGGCGTCTGAAGCCCGCGTTCGATGCCGTTGCGCACGCATTGATCGAGAACGAAGCGCTGTTCACCGACCTCGATTCCCGAGCCGGCGACGGCGATCTGGGCGCGAGCATGCATCGCGCGGCGCAGGCCATGCTCGCGGTGCCGCCAGGCGCGCTCGGTTCGCCTGGCAGCGCGCTCGCGGCGCTCGGCACGGCGTTGCGCCGCGCGATAGCGGGCAGTTCCGGGCCGTTCTACGCCACGGCGCTGCTGCGCGCCTCGCGCACGCTGGGCGAAAACGCGCAGCCCGGCGCGACGGAATGGGCGGCCGCCCTGCGCGGCGCAGCCGATGCGATCAGCGAGTTTGGCGGCGCGAAGCCGGGCGACCGAACGATGCTCGATGCGCTCGTCCCCGCTGTCGATGCGCTGGAAAACGCGCTGAAGTCGGCGCTCCCCGTGAGCGAGGCGTGGGCGCAGGCGGTGAGCGCCGCGGAGTCCGGCGCGAAACACACGGCGCAGATGACGCCGCGCGCGGGCCGCGCAAGCTATCTGGGTGCGCGCGCGATCGGCACGCCCGACGGCGGCGCGGCGGTCGTGGCGTGCTGGCTCAAGGCGCTGCAGCCGCATATCGGCGCGGGCTGAGGCGGGCGCGTCAGCGCGCCGCACTTCATCTCGAAATCATTCGATATGGCGCGCGGCGTGGTCTGCCTATCCTGATACCTGTCCTGCAACCCCAGGTGTCCGGAGAACCGTCATGAGCCCGCTTTCCTCGCTGATCGACCATTCGCAACTCATCAACCGCGTTCAAACGCTGTACTCGTTCGCGCCCGCCGAAGAAACGGTCGCAGCCGACGCCCACGTGGCGGCGGACAACGAACGCTCGAAGCAGATGCGCGCGCTCGTCACGGCGGCGCTACTTTTTGTGCCGTTTCTCGCTGGCTATGTTGCTTTGGTCCACACGCATTAACCGGGCCGAAGCTACGAGCAATAACCGGTGCGAAGCGCCGTTTCCCAGTCGGGCCGGCCATTGGCGGCAGCGAGCGCGGCGGCGGCGTGCCAGTCGTACTCCACGGCGCGAAACTCCACCTCCCAGCCGCGCGAGCTTCGCGTGACGCTCGCGTAGCGCGCATGGGGCGTCCCCATTTCCATGCGATGCGCAAAAGGGTGCGTATCCTCGTACGCGGGCAGGCCGACACTGCCCGGGTTCACGATGAAGCGGCCGTCCGCGAGCTGCATCGAACGCGCGAGATGCGTGTGGCCGCACAGTATCAACGTCGCCTCGATCTCGGCGGCGCGGCGTCTGACCTCGCCGTGCGTCGCCGTCCGGCATCCGTCTGCGGTGACGGTTTCGAGGAAATAGGAGAGGTCGTCCTGCGGCGTGCCGTGCACGAGCAGCACGTCGCTGTCGAGCCATAGCGTGGGCGGCAACGCCCTGACCCACGCGAGATGTTCTTCCCTCAGCGCTTCGCGCGCGAAGCGGTCCGACGGCCCCATGCGAGTGCAATCCGCGCCAAGAAGCTGTCTTTCGTGATTGCCGCGTATCGTGGGCAAGCCGAGCTGCATCAAGCGCTCCGCCGTTTGCACCGGATAAAGCGGGCCAGAAAGGATGTCGCCCAGATTGACGATCACATCCGCCCCTTGCCGCTCGATATCGTCGAGCACCGCTTCGAGAGCGGGTAAATTGCCGTGAATGTCGGAAAGCGCCGCGATTTTCATGGTGCGAACGGAGGCTGGCCGCGAAAGTCGTGAATTGGGCGATTCTGGACGAATCGCCGCCCGGTGTCCACGACCGATCGTTCGTGTTTGCGTTTTGGGTCGATTGCCTTGCATTATTGACAGATCAGTCCATAAATCTTATTCTCGCCTCATGGTTAGACCACGAGAATTCGATCGGGACGAGGCACTGGGGCGCGCGCTGCGTGTGTTCTGGGCGAAAGGCTATGCCTCGACGTCCACCGAGGACTTGCTTGCCGCAATGAATATCGGGCGGCAGAGCCTCTATAACGCGTTCGGCGACAAGCGCAAGCTTTACCTCGAAGCGCTGGCGCGCTATCAAACCGAAAGCACGGCGGGGCATATCGAGCGCCTGAATAAGGGCGCCTCGCCGCTGGGCGGTGTCGAGGCGCTGTTGCTGGGCCTCGTGGCCGACGATCAAGACGAACGCGCGCTTGGCTGCATGGGCGTGGGGGCGATGAGCGAATTCGGCGCCGCGGACCCTGAACTCGTCGCGCTGCGCAACAAGGTCGCCCCGCGTCTTTCGAAGCGCCTTATTGAACGTATTCGCGAAGGCCAGGCGTGCGGCGAAATCGACACGAACCTCGACGCGCGCCAGGCCGCCGCGTTCGTGCAGATGACCATGCAGGGCATTCAACTCGCGGCGCGCGCCGGGAGCGATGCGAAGAGCCTGCGCGCACTGGCGCGCTTTGCCATCGACCGCTTCAAGGCGCGCTGATCCGAACCGGTAGCCATCGAACCGCGCAAGCCGTATTCGCGCGGTTTATTTTTCGCTTGGTTATGGACTGATCAATCAAAAAAGGAGAGGCAGATGGAAGCATCGCGCACACTCGAAGGAAAAACAGCGATCGTATTCGGCGGCTCGCGGGGCATTGGCGCGGCGGCGGCACGACGTCTCGCGCAGGAAGGCGCCGACGTCGCGCTGACGTACGTTTCGACGCCGCAGCGCGCGGCAGAAACCGTCGCCGCAATTGAAGCCACGGGCCGCGCGGGCCTCGCCATTCACGCGGACAGCGCCGATCCGGCCGCGATTCGCGCTGCCGTTTCCCAGGCAGTGGAACGATTCGGAAAGCTGAATATTGCCGTGATCAACGCGGGCATTCTCAAGCTCGGCGACATCGCGACGGTGAGCGTCGAAGATCTCGATCGCATGCTCGGCATCAACGTGCGCGGCGTGTTTCTCGCCATTCAGGCCGCCGCCGCGCAAATAGGCGACGGCGGACGCATCGTCACGATCGGCAGCAATACGGCGGTGAGGAGCGGCCATCGCGGTTCGAGCGTGTACTCGATGACGAAGGCCGCCGTGGCGGTCATGGTGAAGGGCGCGGCCCTGGACCTCGCGAGCCGCGGCATTACGGTGAACAACATCCAGCCAGGACCGACGATCACCGACATGACCGCCGGGCACGTCGAGGCGATCAAGCCGCTCATTCCGCTCGGGCGCGCGGCGGACCCGGACGAGATCGCGGGGCTCGTTGCGTGGCTCGCGCGCAGGGAATCGGGTTATATGACGGGGTCAAGCCTCACCATTGACGGAGGCATGGCGCTGTGAGATTCATCTGCGCTGGCGGGCAATGGCCGCCAGCGCCGCTTCGCGATGCGGGTCAGCGATTTACCTGAACTTGCCCGCGCGTTGCGCAGCCTCGGGCAACTGCCGCGTTTCGCGCACCGAGCGCGGGTGCCACAAACGCGCGCCGCCTTCGATGCCGCGATCGTTGGGCACGGTCGCCACGTTCGGCGGCAAATCGAACTTGAGGCGCGCCGCGTTGCCGCCGCCTATCCACAGCTTGTCGTAGTGCACGAGCGATTCGAGTATGCCGATGACCTTCTCGACGCGCGCGTTCCAGCGCTTGTTTCCGCACTTGCTGCGCGCGGCGTCGCCGATGTACTCGTCGTAAGCGTGCTTCTTGCTGACCGGATGATGCGCGAGTTCGAGGTGCGGCATCAGTTCGCCGTCGCGGAACATGGCCGTGCCGACGCCGGTGCCGAGCGTCATCACGAATTCCAGGCCTTGTCCTTCGATGGCGGCGAGGCCCTGCATTTCCGCGTCGTTGATCATGCGTACCGCTGCAATGCCCAGGCGCTCGCCCAGCATCTGCGCGAGCGGCACGTCGTTCCAGCCTTCGGGTCCGATATGCGGCGCCGTGAGCACGCGATTGTTGCGCACGAAACCAGGAAAGCCGATCGAAACGTGCGTTGACGGGTACTGCTTGAGCAGCGGCTCGACGAGCTTTGCGAGCGTATCCACGAGCAGGGCGGGCGGGCACGGATGCGGCGTCGCCACGCGCACGCGCTCCGTGCGCATGGTGCAGTTCGCATCGACGATCGCTGCCTTCAGGCCCGTTCCGCCTATGTCGATGGCGAGGATGTTGTCGATGTCCTGCGAGGCTTGCGTCACGCCTGCCGCGCCCTTTGCTGCGCCTTTTGCTGCGCCTTTTACTGCGCTTTTCACGGCGCTTTTCTTCACCGCTTTTTCGATTCTGGCCATACGTTCTCCTTGGCTTTCGCGTTCACTTCTTGTTCGTTTGCGGCTGGGCGAGGGGGCGCCAGGCGCGGCCGTCGCGCGCGAGCAGGGCGTCGGCCTGGGGCGGGCCTTCGCTGCCCGCGGCGTAGTCGTGCACGGGAAGCGCCGCGTCGCCCTCCGGATGCAGCACGCCATCCACCGCCGACCATGCCGCCTCAATGCCGTCGGCGCGTTGAAAGAGCGTCTGGTCGCCGAGCATGCAGTCGTAGAGCAGCGTTTCGTAGCCCACGTTGGCGTGTTCCGCGAAGAAGTCATCGTAATCGAACGACGAATGCACCGGGCCGATCTGCACGACAGGCCCCGGTGTCTTCACGTTGAAATCGAAGGTCGTGCCATGCGACGGGTCGATACGCAGCGTGAGCACGTTGGGCGTGAGCGTCTCGACCGGCGTGTCGCGAAATAGCAGAAACGGCACGCTCTTCAACTGCACCGAAATCTCCGTGCGCCGCGCCGCGAGCCGCTTGCCGGTACGCAGATAAAACGGCACGCCCGCCCAGCGCCAGTTGTCGATGTGCACGCGCGCGGCCGCGTAGGTTTCGGTGCGGCTGTCTTTCTCCACGTCGGGCTCGTCGCGGTAGCCCACGCCCGCCGGACCTTTTGCGTATTGCCCGAACACCACGTCGTCGGGAGTGAGCGGCTTGAGCGCTTCGAAGATTTCGGCCTTCTTGTTGCGTACCGCTTCGGCGTCGAACGAATTGGGCGGCTCCATGGCGACCATGCCGAGCAATTGAAAGAGGTGGTTGGGCACCATGTCGCGAAACGCGCCCGTCTGCTCGTAGAACTTGCCGCGGCCTTCCACGCCGATGACTTCGGAAGCCGTGATCTGCACGCTGTCGATGTACTCGCGCCGCCAGACAGGTTCGAACATGGCGTTGGCGAAACGCAGCGCGAGAATGCTCTGCACCGTGTCCTTGCCGAGGAAATGGTCGATGCGATAGACCTGCGACTCCTTCGCGAAGCCCAGCACGTGCTGGTTCAGGTCGCGCGCCGAAGCGAGATCGGCGCCGAAGGGCTTTTCGATCACCACGCGGCGGAACGGGCCGTTGCTGTCGCTGCCCTCGTCGAGCAAACCGGCCTTGCCGAGATGCTCGATAATCGGCTTGAAGAAGCGCGCGCCCACGGCGAGATAGAACACGACGTTGCCGCGCGACTGTCCGTTCAGTTGCTGCGCGAGACGCTGGTACGCGCTGTCGTCCTCGAATTCGCCGGCCATGTAGGTGAGTCGCTGCGCGACCCAGTCCCACGCGTGGTCGTCGAGCTTGCCGGCGTGGAAGGTGCTCGCCTTGTCGGCGGCGAATTTTTGCAGCGCGGCGTGCAGATCGTCGGCCCAGGCTTTCGTTTCGCGCTCGCCGTGATTCACGCCGATGATCTTCATGCCGTCGTCGAGCAGACGGTCGACGGCGAGGTTGTAAAGCGCGGGCATCAAAAGGCGCTGGGTCAAGTCGCCGCCCGCGCCGAAAATGACGAGCGTGCAGGGCGGCGCGGGATGCTTGCCCGCGGGCGAGGCGGGGGCGCCGGGCGCGGCCGGCGCGCCTTGCGGATGCGCGGGCACTTTGGCGCTGGCAGGCGCGCGGGAAGCTTCGTTGGCAGAATCGGGCGGGGTCTGGTTTGTCGACATGATTTCGCTTCAGTGGACCGAAATGAGCACAGCAAGCAAATCCGATACCTTGACTGACCCAGTTTGCGCGCATTGAGTTCAATCCGTTATTTGAAGGCGTTTTGTAATAACGCGCGAGCAGTCGAACGTATTCAGCAGTACCCTTGGCGGCAACGGCGATTTCACGAACGCGAACCGAAACGAGGATAGCGGCCATGTCCGAAAAGAATGCCCCGAACGAAAACGATTCCCCCGATGCGCAGGGCATGCGCGGCGGGCTCACGAATTACGGCGACACGGACTTTTCGCTCTTCCTTCGCAAGGCTTTCATCAAGGGCGCCGGCTATACCGACGACGCGCTGCAGCGCCCCGTAATCGGCATCACGAATACGGGCAGCGCGTACAACCCGTGCCACGGCAACGTGCCTCAACTGCTCGAAGCGCTCAAGCGCGGCATTCTGCTGGCGGGCGGGTTGCCGATGGAATTCCCGACCATTTCCATCCACGAAAGCTTTTCGCAGCCGACCAGCATGTTCATGCGAAACCTCATGTCGATGGATACGGAGGAAATGATTCGCGCGCAGCCCATGGACGCGGTCGTGCTGATCGGCGGCTGCGACAAGACGGTGCCCGCGCAGTTGATGGGCGCGGCATCGGCGGGCATTCCCGCCATTCAGCTCATTACGGGGTCGATGGTGACGGGCGCGCATCGCGGCGAGCGCGTCGGCGCGTGTACGGATTGTCGCCGCTATTGGGGCAAATTTCGCGCGGGCGAAGCGACGCTCGAGGAGATCGCCGAGGTGAACGACCGGCTCGTCCCGAGCGTGGGCACCTGTGCCGTCATGGGCACGGCCAGTACGATGGCTTGCGTGGCCGAAGCCATGGGCATGACGATGCCGGGCGGCGCGTCGCCGCCCGCCGTGACCTCGGATCGCATGCGCGTGGCCGAGCAGACAGGCGCGCAGGCCGTGGAGATGGCCGCACGCCGTCTCACCATCGACCGCGTGCTTAGCGCCGAGTCGTTCGAGAACGGCTTGCGCGTGCTGCTCGCCATTGGGGGTTCGACGAACGGCATCGTGCATCTGGCCGCCATTGCGGGGCGCATGGGCTTCGACATCGACCTGGACGCGGTGGACCGCATGGGTCGCGAAACCCCGGTGCTGCTCAACCTGAAGCCCTCCGGCGAGCACTACATGGAGGACTTTCATCGAGCGGGCGGCATGGCCACGCTGCTTCACGAACTGAAGCCCCTGCTTCATCTCGACGCCATGACCGTGACCGGGCGCACGCTGGGCGAGGAAATGGAGCGCGCCGGGCCGCGCTTCGCGCAAGACGTGGTGAAACCGCTCAGCGCGCCCGTTTACCCGCAAGGCGGGCTTGCCGTTCTGCGCGGCAATCTTGCGCCGGGCGGCGCGGTCATCAAACAATCGGCGGCATCCGCGGCGCTGATGGAGCACGAGGGCCGTGCGGTCGTGTTCGAGGACGCCGGCGATATGGCAGAGCGCATCGATTCCGACGACCTCGACGTGAACGCCGACGACGTCATCGTCCTCAAGCGCATCGGGCCGAAAGGCGCGCCGGGCATGCCAGAAGCGGGCTATATCCCGATCCCCAAGAAGCTCGCGCGCGCCGGGGTGAAAGACATGGTGCGGATTTCGGATGGGCGGATGAGCGGCACCGCATTCGGGACAATCGTGCTGCACGTCACGCCGGAAGCCGCCATAGGCGGGCCGCTTGCGCATGTCCGCAACGGCGACCGTGTCCGCCTGAGCGTGGCGAACCGCGAGATCGCCTTGCTCGTGGACGACGAAGAACTGCGGCGCCGGGCGCAGGCGAACCCCGTGACCGAGCCCACGGCAAGCCGCGGCTATCACAAGCTCTTTCTGGACACCGTGACCCAGGCGGACAAGGGCGCCGACTTCGATTTCCTCAGGGCGGCCGAATCGCGCGGCGCGGTGCCGAGGAAGTAGCGCCTTGCCCGACTCCCTTTTTCCGGTATAATGAAATGCCTGTTCGGAATATCGAACAGGCGCAGTAAAGCAAAACCAAGCAAAGCAAAGCAAAACCAAGCAAAGCAAAACCAAGCAAAGCAAAACCAAGCAAAGCAAAACCAAGCAAAGCAAAACCAAGCAAAGCAAAACCAAGCAAAGCAAAACCAAGCATCCAGAGTCGGACTGACCGACGCCAACCTGCCCTCCCGGGCAAGGTGGAAGCCCTTGAGGCGATGCGGCCGATTTACGGCAACGAAACGGGAGCGGCGTAGCTGGCACCGGTTCGATCAACCTTCATCCGGAGCCATCATGCGTCACGATATCCCCGCCTCTCCCTTTTCTTCGTCCTCGGCCTGCGAGGACTTTTCGCACTGTCTTCCCGGCTTCACGCTGACTCATACCGTTCACCTGGTGTCCGGTCTGGATCTCGGCGTGGTTAAGACTGCCGCCGACGTGCTCGACGGCGAACAGGTGATGGTCGACCGATGGGCGGTCACGCGCTGCGGCGACGTGCTCGAGCAAAAAATCGTATTTGGCGAAATGACCGAACGGCGGGCGGTGCGGCTGCGCGAACGGCTAGCGGCTGTGGACGGCGTGTTGCGTGCGAGGATTGAGCATCATTTCGTTCGCGCCCGCTGAAGCCGCAGCGCAGGCTGGCGCGCCAAACTCACGGAGAGAGGAGCGAGGGTGCCAGCAGACTCAGTAGTTTTTGTCGCGGACATCGGCGGCTCGTACGTCAGGCTCGGCGTATCGGCGAGTCCTGGCCAGGTGCGCCTTCTCGAAAGCGTGCCCACCCCGATCGACAGTTGGGAGGCATTTGGCGCGACCCTCCAATCCCTCGCGGATCGTCATATGGGCGCGACCCGCTCGCCGCTCGTGATTTCGATGGCCGGAGCGATCGATCCCGCAACCGGCGTGATCTGCTCGTCGAACGTGCCCTGCGTTTCGGGTCGCGTGCTCGGCGCGGAGTTGAGCGCCCGGCTCGGGCGGCGCGTACGCATTGCAAACGACGCCGACTGCCTCGCATTGGCGGAGGGAGTGCAGGGCGCGGGTGCGGGCCACGACGTGGTGTTTTGCGTGGTGCTCGGCTCCGGCGTGGGCGGCGGACTCGTGGTGGGAGGCCGCGTGGCCGGCGGCGCGAACGGCATCTCGGGCGAGTGGGGCCACGGCCTGCCCGTGAGCACGCACCTCGACTTCGACGGCACCGGCCACGCGCAGCCTTTGCGCGCATTGCGTTGCGGTTGCGGCCGCACGGGCTGCGTCGATACCATCGGCGGCGCGCGCGGTCTCGAACGTCTCAACGCACTCCTGAACGACGAACAGAAAGACAGCCGCTCCATACTCGACGACTGGCAGCGAGGCAGCGTTCGCGCGCAGCGCACCGTTTCGGCGTGGCTCGCGCTCGTATCGGAACCGCTCGCCGCGGTAATCAACATCACCGGCGCATCGGCCGTCCCGGTTTGCGGCGGACTTTCGAACGTGACCGCGCTCATCGATGCGCTCGATGCCGCAGTGCGCCAGCGCACGCTGCGGCAATTTCGCGAACGCATAGTCGTTCCGGGCGCGTTTCGGGGCGACGGCGGACTCGTCGGCGCGGCCATCGTTGCGCGGCAGGACGATTTTCAGGCGCCGTAACGCGCCGTGATCGGGCGCCCAGGAAAAATGGGCTTCCGACGCCTAAACTGGTTAGTGCAGCCAACGGCTATCGATAGTTATCGGTCAGCGTATCGGCGGCGGCTATCAGGGTGAGCATCATGAAATGGCGTGAATTGTGCAGACTTCTGCTCGTCCTCGCGGCGCTATGCGCGAGCGCCGCGGCGAGCGCGGGCAGAGGCGGCGGATGGGTGCACGGCGGCGGCGGTGGCGGATGGGGAGGCGGCGGCTGGGGCGGCGTGAACCACAGCGGCGGCTGGAACGGCGGCTACCACGGCGGTTATTACCATGGCGGCTACTACCACGGTGGCTATTACCACGGCTACGGCTGGTATCGCGGCGGCTACTATCACGGGTGGTATGGCTGCTGCGGCTCGGTGGGTTTCTATTACGGCCCCGGTTTCGTCTACGGCTATCCGTTCTACCCTTACTACTATCCGGCGTACATCGGGAGCGTCTATTACCCCTACGTTTCCGGCGACTTCCCGCAGCCCACGCAATGGATCGAGGAGGGCGACGCCCAGGCCCAGCCGCAATACGGCGGCCAGGGCGGCCCAGGCGGCCAGGACAGCGGGCCCCCCTATGGCGTCTGGTATTACTGCGCGGCGTCGCAGACCTATTACCCGTATGTGCGAACCTGCGCCGGCGGCTGGCAGCAGGTCCCCGCGCGCCCACCTGACAGTTGAATGACGGCGCGTTAGCCCACCGCGTAGCGTTCGGCGTCGGCGTGCCGGAACGCGAGGCCGTGGCCGGGGCGCGAGAGGTCGGGCGCGATATGGCCGGCATGCACACGCGGCGCGCCTTCGAACAGCATTGCCTCGATGCGCGCGTGATCGTGGAACCACTCGATATGCACGAGCCGCCGCGCCGCGCACGCCGGGTGCAGATGCAGCGCGGGCGCGCAATGCGCCGAGAGCGGCGTGTGCCAGGCATCGCATAGCGCGTCGGCCTGGAGAAAACCCGTGATGCCGCAGCAGCGTGTGGCGTCCGCCTGGAGCACGTCCACGGCGTGGGTTTCGAGCAGCGCGCGAAAGTCGTCGGCCGTGAAGGCGTATTCGCCCGCCGCGAGCGCCATGCGCGCGGGCAGGACGGCGCGCAGCGCGGCGAGGCCGCGGCGGTCGTCCGAGGAAACGGGCTCTTCGAACCACTGCACGTCCTCTTGCTCGAAGCATTGCGCGAGCCGCTGCGCCTGCTTGACCTCATACGCGCCATTGGCATCGACGAAGAGACCCGCCATACCGCCGATCGCCTGGCGCGCCGCCGCCACGCGCGCCGGGTCGTCGCCCGGATGCGAGCCGACTTTCATCTTGACCCACGCGCAGCCGTCGTGCTCGACCCAGCCGCGCAACTGCTTCGCGAGCGTCTTGATGTCGTAGCTCGTGAAGCCACCGCTGCCGTACACCGGCACTCGCTCGCGCTGCATGCCGAGCAGCACGCACAGCGGAATGCCGAGCGCCTTCGCCTTGAGGTCCCAGAGCGCGGCGTCGACAGCGGAAATCGCGCAGGCCGCGATTCCCGGCCGCCCGATGTTGCGCACGGCCCGCTGCATTTCCAGATTGATGCGCGCGATATCGAAAATATCGTGCTGGCGCACCGCGTCGCCGAGCACGCTCTCCACGAGCGCCGCCGCGCCCGCATGCGCGTAGGTGTAGCCCACGCCGGTGAAGCCGGGCGTGTCGATCTCGACGAGCACGAGCGTGGTGGAGCGCCAGGCGATCGTGCCGTCCGCTTCGGGGCGGTCGGTGGGGATCGTGTAGGCGCGGGCTTCGAGGCGCGTGACGCGTGGCGTGTTCACAGCAGCTTGTCGAGCGTGATCGGCAGATCGCGAACGCGCTTGCCCGTCGCGTTGTAGATCGCGTTCGCCACGGCGGCGGCCACGCCCACCACGCCGATCTCGCCCACGCCCTTCGCGCCGAGCGGATTCACCACGTCGTCGTGCTCGTCCACGAACAGCACGTCGATCTCGCCGATGTCGCGATTCACCGGCACGTGATATTCCGCGAGGTTGTGATTCATCACGCGCCCGAGCGTATGGTCGAACTGCGCCTCTTCGTGCAGCGCCATGCCGATGCCCCACACCACGCCGCCCGCGATCTGGTTCGCGGCCGTTTTCGGGTTGACGATGCGCCCCGCCGCGACCGCGCTCACCACGCGCGCGACGCGCACGACGCCGAGGGTTTCGTCCACGCGCACTTCGGCGAATACGGCCGAATGCGTCGCCATCGAATACTGCTTCTGGCGATCCTCGGGCTTGAGTGTGACCTGCTCTTCTAGCGTTTTCATGCCCGCGTCGGCGAGCACGTCGGCAATGCGGACGCGCGTATCGGGGCGGCCTGCGCTCTCGTGCAACCTCACTTCGCCGCCCTCTATCGCGAGCGCTTCGTCGAGCATGCCGGGGTCGAGATTGGCGAACGCCACGCCGCCGTGCGCGGGCAACAGTTGCGCGAGGCGCGAGCGCAACCGCGTGCACGCAAGCGATGCGGCGCTGCCCACCGAAGACACCGTCCACGAGCCGCCCTCTATCGGCGCGGGCGGCAGCGACGTGTCGCCGAGCGTGAACTCCACCTCGTCGATAGCCATGTGCAGCGCGTCGGCGGCGATCTGCGAAATGGCCGTATAAGTGCCGGTGCCGATGTCGGCCGTGGCGCTCGCGAGTTCGAGGCGGCCCTGTGCGTTGAGCACGGCGCGCACGGTTGCTTCGTTCTGCAAAGCTTCCCAGATGCCCGTGGCCATGCCGTAGCCGACCAGTTCGTGACCCTCGCGCATGGCGCGCGGCGCGGCAATGCGCGCGCCCCAGCCAAAACGTTCCGCGCCTTGCGCGTAGCAGTCGAGCAGCGCCTTGCTCGAATACGGCAACTGCCTGGTGGCGTCTTCGTCGGCGTAATTGCGGATGCGCAGTTCCAGCGGGTCCATGCCGAGCGCAACGGCCAGTTCGTCCATGCCGCATTCGAGCGCGTAGAGACCTTGCGCGGCGCCCGGCGCGCGCATGTCGAGTGGCGTGTATACGTCGAGCCGCCCGAGCTTGTAGCCAAGCTGCACATTCGGCGCGCGATAAAGCCGCGCCGCCCAGTTGACGACGACATCGGTGAAATCCTCGAACTGCGAGGTTTCGCCCACGGCCTCATGAACGATGGCTTCGAGGCGGCCGTCGCGTTGCGCGCCGAGCGCGACGTGCTGGATCGAGGCGGCCCGGTGCCCGACGGTGAACATCTGCTTGCGCGTTAGCGCCACGCGCACGGGCAGACGCAGCGCGCGCGCCGCCATCATCGCGAGCGGCAGATGATATTGCGGGCGCAGCCCCGCGCCGAATGCGCCGCCCACGAACGGCGAAATCACGCGCACGCGGTCCTGCGGCAGACCAAATACCTTCATTAGGTACTGCTGAGTATTACCGACCCCTTGGGTTTTCTCGTAGACGGTATAGCGCCCGTCGGCGGAAGGCACGACGGTGCAGCCGTGCATTTCCATTGGCTGATGAAATTCCGTGGGCGTGCTGTAAAACGCGTCGGTGCGCGCGTGAGCGTGCGCCAGCGCCCGGTACGCGTGCCCGCGAGGCTTGGGCGGCGGCTCGAAACCGCCTTTTTCCGTCGAGGGAACGACCGCGTCCTTCACGACGCGGGCCAGTTCGGTCTGATGCGCCTCGCTGCGGTAGCGCACGCGCACGAGCGACGCCGCGTAGTGCGCGAGTTCAGGCGTTTGCGCGACCACGAGCGCAATGGGCTGGCCCGCAAACGAAACATGCGCATTGCCGAGCGGACGAAACGGCGTGCCGCCCGGCGCGACCTGGTCTTTCCACGCTGCGTCCTCTTCGGCGAGCGGGGGGCGGTTTTCGTGCGTGAGCACGTGCAGCACGCCAGGCAGCGCGAGCGCAGCGGAAGCATCGATGGCGACGATCTCGCCGCGCGCGATCGCGGCATTGACTACCGCGCCGTGCACGAGCCCGGCGGCCGTGAATTCGGCGGCATAGCGCGCGGCGCCCGTGACCTTGCTGCGGCCGTCGACGCGCGAGAGCGGTGCGCCGATGCGGGCGATATGACCGGCGATCTGTTGCGATTCGTACGTAGTGCTCATGATGGTTCCCCGAAGTCTTCCGCGCCGTCGCCGGTGGCTCGCGACGTGAGCGCCTGTTCGAAAGCGCGCACGATCGCGCGCCGCGCGAGATCGACCTTGAACGCGTTGCCGGGGCGCGGATCGGCGTGCGCGACCACGGCGTCGGCGAAGCGTTCGATGGCGCGTGTGTCGTCGATGGCGTGGCCGATCAGCAGTTTTTCGGCTTCGCGATCGCGCCAGGGCTTGTGCGCCACGCCGCCCAGCGCGCAGCCTAGCGCGCGCATGATGCCGTCTTCCACGCGCATGCCCAGCGCGACCGAAACGAGCGCGAAGGCGTACGACTGGCGATCGCGCAGCTTCAGATACGTGAAGTGCTGCGCATAGCCCTCGTGCGGTAGTTCGAGGGCGGTGATGAGTTCCTCGTTGGCGAGCGTGGTTTCGCGGTGCGGCGTGTGGCCGGGCAGGCGATGCAGGCTGTCGAAGGGCAGCGTGCGTGTACCGTGCCGGCCCGCCACGTGCAGCGTCGCGTCGAGCGCTTCGAGCGCGACGCACATGTCCGAGGGATGCGTGGCGATGCAATGGTCGCTCGCGCCGAAGATCGCGTGCATGCGATTCACGCCCTCCAGCGCGGCGCAGCCCGAGCCCGGCGCACGCTTGTTGCAGCAGGTGGCGGGGTCGTAAAAATAGAGGCAGCGTGTGCGCTGGAGCAGATTGCCGCCTACGGTCGCCGCGTTGCGGATTTGCGCGGACGCGCCGGCGAGCAGCGCCTGCGCGAGCAGTGGATAGCGCTCTGTTACGCGCGCGTCCCAGGCGAGCGCGCTATTGGTGACGAGCGCGCCGATGCGCAGACCGCCGTCTTCCGTCGCTTCGATGTCGCGCAGCGGCAACCGCGTGATGTCGATGATCGCGGCGGGGCGCATGACGTCCTCGCGCATCAGATCGACGAGATTCGTGCCGCCGGCGAGAAATTCGGCGCGAGGCGTCACGTAGTGCAGGCGCACGGCGTCGGCGACGCTTTTCGCGCGGGTGTAGGAGAAGCGGTTCATGGTTCCTCTCCCTCGTGCGGCTGTTCGCTGGCGGCTACATTTTGCGCACGGCGCACGCCATCCACCGCGTTGGCGATGTTGACATAGGCGCCGCATCGACAGAGATTGCCGCTCATCTGCTCGCGCACGTCGTCGCGGCACTGCGCGTGGCCTTCGGCGAGCAGGCCCACGGCCGAGCAGATCTGGCCCGATGTGCAGTAACCGCACTGAAAGGCGTCGTGGTCGATGAAAGCTTGCTGCACGGGGTGGAGCGCGTCGCCTTGTGCGAGTCCTTCGATTGTCGTGATTTCGGCTCCGTCGTGCGACACGGCGAGCGCGAGACACGCGTTGATGCGCGTACCGTTTATGAGTACCGTGCATGCGCCGCACTGGCCGTGATCGCAACCTTTCTTCGTGCCGGTGAGGTGGAGGTGCTCGCGCAGGAGGTCGAGCAGGCTCGTCCAGGGTTCGATGTGCAGGGTGTGGGGCGTGCCGTTGATGGTGAGTTCGAAGGGGATTGTTTCGGGTGGGGTGTGGGGGTGGATGTGGGGGGGCTGTCTGGACTTTTCGGCCTGCCTGGCCTGGCTGGCGGTCGGGCGCGGCGCGCCGGTGCGGGTTACTGTGTGCATTAGGGGCCTCTTTGGAAAGAGCAGTGCGAGGGGGGTGTGCGCAATGCGCTTGCCTGGGGGCGCTTTTTGGTCTTTCGGTTTGGCCTTTCGCTTTGGCCTTTCGCTTTGGCTTTTTCCTGTTTTCGCGGTGGTATGCCAGCGTTGCCCCTGTGCGGGGCGGCACCTACTTTTCTTTGCAGCGGCAAAGAAAAGTAGGCAAAAGAAAGCCGCTCAAACCGCCAGCGCCAGCCACCATTCACCTCGCGCAGTACAGCCAGTGGCTCCGGAGCGTCCGTCACCACTCGCCCACAATCGGAGTGACAAGGCACTCATCCTTCCGGCGGCGCTACGCGCCCCGAAGGGCATAACGAAACCCCGCTGCTCTGGCACAAGACCGGTTTCCCACGCAGACCCGACCGCTGCGAGCGCAGCGAGCAGCGGAAACGAATGAGTGCTTTGTCACTGACGAGAATGGTGCGAGACGCCAGACGCTCCGGAGCCACCGGCTGTACTGTGCGAGGTGAATGGTGACAGGCATTGGCGGTTTGAGCGGCTTTCTTTGCCTACTTTCTTTGCCGCTGCAAAGAAAGTAGGTGCCGCCCCGCACAGGGGCAACGCTTGCATACCGCCGCGAACGAAGCATTCAAAGCAAGCGCGTGGAGTACTAAAACAGCGCACGGAACCACCCCGGGCGCCCCCACCCCAAATCAGAACCCCAAAATCCCGCGCACAGCATCAGCAGAAAGAGTCTCCCGCATACGCTCGCTCAAAATCGCCATCTCGCGCTCGAAGCCGCATGCGAGCACCGCCAGAACACGCCCCGCCCCAACATAAAGAACCCCGAAACGTTCATCTCCGGCCCGCCCGGATATCACCAGATCATCCCACTGCCCGGCATGCCCGAGATACTCCACACGTTTATCGTAATGCTGAGTCCAGAAAAACGGCACGCCTTCATAGCGCACATTCCGGCCCATCATATTGAGCGCAGCGATGCGCCCATGCTGCTGCGCCACGCGCCAATGCTCGATGCGCGTCCGCTGCGCCGACGGCATTGCTCCGCCCAACGGAAATCGCGCGATATCGCCTGCCGCGTAGATCTCGCCGCTCCCCACACGCATCGTGGCGTCCACGTCGAGTCCGCCGTCCTCTCCGATATCGAGTCCGCTCACGAATTCAGTCGCGGGCCGCACGCCAATGCCGACGATCACGGCTTTCGCGGGCAGCGAACTCCCATCGTCGAGTTCGACCGCTTCAACCGCCTGCGCGCCTTTGAAACGCAGCGCCTTCGCGTGCCGGAACACCACGCCGTTCGCTTCGTGCCAGTCGCGGAACATCGCGCCCACGCGCTCCCCAAGCACGCGTTGCAGCGGCGGCCCGCCGGGCGCGACGAGGGTGACTTCGACACCGCGCTTGCGCAATGCCGAGGCCGTTTCGAGGGCGATGAAGCTGTCGCCGAGAATCGCGGCGTGATCGTTCGGTGCGAGCGCGTCGAGAATAGCGCCGGCGTCTTTCAGGTTGCGCAGCGTGTAGATGTTGCCGAGGTCCGCCCCCGGTATGTCGGGCCGCTTCGCGACCGATCCAGTCGCAAGGAGCACGGCGTCGAAGGCGGTCTCGTAACCGTCCGCAAGCGTCACCTTTTTGGTTTGGACATCGAAATGTCTAACTTCGGTGTGGTCGATGCGAAGTCGCGGGTCGTGCATCACCGATTCGGGCAGCACGGGCGGAACTTCGTCGGGCGGCATCTCGCCGGCGGGCACGAATTTGCTGAGGCAGGTCCGGTCGTAGGGCGCTTGCGGTTCAGCGGCGAACAGCGTGACTTCGCAGGCTAGATCGCTTTCGAGCAGAGTGGCCAGCGCTGCCGCGCCCGCCGCGCCACCGCCGATCACCGCGAAGCGGCTCGCGGGGCCCGCGTGCGTGGTCGGTGCGCGGACCGTGCGCTGCGGCTCGAGTTCGACGAAGATGGCGTCCGTATCGACACGCACAGGGTACGACGTCAAGCCTTCCAGCGGGGGCGGTTCGAGCCACGCGCCGCTGTCGATCGAGAATGCGCCCTTGTGCCAGGGGCAAACGATACGGCCCTCGCACAGCGCCCCCTTCTCGAGCGGCGCGCCTGCGTGCGGGCAGTCCGCCCCGAACGCTCGAATGCGGTCGTCACCGGCGTTCACGAGCAGCACGGCCACGCCTTCCAGCTCCACGCGCCGCATGCCCGGCGCGGGCAATTCAGCCACGTCCATTGCCTTGATCCATGCAGCCATCGTCCGCTCCCGTTCGCGCATGCCAGCCTTCTACGGCGGCGCGCAAATGGCGTGCCGAGTCTGACTGCGCACTCGGGCGGGTGGCGGCGGCACATCGCTTGCGCTCACGGTTTCGCTCAGGCTCGCCTCTCGTTGCGGGCGAGCCAGTCGTAACACTCTCTGGATGGAGCCCCCCATGTCACAACGCAATCGCCCCAATGGCAAGCAGCAGGGCAAGCAGCAGGCGGCCGACGCCAAATCGCAGAGCCTCGAATCGTTCCGCGCGCACGCGGACGGCGAGGCGCTTCGCACCAACCAGGGCGTGAAGATCGCCGATAACCAGAACTCCTTGCGCGCGGGCGAGCGTGGCCCTTCGCTGCTCGAAGATTTCATCATGCGCGAGAAGATCACGCACTTCGACCACGAACGCATTCCCGAGCGCATCGTCCACGCGCGCGGCTCCGCGGCGCATGGGGTTTTTCGCGTGTACGAATCGCAGGCGGAACTCACGCGCGCGGGATTCCTGCAGGATCCGGCGAAGGAAACGCCCGTCTATGTGCGGTTTTCCACGGTGCAGGGGCCGCGCGGTTCCTCGGACACCGTGCGTGACGTTCGCGGCTTCGCCACCAAGTTCTACACGGACGAGGGCAATTTCGATCTGGTCGGAAATAACATGCCCGTGTTCTTCATTCAGGACGCGATCAAGTTCCCCGACTTCGTGCACGCCGTGAAGCCCGAAGCTCCCGATGAAATGCCCACGGGCGGCACCGCGCACGACACGTTCTGGGACTTCGTTTCGCTGGTGCCGGAAAGCGCGCACATGGTCATCTGGGCCATGTCGGACCGCGCGATACCGCGCAGCCTGCGCACCATGGAAGGGTTCGGAGTCCATACGTTCCGCCTCGTCAATGCGAAAGGCAAGGCGTGTTTCATCAAGTGGCACTGGCGGCCCGTGCTGGGTTCTTATTCGCTGCTCTGGGACGAAGCGCAGAAAATCGCAGGCAAGGACCCCGATTTTCATCGGCGCGACTTGTGGGAAGCCATCGAGCGCGGCGATTATCCCGAGTTCGAGCTGGGTGTGCAGGTCATCGAGGAGAGCGACGAACACAAGTTCGACTTCGATCTGCTCGATCCGACCAAGCTCGTGCCCGAGGAAGAAGTGCCCGTGAAAATCATCGGCAAGATGACGCTCAACCGCAATCCGGACAACTTCTTCGCGGAGACGGAACAGGTGGCGTTCCATCCGGGACACATCGTGCCGGGTATCGATTTCACGAACGATCCCTTGTTGCAGGGGCGTTTGTTTTCCTATACCGATACCCAGATCAGCCGTCTTGGCGGTCCGAACTTTCACGAGATTCCGATCAACCGGCCGGTTTGCCCGTACCAGAACAACCAGCGCGATGCGATGCACCGGCAGACCATCAATGTTGGCCAGGCTTCGTACGAGCCGAATTCGGTGGGCGGCGGCTGGCCGAAGGAAACGCAGCCGAAGGACGGCGGATTCGAGAGCTACCAGGAACGCGTGGACGGCGTGAAAATCCGCGTGCGCAGCGAATCGTTCGCGGATCATTTCTCGCAGGCCACGATGTTCTACAACAGCATGTCCGAGCCGGAAAAGGAACATATCAAGGCCGCCTATACGTTCGAACTGGGCAAGGTCACGAAGCCGGAAATACGCGAACGCGTGGTCAACGCCATTCTCGCGAACATCGACGCCGATCTCGCCGGCACCGTGGCGCAGGCGCTCGGACTGGCCAAGCCCAAGGCGGGCAGCAAGCCGGGTAAGCCGCGCACGGCGAGTTCGCCCGCGCTCAGCCTGCTCAATCGCGTGCAGCCCGGCATCAAGACGCGCAAGATCGCGTTGCTCACCGCGCCCGGCGCGGACCTCGCGACGCTCAAGCAGTTGCGCGACGCATTCGCGAAGGAGGGCGCGACGGCGCTCGTCATTGCGCCCACGCTCGCGCCCATCGGCGATATCGCGCCCGATGCGACCATTACCGGCATGCCCTCCGTCATGTTCGACGCGGTATTCGTCCCCGGTGGCGAGAAGGCCACGCAGGCGCTCACGCAGTCGGGCGATGCGCGTCACTTCGTGCTCGAAGCGTTCAAGCATCTGAAGGCGATAGGCGCGGTCGATACGGGCCGCCTCGTGCTGTCGGCGGCGCAATTGCCCGACCAGGCGGATGGCGTGACGAGCGGCGACGCAGCCGACCTCAAGCGCGTGCTGAAGGAGTTCATCGAAGCGGCGGGGCAGCATCGCGCGTGGTCGCGCGTGGCGCAGACGCTCTCGGTGCCTGCGTGAGCGCGCCCGAAGGGCAACCGGACGGCGAGGACCCGAGAAGCGGAAACGCACGCGCCGACGCGCAATCGCAGTTCTCACGCTACGCGCAGCCGTTGGTGAGCGAAGCGCTGGCGCGTGTCGCCGCGCTCGACACCGAGCCGGAGACGCTGCACAAGCTGCGCGTAGCGTTGCGGCGGCTGCGCACGCTGTTATGGGCGTGGCGGCCGCTGCTCGGTCGCACGTTCGTCGATCGTCAGCGCGCGTTTCTCAAGCGCGCGGCATCGGCAGCGGGCGAGGCGCGCGATTGGGATATCGCCATTGCGCTGCTGGGCAAGGACAGTGCCGCCGCGCTGGCGGACGAGCGCCTCGCATCGGCACGAGAAGCGGCGCGCGATCATGCTCGGGAAACGCTCTCGGCCACAGACCTTAAGCACGCGCTGCGCGACATGCTTCACGAGATGAACCGCGCGTTGAATACGTCGCCGCGACGCACGCCGCTCAAGCGGCTCGCGCGCGAACGTGTGCGCGTGGCGCGCCGCTCGCTGGGAAAACGCATGCGGCGAGCGCGCCGCGCGAAACGGCGCGATTACGCGGCGTGGCACGAGGTGCGCAAGGGGGCGAAACGTCTGCGTTATCTGCTGGAGTTTTTCGAATCGATATTGCCGCGCCGCGAAACTCGGCATCTGAAGTCGCTCAAGCGGATTCAGAATCGATTCGGAAAACTAAATGATGCGGTGGCGAGCGAGCGACTGATCGCGGATCATCGCGAGATCTTTGCCGATTCATCGAACGCCGATGCCGCGCTCGCGGCGCTCGGCCGCGAGCGCAAAAAGCGCCGGAAAAAAGCGGCGAATCTGCTTGCGAAGCTTGCTTGAGGCGACGGCGAGGAGGCGGGTGATACAACCGGCCCCGCTCCCTCCCATCCGCCGCCCAAGGCTTTATCAAGGTCTATCGCTGGCCGTGCCTCGCATGCAGCGAGGCTTCGGCCGAAGCAATCGTTATGCCCATATAGACTTGGGCCATTGCATGAAAGCCCGTAGTAAAGCCAGCGGCAAGGTCCACGCCAGGTTCGACGTTTGCGCGAATGCCGAAGGCGGCAACTGAATCGGACTACGCGCAAGGAGAACGGACATGGCGACGACTACGGTGAGCGACTTCATCATCGAGCGTTTGCACGAATGGGGCGTGCGGCGCATCTATGGGTATCCCGGCGACGGCATCAACGGCATGTTCGGCGCGCTGCAGCGCGCGCAGGGCAAGATCGAATTCGTGCAGGCGCGCCATGAGGAAATGGCGGCCTTCATGGCGAGCGCGCACGCCAAATTCACGGGCGAACTGGGCGTGTGCATCGCCACGTCGGGGCCTGGCGCGGCGCACCTGCTCACGGGGCTCTACGACGCGCGCCTTGACCACATGCCGGTGCTCGCCATAGCGGGCCAGCAGGCGCGCGCCGCGCTCGGCGCGCATTATCAGCAGGAACTCGACCTCGTCTCCATGTTCAAGGACGTGGCGGGCGCCTACGTGCAGCAGCCCAGCGTGCCCGCGCAGGTGCGCCACGTGGTGGACCGCGCGGTGCGCATCGCGCTCGCGCGGCGCACGGTCACGGCCATGGTGCTGCCCAACGACTTACAGGAACTCGAATACGAGCCGCCCCCGCGCAAGCACGGCACGGCGCATTCCGGCGTGGGCTATTCCGCGCCCGAGGTGGTGCCGCGCGAGGCGGACCTCAAGCGCGCCGCCGAAGTGCTCAATGCGGGCAGCCGCGTGGCGATGCTCGTGGGCGCGGGCGCGTTGCACGCCGGCGACGAGGTGATCGCCGTGGCGGAACGCCTGCATGCGGGCGTCGCCAAAGCGCTCCTCGGCAAGGCCGTGGTGCCCGACGACATTCCGTGGGTGACGGGCAGCATCGGTTTGCTCGGCACGAAGCCGACCGACGAGATGATGTCCTCATGCGACACCTTGCTGATGGTCGGCTCCGGCTTCCCGTATTCGGAATTTCTGCCGAAAGAAGGCGACGCGCGCGCGGTGCAGATCGACCTCGACGCGGGCATGCTCAGCGTACGCTATCCCATGGAGGTGAGCCTCGTGGGGGACAGCGCGGCCACGCTGCGAGCGCTCCTGCCGCTGCTCGAACAGAAGGACGCCACGAGCTGGCGCAACCGCATCGTCCATGCGGGCGAGCGGTGGCAGCGCGTGCTCGAAGAGCGCGCGCAGGCGGCGACGAGCGGCAAGGTGAACCCGCAGCGCGTCGTGACCGAGCTTTCGCCGCGTCTGCCCGATGGCGCGATTGTCACGAGCGATTCGGGCTCGTGCGCGAACTGGTATGCGCGCGATCTCAAGATCCGGCGCGGCATGATGTGCTCGCTTTCGGGCGGTCTGGCTTCCATGGGCGCGGCGGTTCCGTACGCCATCGCGGCGAAGTTCGCGCATCCCGAGCGGCCCGTGATCGCGCTCGTGGGCGACGGCGCCATGCAGATGAACAACATGGCCGAACTCGTGACCGTGGCGAAGTACTGGCGCCAATGGGAAAGCCCGCGCTGGATTTGTTGCGTGTTCAACAACGAGGATTTGAATCAGGTCACGTGGGAGCAGCGCGTGATGCAGGGCGATCCGAAATTCGAGGCATCGCAGGATATTCCGAACGTGCCGTATCACCGTTTCGCGGAGCTGATCGGACTCACGGGCATCTACGTGGACGACGCCGCGCAGTTGGGCGACGCCTGGGAGCAGGCGCTCGCCGCGCCGCGCCCCGTGGTGATCGAAGTGAAGACCGATCCCGACGTGCCGCCGCTGCCGCCGCACGTAACGCTCGAACAGGCGCGCCATTTCGCGCGGGCGCTCATGGAAGGCGACCCGAACGAGGGCGGCATGATTTCCAGCACGGCGCGCCAGGTGATGGCGAGCGTGTTGCCGGGCAAGAAATGAAGCGCATGCAAGGAGCCATTGATGAACGCCGATATTCCCGAGACGATGCTCGCGTGGCGCGTGCCGCGCTTTGGCGGTATTGAATCGCTGCGGCAGGAAAGCGTGCGCGTGCCGGAGCCCGCACCAGGAGAAGTGCTGATCGAAGTGCGGGCCGCGGCGCTCAATCCCGTCGATCTCAAGACACTGCAGGGCCGCTATCCGCTCATTACGCAAGACAATCTGCCTTATACGCTGGGCCGCGACGTGGCCGGCGTCGTGGTGCGCAGGGGCGAAGGCGCGCAGGCCTGGCCGCAGGGCGCGCACGTGTGCGCGTTCGTGGGCCAGGGCGAAGGCGCGCTCGCCGACTATGTCGTGGTTGCCGCAAGCGCGCTGGCGGGCGAGCCCGCTGCGTGCGCCGTGGATGCGGCCGCCGCCATTCCGCTTGCCGCGCTCACGGCATGGCAGGGCTTGTTCGATCACGGCAAGCTGCAAGGCGGCGAGCGCGTGCTGATTCAAGGCGCGAGCGGCGGCGTGGGGCGTTTCGCCGTGCAGTTCGCGCGCCACTGCGGCGCGCGCGTTGTCGCCACGGCGTCCGCGAGCGAACGCGACGCGCTGATGACGCTCGGCGCGAGCGAGGTCATCGACTATCGCGCGCAGCGCTTCGAGGAGCAGGTGGGCGAGGTGGATCTCGTTTTCGATCTCGTGGGCGGCGAAACGCAGGAGCGCTCGTGGCAGGTCGTGAAACACGGCGGGGCGCTCGTCTCGACGTTGGGCGAACCTTCGCAGGAACAGGCCAGCCGTCATGGCGCGCGCGCGATGCGTTATACGGCGCGCCCGGACGGTGCTCAACTCGCGCATATCGTCGATCTCGTGGAGAAAGGCGTGGTGAAGGTGGAAGTGGTCGAGCGTTTCGGTTTCGACGAGACGCCCAAGGCTTTCGAGCGCCTCGCGGGGGCACATCTGCATGGCAAGCTCGTGGTAATGCGCGAGCGGCGCGACGCGCTTTGAGCGTTCGCACCGCCCGGAGTGCACAGCGAGGTGCACGCCGAAGTGCACGCGTTTCAAGCTTTACGCGTAATTGATGCAAGCAGGGCGCGGCCCGCGCGCCCTCCTTGCGCCTCAACCTTTCGGGAATCCGAAGTGCTTGGGCTAGCCTGATTGCGCCCGCCCGGGCACGGATGGGGCCACAGCCCATGACCCGCACACATCTCATCGAAGATTACGCATTGCTTGCCGATGGCCGCAGTGCGGCGTTGCTCGGGCGCGAGGGTTCCATCGACTGGCTGTGCTGGCCGCGTTTCGACAGCGATCCGTGCTTTGCGGCGCTTCTGGGCGGCGATGAGGACGGCCATTGGCGCCTGGCGCCTGCGGATTCTTCGAGCCGCGCGAAACGCAGTTACCAGCGCGATACGCTCGTGGTCGAAACCGGCTGGGAGGCGGCGCACGGCAGCGCGCGCGTAACCGACTTCATGGCGGCCGACGGCAGCGTGCCCTGCATCGTGCGCATCGTCGAGGGCACGCGGGGCAGCGTGGATATGCAGACGGCCATGCAGGCGCGGCGCGGCCATTTCGTTGCATCCGCAGCGGAAAACGAAAGCGGCGCGGCGACGCTGCGCGCGTCAGGCGACCCGATGATCGTGCGCGCGGACGTGCCGTTACGCGTTCGAACGCGCATGCTCGAAGCCGCGTTTACCGTGCGCGCGGGCGAGCGCGTGGTGTTCACGCTCTGCCACGGCGATGGCGCGGAGATGCAGGGCGTGGACACGGCATCCGCGCTGATGGCGCTGCACGATACGCAGCGCCATTGGCGCCACTGGATCGACCACTTCGACAATAGCCGCACGCTCTGGCCGCAAGCGGTGCGGCGCTCGCTGCTCACGCTTTATGCGCTCGTCCACCGGGCTACGGGCGCGATGGTCGCCGCGCCCACCACGTCGTTGCCGGAAGCGCCCGGCGGCGAACTCAACTGGGACTATCGCTACTGCTGGCTGCGCGACGCGAGCTTCGCGCTGGAATCGCTGCTCGAAGCGGGCTTCCACGACGAAGCGCGCGCCTGGCGCGACTGGCTCTTGCGCACGATCGGCGGCGAGCGCGGGCGCATTCACGTCATGTATCGCGTCGACGGCGGCCACGTGCCGCGTGAGCGCGAGGTGGCGAGTCTCGCGGGATGGCAAGGGGCGCGGCCCGTGCGCTTCGGCAATGCGGCGTGCACCCAGTATCAGCCGGATGTGTTCGGCGAAGCGCTCGATTGCCTCTATCTCACGCGGCGCGCGGGCATCGTTGCGGCAGACGAGGAAGCGGCGCTCGAAGCGCGACTCGTTGGCTGGCTGGTCGATCATGGCGACAAGCAGGGATCGGGCATCTGGGAGACGCGCGGCGAGGTGCGTCACTACACGCTCTCGCGCGTGATGGCGTGGGTGGCGCTGGACCGCTTCGTCAAGCATTGGTGCGAAGAGGGGCCGGGCGTGGGCGACCCGCTGGTGCAGCGCGCGGTGCAGATGCGCGAGGCGCTGTACGACGAGGTCTGCGAGCGCGGCTGGAACGCGCGGCGCGGGGCCTTCGTGCGCAATTACGGCGATCCGGAAAGTCCAGACGATGCGGACGATGCGGCGCTCGATGCAAGCGTGCTTCTCCTGCCGCTCGTGGGCTTCATGCGCGCCGACGAGCCGCGCATGTCGGCCACCATCGACGCGATTCGCGCCGAACTGGGCGAAGGCGGCCTGATTCGCCGCTGGCGGCGCGGTGGCGACGAAGCGCCCGACGAAGGCGCTTTCCTCGCGTGCTCGTGCTGGATGGCCGACTGCCTCTACCTGCGCGGCGACGAGGATGCGGCCCGCGAGCAATTCGAGCGCGTGCTCGCCGTGGCCAACGACGTTGGCCTGCTCGCCGAAGAATATGACGTGCGCGCGCAGCGGCTGGCGGGCAATTTTCCGCAGGCGCTGAGCCACCTGGCCGTGGTCAAGACGGCGATGCTGCTGAGCGGATCGGCGAAAGGCCATCGCCGCGCGCAGTGAGCCGGTGCGAGCGCATGACGCGCGCGACTACGCCGAGCGCTCGATCGACCAGGACGCTTCTTCGTGCTGCCGCGCCACGAGCGCGGAAAGCGCGTTCTCGACGGCCTCGTCGGCGGGGGGCGCCTGCCAGCGTACTTCGAACGACGCGTCGAGGCGCTGGTGCGCCGCCGTTTCCGCCGTGTGATGCGTCACGCCCAGCGGCATCACGCGGCAGCGGCAGCCGCGCAGGGCATCGTCGATCAGCTTGCGGGCGTCGACGCCCGCATCGTGCCCGAGCGTGACGTACGCGCGCCTGCCGCGCGGCAGACGGTGCTCGATGTGCTCAAGCGTATGCAGCACGACGAGCCCGAGCACGGTGCCCGCGATGGCGAGCACGTACTGGCCGCCGCCCGCGCAAAGTCCTATCACCGTGACGTACCACATGGTCGCCGCGGTGGTCACGCCCTGCACGAGCCCGTCCTTTCTGAGGATCGACCCCGCGCCGATGAAGCCTACGCCCGAGAGAATGCCGAGCGGCAGCCGCATCAGGTCGAGCATAACGAAGGAATCCTGAGGTTTTCCGTTCAGCACGAGCAGCACGTTCACCTGAAGCATGGCGAGACAGGCGGCGAGGCAGACCAGCAGCGTCGTGCGCAGCCCGGCCGCGTTGCCCGCCTCGCCGCGGTTCAGGCCGATCAGCGCGCCCGCCGCGAGGGCCACGATGAGCCGCGCCACGAAATCGGGCCAGGTGACGACGAGCGGCATCGGGTGCATGAGGGCGGCTGAATTCATTCGCGGGCAAGGGGCCGTAATTTTTGGTGGTGTGACGCGCTCGGCGCGCAAACCGTATGCCGGGGGGTGCGTGGCAAACCCGTGGCAAACCCGTGGCACACACCGTGGCACACCATGTGCGCTACAGAAAGGGCTTGCACACGCGGGAAGTTCAATCACGAACCCCCGCAATTCAATCCACACGATATTGAGGAAAGCCAATCATGAAGCCACGACACTATTTGATTCCAGCACTCGTGAGCGTGACGCTCGCCGCTTCGGGCCTGGCGCTCGCGGAGGGCGCGGGCGGCGGCAGCAGCAACGGCACGGGTCCGGGTGCGCCCACTGGCGGCGCGAGCGGGGCCTATCCGTCGCAGGGCGCGGGGCAGAATTCTTCGGGCACGATGCATTCGACCACGCACAGCAAGAAGCACACGAAGAACATGTCCAAGCCGATGAACGACACCACCAATACGCCGGGCGCTGACGCCAGCAGCGACACCAAGGGGCAATAAGCTTGGCCCCCCCTTCACGGCGCGCGATTGTTCGCAATCGCGCGCCGTTGTTTTTTCCGCAGTTCTGCTTAGCGATGAATCGCATCGCGCAGCCGCGTGACTTCGGCGGGCGCGATGGGCGCGGCGTTGTTGCCCCACGCGCCGCGCACGAAGCTCGCCACCTGGGCGACTTCGCTATCCGTGAACTGGGTGCGGAACGCGGGCATTTTGCGCGGCTCGCCGCCGCCGTCCGTCTGCGGGCTCTCGCTGCCTTCGACGATGAGGCGCAGCACGCTCGTCGGATCGGACGATAGCGCGAGCGAGCTGCCCGCAAGCGGGGGCGCCTTGCCGGGTTTGCCCGCGCCGTCGGCGCCGTGGCATTTTGCGCAGTACGAAAGATAAAGGCCCGCGCCGGGCCGCTCCGGCGTGCCGCCGCGCAGCGCCGTCATGGTCGAGGCGCGGGCGGCGGCGGAGTCGGCATACTGCCCGCCCGGCTCGCGCGCGGGCAGCGACTTCAGATACGCGGCGATGGCGTGCAGGTCGTCGTCGGCCATATATTGCGTGCTCGCGCCCACCACGGGCGCCATCGCGCCGAACGCCCAGGCGCGGTCGTTGTGGCCGTCGCGCAGGAAAGCCACGATGTCGTCGGCGCTCCAGCGGCCAAGGCCGCTGCCCGGGTCGCCGGTGAGATTCGGCGCGTACCAGTGATCGGTCACGCCGCCCGTGAGGTAGAGCGGACTGCTTTGGGTGTAGCCCATTTCGTTGTACGCGGGCCCGCGCGGCGTGTGGCACGCGCCGCAGTGACCGAGGCCCTGCACGAGCCACGCGCCGCGATTCCATTGCGCGGATTGCGCGGGATCCGGCTCGAAGCGGCCATGCTGCGCGAACGCGAGACGCCAGACCATCATCACCCAGCGCTGGTTGAACGGAAACGGCAGATGCGTTTGCGGCGTGATGTTCGGCACCGGCTTCACGCCGTACATGAAGTACTGGTAGAGCGCGTTCACGTCGCTTGCATGGAGCGCCGCAAACGACGGATAAGGCATGGCCGGATACAGCCGTTCGCCGCCTGGCGTCACGCCGCGTTGCAAGGCCGCGGCGAACTGCGTGGGCGTGTAGTTGCCAATGCCGTGAACGGGGTCGGGCGTGATGTTGCTCGCGTAAATGGGACCGAACGGCGAATTCACGGCAAGGCCGCCGGCGAAGGGCTCGCGTTTGGCGGAATCGTGGCACGAGGCGCAATCGCCGGCTTTCGCGAGTTTTTCGCCCAGGGCGATCTGGGCGGCGTCGGGCGGCGGTTTTGCCGTCGCGAATTCGTCGTTGCGGTGGCAGCCGGCGAGCGGCATCAGGGCGGCGAGCAACGTGGCCGCCAGAGCGCGCGCGCTCATCGGAGCGCCCCGCATAGACGCTCCAGCGGCAACGCGAACAGCACCGAGATCGTGAACACGAGCGCAATCGTGAACGCCACGGCCACGGCGGTGCCGCTCCACGCGAGAAAGCGGAAGGTGTCGCGCTGGGGCGTATTGATGGCCGCGCTCTCGCGCCACGTGCGCCGCGCCAGCAGCGCGCCGGTCAGCGCCAGCGCGAACGCGGCGGCGGAAACGAGCGCAAGCGTCCAGTGCACGACCTGCCAGGGCTCGCTATTGCGTTGCGGCACGCCGCCCGCGCAGGTGGTGGCCGCGAGCGTCTGGCAGAACAGGACATGACCCGCCCAGATGGCCGGCACGCCGAAAATGCCGTACCACACGGCCACATGCTGGCGCAGCGTGGGCCTTGCGCGCACGGGAGGCGCCGGAGGGGCCGGGGGTGCGGGAGCGGGCTGCATCATCGTCCTCGCATCCAGTAAGGCGAGAGATAGAGCACGGAGAAAATGAAGAGCCACACCACGTCGACGAAGTGCCAGTACAGGCCGCCGATGGTGAGCGCCGCATCGCGTTTGCCGTCGAAATAGCCGCGCGCGATCCAGAACGAGAGCGCCGCGAGCATCACCAGGCCCGCCATCACGTGCGCCATGTGAAAGCCCGTAATCGTGAAGTAGAGCGAACCATACAGATTCGTCGAAAGACCGTAGGGCCGCTCGCGCCACTCGAAGAACTGGATCGTGACGAACGCCACGCCTAGCGCGATGCCGGCGATCATCGACCAGAACGCGGGCCACGAACGGGCGCGCCGCACGAACGCGCCCGCGAGCCACACGAACACGCTGCTCGTGAGCAGCAGCGCCGTGTTCAGGCCGCTCATGCCGAGCCTGGGCAGGCCGTCGGGCGGCCAGGGCTGCGCGCTCTGCGAGGCGAGGTACAGGTACGAGAAGATCAGATAGCCGAACAACGCGGTTTCCGTCACCACGAGCGTGAGCACGCCCCACCAGCCGCCCGAGTGCTCGCCCGCGCTGCCTACGGGCAGCGCCAGGGTTTCGTCTTCGCTGCGGATTGCAGCCGAAGCGGCTGTGGCTTCGGCGGCTGTTCCAGCGGGCGTAGTGCCTTGCGGCGCAAACGGTTCGCGCTGGCCGAGCGAGCGCCGCGGCCACAGCCACGAGAGCAGCGCGAGTCCGCATGCGGCTGCGGCGATAACCGTGGACGAAGTCGAATGAAACAGCAGGCCCACGAACACGAGCGTCGAGGCCACGCCCAGCACGAAGGGCGCGTAGCTGTCGTCGGGCATCTTGAGGATGACGTCGGGTTCGCCCGTGAGCGGCGTGACGCCCAGCGCCTCGCGCCCGCGATGGAGCAGGTAACCGGGGCGCGGCACGTTCGCGTCGGGCTGCCAGAGCGGGTCGCGCGAGCGCACGCTCGGCAGGATCGCGAAGTTGTACGGCGGCGGCGGCGACGAAGTGGACCATTCGAGGCCCGACGCGTTCCACGGATTCGCGCCCGCGCGTGCGCCGCGCCGCGCGCTTACGAGCGCATTGCCGATGAACATGGCGATGCCGATGGCGAACACGAACGCGCCGATGCTCGTGATCAGGTTGGCCGTGTCCCAGCCCATGCCTTCGGGGTAGGTATAGATGCGGCGCGGCATGCCGAGCAGCCCCGAGATGTGCATCGGGAAGAAGCCCAGATTGAAGCCGATGAACGCGACCCAGAAGGTCCACTTGCCGAAGCGTTCGTTCATGAGCCGCCCGGTGAACTTGGGGAACCAGTACGTGAGCCCGCCCAGCACCGGAAACACGTTGATGCCGAGCAGCACGTAGTGAAGATGGGCCACGACGAAGTAGGTGTCGGTAAGCTGCCAGTCGAGCGGCACGGCGGCGGTCATCACGCCCGAAACGCCGCCCACGGTGAACATCAGCACGAAGCCCGCGAAGTAGTAGAACGGCGTTTTGAACACGGGGCGGCCGGTCCAGATCGTGGCGATCCACGCGAATACGGCAATGGCGCTCGGCACGGAAATCACCATGCTGGCCGCGCCGAAGAAGGCCAGCGCGAGCGGCGGCAGCCCGGTCGCAAACATGTGATGAAGCCACACTTCGAAGCCCACGAGCATGGTCGCGACCGTCGAGAGCGCAACGGCCGCGTAGGCGACGATGGGACGGCGGCAGAACGTGGGCAGCGCGTCGGAAACGATGCCCATGGCGGGCAGCACGACCACGTAGACCCACGGATGCGCGAAGATCCAGAAGAGGTGTTGCCAGAGCAAGGGGCGGCCGTCGGCGCTGGTGTCGAAAAAGTGCGAGCCCGCGTTGCGGTCGAGCCAGAGCATGAAGAACGCGAGGCTCACGGAGGGCACGGCGAGCAGGTTGGCCGCCGAAGCCGTGAGCGTGCCCCACACGAGAATGGGCAGCCGCGCCACCGACATGCCGCTTGCGCGCATGCGCAGGAACGTGATGACGAAGTTGGCCGCGCCCACCGTCGTCGAAATGCCGAGCAGCACCATGCCGAGCGCGTAGACGTCGATGTTGGGGCCGGGGTCGTAGGCGGCCGTGGAAAGCGGCACGTAGTTGAACCAGCCCGCATTCGCGCCTTCGCCCGCGGGAAAGCTCGCGTAAAGCAGAATGCCCGCGCCGAGAAAAACCCAGTACGAGAGCGCGTTCAGGCGCGGGAACGCCATGTCGCGCGAGCCGAGCACGAGCGGCCACAGGTAGTTCGAAAAGCCGCTCAGCACGGGCAGCGCGTAAAGAAAGATCATCGTCACGCCGTGCATCGTGAAGAGCTGGTCGTACTGCTGCGGCGTGAGGAGCGTTTCGTTGGGACGCGCGAGCTGCGCGCGCATGATGAGCGCCTCCACGCCGCCCAGCACGAGAAATACGAACGCCGTGACGAGATAGCGGATGCCGATGGTCTTGTGATCGACGGTGGAGAGCCAGCCGCGCCAGCCGGGGCGCGTCTCCCAGATCTCCTCCAGACGGCGCAGCGTGGCTTCGTCGAGCGGCGCGGTGCCCGTTTCGGGTACGCGCGAGAGGCGGCCCGCGCGCGGGCGTTGCGGCACCATCGCGTGGGTGGGGCGTTCCGGACGATCGGGGGCGGCAGGCGAGGCCGGGATATCGTTCATGTCACTGGAGCGTGTCGAGCCACGCGCCGAGGTCGCTCGCCTCGGCGGGAGTGAGGGCGATGTCGGGCATGAGCGATTCGGGCTTGCGCTGCTGGGCATGTTCGACCCAGTCGAGCCGGTTGACGGGCGTATTGGCGAGCGTGCCCGCCGCGATCAAGCGGCGCGAGACGAGGTGCGTGAGATCGGGCGCCTGCGCGCCGCTCGACGGCGTGCCGCGCACCGCATGACAGCCGCTGCAACGCGCGTCGAATAGCTGCTCGCCGCGCAGCGCGGCGCCGCCTGGCGCGGCGGCTGCGGGCTGCCGCTGCGCGTCGAGCCAGCGCGCGAAGTCGGCGGGCGTTTGCGCGACCACTTCCATCGCCATGTGCGCGTGCTGCGGTCCGCAGAACTGCGTGCATTGCCCGCGCCATATGCCGGGACGGTCCGCTTCGAACCACTGATGGTTGACCTGTCCGGGTATCGCCTGCGTCTTGCCCGCGAGCGCCGGCACCCAGAACGCATGCACGACATCGGCGCTTTGCAGGTCGATGCGCACGGGCTCGCCCGTGGGGATGTGGATTTCGTTGGCGGTATCGAAGCTCGTGCCGGCAGGCGTTCGATAGGTCACTTTCCACCACCAGTCGTAAGCGGTGACAGTCACCGTAAGCGCGGGCTCGCGCGGCGGGTCGGCCACGGCGGCCAGCACGCGCAGCATCGCCACGAGCGCGCCCAGCAGCAGCGCCGAGGAAATCGCCGTGCCCACGGCGACGATGCGGTTCGCGGTGCGCTCGCCCTGTTCGTCGGCGACATTGGCTTGCGCTAATGCTTCGTCGGACGTTGCGCTTTCGCGGCGTTTGCGGCGTAGCGCCATATAAAGCAGCCCGGCGATGACAATGCACACCCCCAGGCATAACGCGGCAAGGCCCCAGTCGAGCGCCAGCACCGGGCCCGATGCGGGGCCTGCGCTGTGCAGGAAGTAGGCGAGTGGGGTCATGGGCGACGCGGCAGCCTGGGGTCCAGAACGCGGTTCAGAATGGTTTCGGGTGCGCACCCCGTATGCCTGTTCGGCGTGTGTTTACCCTGAGGACCCGGAGGCTTGGGCGAGGCCAGCCGAAGTTAGCGAGGATAGCTAACGAACTGAGCGAAACAAGAAACGCGCCGCAAGTGCGGCGCGTCGCCTCATTTTTGGCTCTTCTTCGGAATTTTCGCGCCCGACTTGCGCGCCTGATTGAGCGCAATGGCAACGGCCTGCTTCTGCGACTTGCCTTGCTTCACTTCCGTCTTGACGTTCTTCGAAATGGCTTCGCGTGTTTTTCCCTTGCTGAGCGGCATGGCAGCCTCCTTTTAAAAAGCCCCTGGATTCGCGCATTGTCCGTGCCCGCGTATCGGAATACAAAGCGTCGGAAACCAAAGCGTCGATCAAAGTTCGCCGCGCGCGGCCAGCGCCTGGATGCGCTCGGCGGTGCGTAGCGCAATGGCCTGAATGGTGAGCGACGGATTCACGCCGCCCACGGTCGGAAACACGGAGCCGTCGCAGATCCACAGATTCGGAATGTCCCACGAGCGGCAATCCGCATTCACGACGCTCGTTTGCGCATCGTCGCCCATGCGCGCCGTGCCGTTCAGGTGGCAGGTGTCGTCGTTCTGAGTCCAGATATCGCGCGCGTTCGCCGCCGCGAGCGCGCGGCTCATGAAGTCGAGCGCATGGTTCACGAGCTTGTGGTCGTTCTCGCACATCGACCATGTGACGCGCGCCACGGGCAAGCCGAGCGCGTCCTTTTCCCCGGCGAGCGTCACGCGGTTGCGTTCCTGCGGCAGCGTTTCGCCCACCATCTTCAGCCCTGCCTGATGGTTGTACTTCGTCATCTCGCGCATGAGCGCGTCGCCCCACAGGCCGCGGCTCGTCTGCGTCGCCGCCCAGACGAGCGGCAGCGGCCCCTGACTCATGTAGCAGTAGCCGCCGTGAAAGTCCTTGCCGGTGTCCTGATAGTTCCAGTGCTCGGTGAGCGCGAGCGAGGGCGGCCCCTTGTACCAGCGGATTTCGTCGTCGAATGCGCCCCACGCGGCCTGGTTGGTCTGCACCATGAGGTTCTTGCCGACGAGCCCCGAGCGGTTCGCGAGGCCCTCGGGAAAGCGCCCGTTCGCGGAAAGCAGCAGGAGGCGCGGCGTTTCGATGGCGTAGCCCGCCACGACCACGTTGTGCGCGCGCTGGAAATGCCAGCGCCCCTCGCGATGGAAATGCACGCCGGCGGCGCGCCCCAGCGCGTTGGTTTCGATGCGGCCCACCATGGCGAGATCGCGGATTTCCGCGCCCGCGTGCACGGCGCGCGGAATCCACGTGACGAGCGCGCTCTGCTTTGCGTTGGTTGCGCAGCCGGACACGCAAAAGCCGCGATACACGCACTGATGCGCGTCGCCGCGCGGCGCGGAAAGCGTGGCGAGCGGCGTGGGCGACCACGGAATGCCGAGCGCCTCGCAGCCGCGCGCGAGCACGAGGCCCGCGCCGTTGACCTCGTGCGCGCGATACGGATAGCGCGGCCGCTTCGGTCCCCACGGATAATTCACGGGCCCGGAAATGCCGAGCGCGCGCTCGACCTCGGTGTAGTAGCGCCACATCTCGCGCCAGTCGAGCGGCCAGTCCACGCCATAGCCGAGCTTCGTGCGCGCCTGGAACCATTCGGGCCGAAAGCGCAGCGAAACCATCGCGAAGTGTACGGTGCTGCCGCCCACGGCTTTGCCGCTGTTGTTGCTGCCTAGCTGCAAGGGGTTGTCGCCGTCGCAGATGCGCTCGTCGGTCCAGTAGAGCTTGGCCTGGTGGGTTTCGTCGGAGGCGAATTCTTCCAGTGGCCGCCACCACGCGCCCGCGTCGAACGCGACCACGCGAAAGCCCGCCTCGGCGAGCCGGCACGCGAGCGTCGCGCCGCCCGCGCCCGTGCCGACAATGGCGAAATCCACGGGGTCGTCGAGCGCGTATTCGCGCATGGGCATCCAGCCGCCGCGGCGGAACACGTCGGGCGCGCGGCCGTGCTTGCCGCGCGGCGCTTCGTTCGCCGCGCCCGCTTGCGCGAGGTCAGCGCACACGCTTGTTCTCCGTGCGCGCGGTCTGTTGCGCGGCCTCGCTGTCGTCGCGGGCTTCGACGGCTTCCCACGGATCGCGCCGGTTCGTGTAAAGGCGCACGTAGCCGCGCGGATTCGCGGGGCCGCCAAAGCCCATCGCATTCCAGGCAAGCGGATGCGACCAGTACGCGGCGCTCACGTCGTGCAGCACGCGCTTCGCGAAGAACACGTCGCACGGCATGCCGCGCCACGCCTTGCCGCGCAGTTCGCCGCGCTGCATGCGGGTGACGAGCGCGCGCCGCCGTTCATCGCGCAATTGGGCAAAGTGCTCGCCGTAGGCCTTCACGCTTTCGGCGTCGAGCGCCGCGAGGCCCGTTTCCCATGCGGCGCGCAACGGCGGCAGACGTGCGTCGCGAAAGCCGTCCCGCCGGTCGTCGAGCAGCTTGCCTTCCACCAGTGCCGCGACGGGTACTCGCGAGGAGTCGCCGGCGTGTTCGTCGCGCGTGGGCTGCGGGACGATGGTGTCGCACAATGCGACCAGCGTCTGCCACTGCGACGCGGCGAGATAGCGCGCGCGATCCGGCGTGTTCACGCGCGCCTCGATCACCGCGCGCGTGGGGGCGTCCCATGAGGGCGTCTTGCGTTTGGCGAGCACGTCGTAGCCCGGATACCTGGGCGTGTGCGTCATCGTTCGGTCTCCCGCATGCGCAACGCCGCGAGCCCCGCGAGCGCAAGCGCGCTGAACGAGGGCGGCGCGGGCAGCGGCGGCCCCGCGAACAGGTTCTGCGACCAGTTGCGCCAGCCGCCCTGCGCCCGTGCCACGCCGTTTGCATGAAAGCCGAAACCCGCAAAGCCCAGCGCCGCCGTGAGCCGCAGCCAGAAGCGCGCGAACCCGCTTGCGCGCGCCGCATGCCGGGGCGCGGCGAGCGCCGCATGCGCGAGCAAGGCGCTGCTCACCGGCGCGATGGTCACGGGCGCGTACATCGCGGGATGTTGAAACGCGCCGCGAAAATGCAGCAGCGCCGCTTCGGCGGCCGTGCCGAGCAGCCCCGCGCCGGCCACCAGCGCGAGTGCCTTGCCTGCGGGCATGCCGAACAGATGCGGGTCGTGTTCGGGTTCGTCGCGCAACTGCTCGGCGATCGCGCCAAGCGCGCCGCAGAGCACGAGCGCGAACGGCGCGCCAGCGGGCGCGCCGTAAAAGAAGTTGTGCCAGCTTAAGCCGCCGGGCCGCTTCGTCACGTTGTAAAGATGGAACGCCGTGCCGGCGACGCCCGTGGCCGCGCCGGTTAGCTGGATTGCATGCCGCAGCCGGTGCGAAACCGCGCGCCGGTCGGCGCCGCCGTGCAGCGCCGCGCTGAGCGAGCAGAGCGCCACGGCGGGCGGCAGGTACATCGCCCGGTTCTCGAACGAGCCGCGATAGTGTTCCATCGCGCTGTCGGCGAGGACAGAGAGCGCGAGCAGCGCCGACCCGTGATTGAAGCTGCGCGCCGCGGCGACGTGCTTGCCGGCCGCGCGCGCATGCGCCGACTCGCGCAGGTCGCGCGTGGACCAGAGCGCGAGTGCGGCGCCCGCCGCGACGCTTGCGACGGCCGCAGCCGCGCGCGTGGTTTGTGTCATCGGCTTGACCTCCCGGTTGGGTCTCTCCTTTCTCCACGCGAAAGCAGCAAAGCGGATGCCGCGCCGCATGCGTGACAACCCGGTGGCGACGCCGGCCTCTCCCGCGAAACCGCGTGTGTAGTATTCTTGACCCGCGCAAAGCCATATCCAGCAACTGTCATGTTTTTGTAGGCTTCGAGACGAATTCACGATTTTTCTCCGAGGGCATTCATGAAAACGTTGTTTCTGCAGGCACCTTCTTACGAAGGCTTCGATGGCGGCGCGGGCTCACGTTTTCAAACAAAGCGCGAGATCCGCTCGTTCTGGTATCCAACGTGGCTTGTGCAGCCGGCCGCGCTGGTCGAAGGCAGCCGCGTGGTGGACGCCCCCGCAGACGACCTGACGCTCGAAGCCACGCTCGATATCGCTCAGGAATACGAACTGGTCATCATCCATACGAGTTCGCCCTCGTTTCCGAGCGACATTCAGTTTGCCGAACACCTGAAGCGGCGCAAGAGCACGATCCTCGTCGGCATGATCGGCGCGAAGGTGGCGGTCGATCCTCATGGTTCGCTGAGCGCGAGCGATGCCATCAACTTCGTATGCCGCGAGGAATTCGACTTCACGTGCCGCGAGATTGCTCAGGGTTTGCCGTTCGAGTCGATATTGGGCCTGAGCTATCGGCTGCCCGATGGCGGCATCACGCACAACGAAGCCCGGCCGATTCTCGAGGACATGGACCAGCTTCCCTTCGTCGCGCCGATCTACAAGCGCGACCTCACGCCCGAGCACTATTTCAGCGGCTACCTCAAACATCCGTATCTGTCGCTTTATACGGGGCGCGGCTGCAAATCGCGCTGCACGTTCTGCCTGTGGCCGCACACGGTCGGCGGTCATCGCTATCGCACGCGCTCGGTCGAACACGTGCTGGAAGAGGTGAAATGGATTCGGGACAACATGCCCGAAATCAAGGAGATTATGTTCGACGACGACACGTTCACGGACCTCAGGCCGCGCGCGGAAGAAATTGCGCGCGGGCTCGGCAAGCTGGGCGTGACGTGGTCCTGCAATGCCAAGGCGAACGTGCCGTATTCAACGCTCAAGGTGATGAAGGATAACGGATTACGGCTGCTGCTCGTGGGCTACGAATCCGGCGACGACCAGATTCTCGTGAACGTCAAAAAGGGCGTGCGCACGGACTTCGCGCGCCAGTTCAGCGAGGATTGCCGCAAGCTCGGCATCAAGATTCACGGCACTTTCATCCTCGGTTTGCCGGGCGAAACGCACGAAACGATCCAGAAAACCATTCGGTACGCGAAAGAAATTAATCCTCATACCATACAGGTCTCGCTCGCCGCGCCTTATCCGGGCACGGTGCTGCATAAACAGGCCGTGGAAAATGGCTGGCTGAACGACACCAAGGTCATCACGCTCGTCAATTCGGCGGGCACGCAGGCTTCGACCATTGGCTATCCGCATCTTTCGCGCGAGGAAATTTATCTTGGCGTTGAAGAGTTCTATAAGCGCTTCTATTTCCGGCCAGGGAAAATCTGGGAAATCGTCCGTGAAATGCTGGTGAGTTGGGAAATGATGAAACGGCGCCTTCAGGAAGGCGCGGAATTCTTCAAATATCTCCGGGCGCGCAAGGTCTGACGCGTTCGCTTTCGGTGTGTACGCCCGCCCGGAATTCCGGGCGTTTGTTACCCATCTTTCACGTTGCCTTTCGTTCGCCTCCGGCGTGATACTGTTCCATGCCCACGCGTATTCACTTTTTTGCAGGGGTGCCTGGAATGGCTCTGCCTCATGCGGTACGTCATAACTCATAGCTTCATCGGGCCAACGGAGGAGACCTCAATGGCGCCGAAAAGCAGGTCGCCCGCCATCGCGGACCTCGATGCGCGGCCCTCTCGCGCGCCTGACCACGAGAGCGAGAACCAGGCGCTGCTCGCTCTTGTCACCGCGCAACTGGACTCGCGCGAAGTGTTGCTGCAAAGAATCGCGGACTTTGCCATGCGCCTGTGCGGTGCGCAGTCGGCGGGAATCAGTTTGCTGGAGCGCGAAGGCGAGGAGCGTTATTTTCGCTGGCACAGCGTGGCAGGTAAGTTTGCAAACCTGTGCGGAACCCGCACACACTGGAATGACTGCCCGTGCGCCGTCGTGCTCCAAGCCGGCAAGCCGCTGCTTTTCACGGCGTTAGGCGCCGATTTCCCGGTTCTCGCCCCCGTCTGCGCCGACGTGCAGGAAGCGCTCGTTTTGCCAATCGTCTCCAAAGGGCGCCCGCTGGGCGCCATCTGGGTCGTCTCGCTCGAGGAGCAGTCGCGATTCACTCGCGAAGACCGGCGGGTGCTCAGCGAATTCGCCTCCGTGGCCGGGTCGGCACTCAATCTGGTCGACGCGCGCGATCATAGCCGCATGGAAACGCAGCGCTATTCGGAAGTGATCGCCGTGCTTGCGCATGAGTTTCGCAATCCCCTGGCGCCGCTCGAAAATGCGTTCCAGGCGCTTCAGGTGGTGAGCGAGAATCGCGCACCGCAGCGTGAGTATTTCGCGGTTGCGCAGCGCCAGATCGCGCAACTCAAACGCTTGATGGACGAACTGCAGGACGCGTCGCGCCTGGATCACAACAAGCTGAGCGTCGAGCCCACCGATGCTTCGCTCAACGAAATACTTTCCGATGCGCTCGCTTCCATCCGCGAGCGCGCCGAGGCGCGGCGGCATACGCTGCACGTTCATCCGCTTGCCGGCGACCTGCGGCTGTTCGCGGACCCGGCGCGGCTCACGCAGATAATCGTGAATCTGCTCTCCAACGCCGTGCGCTATACGCCAGACGGTGGCGAAATCGTGCTCACCGTCGAACAAAAAGGCGCTGGCGAAGCGCGCTGCGTCGAGATTTCGATTCGCGACAACGGCATTGGGATCGACCCGGCCGTGCTTTCGCGCATTTTCGAGCCGTTTTCGCAATTTGCCGGGAAGAGCGCGCGGCTGGAAGGCGGACTCGGCATCGGGCTTGCCATCGCGCAGCGGCTCGCGCAATTGCACGGCGGCGAAATTGTCGTGACGAGCGAGGGAGCCGGACGCGGCACGCTCGCGCGCCTTTCGATTCCCGTGCGCACGGGCAGCGCCGACGCCGTCAAACCGGACGGCGCGGCGGTTGCGAGCAACGAACCGGCCCGTGTGCTGATCGTCGACGACAATGCCGACGCGCGTTTCGCGCTCGGTGCGCTGCTCGAACTCGAAGGGCATGAAGTGAGAACGGCGTGCGATGGCGCCAGTGCGCTGGCTTTGCTCAAGCAATGGAAGCCGAATCTCGCGCTCGTCGATATCGGCATGCCCGGCATGAACGGCTACGAACTCGCGGCGCGGATGCTCGCCATGCCGGATCAGGCCGGCATGACGCTGGTCGCGCTGAGCGGCCATGTGTCGGACAGCGACCGCGCAGCGGCGCTCGCGGCCGGGTTTCATGCGCATCTCGCGAAGCCCGCCGACATCGCACGGCTGCGCGCGATGATCGCGACCTGCACCCGAGGCCGTTGACGCGCGACGCGCGGCCGACTAGCTGCGCGACGAGTGGATGCCGTTGTGATGGTGGAGGTCGCGCAACAGGCTGGCGCGTCGCCGTTCGCGGCGGTAATGCGCGATCACGGCCGAGGCCGCGATAACCAGCACCATGACGCCGATGGCGGTTCCCACCTGTAGCGCGTCCATGTCTGCCTCCTTGTCACGTCAGGGCCGCCGCTTCGAGGCGAGCGGGGATCAAGCGTAGTGCGGCTGGCAAGGCGCGTTCCGCGGCAGCGCCGTGGGAACAATGCGACGCACACGAAAGAATGGCGCTGGTCGCGGACGCAAATCAAGAATAGCCGATGCCGACGCGCAATTGAACGCCCTCGATCTGAACGCTCTCGATGTGTGTGTGGATGCCAGGAAGTATCGCGGCCCGCTCGCGAGGCATCTGAAGCAGGCCTAAGTAACTGACGATTCGAATCGAGTGCGATTGCCCTAAGTAACTGACGATTCGAATCGAGTGCGATTGCGCTTACGCTCGCGCCATCACTTTAGATCGCGCGTTTCCAGTTCGAGGGATTGCCCCCCGTTTTTCTCCAGGGCGTGCCGCGCGGCCAGTTCGATGCTCGGGCGGTTCGCCTCGAACGCGCTAAGCAGCGCATGCGCTGACGTTCCGGTATTGCCGAAACGGTCGTTCAGCGCGTCGAGCGAGACGCTGCACCACACCGGGCGGTTGTCCACGTTGGCTTCGAACGCGACGCGCGCGGCAGCGACGGCGTGACGGCGATTCGTGAATTCGATTCTCATTCTGAGTCCTCCGTGAGTTGCATGGTTACAGGGTAGAGCCTGATGCGGCCAAAGTTGAGGCCTTTCTGCGCCTCGGTTTCCTCCTACTTGGCGTGCGCGTCGCTGGCGGGGTCGTTGCGCATCATCTTGTCGCGGGTGGCGGGCCCCTTGGGCTTTTTCACCGGCATGTTATCGGGGTTGGATGCACTGGTCGCGCCCGATGCGGCCGCCGGTGGCATCACCATCGGCGGGGGCGGATGTGCGGGCAATTGCGCTTGCGCCTGGGCGGCTGGCCAGACGGCGGCGAGCGCCATCGCCATATAAGGTAGCGCGCTTCGGACTAACGCGCCTCGAGCGAGAGCGTAAAAGGATTTCATGGCCTTCTCCGTTCGTTTCCGTCGTCGTGGTGCTGCATGGTGTCGCGAATCGCATGCCTGCAACGCCGAGCCGCCCTGCCAGTACACGGAAAGAAACGGAAAGATGGAAAGTTGGCTTCACGCGAAGGCGTTGTCATTTCTGTTTTGCTGGCGGCGTTTTCAGCATCAGGCGTGCCCGCTACGCATTTCATGCGCGGGGGTTAAACCCCGGCAATGCCAGGGTTTTGATAGCGGCTCTAGAATGAGATCGTGATTGCGTCAATGCAAAGGAAGCCGTAATAACGTCATGGATACACAAGCGAAACCATTCGAGGAACTGCTGCGGCGGGAATATCGGCACGGGTTCGTTTCGGACGTGCAGTCGGATACATTGCCGCGCGGTTTGTCCGAGGACGTGATCCGTCTGATTTCGGAGCGCAAGCAGGAGCCTGCCTTCATGCTCGACTGGCGTCTCGCCGCTTACCGGCACTGGCTCACGATGAGCGAGCCGCATTGGTCGAGTATTGAACATCCGCCGATCGACTTCCAGGACATCGCCTATTATTCGGCGCCGCATACGCAAGCGGATCGCACGAAGAACGGCCCGAAGAGCCTGGACGAAGTCGATCCGGAACTCCTTCGCACTTACGAAAAGCTCGGCGTGCCGTTGCAGGAGCGCGAGATTCTTGCGGGCGTGGCCGTGGACGCGGTATTCGACAGCGTTTCGGTCGCCACCACATTCCGGCGGCAACTGGGCGAGCTTGGCATTATCTTCTGTTCGTTTTCGGAAGCGGTGCGCGACCATCCCGACCTCGTGCGCCAGTATCTCGGCTCGGTCGTGCCCTACACCGACAATTTCTTTGCCACGCTCAACTCGGCGGTATTCAGCGACGGTTCGTTTTGCTACATCCCGCCGGGCGTGCGCTGTCCGATGGAGTTGTCCACGTACTTTCGCATCAACGCCCGCAACACGGGCCAGTTCGAGCGCACGCTGATCGTGGCCGACAAGGGCGCTTACGTGAGTTACCTGGAAGGCTGCACGGCGCCGATGCGCGACGAAAACCAGTTGCATGCCGCCGTGGTGGAACTGGTCGCACTGGAAGGCGCGCAAATCCGCTACTCGACGGTGCAGAACTGGTATCCGGGCGACGCGCAGGGGCGCGGCGGCATCTACAACTTCGTGACGAAGCGCGGCGACTGCCGCGAGGCCAACGCCAGGATTTCGTGGACACAAGTCGAAACCGGCTCGGCGATTACGTGGAAATACCCGAGCGTGATCCTGCGCGGCGACAACTCGATTGGCGAGTTTTATTCGGCGGCGCTCACCAATCATTATCAACAGGCCGATACCGGCACGAAGATGGTTCATATCGGCCGCAATACGCGCAGCACGATTCTCTCGAAGGGAATTTCGGCTGGCCGCGGCAAGAACGCATATCGCGGGCTCGTGAAGATGGCGCGCTCGGCCGAGAACGCGCGCAACTACACACAATGCGATTCGCTCCTGCTAGGCGACCGATGCAGCGCCTTCACGTTTCCGTATATCGAGGTGAAGAACCCGAGCGCGAAAGTGGAGCACGAGGCATCGACGTCGCGCATCGGCGAAGACCAGTTGTTCTATTGCCGGCAGCGCGGGCTCACCGAAGAGGATGCGGTTTCGATGATCGTCAACGGCTTTTGCAAGGACGTGCTCAAGGAATTGCCGATGGAATTCGCCGTGGAAGCGCAGAAGCTGCTGGGCGTGAGCCTGGAAGGCAGCGTAGGTTGAGAGGGAGAGCAGGATGCTGGAAATTCGCGATCTGAATGTCGAAGTAGAAAGCAAGCCGATTTTGTGCGGTGTGGATCTGCGCGTGAATGCGGGCGAAGTACACGCGATCATGGGGCCGAACGGCTCGGGAAAAAGCACGCTCGCCCATGTGCTGGCGGGGCGCGAGCAATACGTGGTGACGGGCGGCAGCGTGCAGTACGACGGCAGCGATCTGCTCGCGCTTGCGCCCGACGAACGCGCTCGCCGCGGGCTTTTTCTCGCGTTCCAGTATCCGGTGGAAATACCGGGCGTGAGCAATATCTATCTGCTCAAGGCCGCGCTCAACGCGCAGCGCAAGCATCGCGGCGAGCCGGAACTCGACGCCATGGATTTTCTCGCGCTGGTAAAGGAGAAAATGGCGGCGATGGAGATGAAGGAAGAGCTTCTGTATCGCGGCGTGAACGAAGGATTTTCTGGCGGCGAGAAAAAGCGCAACGAGGTACTGCAGATGACGGTGCTGGAACCGCGTCTCGCCATTCTCGACGAAACCGACTCCGGGCTCGATATCGACGCGCTGCAACTCGTCGCGCGCGGCGTGAACCGGATGCGCGGCGCGGAGCGCGCCATCGTGCTGGTAACGCACTATCAGCGCCTGCTCGACTACATCGTGCCCGACCAGGTGCACGTGCTTTCGCAGGGGCGCATCGTGCGGTCGGGCTCGCATGAGCTTGCGCTCGAACTGGAGCGCAAGGGCTATGGCTGGCTCGGCGAGCAACACGCGGCCTCCGCCGGGGAGCAGCGATGAGCGAATCAACGCGCGAGCATTACCGTGAGGCGTTTCGCACGATGGCGGGAACGCTGGCGGGCGTCGAGTTGCCGTGGTTGCGCAAGGCGAGGCGCCACGCGTTCGAGCGGTTCGAGACGCTGGGCTTTCCCGGCACGCAGCTCGAAGCGTGGAAATACACTAACGTGACGCCCATTGCCAAATCGCATTGGCATTTCATGCCTTCGGACGGCGAGCAAACGGATTATGCCCGTTTGATCGACGATCTCGTACCGGCGGACGCGGGCGGACGCATGGTGTTCGTGAACGGCCGACATGCGCCGAAGCTTTCGTCCTTGCCGCCTTTGCCGGAAGGCGCGTTTGTCGGCACGCTCGCGCAGGCAATGCGCAGGATTCCTGACCGGATCGAATCCATCATGGCGAGGCGCGCGCCCGAAGACGGATTCGCGGCGCTCAACGGCGCATTTCGCAGCGACGGCTATGTGGTCGTGCTGCCGCCGGGCTGCATGCTGGACTGGCCGCTGCACGTGGTGTTCTTCAGCAGCGAGGCCGCGCTTGCCATGCATCCGTTCAACGCCGTGGTGGCGGGGCAGGGCGCGCGCTGTTCGATTGTCGAGCAGTTCGCCGGAATCGCCGACGAAGCCTACTTCGTCAACACCGCCACGGAAATCGTCGTCGACGAAGAGGCCGACGTTCAGCATTGCCGCATTCAACAGGAGGCGCGCAGCGCATTTCATATCGCCCACGTGGGCGTGTCGCAACGGCGCGCCAGCTACTTTACATCGCATTCCTTCGCTTTCGGCGGTGCATTATCGCGTACGCAGATCGACACGCGCCTCGACGCGCAAGACGCTCAAGCCGATCTGAACGGCCTGTATTTCGTGAGCGCGCGCCAGCACGTCGATCACCACACGCGCATCGACCATGAAATGCCGCGCGGCACGAGCCGCGAATACTATCGCGGCGTGCTCGACGGTGCTTCGCATGGCGTGTTCGATGGCCGCGTGATCGTGCATCAGGACGCGCAGCAGACCAATGCGCACCAGGGCAACGATAATCTTCTGCTCTCGCGCAATGCCGGCATCGACACGAAACCGCAACTGGAAATTCACGCCGACGACGTGAAATGCACGCACGGCGCAACCGTCGGCCAACTCGACGAGAGCCCGCTCTTCTACTTGCGCTCGCGCGGCATTGACGAGCGCATGGCGCGCGCGCTTCTGGTTTGGTCGTTCGCGCGCGTGAGCGTGGATCGCGTGGAAAGTGCCGCGCTGCGCAGCCGGCTCACACAACAACTGCTCGCGCGCCTGCCCGGTGGCGAATCCTTGCGAGGACTGTCATGAGTCTGCTCGAACCGGTGAGCATTGCCGGCGCCGAAACGGTAATGGACTGGCGCCGCGACTTTCCGATTCTTCGCGAGAGCGTGCACGACAAGCCGCTCGTGTACCTGGACAATGCCGCGACCACGCAGAAGCCCGCGAGCGTGATTGCCGCCGAACAGGCTTATTACGAACACGACAATGCCAATGTGCATCGCGGCGTGCATTTGCTGTCACAACGCGCGACCGATGCATATGAAGGCGCTCGCGCGCGCATTGCGCGCTTCCTGCATGCGGCGCACGAGAAGGAGATCGTGTACACGCGCGGCACGACCGAGGCCATCAATCTGGTGGCGCAAAGCTGCGCGCGGCCGAGGCTTCAGCCCGGCGACGAAGTGCTTGTCACCGCGATGGAACATCACTCCAACATCGTGCCGTGGCAACTCGTGTGCGCACAGACGGGCGCGGTGCTGAAAGTGGCGCCAATCGACGACGAAGGCACGCTCGACCTGAACGCGTACGAGCGCATGCTAGGCGCGCGCACGCGCATGGTGGCCGTTACGCACGCGTCGAACGCGCTGGGAACCGTGAACCCGGTTGCGCGCATGATCGAGCTAGCCCATGCGCATGGCGCGCCGGTGCTGGTCGATGGAGCGCAGGCCGTTGCGCATCTGCCCGTGGATGTGGCCGCGCTCGATTGCGACTTCTATGCGTTCTCCGGTCACAAGGTCTACGGCCCGACCGGCATCGGCGCGCTCTATGCGAAATCCGCATTGCTGGAGGCCATGCCGCCATGGCAGGGCGGCGGCGACATGATCCGCTCGGTGACGTTCGAAAAGACCGAGTACAACGTCATTCCCTGGCGCTTCGAAGCGGGCACGCCGAACATCGCCGGTGCGATCGGCCTTGCGGCGGCGCTCGACTACGTGAGCGCGATTGGACTGGAAGTGGCGCAGCGGCACGAAGCCGAACTGCTGGCATATGCGGACGCCGCCCTGCGCGCGATGCCTAACGTGAGGATGATTGGAACTGCGAAGGAAAAGCTCGGCATCCTTTCGTTCGTTATGGAAAACGCGCATGCGCACGACGTCGGCACGATACTCGACCGGTACGGCGTGGCGGTGCGAACGGGCCATCACTGCGCGATGCCGGTCATGGATCGCTATGGCGTGCCGGCCACGGTGCGCGCCTCGTTTGCGCTTTACAACACGCGCGCCGATGTCGATGCGCTGCTGGACGGCCTTGCGCGCGTAGCGGAGGTGTTTCCGCTATGAGCGACTTGCGCGACCTCTACCAGGAAACGATCTTCGACCACTACAGGCGGCCGCGAAACTGCCACGCCCTGGCTGGCGCGACGCATAGCGCGGAAGGCTACAACCCGCTGTGCGGCGACCGCGTCACGTTGTATCTGCGTATCGAGGATGGCGTGGTCAAGGATGCCGGCTTCGAGGGCGCCGGGTGCGCCATCGCCACGGCATCGGCTTCGCTGATGACCGAGGCGCTCAAGGGCCGCACGCAGGCGGAAGTCGAGGCGCTATTCGAACGCTTTCACGCCATGGCGACGGCGCCTTCGGATCGCCCGGTTTCCGTCGAAGGGCTCGGCAAGCTCGCGGTGCTCGCAGGCGTGCGCGAATTTCCGGCGCGCATCAAATGCGCGACGCTCGCATGGCATACGCTGCATGCCGCGTTGCGCGACGAGCGCGGCACCGTATCGACGGAATGACGCCGCGCGCGAGGAGGCGAACGACGATGAATGGGGAAACGGTTGGGGGCAACGAATTGCGCGAACGCGTGATCGACGCGTTGCGCTCGGTGTTCGATCCGGAGATACCGGTGAACATCTACGATCTGGGGCTCGTCTATCAACTGGAAGTGGAGGCCGAAACGGGCCGCGTGACGATACACATGACGCTGACCGCGCCCGGTTGTCCCGTGGCGCAGACTTTCCCGGGCACGGTCGAAGAATACGTGAACGACGTGGAAGGCGTGAGCGCGACGCACGTGGAGCTGGTCTGGGACCCGCCGTGGACGCGAGCGCGCATGTCCGAAGCGGCGCTCCTGCAACTGGGAATGCTTTGACATGGCCGATTGGGTGGATGTCGCGCCGTACAACGAATTTCCGCCGGGTTCCGTGCGCAGCGTCGATGTGGACGGCACGCAGGTCGCCGTATTCAATCTCGAGGGCACCTGCTATGCCATCGAAGATACCTGTCCGCACGACGGCGGCCTGCTCACGGGCGGCGACGTGGAGGGCGACGAGGTAATTTGCCCGCGGCACGGCGCGCGTTTTTGCATCAAGACCGGCAAGGTACTCGCGCCGCCCGCCTATGAAGACGTGGCGGTGTTCGCGGTGCGCGTGGAGGCGGGCATGGTACAGGTGCGCGATACGCGCTGGGACGATGGCTTTTCCTGAACGCCGACGTCACGCGCGCGTGCGACGCGCGTTTGTCGGCGGCATAATGGCTCTGCGTTGCAACCAACGGGAGGCGTCCATGAAGGCTCTGTTTCATCTTGCGGCGGCGGCTGCGGCAGGCACGCTCGTCATGTTCTATCTGGACCCGGTTTCCGGCCCGCGTCGCCGCGCGAAGCTGCGCACCGCGCCGTTTTCGCGCCATGGCGGCCACGCGAACGCTTACGGGCATGCGAGTGCGCCTGGTATTGACGGCGAACTGGCGGGGCCTGGCGGCGGCATTGGCACCGCGCCGTGAGCGTGCGCCATGTCCGATCGTCATTCCACTCCTTTAGTCGACCTGAATAATCGCGTTGCGCTCGTAACGGGCGGTTCGCGCGGCATTGGCCGCGCCATTGCGATTGCGCTCGCTTCGGCTGGCGCGGCGGTTGCCGTGAACTACCGGCAGCGCGCGGGCGACGCCCAGCAGGTTGTCGCGCAGATCGAAAGCGCGGGTGGCCGCGCGTTCGCGGTGCGCGCCGATGTGTCCGTGGCAAGCGAAGTTAGCGGCATGATCGAAGAGATCGAGCGCCGACTGGGCGCGGTCGATGTGCTCGTGAACAACGCGGGAACAGGCACGCCAGGCGACATCGAGACGCTTACCGAAGCCGAATTCGATCACACGCTCGCTGTCAATCTCAAGTCGGCGTTTCTTTGTACGCAGGCAGTATTGCCGGGCATGCGCGCGCGGCGCTGGGGGCGCATCGTCAATCTTTCGTCGGTTGCCGCGCGCGGCGCGGGCCTCGTCGGCGTTCACTACAACGCTTCGAAAGCGGGCCTCGAAGGCTTGACGCGTGGTTACGCCTCGCGCGTGGCGCGAGAAGGCGTGACCGTGAACGCGGTGGCGCCAGGGCTCATCGACACGGAAATGGCCGCGCCATTGAAGGCCGCGAACGTCGCCGAGCGGCTGCCCGTTGGCCGGCTTGGCGAAGCGGATGAGGTCGCGCAGGTCGTACTGATGGTGCTCGGCAATGGCTTCGTCACGGGGCAGACGATTGCCGTCAACGGTGGCGTGGGTTTCATCTAGCCCACGCGTTCGGTTCCGGGCTGCCGCTCACACAGGGTGGGAAGCGTGGCCGTGATCGCCAACGCCATGCGCGTCGTCGTATTCGCGTGAAATGTCCTTGTTCGTGTAATCGCCCATGCGCCACGCGGCGAGCAGGCTGATCACCGCGCACACTGCGATATAGATCGCAATCGCGTAACCCGAGCGGTAGTACGCGTAGAGCGCCGTGGCGATCAACGGCGCAGGGCCGCCCGCAATCACGGAAGCCAGTTGATAACCCAGCGACGCGCCGCTGTAACGCAGCCGCCCCGTGAACGATTCGGCGATAAACGCAGCTTGCGGACCATAAAGCATGGCGTGCGGCACGAGCGAAAGCACTACGGCCAGGAAAATCCACACTGGGTTCTTCGTATCCACCATCGCGAAGTAGATAAAGCCGAAAACACCCACGGCCACCGCGCCGATCATATACATGCGCTTGCGTCCGATGAGGTCGGAAAGGTGTCCGAAGAACGGAATGGTCACGAATTCCAGCATGGCGGCGACCAGAACCGCGCTGAGCATGAGGTCACGCGAAACGTGCAGCGTCTTCACGCCGTACGTAAAAACGAATGCCGTGTAAAGGTAAAACGGCGCCTGTTCGGCCATGCGCGCCAAGGCCGAAAGGAGAATGTCCTTGGGCTGTCGGCGAATGACTTCGAGCGCCGGCGCTTTCTCGATCCTGTTTTCGGCGAGGAGCTTTGCGAAGATCGGCGTTTCGAGAATGCTCAGCCGAATATAGAGGCCGATCGCGACGAGCACGATGCTCAGCAGGAACGGCAGCCGCCATCCCCACGTCATGAAACTGTCTCCGGAAAAGCGGCTGACGGCAAGCACCACGAGATTGGCGATAAAAAGTCCTGCCGGCACGCCGAATTGCGGCCAGGACGCGACAAGGCCCCGGTGCGAATTGGTGCGCGCCCACTCCATCGACATAAGGACCGAGCCGCCCCATTCGCCGCCCACGCCCACGCCCTGAATGAAACGCAGCACCGTGAGCAACACGGCGCCCCAGATGCCGATCGACGCATAAGTCGGAACAAAGGCCACGGCGAAAGTCGCGAGACCCATGAGCAGCAACGTGACGATCAGGGTGGCCTTGCGGCCCACGCGATCGCCATAATGCCCGAATATGGCCGCGCCTACTGGCCGGGCGAGGAAGCCCACGGCATAGATGAGAAAGGCCTGCAGGGTGCCAACGAGCGGGTCGGACTCGGGAAAGTACAGCTTCGCGAAGATAAGCCCGGTGACGGTACTGTAGAGAAAGAAGTCGTACCATTCGATCGTCGTGCCGATGGTGCTGGCAATGACGGCGCGGCGTAACTGGCGGTGGGCGTCTTCCTCTGAAAGGAGCGTGGCTCCTGGCTGATCGACATTCATTTCGCACTCCCAAGGCTAGCGCGACAGGGCGCATGCAAAAACGCATGTGCGGGTCTTCCGGGACGCGCGCAAAAAATGTGCCCTGATGGGTAGTGATGCGGCCCTCGCTACTGCTCGAATTTCGCCTCGTTCAGGGTGGCGTGCTGCACGCCGAACTGCAACGCCGCAAGTTGTGCGTAGAGCGGCGAACTCAGCAGCAATTCCGCGTGACGGCCTTGCGCGACGATGCGGCCTTGTTCCATGACGACGATGCGGTCCGCTTGCTGGACGGTAGCCAGACGATGCGCGATCACGAGCGTCGTGCGGTTTTGCGCGGCGTTGTCCAGCGCTGTTTGCACGAGACGCTCGCTTGCGGCGTCGAGCGCGCTCGTGGCTTCGTCGAGTAGCAGAATGGGCGGATTCTTGAGAATCGCCCGCGCGATGGCGATGCGCTGACGCTGACCGCCCGAAAGGCGCACGCCCCGCTCGCCGAGAAAGGTGTCGTAGCCTTGCGGCAATTCCTCGATAAAACCGGCTGCGGCGGCCATGGCGGCGGCGCGGCGGACCTCTTCGAGCGTGGCGTCGGGCGAACCGTAGCGAATGTTGTCGAGCACGCTGCCCGAAAAGATCACCGACTCCTGCAGCACCACGCCGATCGCCTGCCGCAATGCCGCAAGCGTCACCTGTTGCGTGGGCACGCCGTTGATACTGAGGCTGCCCGACTGCGGATCGTAAAAGCGCAGCAGCAATTGAAAGAGCGTGGTTTTACCCGCGCCGGACGGGCCGACGAGCGCGACATGCTCTCCCGGACGCACATCGAGCGAGAAGGCGTCGAGCGCGGCGATGCCGGGGCGCGACGGGTAGGAGAAACAAACGTTCTCGAAGCGGATGCCCGTGCCATACGCCGGCAGCGGCACGGGAGCCGCCGCCTGCGCCACGGGCGAGCGCGCGGCGAGCAACTGCAGCAACCGCTCGGTGGCGCCCGCGGCGCGTTGCAGATCGCCCCACACTTCCGCGACGGCCCCTACGGCGCCCGCCGTGAATACCGCGTAGAGAATGAACTGCGAGAGTTGGCCCGCACTCATCTGCCCGGCCAAAACCGCCTGCGCGCCGAGCCAGAGCACGAACACGATGGCGGCGAACACGAAGACAATCACCACGGCCGTCAATCCGGCGCGCGCCCGAATGCGTTTGAGCGCCGTATCGAAGGCCGTTTCCACGGCGCCGCCAAAGCGCTTCGACTCGAATTGCTCCTGCGTATACGACTGAACGGTAGGCATGGCGTTGAGCACTTCGCCCGCCAACGCGCTTGCATTCGCCACCGTGTCCTGACTCGCGCGCGAAAGCCGGCGCACGCTTCGCCCGAAGACGACGATAGGTGCGACCACAACGATCAGCGTCGCGATGATGTAGCCGGACAGCACGGGACTGGTTGCAACGAGCATCGCCACGCCGCCCACGGTGAGCAGCAAATTGCGCAGACCGAGAGAGAGGCTGGTGCCCACCACGGTCTGGATCAGCGTCGTGTCGGTGGTGAGCCGCGAGAGCACTTCGCCCGATTGCGTGGTTTCGAAGAATTGCGGGCTCATGCGTATCACGTGGTCGTACACGGCGCGGCGCAAGTCGGCCGTCACCCGTTCGCCCAGCCACGAAACCCAGTAGAAGCGTAGCGCCGTGGCGGCGGCGAGGATCAGCGAAACCACGAAGAGCGCGATGAAATAGCGGTCGATATGCGTGCGATCTCCGGTGGCGAAGCCGCGGTCGATCAGGTACTTGAACGCTACCGGAAGCACGAGCGTCGCGCCTGCCGAAGTCAGGAGCGCGAGGAAGGCGAGCGCCCAGCGCCCCGCATAAGGGCGCAGAAAGGGCAAAAGCGCGAAGAGAGGCGCGACACGTGGCGCTCGGGCGGCGGCATCTGGCATGAAATATCCTGGCGGATCGGCGACAGGGTCAATTGTGCCTCAATGCGCTTACCGGTTATTCGAACTCGAAGGCATCGGCGTGAACGTGCAATTGGGATCTTTGTGCGCCGGGTCCTTGCAGCAGGCCAGCAAGGCATTGACCGAAGCTACGTTTGCCTTGTCCCATTGGGTCGCGCTCATGGCGTTGTCGGTCGGCATCCAGTGGTCCAGTGGATAGCGGCTGGCGAGCCGGTCGTTTCCCGGCGCTTTCAGTTTGCCCGTCGAGAGCCCGAGAAACGCGGTGCAGCTCTGTTCGCTGCCGATGCGATGGCAGCCTGTGCAGGTATTGCCCGGTGTGCTCATCGTCATGAGGTGATACGAAGAGAACGCCTGCCCGATGCTCGAATACTTTCCCCATGGGTCGGTGGGCACCTTGTCCCACACCTGCCCGATATACGGGCTGAAGATAAAGGGCCCCGCATCGTGGCATTTGAGGCACGTGGGGTTCTCCGCCGTGCTGGCGGCAATGAAGGCGGGCGTCGCCCAGAATTCGACGGCGGAAGGCTGTCCGGCAGGCGGCCTCTTCTCGTTGGGCGGCGGCACGCGCGTCGCTACGAAGCCGCTGCTCGCGGGCGTGTCGGTTGGCGATTTCGATGACGACTGCAGTGGTTTCGGCTGCGACTTCGATGCAAACCAGCAGGTCTTGCCGTTGCCCGAGTGATGCATCACGACCACCACGAGGTCATAGCGCGGATCCTTGTCCGGACGCAGCACGTTGCGGCGGCAGTACGCGGAAATCTGCGTGTTGCCGCGCGAGAGATTCAGTATTTTCGAAAACGGAATGCATTGACCTGCTGCTTCCGAAAGCGGACTCAGCAGTGAAGGCTTGTCGCATCGCGTGGGCGACTCGTTTGGCCCGGGAGGTTTTCCATCGATCGTGACCGGAATATTCGTTCCGTCATTGCAGTTGAACGGCGGTATTTCGCCAATTTCTTTCGCGCATTGATCGGCGTATTCGAGCAATGTCTGCTCATGGGCCAATGCCGCAAGCTGCACGGCGAAGAGAAAGCACAGAGCCGACAAGCGAATCCGGATAGACATGCTCATCCTCCGCTTTTCATTTGCATCTGCGCGACCTTGCGAATCGCTTCCCGATACTTGACGTAACCCGTGCACCGGCACAGGTTTCCTCCCACCCAGTTGTCGATTTCCACTTCGAGCTGGTCCGCGCTAATGCGGTACGCCTTCACGTGTTCGAGCATTGCGGTCGCCGCCATCAGAAAGCCTGGCGTGCAGTAGCCGCACTGAAACGCGAAAGATTCGAGGAAAGTCTGCTGCAGGGGCGAAAGTTTGTTGCCGTCCGCGAGGCTCTCTACGGTGTAGATGTATTGATTCGCGACCGCGCTCACGGGCGTGACGCACGCGAGGGTCTTTTCCATCAGCGCGTTCTGGCTGCTGCGCATGCCCACGGTGCACGCGCGGCACGCGCCAATGCCGCAGCACACTTTGGTCCCTGTCAGGTCCAGGCGTTCGTGTAGATATTCGGCGAGGCTCATGTCGGCGTCGGCGGCAGCCACCGTAACGGCGTGCCCGTTCACATGCATCCTGACGCTGGATTCGCTCACTTCAGGGCCTCGCGTATCTTGTCGGGGGTGACGGGCGTTTCCCTGAAGCGATGCCCGGTTGCCATGGCCAGTGCGTTCAGCAGCGCGGGCGCAATGGGGCACATCACGGCCTCGCCGATGCCGCGCGCGCTGTGAGGGTCTCCCGCGGGCGGCGGCAGTGCGATCAGTTCCTGCCGCGGGACGTCCGTCATGCGCGTGATGAGGTACTGGTCGAGATTCCACGTGCCGTTGCCGGGGCCGAGATTGCCGAGCGGACACGATTCGCTCAGCACGTTGCTCATCGCCATTGCCACCGCGCCTTGCGACTGGCCTTGCACGATCTCAGGACAGATCAGGCGCCCGGCGCTGAGCGCTGTGACGACATGCTCGACCTTCACGTGTCCGCTCGCGGGACTCACGCACACCGCGACGAGCGCTGCCGAAGGCGCATAGTTCGTGCGACCGAAATTGAACGTATCGCGTGGCGGGAGCAACTTGCCGTGAGGCAAGCTCGTAAGCGTGTGCGTATCGGGGCCAACGGCGATGTAATCGCAGTCCATCTCGACGGCGCCCGACGCGAACGTGTACCGGCTTCTCCAGAAGCCGCCCGCATAGGTGACATGGACGGCGGCCACGGTAGGCAATTGCAGGCGGTTGATTTCGTCGAGCAGCGCGGGCCAACTGACTGGCGAGCGACCAGCCGTGCTCAATTTGCCATTCGTCCACTTGAGGTCTTGTCGCTCGACGCGCGGGTTGCGCCATATTGCGCGCGCGGCGGGCAGCACGCTTTGCAGCATCAAAACCATCGCCGCGCGGTCCACTGCCTGATAGTGATGGAATGCGCCGAGGCATGCGCTCGAAGATCCGAAGGGGCCCGAGATCGCTTTGCTTCGGCTATCGCCCAGGACGCCCAGGCTGCTGTAATCGAAACCGGGTATCTGAAACGCGTCGATTTCGTTCATGGTGATTTCCTGCGCGTTCTGCCCGAGGCAAGCGGCGGGCGCGAGCGCCAACGTGGTCGCCGCGCCATTGCCCATGTCGGTGTAATGCGTGAGCACGTGCAGGCCCGCGTCAGGCTGAATCTGCACCATGGCGAATACGGCGTCTTTCCCCGTGCCGTAGGCCTGATTCGCCATGGCGAGCCCAACGCCATATCGCAATCCGTGCGCATGTCGTTGCGCGCGCATGCTTTCCCTGTTGCGCCATAACTCGTGCGTTTCAAGACGATTCAACAGGTCGGCGAGTTGAAGGTCGAACAGAATGGGCGCGCCGGTGAGCGTTTTTCCGCGGTCTTTTACGAGCAGGTTATTGCGGCGGATTTCGAATGGACTCCTGTGCAATGCCTGGGCGGCTTCGTCCATGAGTGTTTCGATCGCGAGATAAGCTTGTGGCGCGCCGAAGCCGCGCTGCGAGCCGCCGAACAATTCGGGCGTATAACTCACGGCGCTTTGCGCACTGGCGCGCGCAATATCGTAGCAACTCATGGCGCTCATGGCGGCAAGGTCGCCAACGGCGCCGGTGAGATTTTCCTTGCCGCCGCCATTGAGGCTGAATGAACTGTCGAGCGCCTGGAGCTTGCCGTTATTGTCGAGCCAGATGGATTCCGTGAATTCGGTTTCGGAGCGTTTCAAACCGACCTGGAATTGTTCGTAGCGCGATTGCTGCCAACGCAACGCCCCATGCGCGAAAGGCGCGGCGAGGGCGAGATAAACGGGAAAATACGATTTGTCGCGGCCGCCGAATCCGCCGCCCGGATAGCAGCTAATCACGTGCACGTGCTTGATGGCGATCTTGCTGCGGTTAAACACGTCGCCTGCGGCTTTGCTGTCGTCGCGCGGCGATTGCGTGCCGAGAACCAGGTTCAGGCAGCCGGAATCCGCCTGAAACCACGCAAGCCCCGACTCCGGCTCCATGAAGACGGGATCGATTGCGGGCGTTTTAAAAGCGCCGTCGAACCGGTGCCACGTCTTGCTGGCCACCTTTGTGCCGGCGAGATTCAGAATGCCTTCCCGCATGGTGTTGCATGTGTCGTTGAATGCCTGAGTGAAGTGGCCGCTGCTCAGGAGGTTCGAAAACGAGTGGTCGTCGTCGCGCACATAGAGCTTCGACGCGGAATCGTACAAGGTCGTTCTGGTGCTTCTCGATACCGTTGCGCCGTAGCGGATCACCGAATCGTTGAAATCGAGCAGCTTCCTTGCGCGGCGATACGTATCGAAGTTTTCGAAGATCAACAGGGCGACGGGCTGGCCATAGCAATTGGCCGGTTGGCCTTTTTGCGCAAAGAGATAGATGTCTTCGTGATTTAACGGGTCGGCTTCGGAAGCGGGAGAGATGCGATTGTCGATCAGCGTCTGGCTGGATACGACGGCAATCGGGCGAAGATGATGCGGCAATACGTTCAGGTCGAAGTCTTCGAAATTCCTGTCGATGCAATTGCATCGCAGCGCATATAACCAGTTTTCTTCTTTCGGCCAGCCTTCGAAGTCGCGCGCCTTGAAATCGCGTGCATAGATTTTCGCGCCGGTGACCTTGGGCACGCCCTCGATTCGCCAGCGCGCCTTGCCCGGCTCGGGCGCCCAGTCGGGTGCGCCATTTGGGGCGCGCGGCGCGGGTCGAGCGGGCTGGGCGTTCGTGGCGACGTTCGTAGCGGGAGCAATGGCCGCACGCTGCGAAGAACAGGCGGCCGTGAAAGCGGCGATGGGACTCACCGAGATCGTGAACGCGCCGCTCCCCACGGCTTTGAGGAATGTCCGGCGGGTGAACGGAACATCGCAGGCCATGTTGCGCCTCCACGTACGGCGATTAGAACCTTACGCGTGTGCTATTTCATGTCGCGCGCTACGCGAAATCCATTGGCCTCGTAGCGTACGCTGCTGTCGTATTTGAAGCGGGTGGCGGCGAGCATGTAGCCTGCGCCGTCGCGCCACGATCCGCCGCGGATCACGCGCGTCTGGCAGTTGGGTTCGTCCCACGAGTGGCCGTCGTCCGGCGCATTCTTGTACGAGTTGTGCCAGCAGTCGCTGACCCATTCCCAAACGCCTCCGGCCATGTCGTAGAAACCAAACGCATTGGCCGGAAAGGAGCCGACGTCGTCGGGCGCCTCGATGCGCCACGGCGGCCCGCAGTCCTTGCAGTTCGCCGTGCCTTTGCGCATATCGTTGCCCCACCAGTAACGCGTTTCGGTGCCTGCGCGCGCCGCATATTCCCATTCGGCCTCGGTCGGCAGGCGGTAGGGTTTGCCGCTGATCTTCGAAAGCCATTTCACGTATTGCTGCGCGTCGTCCCAGCTCAGGTCGCGCACGGGTGCGTTAGGCGATGCGTTGATCTCGCCCGACAGGCGCGGGCATGCACCGGCGGCGACGCACGTGTGCCACTGCGCCACCGTCACCGCATATTTCGAAAGCGCATAGCTATGGCTGATGGTGACGTGGTGCGTTGGGCGCTCCGACGGGTCGTCGTTGTCGATGCCCATCGTGAAGTTGCCGGGCGTTACCGCGATCAGCACGGGGCAAGATGGGCAGTCCTGAATGTCGTGCGGGCCCGGCTTCGAAATCGCCGGGTTGGCCTTCGCGGCCGCCGCTGCGGCGGTTGCCGTTGCCGCGGCGGGAGGCGTAGACGCAGGCGCCGCTTTAGCCTGTGTGGCCGGCGGGGCGGCGGGTGGCGGCGATTTTGTCTGAGGCGCGGGTGTGGATGCGGCTGTGGGTGTGGGTGCGGCGGGAGCGCTGCCCGCGTGCGTAACGGCGGTAGCGGAGGCCCCCGGCGATTTCGATGCTTCCGCACGCAACCGCGCGAGGCGGGCCTGCGCAAGCGGCGCGAAGCGTCCATTCGGATAGGCCTTCAGATACGCCTCGTAATCGCTCGCGTACTGGCTGTCCTTGATCGAATTCCAGAACGTGATTTCGTATTCCTGGGAGGTGTCTTTCGGCATCAGGCCAACGCGCACGATCGCGACGCCGTCGCTGCGCGGCGCTGAAGCCGCGGCCTGCCCATGGGCAGCGGGCGCGGCCGGGCACACGGTCGAAGTCACGCCTGGCGAGATCAACAGGCACACAGGCAACACGAGCCGCCACATGTTCGTTCTCCCAATCAGGTGCTGCACAAGCATTGCCTGCGCACAACTACAAAATAGCACGCACGCCGGACGATGCAGTAGCGTGTGGCACTCCATGCACCGCGCCGATTTATCTCCATCCGCTTGAATCCGACCTAAGCTGTAGAACACGCACCGAACTCCAAAGCTGTGCGCCGTCCGTCGCGCAGTCCGCCGCGCTGTCTGCGGAACAAGGAGCACGAAGATGCAACGACGAGCAACCCTGCTGGCCCTGACTGCGGCCATTCTGATGCCGCGCCTCGCGTTTGCCGAACGCACTCCTTCGCCGCCCGGCGCCGAGGTCTATATCATCTGGCCGCCCGATGGCGCGACCATTCCCACCGGCAAATTCTGGGTGCGCATGGGCCTGCGCAACATGGGCATCTGCCCGAAGGGGATCAACAAGCCGAACACCGGCCATCATCACCTGCTCATCGACACGGACCTTCCGCCGCTGGATCAGCCGATCCCTTCGGATCGCAATCATCTTCATTTCGGCGCGGGCGAAACGGAAGCCCGGGTCGAGCTTGCGCCGGGCAAGCACACGTTGCAGTTGCTGATGGGCGATTACAATCACGTGCCGCACGATCCGCCGATCTATTCGAAGAAGATCACGGTCACGGTGAAATAGCGAAGGACGTCCGTTTTTAGCCGCAGCGCATAAGATGCGGGAGTGCACGCCATGAACAGGTTCCTCGTATTTGCTGCCGGACTCGTGCTGCTCGCGGGCGGTGCGGCGCATGCAGGCACGACGCCGGCCGACCCGAATGCGCACGTTTATATCGGCTGGCCCAACGACGGCCAGGTCATGCCGGCCGGACGGCCCTTTCGTGTGTGGTTCGGCCTGCGAAACATGGGTGTAGCCCCCGCTGAGGTCGAGTTTCCCAATACGGGCCACCATCATTTGCTAGTCGATACTGACTTGCCGCCGATGGATCAGCCCATTCCATCCGATCGCAACCATCTGCACTTCGGTGCGGGCCAGACCGAAACCATGCTGCAGTTGCCGCCAGGCAAACACACGTTGCAATTGCTGATGGGCGACGCGCACCACGTGCCGCACAACCCGCCTGTGTACTCGAAGAAGATCACCATATACGTTAAGTGATACATACGATTCCGCCGCGTGCTAAGCGCATGCGCGAACGTTTGCGACGCCGGCCTCGTGCTGTTCGTCGCACGCCAACATAAATCACGCGGCGAGTTGGCCCGCATCCATCACCGCCCGCCCGCTGCGAACACCGTTCGCCACGCGTGAGGCGCGGAAATTTTCACAAGCTTCCTTATGCAGCGGGCGATGCGCCGCTGTGCGCTCGCATGGTCACGCGCCTGGCATGCCTCATGCCTAGTTGGACGCGAGCCCGCAACCTTGCAGCTCAAAACCCAACACCATTGCATTCCATTTCGGAGAATTGCCATGAGCAAGCTGACGATTGCAGACCTGAACGTCGCACAGGAACTCGACCGCCGTGAAATGAGCGCCGTGCACGGCGGCAACCTGAGTTTCGGCCCGTTGCCCATCCTCTATCCGGTTGTGCCCAGCGTGAAGGTCAGCACTACCAACTTCACCGCCGAGCAGGTGATCGGCCAGACCAACAGCATCGCGAGCAACACCGGCAACGACGTGGCGTTCGCGACGGGCATCGGCTCGTCGACCAACCCCATGCAAACGGGGCACAACACGATCAACTTCTGATCGCGCTGCGCCGCGTTCTGTGCACGCCGCTTTTCGCCACACGCTTCATCGCGAGTTTCATCGTATTCCGCTTAAGGAGTCGATCGTGAACACACTGCACCTGCCGCGCGCCGCATACGTTCGACGCGGCGCGTCGCGCTGGCTGATCCGCTTCGCGGGAACGGCGGGGTTGTGTGCGGTGGCGCTGTGCGGCTGCACGGATTTGAGTACGCCTGCGTACCGGCGCCCCGACATGCCCGCGAAGGATGCCTGGGCGCATACCAGCCGCACGTTTTCCGCCGCCGATGCAGTCAACCCGCAGTGGTGGAAAGCGTTCGACGATCCTTACCTGAATACACTCATAGAAAAGGCGATTGCAGGCAATGTCGATATCCGGGTGCTGGCGGCGCGCATTGGCGTGGCCGGCGCGCAGATCGGGGAAGTGCAGGCCGGTGCACTTCCCACGGTCGACGCGGGCGCGGGCATCGATTACGAGAAGAGCACGGGGCGAAAGCTCTCGAAGACCTATAACGTCGCCACGCAGGTGAACTGGGACATCGATATCTGGGGCAAAGTCGGGAAAAGCGTGCAGGCCCAAAAGGCCGAGTATCACGCTACCGAAGCGGACTGGCGTGCAGGCTATTTGATGCTCGTTGCGAATGTGGCGAGCACTTATTTCCAGATCTTGCAATTCGACGACCAGATTCGCGACGAGCAGGACACACTAAACAGGAACAAGCAGATTCTCACTATTTACCAGCAGATGTACGCAAACGGTGTTGCGCCGAAAACCGAGGTGCTGCGCCAAAGCGCCGAAGTCAACGGCGTCGCGAACGAACTGCTGGAATTGCACCGCGAACGCGATACCGCCGAAAACGCGCTTTCCACGCTGGTCGGCGTGCCCGCGGGCGAGTTCAGGATGCCGGCGGGCCAGTTGCGCGAGCGCGTGAAGCTGCCGGAGGTGCCCATGGGCCTGCCCGCGCAGTTGCTGGGGCGGCGCCCCGACGTGGTGGCCGCGCAGTACCGCATTCTGGAGTCGTACGACCAGGTGGGTTCCGCGCGGCTCGCGCAATTGCCGACTCTCAGTCTTACGGGACGCGCCGGCACGGCCGCATTCTCGCTCGCCGATCTTCTCAAGGTATTCACACTGAGTTTTATGCCGAGCATCGACTTCCCGATGTTCGATCCCGGCGTACACGCCCACATCAAGACAACGGAAGCCGAAAGCAAGGTCGCCGAGGAGCAGTATCGCCAGGTGGTGTTCACGGCGTTCGAAGAAGTCGAGAACGCGCTGGTCAATCTCGACGCGCATAAAAAGCAACGCATCGAACTGCTGCAACAGAATGAGCGTTTGCGCACCGTTGCGGCGCAGGTCGAAGCGCAGCTAAAAGAAGGGCTCGTGTCGCAGCTAGAAGTATTGGAGTCCGAACGGTCGCTGGCTTCCGCGGAGCAGTCGCTTCTGGCGAACCACGAGCAGATCCTGAGCGACACGGTCACGCTCTACAAGGCGATTGGCGGCGGTTGGCCCGATGCCGATGTGGCCAACGTGGCCTCAAGTGCCGCTGCGCCGGCAGCGCCCGTCAAGTGAGCGCGCTCGGTGCGGCAGGGCACACGGGACATGTCAGTTGTTTGACTCCAGCCAACAGTCGCCTACACTTTTTTAACACCCCGATCGCCATGTGCAAGGCGCGTGGCTTCTCCTCGAGCGTCAGTGCGCACGCGGCGCTTGCGCCAAGCGTGGCGTGGCTGACAACTGCTGATCGCCGGCGAAATCATGGTGCCTGACGCCGCTTCCCTTGCCGAGAGCCGAACGTCGCTCGAGCGGACGTTCGATATCGTGCTGCGGCCGATATCGCATGCGGAATTGGGCGAGATCCGCATCGACAAGGACCTCTTCGCAGTTGGACGTACCCAGCCCCCCTTTACGGCGGCGCAGCCCGAAGTCGTCGTCGATGTTTCGCGACGCCACGCACGCATTTTTCGCGAGGGCGCGTCGGCCTACGTGGCCGATCTGGGTAGCAAGAACGGCACGGCGGTCAATGGTGTCGAAGTCACCCAGAAGCCGCACGTGCTCAACGACGGCGACGAACTGAATTTTGGCGGCGCGCTCGCGTTTCGCGTGAGTTTCGCACCTCGTGCGGCGCGCGCGGCTGTACGGGCAACCGTGGTGACGCTCACGCCGGAGCGCGTCGACCTCGGTTTGCAGCAGATCGTCGTCACGAGTTTTCCGTTTCTCGTTAGCAAAGCTGACGAAACGTTCTCGCAGTATCACGACGCGTATCCGCATCAGGTGAACTATTTGTCGCGACGTCATGCGCATATTTATGCCGAAGACGACGCGATGTATGTCGAAGACCTGGGCAGCACCAACGGGACCTTCCTCGACGGACAACGACTCGACGATCACGCAGTCAAGCTTGAAGACGGCCAGCGCATCGCATTCGGCGGCGAGCACTTCGTGTACCGCGTAGGCCTCGAAAGCACGAATGGAAGCGATGCCACCGTAACGGCAACACGCGAGCGCCGCGCGTTTGTCCTCGCCGAAGACGCCGACCACACGACCTTTATCGGCAGCGCGCATTCGTTTCTCGACATTTTCTGCACGCCACCCGCGCTCGCGCAGGACGACGAGGTCAATCCCGATGCGCCTAAGCGGGCGCCAGAACCGGGCCACGACGCGAGACGCCGGCGCGGCCGGATCGCGGTTTTTCTGGGTGAGTTAAGCGAAGCGCTGGGCGGTAGCGGCACGATCAACATGAGTGCGCTCGCACGTTGGGGCGGCGGCGCAATTGCCGTAATCGTCGCGCTCGTTGCCGTTGTGTATTTCCAGGGCGCACCACAGCGCGACATGCAGGCCCTGCTTGCGAGCGGCCAGTTCGAGCGCGCGGCGCGCATGGCCGATCAATATCTCACGCGCTATCCTAACGACACCGCGTGGCGCGCGATGGGGACGGAAGCGCTCATCAAGGCGGATGTGCCCGACTGGGTTGCCGCAATCAACGCGCGCGCGTTCGACCGCGCGCGCGCGATTGTCGAGGATATGCGCACGCTTGCGCGCCACAATCCGGATGCCGCGCCGCTCGTGGAAAACATCGACTGGATCGGCGCGCTGCAATCGTTCGTGCAGGGGCGGGGCGGTCCGCAGGCGCCCATCCGCCTCTACCGCGACGAAGCGCCTATTCATGGGCTGACGAGCCGCTGGAACGACGACCCCGGCGAGCATCAGCGGGCATTCGATCGAATTTCGGCGTACGTGCCCGCGTTTGCCGCCGTGTATGCCGATTCGCTCAGCCACTTGCGCAAGTTGCAGAGCGACGACTCCGTGTATGTGGCGGCGCTAGATCGCGTGCAGGAGGCTATCGACAGCGCGCTCGCGAACGACCGCTTCGATGCGCTCACCGCGATGCTGAGCGACTATGCGCAGCGCTATCCTCGTCTGGCCGGACTCGACGCTGTGCGCGCGGACATCGACGCGTATCAGCAGATTGACAGCGAGGCGCACGCGGGCCACGTGCAGGCCGTGCGCGAGCGCCTGGCCGCCGTCCACTTCTCCACGCCGCCGTTCGCGGCCCGTGCGGGCGCGCTCGAAAAGCTTGCGCTAGCGGGAGGGCACGGTGAATCCGTCCCGGCTCATTGAGCGTCTGCGCAGGGCATTCGGCCTGCTTCGCGCGCATGCGGCGCCTGAACCGCCCCGGCCGCTTGGCGAAGCGCTGGGCGATCACAGCGAGGAGGGCGTGGCGATCCTCACGGCGCGCCCGTGGCGTCTCATCGAGGCCACGATCATCACGATGACCGCGCTCGTGGTTTGCGCGCTTCTGTGGTCGTTCGTCGGCCGCGCCGACGTGATCGTGAGCGCGCAAGGCGCACTTGCTCCGGAGTCCGAAGTTCGCCGCATCTATGCGCCGGTGGATGGCGAACTGGTGGATATCTACATCGCCGAAGGTCAGCCCGTGGAAAAGGACGACGTGATAGGCCGCATCAATGCGCGCGGGGCGATCGAGGCGGCGACCAACGCACTCGACGCGCGTCTGAAGCTCGAAGACGCCGAGCGCGACTGGAAAGAGTTTCCCGAAAAGAAGGCACTCATGGAGCGCAAGGCCGAGGCACTCAAGGAACAGATGAACGTAGAAGAACATCTGCATGAAACGCGCGTGGCCGAAGGCACGAGCAAGCTTCAGCAGGCGCAGAACGCCCAACTGGACGAAGCGCGCGGCAATATCGACAATGCGCGCCACGTGCGCGACCTCGCGAAGGAAGACGAGGACAAGTACGAGCGTCTGTTCGCGCTGCCGGGCGGCGGCGGCGTGTCGCAAAGCCAGGTCGAGGAAAAGCGCAGCGCGTTCGTGCAGGCCGACAATAACTATCGCATCGCGCAGGCGCGGCTCACCGAATTGCAGGCGCAAACGAGCCACGAGTTCTCGCAGGCGAAGGCGCAACTCGAAGGCAGCGCCGGGCAGCTTACGTCGCTGCGTATCGAATACGACGCGACCGAGCGCGAAATCGCCAATACCGAGGACAAGCTGCGTTTGCAGGTGCAGACCGCGCGCCTGGCCGCCGACGCCGCCGCGCGCATTCGCTTCGAGAACATCGACAAGGACAACTTTCTGCTCGTGCTCGCGCCTGTTTCGGGCGTGATTACCGATGTGACGACGACGCAGCCCGGCGACAAGATTCAGGCGAACACGCCACTGGGTGGTATTGCGCCGGCCAATGCGCGTCCCGTCGTGAAGGTCGCGATTGCGGAACAGGACCGCGCATTCCTGCGCGAGGGCTTGCCCGTCAAGCTGAAATTTAACGCGTTTCCGTATCAGCGCTATGGCGTGGTGGACGGCACGCTCGAATACATTTCGCCGACCACGAAGCCACAGGCGCAGACGAGGGAACCGGTATACGAAGGGCGCGTACGACTCGCGCGCGACAATTTTTCGATTGGAGGCGTGGCTTATCCGCTGCGCTACGGCATGACGGCGACTGCGGAAATCGTGGTGCGCGAGCGACGCCTGATCGACTTCGCGCTGGACCCGTTCCGGCAGATCGCGGGTTGACGACATTAACCAGTTCGGAATTCGGGAATCAGAAATCAGGGGAACGAAATGACGACTATCGTACGGATAGACGATGAAGCGATCGCCACGGAAGATTTTATCCGCGTGCTGAAACTCACGGGGCAATTCGAGAGTCTGGTCGAACAGCAGGTGCGCGACCGGCTCACGGTCATCGCCGCGAAGAAAATGGGCGTGAAAGTGGAGCCCGACGAAATCCAGCAGCGCGCCGACCATTTCCGCCGCGTGCGAGGTTTGCACCGCGCGGCGGACATGAACCGCTATCTCGACGTGTTCGGCATCAGCCTCGACGAATTCGAGCACTTCATTACGGATACGCTGTATCAGGAGAAGACCTTCAACCTGATCTGCGACGAAGCAGCGGTGGAGCGCTATTTCAAGCTTAATTCGCCGAAATTCGACAGCATCGAAGTGAGCCATATTGTGGTGGACTCGGAAGGCAAGGCGCGCGAGATCATGTCGATTCTGGAGGACGAGCCGCAAGCGTTCAGTGAAATGGCGCGCGAGCACTCGATCGCGGACACGAGCGAGCGCGGCGGCGTGGTCGGAAAGGTGCTGCGCGGCTCGTTGAAAACGGATATCGAGGCAAAGGTGTTCAATGCGCAGGTAGGCGATCTGCTCGGACCGTTTCCCGCGCCGGATGGTTCGTTCTTCGAAATTTTCTGCGTGACGGCGAAGCATCCGGCGACGCTCGAAGCGGACGTTTCTTCGGAAGTGCGGCGGCTTCTGCGCGAAGAGTGGCTTGCGGAGCGCGCGCAGGAACATATCATCGACGCGCATTGAGCGCGCAGAGCGACGCAGATGGATACCCAGGCGCCCGCACCCGCTAGCGCTCCGTCGTTGGCGGACTTTCTCGCATCGGTCGAACCGCTTTCGCTTTTCTCGCGCGAAGAACTCGACCGGCTCGCCGCGCATGTCGAAACCCGGAGCTACGTGTTCGGCGAAACGCTTTGCAAGCGAGGCGAGCCCGCGGCCGGACTCTATGTGATCCGCTCGGGCTCCGTGCGGCTGATTGCCGAGGAGCGCGGCAAGGAAACCAGTCTTGGCGTGCGCAAGGAGCGCGAAGTGTTCGGCGAGATCGCCATGCTGCGCGATTACTGGCATGAAGTGTCGGTGCGCGCTTCCGCGAAAACGGAGGTGCTATGCATTCCGCGCGCGGCGCTAGAGCCGCTGCTTGCCGCGAATCCCGCCGCGCAATCGTTCGTTACGAGCTATGTGGCGATCAGTTCCGCGGGCGGCTTCGTCACGCGGCTTTTCGACCTGCGCGGAAAGCTTTCGCGCGCGGAGCTGGAAGAATATGTGTCGAGCGTGGGCGTCAAACGGGTGAGCGCGGGCAAGGAGATCATCCGTCAAGGCGTGACGGGCGATATGCGCCTGTATGTCGTGCGTCAGGGCGAAGTGAGCATCGCGCGCGAGGAAGAGAGCGCCGTCTATCAGATCGCCAGGCTAGGCGCGGGGGAAATTTTTGGCGAGCGCGCGTGCCTGCTTCGCCAGGATCAGCCGGCGAGCGTTACGGCGCTCACCGACGTACGGCTGCTGGTGATTCCCGAGAAAACGGTTCACTTCATGCTGGAGCGCAACCCGAAGTTGCGTGAGGTGCTCGAAGAGCGCATGCGCTTTAACGAGCGCGAATTGCAGCGGCAGAAGACGCTTGCCGAACGCCGCAGCCGGCCAGTTGCCGTGGACAGCGGCGCGGACGCCACATTCAGGGAACGCGTGGTCAAGCGATTCGTGCTCGTCGAGCAGGCGGAGGAGATGGATTGCGGCGCGGCATGCCTCGCGATGATCTGCCGGCATTACGGCATTCCCATGACGCTAGGCAAGCTGCGCGACCTTGCGAACGTGACGACGCAGGGCGCGACGCTGGACAGTCTCGCACGCACCGGCGAGGCGCTCGGCTTCACCACGCGCGGCGTGCAGTGCACTTACGAAGCGCTGCAAGGTTTCGAGCTTCCCTTCATCGCGCACTGGGAGGGCTACCACTATATCGTCGTGTACGGCGTGTCGAAGCAGTGGGTTAGGGTGGCCGACCCGGCACTCGGTTTTCGCAAGCTGAGCGCCGAAGCATTCGAGCGCGGCTGGAATGGCACATGCCTGCTGTTCACCGCGGGCGAGACCGCCGGCGCGCAGGCGGCGGCGCGCTCGCCGTGGGTGCGTTTTATCGGTTATTTGCTGCCTTACCGGAAAATACTCGCGCACCTGTTTCTCGCCACGTTCGTAATCCAGCTATTGGGAGTGGTGCCGCCCCTCATCATCCAGAATATTCTGGATAGCGTAATTGTTCATCAGAACGTGAGCCTGCTTCATCTCCTGATCGTAGGGCTCATAATCTCCCACGTATTCACGCAACTCATGACGACGATACGCGCGCATCTGTCCAATTTCATGGTGCGCAGTCTCGACTTCGCGATGATGTCGCAATTTTTCAAGCACACCATGTCGCTGCCGTTTTCGTTCTTCGCGCGCCGCAAAACGGGGGATATTTTTGCGCGCTTTCAGGAGAACCAGACGATACGGGCATTTCTTACCGAATCGACGGTAACGACGGCGCTCAATCTGCTGATGGTTTTCATCTACTTCACGATCATGTTTCTCTACAACGTGAAGTTGACGCTGCTGCTCATTGCATTCGTGATTCCCATTATGGCGCTGACCGCGATTGCCACGCGGCGCATCAAGCGCTATGCGCGCGAGGCGTTCGCGGCATCTACGGATGCACGCTCCATGCTGATGGAGACGCTGGGCGGCGTTGAAACGGTGAAAGGCATGGGCATAGAAAGAGCGGTGCGTTTGAAGTGGGAGCGCAAGTACGCGAAGTCACTCGAGGTGCAGTATCGTGCGCAGGCGTTCAACATTCTGGTGGGGCTGGGCAGCCAGTTGCTCAACGCCGCGACCACCATCGTCATTCTCTGGGTGGGAGCGACGCTCGTGCTCGATCAGGAATTGAGCATCGGGCAACTCATTGCATTCAACGCATTCATGGGTAGCGTGCTCGCGCCGCTCATGGGGTTGGTCGGACTGTGGAGCCTGATGAACGACGCAGCCGTGGCGATGGAGCGGCTAGGCGACGTGCTCGACATCGAGCCCGAACAGAAGCCCGCCGACCTCGGCTCGCGCGTGCTGCTTCCCGACCTGCAGGGCGATATCGAATTCGACGGCGTGTATTTCCGCTATGGCGGCAACGAAGCCCCTTACGTGCTGGAAAACATCAGCTTCTCGGTGGGACGCGGCCAGATGGTGGCGATAGTGGGGCGCAGCGGCTCGGGCAAGACGACGCTTGCCAAGCTGCTGGTGGGCTTCTACGCGCCGACCGAAGGCAAGATCAACGTGGACGGCTACGACATGAGCGCGATCGACCATGCGTATTTTCGCGCCCAGGTGGGCTATGTGATGCAGACGAACCTCGTGTTTTCCGGCACGATTGCCGAGAACATTGCGTGCGGCGACGCCACGCCTGACTGGCGGCGCATGGAGGAAGTGGCGCGCATGGCCGACGCGCATGCGTTCATCAGCAAGATGCCGCTCGGCTACGAACAGGTGGTGGGCGAGCGCGGCACCGGACTCTCCGGCGGCCAGATACAGCGCCTTTGCATTGCACGCGCGCTGTATCACGACCCGCGCCTGCTCGTGTTCGACGAAGCCACGTCGTCGCTCGACACGCAGTCGGAAAGCAACATCCTCTCGAACATGCATGACATTCTCCACGGCCGCACGGCGCTCATCATCGCGCACCGGCTGAGCACTATCATGCGGGCCGACAAGATTCTCGTGCTTTACGACGGCGCTATCGTGGAGCAGGGACGGCACGAAGAACTCGTCGAACGCAGGGGAATGTATTACCAGCTTGTTCAAAAGCAGCTTGGGGCATCATGAAACTCTTCGACCCGCATGGATTCGGTAGCTCCGTGGTGTCTTATGCGGCGCTGCTCGAAAAGATCGAGATTTTGCGTTCGACGCTGCGCTGGGCGCCGCGCCTCGAACGCGCCGACATCGAAAAGCTTTTAACGCAGTCGAACGCATTGCGCGACGAAGTCATGCAACTCTCGCGCAAGGAGCGCTTCGTGGAAGCGGCGGCGGAGGCGCTCGATGCACTGGCGCGGCCGGACGCGCTCTCGCCCTCCGCGCATCGGCGTCGCGAAGCGCTGATCGAGCGCAGCTTCATATTCGAAGGCATATTCGGCGACAATCCGAAGTTGCTCGCCGCGCTGGAGATTGCAGAAAAGGCGGCGCCCACCGACCTGCCCGTACTGATCGACGGGGAAAGCGGTACGGGCAAGGAACTGATGGCGAAGGTGATTCATGCCAACGGCGCGCGCGCCGATCGCCCGTACATTTCGGTCAACTGCGGTGCGATACCTGAGAACCTGATCGAATCCGAACTGTTCGGCCATCGCAGAGGGGCGTTTACGGGGGCGTCGAACGATCGCAAGGGAAAATTCGAAAGCGCGCATACGGGGACGATCTTTCTGGACGAGATTGGCGAGTTGCCTTTGCAGGGTCAGGTGAAACTGCTGCGCGTGCTCGAATCGCACGAAATCCAGCGAGTGGGTTCCGACGAACCCATTGGCGTTGACACGCGCATTGTTGCTGCGACCAATCGAAACCTGCGCGAACTCGCGGCGCAAGGGTTGTTTCGAGAGGACCTTTTTTATCGGCTGAGCGTGATTCATGTCACGCTGCCTGCACTGCGTGAGCGCAATGACGAAATTCCGCTGCTTATTGCGTATTTTGGCGATGAAGCTGCCGGACAACTTAAGCGGCGGCCTGTGAAACTCACGCCCAAGCTGCGCGATTTTTTGTTGACGTATGCGTATCCTGGGAATATTCGCGAGTTGCGCAATCTTGTGTATCGGTTGTCGTGTCTTGCTGGGGATACGGCGGATGTCGAGCATTTGCCCGATGATATTCGGCCTAAATCGGCGGCTGTGGCGCTAAGGGTGGTGGAGGCCGGCGCGCCTCTTTCGCTTAGCGATGCCAAGCGCGCTGCGAGCGATGAAGCCGAACGGGCGTTTCTGGAGCGCGGGCTGCAGGAAACCGGTGGGACAGTTGCGGAGCTTGCGCGGCGCTGCGATATGAATCGGTCGCATTTGCAGATGCTGCTTAAGAAGCATGGGATTCATTCTAAGGATTTTCGGCATGGGGATAAGGTTGGTCGTTGATCTGTTTTTTTGGCTTTTTCTTGTTTTCGCGGCGGTATGCTGGCGTTGCCCCTGTGCGGGGCGGCACTTACTTTCTTTGCAGCGGCAAAGAAAGTAAGCAAAGAAAGCCGCTCAAACCGCCAGCGCCTGTCACCGTTCACCTCGCGCATTGACAGGTAGTGGCTCCGGAGCGTCTGTCGCCACGCGCCCACAACCGGAGTGACAAAGCACTCATCCTTCCGGCGGCGCTCCGCGCCCCGAAGGGCATAATCGAGAAACATCAGTAGGCCAACGTTTCTGCGAAGATTGCCGCGCCCGCGTGGTTTCCCATGCAGACCCGGCCGCTGCGAGCGCAGCGAGCAGTGGGAGCGGATGAGTGCTTTGTCACTGGCGGGAATGGTGCGAGGTGGCAGATGCTCCGGAGCCGCTGGCTGTAACTGCGCGAGGTGAATGGTGGCGGGCATTGGCGGTTTGAGCGGCTTTCTTTGCCTACTTTCTTTGCCGCCGCAAAGAAAGTAGGTGCCGCCCCGCACAGGGGCAACGCTTGCATACCGACACGAAAACAGGAAAAAAAGCAAAAACCTCAACCCCCAACAACAACAGGATTAACAAGCGTCCGATCCGACGCCCCCGGATCCTCCACCCTAACCACCACAGCAGTAACATTATCGCGCCCACCGGCCTGCAAGGCCAACTCCACCAGCGCATCGGCAGCCTGCCGACAGTCCCCACAATCAAGCGCCTGCCCAATATCATGCGCCTGCACTTCATTACTCAACCCATCGCTACAAAGCAAAAAGCGGTCTCCGTCCCGCACGACGATGCGGCCTTCATCGAGATCCAGCCAGTCCGCCGCACCGACTGCCCGCGTTATCAAATGCTGCGATGGATGATGGCGCGCCGCTTCGGCGCTCAAATGTCCCTGCGCCTGCAACTCCGCCACATAACTATGGTCCGTAGTGAGCGCTTCGAGCCGCGCATCGCGATACAGATAGATGCGGCTGTCGCCCGCCCATAGCCAGCCGAATTCGCGCCCCTTCGCCATCAGCACGGCAACAGTGCTGCCGATCATGCGAACCCCGCGGCGCGCGGCTTCTTCGCGCAACTGATGATTCACCGTATGCAGCGCGCCGCGCGCCGCCACCGGAAAACCGGTGAGCGCGTTGGGCACGGCGAGCGCCTCGAGCGAGCGCACGATCATGCCGCTGGCGAGATCGCCCGCCGTGTGCCCGCCCATGCCGTCGGCCACCGCCCAAAGGCCCTTGCGGGGCAGATCGAGACACGCATCTTCGTTGAGCGCCCGCACACAGCCTACGTCCGTGCGCGATGCCGAACTCCATAACAATCCGCCTGTCACGATCGAGCCTCCATAGGCTACGCGACGAGTCCGTTATTCCTGCCGTTCTGCCCCACGCCTACCGTGACGTTCGAATTGGAAGCCGAATTGGTCACGTCGAGCGTCTGGTACTGGTTGACAACCTGATTCGCGTAGAACGTGTTGTTGGTCTGGTAGAGATTAACGATGGTCCCGAGTTGCGAAGGCTGTGCGGGCTCGTAAGGCTGTATCCAGCCGAATACCCACGGTGCGCCTGCGCCCCGTATGAACGACATGGCCTTGCGGTCGAGATCGCGTTGCAGATGAAGGTCGTTAATGGCGAGCGAGGTCATGACAGGTCTCCGTCAAGATGGGCGCCGCGGGCGCGCGGCATTCCGCTCTTATCTTGCAAGCAGCATGCCATTTTCCGGCGAAACGCAGCGCTCGCGCGTCCCGGCGCGGTGAGGCTTGCGCCATAGCGTGACGCGCGTTCCCCGGTCTGCGTTGCAAGGGTCGCGCGCTTGCCAACATGCAGGTGGCACAAAGTCATGAGGACTCCGACACACGGGCAATTCCACATCATCGATCGATCCGGTGGTATCGCGCCAACATAATCGACACGGCGAAGTTGGCGCACCCCCAACACAGGAACTCGCACAGGATGCACGCTGGCCCGCCGCGCCTTATATAACCGCGGTCCGCCCCCTGGCATGTCTGATGCAGGGTAGTTGGCAACCGGCAAACCGTCGCGCAGCACGGCGAGCCAGCAACGACCCAGACGGACGCGCCATGAATTCCAACCTTCAACTGGCAGTGCACGCAACCGAACCGCCGCTCGGCGCGCATCTCGTATCGCGCCGAGCGGGCTATACCCATCACGGTATCTATGTCGGCGGCGGCCGCGTCGTGCACTACGCGGGGTTGTGCGTGTCGCTGCATCGCGGCCCGATCGAAGAGGTCACGCTCGAACGCTTCGCGGCGGGCTACGAAGTCGACATCGTCGCGCATCGGGGTGCAGCCTTCGCGGGCCGTGAAGCCGTGGCGCGCGCGCGTTCGCGTCTGGGCGAAGACCGCTATCGCCTGCTCAGCAACAACTGCGAACACTTCTGCACCTGGTGTGTAGACGGCAAGGGCCGCAGCGAACAGGTTCGCGCCTGCATTGCTCATCCGCTCGCCGGCTTGCGCGTGATGCGCGCACTGGTTCGCGCGCGCCGCGTGCAGGCCGGGCGAGAAGTGTACGCCGCGCAAACAGCGTAAATGCCATCTCCCGTCGATGCCGTTACGGCACGCTTCGCCATTTGCTTCGGAGACCATCATGAATTCCGCCGACACCTCGCTGCGCACTCTCGTCGACAAGTGGCTCGCACCCAACGCGCGCGTGCCGGCCCACGTGGTGCGTTTTAGCCGCACGCAGCAGCAACGCCTGCGTTATGTCTGCGTAGAAGCGGCACATCCCGCGCGCACGATTGCAATCTTCTTCTTCCGTCACGACGACGGTACGTGGTGCGTATTTCCGCCTGCCAGCACGCGCCTGGCCATGACCTCGCGCGCTGAATGAATTCAGCGCAGCAGCGTGGGGCGGGGCCGCGTTGCGGCGACGCCTGCCTGACCTGACAGCGCGGGCGAGCCGTCAAATTGCGCCCGTACGCCGATAAACGGCCTCGGCACGAGAAGCGTGCGCCGCGCGGCGAAGCGGGCGCCGCCCGTGATCGCGGCCATTGCCTGCCGGTCCAGTTCCACGCTTTCCGGAAGGTCCTTGATGACGATAATGCTCATGGTCTGCTCCACGAGATCGGATTCGGTTTGACGGGTTTCGTTCGAGTATAGGCGGTGGTGCGCCGCACGCGTAAACAGGCAGGCGGCGCCTCGCGGCGCCGTCATTTTCGCTTTGCGGCAGCAGTCAAAACAGCACGCTGGTATTCGCGTATTGCGCGGGATTGACCTTGAGATTCAGCGGTCCGAAACCCGCGCCGATATAGCCGATATTGTTGAGCGCGGCGACATCGACCACCTGAACCTGCGAGATGTTCTGCACGATGTTGGGCGACACGTTGATGTTCGCAATCGCGCCATAGCCGCCGTATGCGCTGTTATTGCCGCCGCGTACCGCCGTCATGGCGCGGCGGTCGAGTTCAGTGCCGGGAGCCAGCTCGCGGATAACGAGGGAAGTCATGATGAGTCTCCAGTTGACTGATGAACGGAGCAAACCGCTCCTGGCGGGGCGCGATACACGAAATAAAAGCAGGGTGCGGTCGCGCCGCTGCCGGGACGATCAGAAGTTGATCGTGTTACGGGCCGTCTGCACCGGGTTGACTGTCGCGTGGATATTCGACGCGAACGCGACGTCGTTGCCCACGTTGTTCGCGATGCTGTTCGTCTGGCCGATAACCTGTTCGGCGGTGAAGTTCGTCGAGTCGTATTTGAAAGTGGGCATCGACGGATAGTAGCCGGGCCAGAGGCTCAGGCCGCCGCCGCGCACGGCACGCATCTCGTTGCGGTCGAGTTCTTGCGCGACGCTCAGGTCGGCGATCATCAGCTTGCTCATGACGGTTCTCCAGAAGGGCAGTGCAGTTGGCGAATGAGCGGCAGTGTGTTGCGGGCTCGCTCTTTTCAATGCACAGGCTGTGCCAGCGGCTTCGCGACGCGCTCACGCGGCATTCGAGGCCTTGTATAGCGGGCTTTTGCGCCTGGGCGTCGTGTTCGCGAAGCGCTGGTTGCGGCGTTCGCGCGCGAAAACGCCGATGGCCCGAGCCCAACAACGCCGGGCGCGGCAGTTGGATTCGGCGCAACACACAGGAACCCGGGGCCTGGTCCAGCCACCGATTGCACTGCGTGCGGCGGCAGACTAATCTTTCATCAGACCTTGTTGTATGGTGGCCAGCGCGCGTCATCCGGCATCACGGTGAGCGAAGCTGAGTGGAAGGCATACGAATGATGAGCCTGGCGCAGCTTATCCAGACATTCCAGAGCGGAGCGCTCTCACGCGAGGCGTTCTTCGCCGAGATCGACCACGTGCTCGCGGTCGACGCGGCCAACTGCGCTCGCCTGCGCGAAGCCGTGGACGCCACGCAAACCGTCCACCCGCTGCCCGACGCCGTGTATGCCGAACTCCTTCGCCGCATCGAACATCGCGAGGACGACACGGGGGCCGTGGACGATTCCACCCGCATCCACGAAGCGCTTGCCGCGGCGCGCTCCGCCACGTCGGCCGACGACGCGGATCACGTGAAGGGCATCGGCGACACGCTCAACGGCCGTTTCGTGCTCGAAGAATGTCTGGGCGTGGGCGGCATGGGCACCGTCTACAAGGCGCTTGATTTGCGCAAGCTGGAAGCTTCGGACCGCAAACCTTATATCGCGATCAAGGTGCTGAACGTGCAGTTTCGCGGGCAGCCGACTTCGCTGATCGCGCTGCAACGCGAGGCCCGTAAGGCGCAAACGCTCGCGCACCGCAATATCGTCACGGTGTACGACTTCGACCGCGACGGGCCGCTCGTCTACCTCACGATGGAATACCTCAGCGGCAAGCCGCTCAGCAAGCTGCTGCGCTCGCCGGGTTTTGCGGGCATGCCATTCGAAAGCGCGCGGCCCGTCATCGCGGGCATGGGGCAGGCGCTGGCGTACGCGCACGAGCGCGGCTTCGTGCACTGCGATTTCAAGCCCGCCAACGTTTTCCTCACCGATGGCGGCGACGTGAAAGTGATCGACTTCGGCATCGCGCGCGTGTTCCAGCGGCCCGAAGAAGACCCGGACGTCACCGTGTTCGATCCCGCGACGCTCGGCGGCATCACGCCCGCCTATGCGAGCCCGGAGATGTTCGAGCATCGCGAGCCGGACCCGCGCGACGATGTGTATGCGCTCGCCTGCGTGACCTACGAACTGATGACGGGAAAACATCCCTTCAATCGCAAATCGGCTACGCAGGCGCGCAGCGAAAAGATGCGCGCGGAGCGGCCGCACGGGCTCGATCGCGGCCAGTGGCGCACCTTGTGCGCGGCGCTTTCGTTCGACCGTGGCTCGCGCACGGCAAGCGTCAACCAGTTTCTCGAGGGCATGCGCGTGCTTATCCAGGCGCCGGCGTTTCCGGGGGCGCGGGCCGCTGCGGTGGGCGTGGGGGCGATCGTCGTCGCGGCTGGGTTGTGGGTAGGGTATCGCGTGCTTTCCGGACACGGGCAAACGGGCGCCAGGCCGTCGCTCGCCGCGATCGCCGGCAGCGCTCCCGCCAGTGCCACGGAAGCGGCGGTAGTGGCCCCCACATCGGGCGCGCCGGTGGCCGATGCCGCGTCGGTCGCTGCGTTGAACGCGACGCTCGCGCGCATTCCGTGTTCGGCGCTTGCGGCGTCGCTTTCCGGGCAGGCAGTCCAGGTGCGCGGCTTTGCGAATGTGGGCGAGAACATGGCGCACGTGCACGACGCGCTCGCCCAAACGCCGGGAGCGCAGGCCGCGAAACTCGATGTGACGGCGGTGGAAAGCCACAACTGCGACGTCGTGAGTGCATTCGCGCCTTACTGGCGCGCCAATCATCTGGCGGGCGGCGGCGCAACGATCCACACCCGGCCACCCGATGCGCAGCTCACACAGGGTATGCCGCTCGTCGTCGATATCACCACGCCGCATTACGATTCGTACGTCAACGTGGATTATTTCGCGCTCGACGGCAGCGTCGTGCATCTGGTGCCGAGCAATGTCGAGCGCGACAATCAGGCACCGGCTGACTTTTCGGCGACGGTCGGCGGTTCTGGATACTGGCTCGTTGACAAGCCATTCGGTACGGAAATGATCGTTCTGCTAATTACCCCCGCGCCGTTGTTCGACAGTTTGCGTCCCGCTTCGGAATCGCGCTCTGCATACCTGGCGGCGGTCGGGCAACAGTTGAAGCAGATGGAAGCGCGCTATGGCGCGGGTCACATCGTCGCCGATTTCGTGCAGATCACAACGCACGCGCGAAGCGATTGATGCACACGGTCATACGAACCTGCCGCTTTACTCGACATTGAAATGAACGCGGATGTCCTGTTCGCTTTCGATTGGGTGTCCTTCTTTTATTGCCGGGGAAAAACGCCAGTTTCGAAGCGCTTCCAGCAGCAACTGGTTCAAACGCGGATTCGGCGTGGATTTGACAAGCACGACGTCGACCGAGCCGTCGGGATGAATGGTGAAGCGGGCAAGCGCGACGGCCCGATACGTGTATTCGCGAAGATCATCGGGAAGTACGGGTAACGGCTGGACGATGGGGCGCGCGGTCGTATCGCCGGATACAGCGGCATGCGGACTCGACGACGCGAGCGCAGCGGGCGGCTCTTCGGCATTGGCGTGAGTCGTTGGCGCGATTGGCGGCGCTGTAGCGGGCGAAGGCAGCGCGGATCCGGTATGTGAGGGCATACGCGCGGGAACTGCTGCCGCAGGACGATTGACAGGTCGAGCCATGCGCGCGGGGCGGGAGGGCGCTGCGATGTTCGGGGCAGGGCGCGCGAGCGCGGCGGGCTTCGAGACCGGCGCAGCAGGAACGATTTCCACGAGGCGAGCGTCGAGCGTCAACGGTCGCATGGGTTCCGCGTGTTCCGAAAGACCCGCGACGAATGCGCTGACGAACGCAAACCACAGCGCGAGCGCCACCACGCATCCGGCGGCGGTTCTTGGACCGCGCGCGTCGAGCTGCCTCACGAAGCGCGCGACGTTACGGCCGGTCACGATCGACGGCAATGAGGAAATGGCCGGCGCCGCCCAAACGAGCCTGAAGCATGGCCTCCACGACCACCCCGTTGGGCGCTCCGGCGTCCGCGGCGACAACCACGTTCGCGTCGGCGGCGAGCAGGCGTTTCACCGTTCCCGCCACTTCATTCAGTTGTACGATCTGTCGATTCACCGCGATCTGGCCGTTGCGGCTCACGCTCAGCGTGACCGGCTGCTGCTGCGCGAGTGGTTGTGCCGCGCCGCGCGGCAGATCGAGTTTGATTGCGTCGAGCCGCTCCATCGTGAGTGAAGCGAGCATGAACGTGGCGAGCAGGAAGAACATCACGTCGATCATCGGAATGATTTCGATGCGGCCGCGTTTCGATGCCCGCGAACGGCGCAATTTCATGATGTCTGCGCCTCGTGTTCCTGCGTCAGTTTCACGTTGCTGAGCCACGTGCTGGCGATCGCTTCGAGTTCGTCCATGAGCCGGTCGACGCGCCGCGAAAAATAATTGAACGCGAACAGCGAGACGAGTGCGATCACAAGGCCGATGGCGGTCGCCACCAGCGCCTGCGCCACGCCGCCGGTCACGCCGCCGGGATTGGCCAGGCCGTTATTCCCGATCAACCGGAACGCATGCATCATGCCGACAATCGTTCCCAGCAGGCCGAGCAGCGGTGCGGCCGTCACGATCGTTTCGAGCACCCACAGCCCTCTCGACATGTCGCGCTGCACGTCGAGCGCGAGTGCGCCCGCTTTCGCTTCGATCCACCACGCGGGTTTCGCTGCATGCGCGATCAACGGTGCGAGCAGTCGGCGCAGTGCGTGCTGCGGCGGCAGTCGTACGAGCGCGGCGGTGAAGTCGGCGTCGCCCGCTGCATCGCCATGTTTCGGCGCAGTGCGGGGAATGGCCGCGAAGCGCCAGAATACCCACGCGCGGTCGAGCGTGATGACGAGCGCGATAATGGCGAGCAGCGTGAGCGGATAAACGACCCATCCGCCAATCCGCGCGACCTGCACGATTCCTGTCCAGTCTTGCATGATGGCGCCTGCTTCCTCGGTTCTGCTAAAAATATTTGGTCAGGCCTGCATAGAATGCGCGATAGGGACCGTACTGAGGCGCGAACACGCCGATACCGGAACCGTCGCGCAGCGCGTAGGTCCTGCCGAATGCGTTGATCACCACGACACGCCCATCCACTTTGCCGACCACCGGCAAGTTGAAATGCTCGATGACGGCCAGATTGATCTGCGCATAGAACGGCATCTTGCCGGTATTGGCGAAGCCGTTGCGCAGGCCGCTGCCTGCCGTGCCATCCATCGTGAAGGTGGTGCGATGCCAGTTGTACGCGCCGCCGAACGAGGCGGTCACGCGCTGGTCGTGATCGAGAAACACCCAGTTATTGCTGATGAAAGCGAGTTCGTCGGCGCCGAAATTGAATTGGGCGGAATTGACGTTCTTGCCCATTGCCCGGCTGTATGCAAGATTCAGATACGCCGAGACGTTTTCATGCTTGTAATTCGCCGTGAATTCGACGCCATAAACGCGCCCGTACTGATAGTTGAACGGCGTGTAAATAAGCGCCGCGCCGAACTGGCCCAGGTCGAGCAGGTTGTGCGCCTTCTTGTAGTACGCATCGAGTCCCAGCGTGAGATCCGAACCGAGTTGCTGCGTGACACCAAGATCGAAGTAATCGGCGCGCTCGGGCTGCACGGGATCGTTCTGCGTGACCTCGCTCTGGTTAGTAGTGCCATTGAATCGGCTGATGGTTGAGCTGGAAACCAGCTCGAAAGAAGGCGGCGTGAAATAACGGGCGTAGCCCGCATGAAAGATGGTGGTGGGCGTCAGTTTGAACACGGCGCCAATGCGCGGGCTCAACTGGTTCGCCTGCACATATTCGTTCATGCCGTCATAGCGCAGACCGTAATTCACGGTAAGCCGGCTGTTGATTTTCCACTCGTCCTGGATGTACGCGCTATACAGGTAACCCGTCTTGCTGCGCGAATCGGACAGCGTAAAGGGGACATCGGAAGTCTGGTTGCCGTCGGCGTCGGCGGGAAAAACGGACACGTTGTCCCAGAAGGTCGCGTGCTCTTGCTGGAAGAGCACGCCGGCGCGTAGCGTGTGGCTGTCGTTGAGCCGGTAGGTGGTATCGGCCTGCAAGCCGTTGGCCGTGTCGCTATGGAAGTCCTGCGAGGCGACGCCATTGAATATCAGGTCGCCCACCGGGTCGGGATTGAACTGCGTGCGCGTATAGCGCGTGAAAAACGCCACCTGATAGTCGAGCGCTCCGCCATTGGTTCCCTGCAGCGCGACGACAGCGAAATTATTCAGTTCCGACTGGTTTTCGTTCAGGTTGGCGGAATCGAACGTCGGCACGCCGGCAAGCGTGAAGTTTGGCGTGAGGCCCGGCGTATTCGGTATCTCGAACTGGTTGGCTGTCGTGCCGAACATCACGCTCACGCGCGTGAGCGGGTTGATGATGTACGACATATACCCAAAGGCATTGCCCTGACGCGTGTGATCGTGGACCGGACTCGGCGAAGCGGTAGGCGCCTCGATGCCCAGATTGTTTTCACCCAGCGAGCCGCTGAAAAAATAGCTGAAATCGCCCTTGCTGCCGTAGATATCGGCGCTCGTCTGAATGGTCTGATGGCTGCCGCCATACACGTCGATCGAACCGCCGTTGCCGAGGTCGCCCGATTTCGTGCGGATATCGACGATGCCCGCAGTGCGGTAGCCGTATTCGGCCGGCAGCGCGCCGGTCAGAAGATTGACCTGATCGATGATGCGCGTATCGAGCGATTGCCCGAAACCGCTGATCGGTTCGGGAATCAGAATGCCGTTGATGCGGTATTGCAGGTCGGCGTGGTCGCCTCGCACATGGAGTTGCCCGTATGAATCGTCGGCCACGCCCGGGGCCTGCAGCAACACCTGGTTCAGCGGCGTGTTTTGCCCTTGCGGCATAGCCTGAATGTCGGCTTGGGTGATGCGGTAGATGCTGCTGCCGGTTTCCGGGAGGAGCCCGTTGCGCGCTTCATCAAGCCGCTTCGCGTTGACCTGTACGTCGAGGGCGGCGGTGTCCGCGGGCTGGCCTGGCGCGTTCTGCGCGGTCCCGTCAAGCGGGGTGTCGGCGGTTGCGGCCCGCGCCTGGCCGGCCGTGATCATGGCGAACGAGACAAGCGCCGCGCGGGCGATGAGTGTGCGGTGGATCATGATGCGGATGGAAAGAGTTATTGTTTTCCGGACGTTCTTACGGGGCTGTCACGTCCGCGGTCCCTGGCTCTCTGGACTTCGATTGCAGTGGAATCGGCAAGTCCCGCAGTGCGGATGCAATGATATAACATTGCATCCGCACTGCGCCATAGCTGTTCGATAAAAAATGAAAGCTTCGATCATGAAATAAATATGAAAGGAGCTTGTTTGGTATTTTTAATGATGATGGGGCGATTCAGATGAAAGAGCGGCAGGCGGCCGCTCTTAGGGCTAGGTCGACCGATCGCGATTGCGTGCGCGCGTGGCGCCCGTAATCACCGCGATACCGAGCAGAATCACCGCCACGATTTCGATGATGTGTACCGCAACGTGCAGCGCCACGAGTGCCCACGCTACGCCGCCAATAAAAATGATCCATCCAACCAGATAGATAAGCAGGGTCATCGCTATTCTCCTTATGATTTTGGTCTGGAGTGCTGGGTGCAGTGACGATGGAGCGATCACCAGCCTACGGCTTAAGCACATTGCGCGCCTGACTTCGGCGCGCGCGGCGATTTCATGGAGAGCGGGCGGTTCGGCGCTATCGCGAGGGAGAGAGGCGCAAGCGTGCGCGCAACACAAGGCACTGCCGACCGACGATGAACGTCAGGCAGCGTTTCGCTCGATCGTTTGCAGACCGAAGCATTGGAAGACGGCCGACGAATACCAAAGGACTCGACGAAGGCGCAGGCGCGCCTCAAAAGCCCGCTGTTTCCAGCGGGCTTCCCTGCGCGCATCTCGACTGCGGACCGTTCGGCGGAACGGCGCGTGAGCTAATTAGTGCCCATGCGCCTCGCGGAATCCGGCATCCTTTCCGAGCCGGCGACCGTGAGTGCCGACATGGAATCCCGCTGAAATCACAAAGAGGACTCCGGCGAAAGGCCAGATATAGATTGCCAGCGAGAAGCAAAGCCAACACGCTTCTTGTGGCGGATACGCCTGGAGCGCCCAGACAAGACAGGCAACTGGCAACAGCATCAGACACAACGCCGACCGGGTGAGAAACGTGGCGGCCCTTGCTTTCTTTAGCGTCTCAGTTTGCATGCCTGGCTCCATAGGGAATGGCATGGGATATAGAGTCGCACGGCGACCATTTGTCGCATACTTGGTAATATCCCTGACAGGTTTTATTTTGCGTCGCGCCATTTTTCAAACGAATTCATGATGCTCCATAGCCCTTCCGAATCGATCGTAGTTCTAATCGACTTGCAAAGCCGACTGATGCCGGCCATTCAGGAAGGTGCATTCGTTACCGCTCAAGCCGTTCGGATCGGGCGCATTGCCGGCGCGCTTGACGTTCCCGTTATCGGGACAGAGCAGAATCCGGCCGCACTGGGAGAGAACGCGAAGGATATAAAAGACCTGTGTTCGCGTACTGTTGCAAAGCATCATTTCGACGCCACCGTCGATGGTCTAATCGACGTGCTGCCTCAAGAACGACCGCGAATTATCGTGGCGGGATGCGAGGCGCATGTGTGCGTGCTGCAAACAGCGGCCGGTTTGCTGCGTCGCGGATTCTCAGTCACGCTTGTAATCGACGCGATGGGCTCGCGCAAAATCGCCGACAAGGAAGTGGCCATTACGCGATTGAACAAAGCGGGCGCCGAAGTGGCGACGGTCGAGATGGTCGCCTTCGAATGGTTGCGTTCGAGCCAGCACCCAAAGTTTCGCGAGGTACTGCAGTTGATTAAGTGAGCGCTCGCAAGTGCTACGCGACATGCATGACGCGCACGGCCAACCTCTCGCTCACGAAGGTTGGCCCGCAATCACGAGGCGATGCGCAGCGCGTTTTCCCGCTGCGCGGCGAAGCGGTTCGCGGGACGCGGCAAGCCGAGATGATCGCGCAACGTGCGCCCCGTATATTCCGTGCGGAAAAGGCCGCGTCGCTGGAGTTCGGGCACCACGTACTGCGCGAATTCATTGAGCCCGCCCGGCAGCCATGGCGACATGATATTGAAACCGTCGGCGCCTTCCTCTTCGTACCATTGCTGAAGCTGGTCGGCAATGCTTTGCGGCGTGCCGATCACCTGTTGATGCCCGCGCGCGCCCGCTATGCGCAGATAAAGATCGCGGATCGTGAGGTTGTCGCGCCGCGCGAGATCGAGCAACAGGCGTTGGCGGCTCTTGCCGCCGTTGGTTTCGGGCAGTTCGGGTACGGGACCATCGACGGGATACTGCGAGAGGTCGAGGCCGCCCGACATGTTCGAGAGCAGTTGCAGGCCCACTTCCGGATGGATCAACGCCTGCAACGCGTCGAACTTCTCCTGCGCTTCTTCCTGCGTGCGCCCGATCACGGGGAAAATTCCCGGCATGATCTTCAGATGCTCGGGGCGGCGGCCATAGCGCGCGAGTCGTCCCTTTACGTCGCGATAGAACTGCTTCGCTTCGTCGAGCGTTTGATGCGCGACGAAAATCACTTCGGCGGTTTGTGCCGCGAGTTCCCTGCCGGCTTCGGAGGCGCCCGCCTGCACTACGACCGGCCAGCCTTGCGGCGAACGCGCGACGTTCAGCGGCCCGCGTACCTTGAAGTGCTTACCCTGATAGTCCAGCGTGTGCAGTTTTTCCGGGTCGAAATAGATGCCGCTCGCCTTGTCGCGGATAAAGGCGTCGTCTTCCCAGCTATCCCACAGACCCGAAACCACGTCGTAAAACTCTTTCGCGCGCTCGTAGCGCACGGCGTGATCGAGATGCTTGTCGAGGCTGAAGTTGTGCGCCTCGGTTTCGGTGCTCGAAGTCACGAGATTCCAGCCCGAGCGGCCACCGCTCAGGTAATCGAGCGATGCGAATTTGCGGGCCACGTTGTAGGGCTCGTTAAACGAGGTCGATACCGTGGCGATCAGCCCGATGCGTTGCGTGACGACCGAAAGCGCGGAGAGCAGCGTGATCGGCTCGAAATGGTCGGCGCGCGCCGTGCGCGAGAGCGAAGGCACATGCGTGTCGCGCACGCTCACACTATCGGCGAAAAAGATGGCGTCGAACCTCGCGCGCTCGGCTGTTTGCGCCAGCTCCGCGTAGTGCGCGAAATCGAGCCCGCCCGCTGCGTGCGCGTCGGGATGGCGCCACGCGGCGATATGGTGGCCCGTCTCCATCAGGAAGGCACCGAGGCTTAATTGGCCCTGGCGTCGCGGTGCTGCGCTCATGTGTGCTCCTCGAATCGTGATCGTGATTGGCGTTCGTTGTCCTGACCAAGGTTTGGCAGGGTCATTCTTGCCGATCGGTTTTCTCGCCACAAACAAGTAATTGAGCTATTCATAGTTGCGCGAGTGCGTTCGAGAATGTCTTTTCGACAACGGGCGCCAATGCGCGGCGCGAAAGCGCCTGCGCACTCGCACGCTACAATCGTTCGACAGATATTCCAGGCGCGACCTTTCAGAACGCATGACCCGTCTTCCAACGCTCAAGGAAACCGTTTCGCGAGGACTGCGCCGGCTGGCCCTTTGGGGCCCGGGGTTGCTCGTGATGCTTGCCGATTGCGACGCCGGAAACGTCGTGACAGCCGCCCAGGCCGGCGCGCAAACGGGGCTCAGGCTGTTGCCCGTGCTGCTCGCGCTCGTTCCGCTGCTCTACATGGTTCAGGAGCTGACCGTACGCCTTGGCATATTCACTGGGCGCGGTTATGGCGAACTGATCCGCTCGCGTTTCGGGCCGGCCTGGGCTGCGCTCGCCGCGGCCGGCCTCGTCGTGGCCGTACTCGGATCGCTGGTGACGGAGTTCACCGGCGTTGCCGGCGTGGGGGAAATGTATGGCGTATCGCGTTCGGTTACGCTGCCGCTAGCGGTCATCCTGTTGACGGGCATCGTGCTCACGGGCTCGCACAAACGCGTGGACCGGATCGCCATTGCCATCGGCGCATTCGATCTGACGTTTTTCGCCGTTGCGTGGAGTGCGCGCCACAAACTCCAGATCATGGTGCCGCAAATGACTCACCTCGCCGGCGGCGGCCGGGAAGCGGGCTATCTGGCCGCGGCGCTCATCGGCGCGACGTTCAATCCGTGGATGGTGTTCTATCAGCAGGCCGCGGTCGCGGACAGCCTCACGGCGAAGGACTTTACCTCGGCGAGGATCGAAACGGCGGTCGGCGCGGTCCTCACGCAATTACTCACGGCAGCGGTGCTCGTCGCCGCGGCGGCGACGTTGTCGGCGCACGGCGAGCCGCGCTCCCTCGACAGCATCGGCGAAATCAGCAATGCACTCGTTGCCGTGACGGGGCCGTTTGCGGGCCGCCTGCTATTCGGCGCGGGCGTGCTCGGCGCGGCGCTGGTGGCCGCCATCGTGAGTTCGCTCGCACTGGCGTGGGGGCTCGGAGATGTATTCGGATACCGGGCGTCGCTGGAGGAACGTCCCGGCCGTGCGCCCTGGTTCTATGGCGCGTATGCGCTCGCCGTTGCGGGCAGTGCCTGGGCTGTCTGGCTCGCGCCCGATCTCGTGTCCCTGAATGTTGCGGCGCAGGTGATCAATACGTTGATGCTGCCGCTCGTGCTGGGTTTGCTCGTCGCCCTCAGCGTGACCGCACTCCCACAACGGTGGCGGCCGCGCGGAGCTTATTTGTGGCTCGTTGTGTTCGTGGGGACGGTCGCGTGCGCAGCGGGCGCCTGGGGCGCTGTGCAGGGTCTGCGCTCTTCACCGGAAATGTCAGGCCTACACGTCCTTCAATAATGTGAAATAGACGGCGGCAAACACGACAACGATGCCGATATTCACGACGAGCCGCAGCCAGAAGAGTTTTTTAAGGAAAACAAAATCCACGCCGACGATAACGGCGAACAGCAGCAAGATGTAAATCGCAACGTACACGTTTCTCATCATCGTTCATCATCCTTCACTGGCTAAAGAGCCCGGCGTGCAATCAGAATACGCGTCTGCGCGCATCGCGGACGTTTCCATTCATTCTCTCCCCTGATGCGGCGCATCAGCTGAAAACGCCCGACGCCGCCGCGCACAGGTTTAAAGGTTCGCGCTGATGTGTTGCTATCTTGCTGAAATCCAGTTTGCAAAAGGCTTTTCTGTCTATAGTTAAAGTGCTTTCTCAAGCCCCTGATGCGACGCGGTAAAAGTTGCGCCATGCACCAAGGGCACTGGAGGACCCGATGAGACGCACCAAGACGCAGTCGCTACGTTACCAGGTCGAAAAGTGGCTCGCGCCCACCACGCCGGTGCATGTCACGGCATTCGGCCATACCCGCTCGGGCAATGCGCGCTACGTGTGCGTGGAGACGCACCAGACAACGGGGTTTCACGCACTGTTCTTTTTCCGGCACGACGGCGGTTACTGGAATGTATTTCCGCCTGCGGGTGAAGAGGCGCTGTGACTTGGGAACGCTGTGACGTGGGAATCTAGTCAGGTATCCCATGTAACTGCCGGAATTTCACTGCACAGCCGCTTCCTCGACACACGCGAGAAAGCGCGCGGCCGCCGTGGTGAGCGGGCGTTCCCGTCTTTGCACGACGTACACGTCCATATCGGGAAACGACTCGTGAATCTTTAGCTCACGAATCCTGCGGCGCTTCATCTCCAGTTCGAAGGTCGGCAGCGTTGCCACGCTAATCACATCGGTCTTCGAGATCAAGGCCACGGAGGGCGCGAGGGCCTGGCAGCGCACGATCCTGCCCGGTGCGGAAAGACCCAGTGAATGGAAGTAAGCGCTAAAGCCCTTGTCGATTTCGTCGCCGGGCTCGCAGGGCACGAGCCATTCGGCGGTGTGCAGCATCGACATCGATCGCGCCTGCGAAAGGGGATGGCCCTGGCGCGCCACGACCAGCAACGGCATCGACATGATTTTGCGCTGCTCGGCGAAGTCGGGCCATTGCGTGTCTGCAACTGCCGTGATGACGGCGAAATCGGTGTCTCCATCGCGCAGCGCATCCAGCGCGGCGGGCAGCGGTAATTCGCGAACGGTCACCGACGTATCGGGATCCTGTGCGCGAAACTGCCCGAACGCCTGGGGCAGCAAGGCACACGCAACAGCCGAGGAAACGGACACGGCGACTTCCGCGCCCGCGCCGTTGAGCATGGCCGACAATTCTTCGTGAATGTGTCTTACGTCGTTTACCAGCATGCGCGCGCGGCGCTGGAACACGACGCCGTATTCGGTGAGCGCGATGCCGGAAACCGAACGCACGACTAGCGGAACGCCCAGCGTCCGCTCCAGTTCGCGGATCGTGACCGTGACGGCAGGCTGCGTCAAACGCAGTGCGCGCGCGGCGCCGTGGAGGCTGCCCTGCTCGGCCACACTCAGGAATACCCGCAATTGACGAAGTTTCATTCTGCTCCATGAGATAAAAAATCGTTATCAAGGCGGTTTTTTTATTGCCTTGTGTACCGCTGCGTTAGTCATGATCATTGTGACCGAACGCACGCCTCGCGTGCATCTCATCGGGGTCACCGCATGGTAATAAAAAAATATTTCTCCGCATCGTATGCGCAGGCACGCGAGCGATTCACGGCGGCCGCGCGCGCCGCCGCGTTCGAACTCGGGCAGGTCGTGCATCCCACGGCCGTGGGCCCCGATGACGAAAACCTCTCGATCGACCTCGCCATTCATGCGCCCGCTGGCGCTCGCGCGCTGCTTATCGTCACTTCGGGCACACATGGCGTCGAGGGTTTCTGCGGATCGGGGTGTCAGGTTGGCTTGCTCGAAGACGCGGGTTTTCTTGCCGAAGCAAAACGGCGCGGCGTCGCGCTGTTGATGATTCACGGCGTAAACCCGTATGGATTCGCGCATCTGCGCCGCGTGAACGAGGACAACGTCGATCTGAATCGCAATAGCGCGGACCATCCGGCGCTCGCCGACTCGAATCCCGGCTACGTTGCACTCGATCCCTTGCTGCTGCCGGACGTATGGCCGCCCAATGCGGCTAATCAGGCCGCGATAGGCGCTTACATGCAGACGCATGGGGAAGAGGCGCTGCGCAATACGGTGTCGAAGGGACAGTACGCAGTGCCGGACGGCATGTTCTACGGCGGTTCGCGAACGAGCTGGAGCACGCAGGCCGTTCAGTCGATATTGCGCGAGCATGCAGGCGGCTATCGCCGCATGGCGTGGATCGACCTGCACACGGGACTGGGTCCGTACGGTCACGGTGAAAAGATTTTCATGAGCGCGGATCGCGCCGAACTGGAAAGAGCGCGCCGTTGGTGGGGCAACGACGTGAAGCCGGTTCATGAGCCGGGCTCCATTTCGGCCGACGTGCAAGGCCCGATCATGACGTTTTCGTACGATGAATTTCCCGGCGTCGAAAAGACGACATTGGGCCTCGAATTCGGCACTTACGACGCCTTGCAGGTATTGCAGGCTTTGCGCGCCGATCACTGGCTCCATCGTCATCCGCAATGCGAGGCCGCCGCCGCCGCGCGGATCCGGCAAGACCTCAAGGAGGCGTTCTACTGCGACAACGACGAATGGAAGGGGCTGATTTTGGGGCAGATGCGGGTTGTCGCGTCGCAAGCCGTTGCCGGTCTTTCGGAAGGGGACCCGGCCGTCTCCGGCTAAGAAAGACGGCACGAGACATCGGATTCCATCGAATCTTGCATGACCATTGATATGGAATCCGAAATAATCGCACCAGAAAAATCATCGGCAACGCAACACATAACTATTTTAAAGACCATATCTAAAGGTAGGAGAGTCATGAAGATGGCGAAGCAACGGAAATGGCCGCTCAAGGCATGTGCGGCCGCCGCGGCGGTTTGTGCGGCGAGCGCGGCGCATGCGGACGGGAGCGTGACGCTGTACGGTATCGCCGACGTCGGCGTGATGTATCTGAGTCATTCGACTCCAGAATTCAATGGCAGCACGGGCACGGGTCATGTGTTCCAGTTGACCAACGCCGGCTATTCGCCTTCGTTGTGGGGCTTGTCCGGAAAAGAGGATCTGGGCGGCGGCGTCAAGGCGGAATTCAAGCTGGAGAGCGGTATCAATCTCGCCAATGGCGGCTTCGATAATCCGGGCGGCAATAACGGGCTATTCAACCGTATTGCCGAGGTGGGCCTGTCGAGCGACTTGGGTACGGTCAAAGCCGGCCTGCAGATTTCGCCGTTCTTCAACATCATTTACGCACTCGATCCGCGCGGCGCCGGCGAATTCGGCAGCATTCTCACGCCCGTCAGCGATAACAGTCTGATCGCCGCTGTGTTCATGCCCAATTCGGTGTCGTATACGTCGCCCGACATTGGCGGGTTCCAGGCGGCGGGCCTGTTCGCCCTCGGCGGCGTCGCCGGTTCCTTCCAGACCGGGCGCGCGTGGTCGGTCAGCGGGCGCTACACCAACGGCACATTCCTCGCCGCGGCGGCGTACATCAGCACTAACAATGCAGCCGACAGCGCGCTCGCGAGCGTGGGTCAACTCTATCCGATCAACGTCCGCGCCTATACCGCGGGTATGAGCTACAAATTCGGCGGACTGACCGCCAAGGCCGCGTTTGCCAATTTCAAGGCGAACAACGTGCCGGTCTCGGCGAATCCGTCGCTCATGTATTCGACCAATACGAGCGTGAATATCTACAGCGGCGGCTTCGATTATTTCCCGCTGCCGTATCTCGATCTCAATGCGGGTATTTACTACCAGCAAGACCGCGTGAATTCCGGCGGCCATTCGGTGATGGGCGCGATTGGCTCGCAGTTCTTCCTCTCGAAGCGCACGGCGCTGTATGCGCAGGTCGGTCTTGTCAACAATACTTGCGCGCGCAACGGTGTGTGCCTGGGTTCGGGGCTGACGGTGGAGAGCGGCGGCAGTGGCGTGGGGGGACTGCAAGGGCTCGGGTTGGCCGCCGAAGGCCTCGGCCTGCCGCCGGGCACGACGGTCGGCGCCAACGTCGGCATTCGCACGACGTTCTGATGCGGGCAACCTCCATCAAACATAACGGAACCACATGACCATGGGTATTCGAAAATTCGCCGCTATTGTCGGCGCTGTCACGGCGTTGGCTGCGTTCAACTCACGCGCACAGACCACCGATTCCCCGGTTCCGGCGGCGGCCGCATCGTCGGCCAGGGCCGTCCGCAAGGCCGACCACGCGCTTGAAAAGGCCGTGCGTAAAGCGCTTGGCAAGGACAAAGCCGTGGACGTGACCAACGTGAACGTGCGAGCGCGCAACGGCGCCGTGACACTGCTCGGCACGGTGCCCGAACAAGGGCAGGTGGACGCTGCCAGGCAGGCCGCGCAAGGGGTGGCCGGTGTTGCGTCGGTCAACAATGCGTTGACGGTGAAGGGCGTCGCGCACTAGGGCAGGGAGGGGCGGACGATCGCCTGCGCTCTATTCTCCAATACATCGAGGCCGCTTCCTCTGCGAAGCAGCCTCGATGCCTGGAATATGAATGCCCCTCAATGCGGCACGTTCACCACGCCGTCGTTCGCGCGAATCGCATTGCTGCCCGGGTTCTCCACGATGGCGGGCAGATTCGCGAGACCCAGCGGCGGCGCGGCGCCCGGACTGCCGCCGCGCGGGATCGTGCGGATGACCTGCGAAGGCGGCAGCGGCGTGCCGTTCTTCAGGTGACTCCACATGAGATTGAGCGCGGCGATGTTGTAGTAATGAACCGGCACGAAGTGCGTGTCGAAGCCCGGCACCGCGAGGAAGGCGTCGAAGTGCTGCCCGTTCATCACTTCATATAGCGACACGTGGCTGCGCGAACCTTCGCGTTCGCTGTTTGCCGCGAGGTACGCGCGCGAAGCATGATTGATCGGCACGAGCGCGTCGCTGCGGCCTTGCACGATGATCGCGGGCTTGCCGTGCAGGTTCGCATTCACGCTGATCGCCTGAACGCTCTGGCGCATGCGCGGATTTCCCCGCGTCCACAACGCGCGTAGACAGGCCGCGCCCGCGAAGCTCGCGTCGGGCGTGGCGAGCCGATGATCGGCGCCGCCCGGCGGCGTGACGTTATAGACGAGACTGATCCCGTTGGTCGGCGGCACACCGTTACCGAGTCCGAAGATAGTCGGCATCGGCGAGACGGCGGGCGCAACGCCCGCCGCGCCCGTCGAGGCGTTCGTCGTGCCGAAGCTGAAGCCGCACAGGTTGTCGAGCACGCTCGCTCTCGTGTAGGCGTCGGCATAAGTCACGGCGACAGCCGGCACCGCCTGTGAATCCCACATCGGCGCGTGCAGCAGATCGGAGTCCGCTTCATAGCCGGCTTCGTGCAGGCGTGCGAGCGCGTCGTTCGCCTGCGCCTGCGTGTCGCCGCCGCGAATGTAGCCTGCCGCCGCGAGCGAGGTGCAGCGCGCCTCGCGGATGGCCGTTGTGGTCGCAACGGGCAGCGCCGTGAGATAGGGCGCGCCGGCGGCGGCGTCCGCGAGCGCGGCGCAGGGTTGCAGCAGGTTCGCGAGCGTCATGTAGTCGGCGAGCGGTTTGCCGGCCGCCGCGATACGTTGGCCGCCTTCCCTGACCTGCGCGTCGCCGGGCATGCGCACGTTGATTTGCGGCTCGCCCACCACGACAGCCGTAATCCACTTGCCCGTATCTTCTTCAGCCGCCGCGAGCGACGCCCCGCCGCCGTTGCTCACCGAAGCCGCGATCGTCGTGATGTCGCCGGGCGCGTAGCGCACGCCGCGATTCGCCGCATCCACGCGCGGCCCGAACTGCTGGTTGAGCACCCAGTAAGCGAACTGGACCGCTTCCAGCGTGTCCTTGCCCCAGTCCGCCTCGGGGTTCAACTGGGAATGCGCGTGCTTGAACGCATAGCGGTTCGGAAACTTCTGGTTGTACGCGGCGAGCGCGCCAGCCGGCACGTTCGCGGTAAAAACGCTCGTGCGTCCTGCCGTTGTGGCGTCGGCGGTGCGGCCGTCGATCAGCGTAACGAGACCGCTCATCAGCTCGTGCGCCCCGTTGCCCGTGCCTTTGTCCGTATAGGCAACGGCGCAGCCGCGCTTGAGTCCCCACTCGCCGGCCGCCGAGATCGCGCCATACACGCCGCGCGAACCGGACGACGTGGCCGTTACGATGCACGGGTTCGCCGGATTGAAACTGGTTGGCACCTGCACGAGCAGGCTGACGTTCTGGCGGCCGCTGCCGTCGTCGCCAAACGCGAGATATTCGGTGCCGGCGATTTTTCCTTCGCCCAGGGTGTCGTTGCCGTAGAGATCGACGTTGGGCCCCCAGAAGCGGCCATAGCCGCCGTTCGCGCTGATGTCCACGAGCGCGCGATAGTTCGACCAGATCGCAAGCCTGCGCAATTCCGCTGCGGTGGGAGCCGCGGGGTTCGCGATCGCGGGTTGCGCCCCCGCGAGCCCCGTTTTGCCGAGACCGGCGGTAAGCAGATCGTCGGTGATGCCGTCGTAGCTCGTGGTTTGCAGGCTGCTCGCCACCACGAATGGCGGCATTCGGTTGAACGCAGCGTGATTGGCGTTGCTTTCGGCGGCATACACGCGTGGCGCGAGCGCCGCGCCTGCCAGGGCGATCGCGGCGCCGAGCCGCGCCCGCTTACGTCGGACTGCGAACGGAGTATCTCTCATGGGTGTTTCCTTATTAAATTCGTTGTTGTCGGATCAGGACGCACGGCATCGGGAAGCCGTTTCGTCGTGCCGGCAGCGCGGCACCCATGGACATTAGGACATCCTGAAAGCGGATACCAGGAGAGATTGCACGCGCGGTTCAGGGTTACTTGCAGAGCAGGAGCAAACGCTCCTGATCGGAACATGGCCGCCCATCGGCTTTTTGCGCGGCTGGGGCGCCTTGTGCGGTGGCCGGACCTCTTGCGGCCTGCACCGCGGCACGATGCGCGAAGCACGCCTTCAACCGTCGCTCGACGGGCTGATAGTATTGCCAGCCCTTGCCGAGGCCGGGCAGATCGGGCTTCACCTGCTTCCACTTCGGATGGCCGTGTTCCTGCAGGTTGTCGAAGTTCTCGCAGAGCGAATCGGCAAAGCGCTTCAGGTTGCCGACCGTATCGCGCAGGTTGTAGTCGTAGGTCACGAGAAAGGCCTTGACCGTCCACGTCGGCACGTCTTCCTTCAGCCAGTTCGGATAGCTCGATACGTGGATCGTCGCGGGATAGTAAGTCTGCTTTGCGCGCGCCGTTTCCGGCGCGTTCGGATCGACGCGCAGGAAGCGGATCTGCTGCAGCAGCTCGGGGTTCATGTCGGTAAAGAGCTTGGCCGGTTGCCCGGCGACGATGATCGCCACGTCGATCTTCTTGACGATGAGCGCCGCGAGCGCGTCCTCGTTGCTCAGGTGCTGCGCGTTCTGCTCGGGAATCGGCTGGCCGAACATGAGGCGGTACAGCGTCGTGGCCGACTGGGCGGTGCCGCTGCCGATCAGGCCCACGCTCATCACCTTGTCCTTGATCTCGTTGATCGTCTTCATCGGCGAGTCGTTACGCACGACGAAGTAAATTTCCTCGTCGTAGAGCGGCATGATGAGCCGAAGCGGCCGGATCAGCGTGCCGGCCTCCTCGTTGCCGGAATTGGCCATGTCGACATAGGCCTGGTAGACGTCGGACTGCACGAGCGCGAGCTTCACGCCGGGCTCGAAGCGCATGCGCTGCACGTTTTCGGCCGAGCCTTTCGACGGAATCACTTCGAGGTCGATGCCCGCCGGCTGCGCCACCCATTTCGCCAGGTCCTGGCCGATCTGTATGTATGTGCCGCGCTCGGGGCCGGTCACGATCTTGTAGTTCGCATCCGCCGCGGCGGCGACGGCGAGCGCCGAGAAAAGCAGGGCGGTCAGCGCCGCCACTCCCGCCAGAGTCGTTTTCAGCATGGTCTCTCTCCCGCCCTGTTTGTGATGCGCGTCTGACTTCGATATGTCGATATGTTATGGAATCCTTCTCAATGCGAAGCGGCCGCTGGCGCGGCGTGCGTCCAGCCGTTTTGCACGATGGCGCGTTGCCGTGCGTCGGTACTGTTGTCGCTGGTGGCGCCCGTCGTTGGGTTTGTTGCAGCGTTGGGAACATTCGACGTATTCGGGACGCCCGGCACATTCGGCAGCGGCGGCGGCGATGCATTCGTGTTCCAGTCCTGCGACGACGGCAGCCGCGCCGTATTCGCCGCGCGCGGCGCGGGTGGCACCGCGGCGTTCCCTTGCTGGGCGCCATTGGGCGGGTTGAGCGGCTTCCACGCAGTCGATACGATGGCGCGCTCCATCAACGATTGCGCGGCCTGGCTGCTCGAATCGATCGCAAGCGCCTCTGAAGCCTGTTGCTGCGCGCACGCCCAGTCTTTCTGCGCGACGCAGCGGTCCGCGCTTTGCAATGCGCTATCGCGCCGTTGTTCGCGCGCCGCGATTTCGCTTTGTATCGCGTGCGCCTCCTCGTTGCCCGCATCGCGCGCGAGCACGGCATCGGCCGCGGCCTTCGCGTCGAACAGGTTATTTTGCGCGAGGCTGGTACGCGCTACGCGCAGGCCATCGGCCACGTCCGTGAATTGCGGCGCGGCGCGCGCAGCCGGTGCAGGCGCCGGCGGTCTCGTACTGGTTTCCGTGCCCGCCGTGGAGGGCGCCTCGCCGACCGGCTGCGTTGATGCATTGGTCGAAACCGAGCCGCCCGACGAATGCAGCGTTTCTTCGCTGGGCGCGCCCTCGCGCTGGCGGTTCGTGCCGAGCAGCAGATAAGTACCGTAGGCGAACGCGAGAACGAATGCGATGACGAACAGGCCTCGCGGGAATATCCATTGCCCCGGCTGGGAAGATCGCAGGTTGCGTGCGAATTCCATGAAGTGCCGGGTGCCATTTTGTGCCGCGTTCTGTGTCGTGCTCTGCGCGGCGGGCGGGTAGTCGGGGTTCAGCGATGGCCCCTCGGTTGCGGGCGCTCCCGCCGGCGCCATCTTCGCGGCCGCCGGTGCGGGGGGCGTCGCCGCTGTGGCGCCGAGAGGTGTGAGCGTGGCTTTGGGAGGCGTGCCAGGCACCACCTTGTCGAGCGGAAATTCGGTGCCGCAGTAAGGGCAGAATTCGAAGTTCTCGTACAGCAGACCGCCGCAACGCTTGCACGCGGAGGGGAAGTTATGGTCGCGACCAATCTGAGCGGACATGATGTCGTCCCACCGTTATGGCGATGCCATTTCGACATGCCCAGAATCGTCGTTGAAGCGAAGCGCGCGGCCTCGCGGAACTCACGATCTGCATGCACAGGAAAAGCGGCGGAGCCGACCGAGCGCAGCCGCGTGAAGAAAATATGGTTGATTTCCCACAGCGCGTCAATCGTCGTTGTTGCCTGGCACCCAACGGCTTGGGGGCTCTATTCTGATGAAGAATGACGTTCTGGAATTTTTTTCGCATCCATGCGATGCGGGCGCGCCGCTGTTTTAATTCGAATTATCCGTTTTTCATAAAACCCGAAAACGGCAATGCCCAGCCGCGCGCGGCAGCGGGGGAGCCAATGGTACGCTTGGGCTTCTCGAGATCACGTGGCCGGAGATTGCCTATCATGAAGCGTTTGTGCTGCGCAGCGTTCCTTGCCTTATTGATAGCCGGTTGTGCATCATCGCCGCCGCCCGCTGCCGACACGAATACTTACATGCTGCACGCGCCCGATGGCCCGTATGCCGGCGCGCCCGCTTCGAAGCCGCCGCGGCTTACCGTGGGCGTTAGCGATCCCGACACGCAACTGATTCTTCCGTGGTTTCTCAACGACATCATCAACTTCGTGAATTACCGCTAGTTTTTCATTCCTTCTTCCAGGCCCCCGGTAAACCCTCCCTTGAACCCTGAAAATCCATTTCCTACTCTATGAAACGTTTCAGTTCGCACCGATAAGACGAATAGCATCGGCGATCCGCCGCGCACGAATAACCTCGAGCGAGCAGACCCGCATGGACGAGCGCAAGAAAAGTGCCAGTACGCTCAAGGACGTTGCGAACGCGGCGGGTGTCTCGCTGGGCACGGCTTCGAAGGTGCTCGCCGGGGCCGCGAACGTAAGTGAAGCGCGGCAGCTAAAGGTCTGGGAAGCGGCCCGCAGACTCGGCTACCGGCGCAACAGTCTGGCCGCGGAATTGCGCAGTTGCCGCTCCACGTCCGTCGGTTTCGTCGTACCCGACCTGACCAATTCATTTTTCATCGAACTCGTTTGCGCGCTCGAAGATCACGCACTCGAATCCGGCTATCGGCTCATTCTCGCGCACGCCCAGGAAGACCCGGAACGCGAAGCGGAGCGCATCCGCTTCGTTCTCTCGCGCCAGGTGGCGGGCATGATCATCATTCCATGCCACGGTTACGAGCACGCTATCAGCGAACTGCGCGAATGCGACGTGCCGCTCGTAATGGCTGACCGCGTGGACAACAGCTTTCCCGCCAACACCGTGACGAGCGACAGTCACCGCGCGGCGATGGATGGCACCGGACATCTCATCGCGCTCGGTCATCGCCGCATTACGTTTATCGTCAATGCGCTCGACCTCGTGAACAGCCGCGAGCGCGCCCAGGGCTATCAGGACGCCATGCAGCGCGCCGGGCTGGCGCAATACGCCAACGTCGTGGTGTGCGGCATGAGCGACACCGAAAGCCACGCGACGACACTAGGTTTGCTCGCCGCACGCGAGCGCCCCACGGCGCTTTTCACGGGCGCGAACGTCGCGACGCTGGGTGCGCTGCGCGCGATACGCGATGCGGGCCTGCATTTGCCCGACGATATCTCGCTGCTTTCGTTCGACGACGCGCCATGGATGTCGGTGCTGCGTCCCGGCATCAGCTCGATTCGTCAGCCGGCCGAAGCGATTGCACGCGGCATCTGGAATCTCCTGCACAAACAGTTGCAGGGCGAGACCTCCGAGATCGTGCATTTGCGCATGCGTGCCGACTTGCGCGTGCGCGAAAGCACGGGCCCGATGCGGCATGACGAACGGGGCGCAGCGGCGAGCGCCGCCGCCGCGCCGCCGCTATAACGTTTTATTTTTTGCAGCGCCCGAGGCTGGCCGCACGCGCCGCCCGGTTCACACAACAAAGGAGACAGGGCAATGGACAGTCAACGACGCATTCTGATTGCAGGTCTGGTCGCCGTGCCGCTCGCCGGCGCAGCGGGTCTTCTCGGATCGCTCAGCACGCCCGCGTTCGGGCAGCAGAAGAAATACCGCTTCGGCTTCTCGCAGGTAACGACGGTCGAACCCTGGCGCGTGCAATTCAACAAGGACATGAAAGCCGAAGCGGCGAAGCATCCCGAGATCGATCTGATCATTGCCGACGCCGGCGACCGGACCGACAAGCAGAATGCCGACATGGAAAATTTCATTGCCCAGAAGATGGATGCGATTTTCATCTCGCCCAAGGAGTCGGCGGGGCTTACCGGCGTGGTGGAAAAAGCCTATAAGGCAGGCATTCCCGTATTCGTGCTCGACCGCGAGGTAAACGGCGAATCTTTTACTCAGTTCATTGGCGGCGACAACGTGCAGATCGGCCGCGAAGCCGGCGCGTTCATCGTCAAGCTGATGGGCGGACCGGGGCACGCGCAGGGTAATCTCGTCGAGGTGTGGGGCGGCTTCGGCGCGCAGCCCGCGCACGACCGCCACGATGGCGCCGCGAGCGTGATCGGCAAGGAATCGGGCATCAAGCTCGTGGGCGAGCGCGTGGATTGCGACTGGAAGCAGGACAAGGCCTACGAGTATATGAAGACCGTGTTGCGCGTGAATCCGAAGATCGACGTTGTCTACGGGCACAACGATCCCATGGCTTACGGCGCGTATCTTGCGGCCAAGGATGCGGGGCGCGACAAGAGCATCAAGTTCGTGGGCATCGACGGCTTGCCGCAGGAGGGCGCGACCTGGGTTGCGCAAGGCCTGCTCGCCGGCACGTTCATGTATCCCACGCCCGGCGCGGAAGGCATACGCCAGGCGCTCAAGCTGCTGCGCGGCGAAAAGATCCCGAAGAAGGTCACGCTGCCGACTCAGGGCATTTTCGCCGACAACGCCAAGGCGTATATTGCTAGCCACTCCTGAATGAATGCCACTGCCACCGCGCCGCTGATCGAGGCCGCAGGCCTGTCGATATCGTTCAACGGCAGCGCCGTGTTGTCGAGCGTCGACTTCGATGTCGCGGCGGGCGAGGTGCATGCGCTCGTCGGCGAGAACGGCGCGGGCAAATCGAGCCTCATGAAGATGCTCGGCGGCCTCTATACGCCGGACAGCGGCACGATACGCGTGCGGGGCGTGGCGACGCGCCTCGCGAGCGTGAACGACGCGATCGACGCCGGGATCGCGGTCATTCATCAGGAACTGAATCTCGTCGATACGCTTTCGGCCGTCGACAATATTTTTCTCGGCAAGGAACCGCGCACGCGCTGGGGTTTTCCGGACCGGCGCGCCATGCGCGCGGCTGCCCGCGACGTACTTGGCCAACTGGGCTTTCGTGCGAGCCCCGACGCGCTCGTCGGCGCGCTGCGGGTGGGCGAAAAGCAACTGGTGGAAATCGCCAAATCGCTCGTGGCCGAGGCGCGCGTGCTCATCATGGACGAACCCACTTCGGCGCTCTCGGACGCCGAGACCCACGCGCTCCTCGCGCTCACCAGACAGTTGCGCGAGCGCGGCATGGGCATCGTGCTGATCAGTCACCGGCTGGGCGAAGTCTTTGCCGTCGCCGACCGCGTGACCGTGCTGCGCGACGGCCGGCGCATTTCGACGCTGCCGGTCGCGCAGGTGGAGTCCTCTACGGCGCTGGTCTCCATGATGATCGGCAAGGACTTCGCGCCGCCCGAACGGGGCGCGGACGAAGCGCCGCGCGCTCGCGGCACGAGTGTCGAGGTGCGCAATCTCTCGCTGTGGGGGCCGGCGCGCGCGATGGTGCGCGACGTGTCGTTCTCCGTGCGCGAGGGCGAAGTGTTCGGCCTCTCGGGGCTGCTCGGCGCGGGCAAGACCGAAGTGCTCGAAGCCATCTACGGAATCTCGGCGTACCGGCAGGACGGCGACATTGCGATCGCGGGACAGCGCCGGTCGTTCAGGTCTGCGAACGAAGCCGCGCAGGCGGGTCTCGCCTTCGTGACCGAAGACCGCAAGAAGGACGGCCTCGTGCTCGACCAGTCGCTGGAAGCGAATATCGTGCTGCCCTCGCTGCCGCGTGTGCCGGGCTTTCCGTTCTACAAGCGGCGCAGGTTGTGCGGCTGGGCCGCCGAACAGGCCCGCGCCTCGCGGGTCAAGCATCGCAGTCTTGCGCAGAGCGCCAATAGCTTGTCGGGCGGCAATCAGCAAAAGCTCATCATCGGCAAATGGCTGATGACGAAGCCGCGCATCCTGTTGCTCGACGAGCCGACGCGCGGCGTGGACGTCGCCGCCAAAGCGGAAATTTACCGGCAGATACTCGACGCGGCGCGCTCGGGCGTGACCGTGCTGATCGCCAGTTCGGAAATCGACGAATTGACCCTGCTGTGCGACCGCATTCTCGTGCTGTGCGAAGGGCGAGCCAAACAGATCGTGCCGCGCAGCGATTTTTCCGGCGACCTGCTGATCGATCTTGCTTCGCCCTGAGTTTTCCCGAATCGCCCTGACTGGAGGCTGACCATGCAGCGTGTGCAGGACCATGTCGCCGAGCCGGATGCGCCCACGCGCAGGCGTCAACTCGGCACGCTCATGACGCATCTGAAGTACTACGTTGGGTTGATATTGCTGCTTGTGGTGGGCGCGTTCACCTCGCCTCACGCAACCGATGGCAGCAACATCTTTCTTTCCAGCGCCAATATTTCCGACGTGTTTCGCGAGGTCGCCAACGTCGGCGTGATGTCGATCGGCATGACGCTCGTGATCATCACCGCGGGTATCGATCTTTCGGTCGGCGCGATCATGGGGCTCGGCAGCGTGCTGACCGCGATGCTGCTCACCACAGAGGGATGGAACCGGGCGACCTATGCGTCGCTCGTGCTCAATGCCGTCGCGGTGTTCTCGATCGTATTCATCGTGCTGGGCGCATGGCGCAGGATGCAACCCATGAGAGGCGTGCGCGGCGGCGTCGCGCTGCTGTGCGCGGCGCTGGCGTGTCTCTACATTGCGTTGCACGCGGCGCACCGCATGCCGCTCGCGGGCGTGCTGTGGATCGTGCCGCTGGCGGGCTTTACGGTGGGCAGCATCAACGGATGGATCATCACGCGCGGGCGCATGCAGCCCTTCATCGTCACGCTCGCGGCAATGGTCGGCGTGCTGGGCGCCGCGCGGCTGATCGCCGGGCAGGATACCGCCGTCTATTCGATATACAGCGGCACGAACGCCACCGCGGATATCGAGAATCTTCGCGCGCTGCTATTCAATGTGATTCCGGTGCCCGCGCTATTCTTTCTCGTAATCGCGCTCGTTTTCAGCTTCGTGATGAACCGCACCGTGTTCGGAAAGTACCTGTACGCGATAGGCGGAAACGAGAAATGCGCCGTGGTTTCGGGACTCGACGTCAAGCGTTACAAAATGATGGCGTATGCCATTTCGGGGCTGCTCTCGGCGCTGGTCGGCGTGCTTTATGCGGCGCAGTACCGCCAGGGAAAGGCCGATGCGGGGACCGGCTGGGAACTCGATGCGATTGCCGCCGTTGTGATTGGCGGGACGAGTCTTGCCGGCGGTATTGGACGCATATCGGGCACGGTGGCGGGCGTGCTGATCTTCGGCTTCCTCGGCAATATTCTGTTGCTCAACGATATCGACAGCAATACGCAGTTAGTCCTTAAAGGACTGATTATCGTGATTGCCGTGTTTTTGCAGCAGACCGATTATGGCCACGGCGGCTGGCTAAAACGGATCAAACGCGCCGTTGCCGCGTTTAGTGCCAAATAACGTACGGCGTGTGGACGATAACGCTTTCGTCCACACGCAACATTTTCACTGTTCAGCGCCCACGCGCCAGCCAGCTATCCACCGATTGCACACCCGGAACGGCAGCCGCCGTGCGTTCGGCCAGCGCGACCTGTTCATGCTCGGGTACGAAACCGAGCAGCCTGACCGTGCCGCCGCGGGCAAATACAAATACATGAGACGTGCTAATACCGTTGCGCGCGAAACTGACCCGCACGTCGTGCGCGAGTTGTGAGTCGCTGGCTCCCGAGTCGGTTTGCGCCTGAACGGCCGGCACGATGGCGCCGGAAATGAGCAATGCGAGGGTGGAAGTGACGATGGCTTTCACGATACCTCCTTGTGTGGCGGAAGCGCCGGTCGAAGTCGAAAGGCAAATCACTCCGCGCGGTGGGCCGGCGAAAGTGACGCTGGTGTGTGCGGGTGCATTGCGTTCGAACGGGACGTCGCGCGCGCGACGTGGCGGGGAACAGCGGGAGTCGAGGCGCAGGGTGTTGCATGCCGCGATCGTGTGACGCCGGAAAGCCCGCGGAATTCATGCCCGGTCCCGCGCTGAAGAGGCTTGCCGGCAAATCTCAACTCGTTGCCCGGCAGGGTATACCTTGATCATAGTCGCTATCGCCCGCGTGTGCTGATGACAGCGCTTTCAAGCGCTTAAAAGAAAGCTGCAGACGCAACGGGCAAGAAATTTCGTGTCGTCGTTGCAACTTCACAACATTGAGGCGCTGCGTTTGAAAGCGCTGTCAAGCGCGCTTTGACCGATGTAATACGGCTGTCAGGAACACTTTCCACGCCGCGCCTATTTCTCTTCACGACCGCAAACGGATTTGCGCGACTCGTGACCACAACCCGATGGTCACGAGGCAGGGGCCTACTCCGGCCAGGGGCGGTGTGCAAGCGTTAGCGGTAACAGCGTTTTCCCTGGACCGCGGGTTCGATACACGGGGCGGGGGCGTCCCTATAATCGCCTCGAAATGTGATTCGGGACATTTCAGTGAGACAGCCTGGTAGGTAACGTGTAGAGCGCACGCGACCTGCGCGGTTTGGAGACGCCAAAATATATATAGGATATCTAATGAAAAAGAAGCTTATTGCTTTGTCGGTGATGGCAGCAGCGACGACCATGGCGCACGCGCAAAGCAGCGTCACACTGTATGGCCGTATCGACAACGGCGTGCAATACGAAACCGGCCTGCCGGGCGGCAACCGGTTCGCGGCGCAAAGTGGCGACTGGGGCTGCTCCTGGTTCGGCCTGCTGGGCGCGGAGGACCTCGGCGGCGGCACGAAGGCGGTATTCCAGCTCGAAGGCCAGCTCAATACGATGACGGGCGCATCGGCGGGCAACCTGTTTGGCCGTCACGCCACGGTGGGCTTCAGCAACGACCGCTTCGGTCTGTTCAAGATGGGTAATCTCGGCGCGGGCGAACTCTCGCAGGACAGTTGGGGCGCCGACCCGCAGTTGATGCAGCGTTACGCCATTTCGACGCTGGTGCGCGGCCGTAACTGGGCGAGCACGAGCAATGGCGCGGAATACGACTCGCCCACGCTGTTCGGCGGTCTCGTGCTCAAGGGCCAGTATTCGCTGACCAACAACACGAGCTGGAACTCGGCGCCCGTGAACGCGCAAGGCGTGCCGACCGGGCAGGGCCGCACGAATGCGGTTGAAGGTATCTACACGTGGGGCAGCGGCGATTTTCGCGTGATCTACGACGAAGTTCGCGGCGCAGACGGCTCGTTCAACAACGTGTATTCGGCTTCGCGCTCGATTCTCGTCGGCGGCACGTATGTGCTCGGCCCGGTGAAGATTTACGCGGGCTACCAGCACTTGAGCGCACCGGACGCCACCAACGCAAGCGTGGGCGTGACCGACGCGTCGCAGCCGGCTGGCGTGAGCGCGCCGACGGCGGTGAACCACGAGTGGATCGGCGCGGGCTGGCAGGTGAACGACGCTTCGGCGATCACGGCCGCGGTGTTCCACGCGAACGCGAACAACGGTAACGGCAACGCCACGCTGTTCACGCTCGGCACCACGTACAACCTCTCGAAGCGCACGTTCCTGTACGCGGAAGCCGGCTACGTGCACAACAGTTCGACGTCGAACATCAACCTCGGAAACGGTCCTTACGGCAACAACAATTTCGACGCAGCGACAGGCACGTCGTCGAACGACAACCCGAACTATGGCCACAGCCAGACGGGCGTGTTCGCGGGCATCATGCACATGTTCTGATTTCAGTTTGACCCGTAGTTGTTGTGATCTCTTTGTGTCAGGTATTGCTTAATTCTCTTTCATAGAGAGGCCGGTGCGATCTCTCCTCCACCCTGGTCGCACCGGCTGCTTTTTCTACGTTTTAACTCCTTCGAATTCATATCCGGAATCGCTTTTTTTCATCGTTTGAAAGCGCTTTCAGGAAACGTTCAGGCGGAACTCATGACCGATGGCACCCCCGAAGCACCCGGCGCGCCCGATGTCTCAAAGGAACCCACTTCGGGTCCCAACGTGACGCTGGAAGAAATTGCGCGCGCAGCCGGTGTGTCTCCGAGCACGGTGTCGCGCATTCTGAACGGCAGTGCGCGCGTGTTGCCCGAAAAGCAGCGCGCGGTGGAAGAAGCGATTGCGCGGTTCAACTATCGGCCAAACGTGCTGGCGCGCAGTCTTGCGAGCGGACGCACCGAAACCATCGGCGTGCTGACGCAGGCCGTGTCGAGTCCGTTTTACGCCGAGTGGCTGCGCGGTATCGAAGAGGCGCTTTCCGAGCCGGGCTTCACGCCGATTTTCGTCAGCAGCCGCTGGAATATCGCCGATGAAAAAGCGCGCCTCGAGGAATTCATTGCGCGCCGCGTGGACGGAATCATTTTGCTGCACGCCCAACTCGACGAGCCAACGCTCGCCGAATACTCGCGTTACGCGCCCATGCTCGTGCTCGGGCGCTCGGTGCAAAACGGCGCGGCGCTGGCAGGCTTGCCGATCGACAACATGCAGGGCGCACGCGATGCGACGCACCATCTGATCGAACAGGGCCACCGCGAGATCGCGTTCATTGCCGGACCGAGCAGTCACGAGGATGCGATCGAGCGTCTCGACGGCTACCGCATCGCACTGGAAGAAGCGGGCATCGGCTTCGACGCCGATCTGGTCGAGCAGGGCGATTACCTCGAAACCGGCGGAGTCGCGGCGATGGAGCGGCTGCTGGTGCGCCGGCCCTCGTTGAGCGCGGTGTTCTGTGCAAACGATCAGACCGCCTACGGTGCGCGGCTTACGATGTTCCGCCGCGGCGTGCGCGTGCCCGACGACGTATCGCTGGTCGGCTTCGACGATCTGCCGACTTCTTCGTATATGACGCCGCCTTTAACGACAGTGAGGCAGCCGACCTATGAAATCGGCCGGCTCGCGGCGCAAGGCATCGTGCAGATGATCCGCAAGCAGCCCGTTGCGTTGAGCCCGATTCCGCTCACGCTGGTGACGCGCGAAACCACGCGTCGAATCGGCCCTTCGTTGGGCAACGCCGAGGAACGGACTTAACGTGCGTTGTGCCGTTTTTTTAGTTTTGCGATGAAAGCGCTTTCAAATAGCCGCGCGCAGAAAAAAAATCGATAAGTATTGCGAATCAATGGAACAGGGGAAGCAGTTCGTAGCAGCAGGGGAGCATTTGAGCGTCACTCACAAACGTTTCACCAGGAGACAAGTCATGAAAACCCGCTTTACCGGCGTTGCCGCCGCAGTTTTGCTCAGCGTGGCCACTGTGGCCGCGCATGCCAATACCACGCTGACGGTCGCGGTGTTTCCGAAGCTGGACCAGGAAATCAAGGACGCGCTTCCCGCGTGGAAGAAGCTGCATCCCGACGTCGACATCAAGGTATCGTCGCTTGCGATCGCCGATCACCACAACGCCATGACCACCGCGCTAGCCACCAGCTCGGACCTGCCGGACGTGATGGCCGTCGAAGTGGGCTTCATCGGCCGGTTCGCCGCGGGCGGCGGTCTCGAAAACCTCGCGAAGCCGCCTTATAACGCGGGTCAGTACAAGAACCAGTTCATCAATTACACGTTTGCGCAGGCCACCACGCAGGACGGTCAGATCGTCGGCATGCCGGGCGATATCGGCCCGGGCACGCTGTTCTACCGCAAGGACATTCTCGACAAGGCGGGCGTGACCGAAGCCGACTTGACCCGGTCGTGGGACTCGTATCTCGCGGCCGGCCAGAAGATCAAGAAGGCGACGGGCGCGTACCTGATGGCGTCGTCGCGCGATATCGAAGACATCTATATTCGCGCCGACCTCAAGGAAGGCGACGGCGTGTACTTCGACAAGGCCGGCAATCCGGTCGTGACCTCGCCGCGTTTCGTGAAGGCGTTCGAGCTGGCGAAGAAGGCGCGCGATCTCGGCCTCGACGCGAAGATCACGCCGTGGTCGAACGAATGGGCCGAAAGCTTCAAGCGCGGCACGGTCGCCACGCAAATGATGGGCGCCTGGCTCGGCGGCCATCTCTCCTCGTGGATCGCGCCGGACACGAAGGGCCTGTGGCGCGCGACCAATCTGCCTGACGGCGCATATGCATCGTTCGGCGGCACGTTCTGGGCAATTCCGGCGAAGGCCACGCAAAAGCAGTTGTCGTGGGAATTCATCAAGTTCCTCACGACGCGCCCCGACGAGCAACTCGCTTCGTTCCGCTCGATCGACGCTTTTCCCGCGCTGCTTTCCGCGCAGCACGACGACTTTTTCGCGCAGCCGGTGGCGTTCCTCGGCAACGAAAAGGCGCGCTTGATCTGGCGCGATGCGGCTTCGCATATTCCGGCGATCCAGCGCAGCAAGTATGACCAGGTCGCCGAAGAGGCAGTTCACTCGGCACTCGACAAGGTGGTCGACAGCAACGAAGACATCCACCAGGCGTTGCAGGAAGCGCAGGCGGAGATCACGCATCGCGTCCGCCGTTAAGCGGTTTTGATGAAACGGCGCGGCATGCTCCGCCGCGCTTTAAAGCCCGCTGCAATTGCGTGGCCGGTCGCCGAGGCCGGCCACGCCCGAATGGACGGAACCATTGATGAACTCTCCACTGCCCATCACTGAACAGGTCGCCCGGGACGGGCTGGTCCGCGATACGCTCGCGCCGTTCGCCCACGCTCGCGGAAAACCGCGCATCAATCCGGTGAAGATCGCGCCGTACCTGTTTCTCGCGCCGTTTTTTGTGTTGTTCGCCGTGTTCCTCGCATTTCCGCTGCTGTTTTCGCTGTATCTCTCGTTCCAGAGCTGGGACGCGACAGCGGGATTGGCGAGCATGAAATGGGTGGGCCTGTCGAACTACACGTTCACGTTGACGGACCCGTGGTACTGGAAATCGCTCTATAACACCGCGTCGATGGCGGTCATGTCCGGCGTGCCGCAGCATCTCATTGCGCTGCCGCTCGCCTTCTTTCTGCAAACCGCATTTCGCCGCTGGCGCAATCTGGTGGTCGGACTGTATTTTCTGCCCTTCATTACTTCGAGCGTGGCGATTGCGCTGATTTTCTCCTCGCTGTATTCGACCGATTTCGGCATGATCAATCTCGCCATTACGGAAATCGGCAAGATTCCGGGCTTGCACTGGATCGTGCCTTCGAAGCCCATCGAGTGGCTGTACAACCCGGCCAATGTGAAGCCGGCGGTCTCCGTGGTCGTTTTCTGGCGCTACGTGGGCTGGAATACGGTGCTTTATCTGTCTGCACTGCAGACCATTCCGAAGGACATTTACGAAGCGGCGCGTATCGACGGCGCGAATGGCTGGCAACAGTTCACGCATATCACGATTCCGCTTCTCAAGCCGATGATCTTTTTTGCGGTCACGCTTTCGATCATCGGCGGGCTGCAACTGTTCGAAGAGCCTTTCATCCTGCTGCCGAACGAAGGCATGGGAACGAGCCAGTCGGGCTTGACCACGGCCGTGTACATGTATCGCACAGCATTCCACGACGGCGACTTCGGCACGGCCAGCTCGATTGCGTGGCTGCTCTTCATCACGATTTCCGCGCTGATGTGGCTCAACACGCGCATTTTCCACCGCAGCGGCATGAAAGAGGAGGCGCAGCAATGAAGCTGGCAAAAAACAAGGCGCGTTATACGGGTTATGCCGTCGTGCTGGCGGGCGCGCTGCTGATGTTCTCGCCGTTCTGGTTCATGTTCGTCTTCGCCACGCACACGAGTTCCGAGATTTTCTCGATGCCGCCGCCGCTCTGGTTCGGCAATGCGTTTCTCGACAACATGGCCTCGCTCATGCGTCATATTCCGTTCTGGCGCAATCTGGGCTGGAGCTTCTACACGGCAACCATTCAGACGGTGCTGACGCTGCTGGTCACCTCGATGGCCGGTTACGCGTTCGCGATGTACGAGTTCCGCTTCAAGAAAACGCTCTTTGCCGTTGCGCTTACGGCCATGCTGGTGCCGCCGTTCCTCAGCATGATTCCGACCTTCATGACGATGAACCTGCTCGGCTGGATCGATCAACCGCGCGCGCTGTATGTGCCGGGCGCGGCGGCCGCGCTCGGCGTGTTCCTCATGCGCCAGTACATTTCGTCGGCCATTCCGTCCGACCTGATCGAGGCGGCGCGCATCGACGGCTGCGGCGAGTTTCGCATTTACTGGAGCATCGTGCTGCCGCTGCTCGGGCCCGCGCTGGGCACCCTCGGGCTCATCAGCTTCATCCAGGCATGGAATAACTTCCTCTCGGCGCTCGTCGTGCTGCGTTCGCCTTCGATGTACACGCTGCCCCTCGCGCTGCGCATCCTGCAAAGCCCGACCAATTCGGACTGGGGCGCGGTGATGGCGGGATCGGCGGTCGCCGTGGTGCCGTTGCTGGTGCTGTTCGCTTTCACCTCGCGGCGTTTGATCGACGGTTTGACGACCGGCGCCGTCAAGGCCTGAGTTTCTGTTCATTCATCTCAAGACCGTTCGCGAAAGCGCGGACACCACTAATCAGGATACCTATCGTTATGTCGACGTTTCGATTCAAGGATGACTTCGTCTGGGGCGTGGCCACCAGTTCGTATCAGATCGAAGGCGCAGCACGTGAAGACGGCCGGGGCGAGTCGATCTGGGACACGTTCTGCCGCGTGCCCGGCAAGGTTGTGAATGGCGAGAGCGGCGACGTGGCTTGCGATCACTACCATCGCCTCGAAGAAGACCTCGACCTGATGGCGCAAATGGGCGTGAACGCCTACCGCTTTTCGATTGCGTGGCCCCGTGTGCAGCCGGACGGTCGCGGCGCGTACAACGAAAAGGGCCTCGCGTTCTACGAGCGTCTGGTCGATGGTTTGCTCAAGCGCGGCATTCAGCCGTTCGCGACGCTGTATCACTGGGACTTGCCGCAAGCGTTGCAGACGGCGCAAAACGGCTGGGAAAGCCGCGACACCGCTTATCGTTTTGCCGACTACGCACGCAAGATAGGCAGTGTGCTGGGCGACCGCGTGGCAACGATTGCCACACACAATGAGCCTTGGTGCACCGCGTGGCTCGGCAATGCCACAGGCTATTTCGCACCGGGCAACGCCGACCTGAAGAAGGCGGCCCACGTAGCGCATCATCTGCTGCTTTCGCATGGCCTCGCTGTTCAGGCATTGCGCGCCGATGGCGTGAAGGCGCCGCTTGGCATCGTGCTCAACCAGTCGCCCGCACACGGCGCGACCGATGCGCCCGAAGACATCGCCGCGGCGTCGCTCGAATACGCGAAGTTCGTTCGCTGGTACATGGACCCGATCTTCAAGGGCGAATATCCGGCCGAAGCGCTGCAATGGTATGGCGCGAACGGCCCGCAGGAAGTGATTCGCGAAGGCGACTTCGACATCATCGGCACGCCACTCGATTTCCTCGGCGTCAACTACTACACGCGCATTTTCGCCAGCGCTTCCGGGGACAAGCGGCCGCCCGGCGCACAGGGTTTCACGGATATGGACTGGGAGGTCTATCCGGAAGGGCTTGCCGAACTGCTCACGAAACTCAATGCGGAATACAGGTTGCCGCCGATTTTCATCACCGAAAACGGCTGCGCGTCCAAAGACGTGCTCGAAAATGGCCGCGTGCAGGACACCGACCGCATCCGCTTCCTCGATTTGCACCTGGCCGCATTGGAGGAAGCCGCGCGACAAGGTGTGGACGTGGCGGGCTATTTCGCGTGGAGCATGCTGGACAACTTCGAATGGGCGTCCGGCTACGACAAGCGCTTCGGCATGGTGTACGTCGATTACGAGACCCAGAAGCGCACGCTGAAAGACAGCGCGCACTGGTACAGCGAGGTGATCGCGGAGCACGCCGCCGCCGAGGCGACGCGCTAACGCGGGCACTTGAAAAGCACCGTAATCCGCGCGAGTCGGGCATCGAGGCATACCTCGCGCGGGACGACCAGAAAGAGCACTAAGGAGGACGTAACAATGGGCGAACTCGTATTGCGCAACGTCGCGAAGACGTATGGCGAAGGTCCGCAGATCATTCAGGGCATCGATCTTCACATTCCGGACGGTCAATTCACGGTATTCGTCGGGCCTTCGGGCTGCGGGAAGTCGACCATGCTGCGCATGATCGCCGGGCTGGAGGAGGCGAGCGGCGGCGACATTCTGATCGACGGCGTACGGGTGAACGATCTTCAACCGGTGGATCGCGGCGTTTCGATGGTGTTCCAGAGCTATGCGCTCTATCCGCATATGACGGTCGCGCAGAACATGGGCTTTTCGCTCAGGCTTTCGGGCAAGTCGAAGCGCGAAGTGCGCGAGGTAGTGGGGCGCGCCGCCGAAATCCTGCAGATCACGCATCTGCTCGATCGCAAGCCCAAGGCGCTCTCGGGCGGCCAGCGCCAGCGCGTCGCGATTGGCCGCGCGATCGTGCGCAAGCCGCGCGTGTTTCTATTCGACGAGCCGCTGTCGAATCTCGATGCCGCCTTGCGCGTGCAAATGCGCATCGAACTGGCGAAGCTGCACCGCGAACTCGGCACGACGATGATTTACGTGACGCACGATCAGGTCGAGGCGATGACGCTCGGCGAGCAGATCGTGGTGTTCAACAAGGGCAACATCGAACAGACGGGCGCGCCGCTCGATCTGTACGACCGGCCCGCGAACCGCTTTGTCGGCGGCTTTATCGGCTCGCCGCAAATGAACATGCTGAGCGCCACGGTCGTGTCGCAAAACGGCGTGCAAACTGTTCTCGCGCTCGCCGGAGGAAGCCACCGCATCGCTTTGTCGGGTTGTCCCGATCGTGCGCTCGCTGGCGAATTGACCCTGGGCGTGCGCGCCGAACACCTGAGCCTCGGCCTGGCCGACGAAGGCATCGCCGCTCGCGTGGAGCTGGTCGAACACCTGGGCGACGTGTCGATACTGCACGCGCGTCTGGATGGCATGGCGCATGCCATTGCGCTCAAGCTCGACAAGAGGGACGCGCAATATGAGCCGGGCGCCCGCGTGGGCGTCATGGTCGCGTCGTCGGCTGTCACGCTGTTCGATGCGAAGGGCGCGGCGGTGGCATTCGAGCGCCCGGAAGTGGGAGCGGACGTTCAGGCCGTCGTTTGACGTGGCGGTTTGCCAATGGGAGAGCACGATGGCGAACAAAGGGTCGACGGGCGATTTCGAGCGTGCGGCGGAGATACCGTTAGGGCGCACCGCGACGTCCGCTGAGCCTGCCGGCATAACGGACGGGAAAAGCGGCGCGCCGCCGGGCGGGGCGCAGAAACGTCGCGAACCGCTGCATGCATTCATCGTCCATTTCGACGCGGAGCCTTCGTCGAAGCCGCGATGATTATGAGTGTCGCGAATTGGCGTTATGACTTTTCTTGCCGCCCATTTAACGTTAGCCGCACCGGTACTTTTTTGCAGTACCCTGTGGCGAGTTCGCCGAACGCGCTTTCCTTGCGGAGCCTTGTTCTGGCGGCGTTTACACGGAAATGGCGGCATGGCTTCGAGCCCAGGTAAACCACGCATGGCAACGTCCAAACGGTGCATTTAACATCGATTAACGTTAAGGGTAACGTTATTATGTTTGCGCTTAATCGACGGTGCGGGGGCACCTGGCCGCGAGAGCGTGTTTCACGCAGCAAACCGTTGTGCAACGCCGATAAAGAGCCATTGGACCGCGAAGCGCGGGCGTTCGATTGCGCGCGCAACGACCCGATGCAATAAGAATCCGTTTGAAATTTGAAGGGTGGAGTGCGTCATGGAAAAGCGAGTATCCAAAGCCATTTTCAAGTCCCGGGCCTGCGAACTGTTCCGCCAGGTCGAAACGCTGGGCGAGACCGTCATCGTGACAGACCGGGGACAGCCCACCATTGAAATCCGGCCGTATCGCAGCAAAACGGAAAATCCGCTCGAACTGCTGCGCGCTTCGATCACGCATTTCAATCTCAAGCACGCGCTTGCGCCGGTCGGTGCCGGCCAGGAAGAGTAATGATCACGCTCGACACGCTTGCGCTCGTGTGCTGGCTATGCAGGCAGAAAGCATTGAGCCAGGCCGCGCACGATGCCATCGACCGTGAACTCGATGGCGGCGAGATTCTGATCTCGGCAATCAGCGCGCTCGAAATTGGTGAGTTCGTGAAGGCCGGCAGCCTCGGGTTGTCCATGGACGCGCGTAGCTGGCTTTCCACTTTTCTGAAGCTGGACGGCGTGCGCCTGATTCCGGTCGACGCCGAAATTGCGTTTCGCGCGGCAACGCTGCCGCCCGCGCTCACCTCGCATCAGCGATTGATCGTCGCGACCGCGCGCACGCATGGCGGCGCGCTCGTGACCTCCGATGCGAAGGTGCGCGCTTCGACTTACGTCGAAACGATCTGGTGACGCGAGCGGCGGTGCCGCGTTTTGGCCGGCCCGGTCGAGTCGCGCACCACCAGTTCCGCGGGCAGCGTGATGCGCTGCGACGCGGCGTCGATTCCGGCGATTTGCGCGAGCAGCGTGTTGACCGCCGAACGCGCCATCTGCTGGAAAGGCTGGCGAATCGTGGTGAGTGCGGGATGAAACTGCTCGGACATGGGAATGTCGTCGAAACCGATCACCGAAATGTCGTCGGGCACGCGCAGGCCCGCTTCCCTCACCGCGGCGATCACGCCGAACGCGCTCTGGTCGTTGGCGGTGAAGATCGCGGTGGGCGGATCGGCGAGATTGAGCAGGTCGAAGGTGACGTCGAAGGCCATCATTTGCGAGAGATCGCCCGCTGCCACCAGCGCGTCGTCGCGCGGCAGACCGAGCTTCGCGAGCGTGTCGCGATAGCCGCGTTGGCGGTCGCGTACGCCCTCGATCCTTTCGTCGCCGGCGAGGAATGCAATGCGCTTGTGGCCGAGTTCCGCGAGGTGCTCGACCGCGAGGCAGGCGCCGCCGTAATTGTCGACGGATACCGAAGGAAAGCCCGTGAGCGTGCCGCGCTGATCGACCACCACCACCGGCACTTGCGCGGTGGCGAGGGCTTCGAGGCAGAGCGATTCGCGCGGCAGGATGGCGAGAATGCCGTCCGAAAACTGTTGAATCAACCCGAGCAGGTCGTGATGCGTATGACGGTCTTCGTCGAACACGGTGTACACGAGCATTTCCATACCCGCGCCGCGGGCCGCGCGCCCCGCGCCGAGCACCAGTTCGCTGGAGAATTGCGTGTCGAGCGTGGGCGTGATGATGCCGATAATGCCGTTGCGGCCGCCCGAGAGTTTCTGTGCGGTACGGTTCACGACATAGCCGATATCGGAAGCGATTCTCAGCACTTCGTCGCGCGTTTCGCGCGACACGCCCGGGCGGGCGTTGAGCGCGCGCGACGCGGTCATCTGCGACACCCCGGCCAGCTTGGCGACGTGCTCAAGCGTGGGAGTTTGCCTTGCCATGCGTGGTGTGGGCTTACGAGAGGTCATGTCTGCGAAGACTCGCCAGGTACGTTAGCGATACCGTTTATGTGCTGGCTATTCTATCAGATGCGCAATCGTTCAACCTCTCCCGAGGGAGCCAACGTTGCGCGCGGCGCAAGCTACGACGGGGGCGCACCAGGAAAATCCCGCATAGCCGGAGTTCAGGTCCCGGCTTAACATCCACTAACGTTAAGGCTAACGTTAATCCCGCAGATAACTCAGTAGCTTTTCAAAATTCCATAAGAGGGGACACAAACATGGCGTACCCAGGTTTCTCCAGGGCGCGGGCGGCAGCCAGCGCCACGGCACTGCTGTTTTCATTGTCTGCTGTCGTGTCGGGCGCCGTTGCGGCGGAATCGAAAACGATCACGGAGTGGGATCAGCAAACCAATGCGTCGTCGAGCAAGATCATCCGCGACGCTTCGGAACGCTTCGAAAAGGCAGACCCGGGCTACACGGTCGAGAATTCGCACGTTTTGAACGAGGCTTACAAAACGAAGCTCAAGGTTGCGTTTGGTGCGAACCAGCCGCCGTGCGTGTTCGAGAACTGGGGCGGCGGCGGCCTGCACGAGTATGTGAAATCCGGGCAGATCGTGGACCTCACGCCGTACCTGAACAAGGATCCGGCGTATCGCAACCGCTTCATGCAGTCGTCGTGGAATGTCACGACGTTCGACGGCAAGACCTACGGTGTAGCCGCCGAAAACGCGGCGGCCGCCGTGATCTTCTACAACAAGGAAGTGTTCCGGAAGTACGGCATCACTCCGCCGAAGACGTGGGATGAACTGATGCACGTGGTCGACGTGCTGAAGCAGCACAACGTGGCCGCATTCTCGCTCGCGAACAAGAACAAGTGGACGGGCTCGATGTACTACATGTACCTCGTCGACCGTATCGGCGGTCCGCAGGTCGTGAGCGACGCGATCGCGGGCAAGGGCAAGGGCTTCGAAGATCCGGCGTTCATCGAAGCGGGCAAGCGCATTCAGGAACTCGTGAAGGCGGGCGCGTTCGCGCCTGGCATCAACGGTCTCGACTATGACTCGGGTGCTTCGCGCCGCCTGCTTTATTCGGGCAAGGCCGCGATGGAACTGATGGGCGCCTGGGAAGCATCGACCATCGCGAACGAAAATCCAACGTTCTCTAAGGATCTCGACTTCTTCCCGTTCCCGAGCGTGCCGGGCGGCAAGGGCGACCCGCGCGACCTGATCGGCACGGTGGGCGATGGCTTCCTGAGCATCTCGACGGAGTGCAAGACGCCGGACGCCGCATTCAAGCTGATCCAGGCGCTGACCGACGACCAGGCGATGCAGGCGCGTGCGTCGGACGACCACAAGCTTCCGCCGGTCAATCACGTCAAGATCGACGATCCGTTCACGCAGCGTCTGCAGCAACTGCTTGCGGCGGCGCCGAGCGTGCAGCTCTGGTACGACCAGGCGCTGCCGCCCGCACTCGGCGAGTTGCACAAGGACACGACGCAGGCGCTGTTCGGTCTGTCGGTCACGCCCGAGGCCGCCGCGCAGCAAATGGAAGCCGCTTCGAAGAAGGGCGGTTGATCTCCCGCACTCAGGAAAAGTCCGGCTGGCGTCGCGAGGCGCCGGCCGGCAGACAAGCTCGTGAATATCGCACTTTCCGCTATACCCGAACGCCGGCTGAAGTTTTCCTCGCAAACGCTCGTGACGGTCGTGTTTCTTGCGCCGTCGCTGCTTCTGCTCGCCGTGTTCCTGCTTTATCCGCTCGTTTCCAGCCTGCGGCTGTCGCTGCTCGACTGGAACGGACTCGGCAATACCGCCCGCTATATCGGGCTAGCGAACTGGGCGCGGCTCGCCCATGACACGGTGTTCTGGCAGTCGCTCAAGAACAATGTGATTCTCGCGGTCGCCTCGATCGTTATCCAGCTTCCTGTTGCGCTCGCGCTGGCTGTGCTGCTGGAGAAGGCCGGACGCGGCTCGCGCGTGCTCAAGGTCCTCTATTTTCTGCCGCTGCTCATGTCGAGCGTGGCAATCGGCGTGCTGTTCAAGCAGATCTACGATCCGAATTTCGGACCCCTGAACGTTGCGTTGCAGGCGTTCGGGCTCGACGGACTTGCGAAGGACTGGCTCGGCGATCCGCATTTCTCGCTGGGCGCGACCATCGCCGTGATCATCTGGCAGAACGCGCCGTTCTACATGATTCTGTTTCTCGCCGGGCTTTCTTCGATGCCGGCCGAAGTCAACGAAGCGGCGCTGCTCGACGGCGCGTCCGAGTGGACCATCTTCTGGCGTATCAAGCTGCCGCATCTGCAAGGCACGGTGCGCACGGCGGTCCTTCTTTCCGTGCTCGGCTCGCTGCGTTACTTCGATCTCGTCTTCGTGATGACGGGCGGCGGCCCCGAAGGCTCGTCCGAGGTGATGGCCACCTACATGTATCGCACGGTGTTCAGTTCGTTCCAGCTTGGCTATGGCAGCACCATCGGCTCGGCGATGTTCCTGATCGTCATTGCGGTGGCGGCGGTCTCGATGTATTTCACCCGCCGTTATGCAACCGAGGTCTGAATCATGACGAAGAAATTCCGCTTTCCGCGCGTGGGGATTCCGCTCCTCGCGCTGATCTGGCTGGCTGTCACGACGATCCCGTTCATCTTCATGGTCGTTTCGAGTTTCAAGAGCCAGGAAGAGACTTTTTCGACGAACGTGTGGGCGCCCCCGAGCCACCTGTATCTGGGCAATTACGCGGCGGTGCTGCAGGGCCCGTTCTTCACGTATTTGCGCAACAGCGTATTTACGGTGGGCGTTTCGGTGGCGCTCATCGTCGTCATCAGCGCGATGGCCGCCTATGTGTTCGCGCGCATGCGCTTCACGCTGAACAAGATGCTCTTCGGTCTCGTGGTCGCGGGCATGATCGTGCCGCTGCACGCCACGCTGGTGCCGATCTATCTGCTCACGCGCAACCTCGGTCTTTACGACACGCCGTTTGCGCTGCTCGGCCCCTATGTGGCGCTGAGTCTGCCGGTGTCGATCTTCATTCTGACCGAGTTCATGCGCCAGATTCCGCGCGAACTCGAAGAAGCCGCGCAGCTAGACGGCTGCAGTCCGTTCCGCATTTTCTGGCGCATTTTCTTTCCGCTTTCGGGACCGGGGCTCGCCACCGTGGCGATCTTCAACGGCATCGGGCTCTGGAACGAATTCATTTTCGCGTACATGCTCACGTCGACAGCCGAACATCGCACGCTGCCGCTCGCGATCTGGGATTTCATGGGGCAGTACGCGTCGAACATCCCCTCGATGCTCTCGGTTCTCGTGCTCACGTCGCTGCCGCTGATCGTTGCCTACGCCTTCGGTCAGGAGCGCGTGATCAAGGGAATGATGGCCGGCTCGCTCAAGGGCTGATCCGGGTTTTGATCTGATTCGCACACCGAACTTCGCATAACACGATATGGCAAGCATTTCCCTCAATAACGTCCAGAAGGCCTACGCGAGCGGCAACGCGGTTATCCGCGACGCCAACCTCGAAGTGGGCAAGAACGAATTCTGTGTGTTCCTCGGGCCGTCGGGCTGCGGCAAGTCCACGCTGCTGCGCATGATCGCCGGTCTCGAATCGATTACCGACGGCGAACTGCGCATCGACGGTCTGCGGATGAACGAGGTCGAGCCCGCGAAGCGCAAGGTCGCGATGGTGTTCCAGAACTACGCGCTCTATCCGCATATGAGCGTGTACGAGAACATGGCGTTCGGTCTGCGTCAGGCGAAAGTCGACAAGGCGGTGATCGACAAGAAAGTGCGTAGCGCCGCCGCCGCGCTGCAACTGGATAGCTACCTCGAACGCCGCCCCGCGGCGCTTTCGGGCGGCCAGCGCCAGCGCGTGGCGATCGGGCGCGCGATCGTGCGCGAGCCGGGCGTGTTCCTGTTCGACGAGCCGCTGTCGAATCTCGACGCCGCGCTGCGCGTGCAGACGCGCACCGAAATCGCGCGTCTGCATCGCGAGTTCAGCGAGGCGAGCGCCGTGTATGTGACGCACGATCAGGTCGAGGCAATGGCGCTCGCCGATCGCATCGTGCTCATGCAGGCGGGCGCGCATATGGAGCGCCACGGCAGCGTCGCGCAGGTGGGTGCGCCGCTCGATTTGTATCACCATCCGAAGAGCCGCTTTGTGGCGGGCTTTATCGGCTCGCCGAAGATGAATTTTTTCGCTGGCACGCTGGTGGGCGGCGACGACGGCGGCGTGATCATCGACCTCAAAAGCGGCGAGCGCGTGCGTGCGCGCGTGGACGGCGCGCGCGCGCGCGCCGGCATGAAGGTGACGCTTGGCGTGCGCCCGGAGCATCTGCGCGTGGCTGTCGATGCACGCAATGAACAGACGCTGGCGAGCCGCGTGAAGCTCGTCGAGCATATGGGCGAGCACAGCTATATCCACGCCACGCAAACGGGCCCGAACGCGGCGAGCCTGATCGCCAAGGTGCCCGGCGACAGTGCGTTGACGCACGACGAAGCGGTCAACCTCGCGCTGCCGCCCGAAGCGTGCCACGTTTTCGACGATCACGACATGGCGCTGCGACGCCTCATCTAAGGCCGGGGCGCGGCTGTTGCCGCGCGTCCGCGCAACGCCAGTTTCCAAAGCACAACTAAGCAGACGGCGAGGATAAATGCCGTCTCGCGCAATACCAGGGAGTGAATCGATGTCGCTTGAACATACCAGTGAGGTTCCCGTTTATCGACGCGCCGAGGCGCCGGTCGAGCAACGCGTGGCCGACCTGCTCGCGCGCATGACGCTCGACGAAAAGATTGCCCAGCTTCACGCCGCGTGGCTGAAGCTCTCGGCCGACGGCGAGCACAAGGCGCGGTCCATCGATTTCGCGCAAAGCGCCAACAGCCTCACGGTGGACCAGATTCTGCAGCACGGTCTCGGGCAGATCACGCGTCCGCTCGGCACGCATACAGTCGATCCGAAGGAGGGCGTGCGCGCGCTCAACGAATTGCAGCGCAAGATGGTCGAAGACACGCGCCTGGGTATTCCCGTGATGTCGCACGAGGAATGCCTCGTGGGCCTGATGATCAAGGACGCCACGCTGTTTCCCTCGCCGCTGAACTACGCGGCGACGTGGAACCCGGGCCTCGTGGGGGAGGTTGGGCGCATCATCGGCGAGCAGGCGCGCTCGATCGGCTGCCACCAGGGCCTGGCGCCCGTGCTCGACGTTTCGCGCGATCCGCGCTGGGGCCGCACCGAGGAAACGCTCGGAGAAGACCCGTATCTGGTTGGCGTGCTCGCGTGCCACTACGTGAACGGTCTGCAAGGCGAGCGCCGCGACGTGCTTGCCACGCTCAAGCACTTCGTGGGCCACTCGGCGAGCGAAGGCGCGCGCAATCACGCGCCCGTGCACGTCGGTCCGCGCGAACTGAACGACGTGTTTCTGCTGCCGTTCGAAATGGCCGTCAAGCTCGCGCACGCGGGTTCGATCATGCCGGCGTACCACGATATCGACGGCGTGCCGTGCCACGGCGACCGCGCGCTGCTGCACGATACGCTGCGCGAGAAGTGGGGCTTCGAAGGCCTCGTCGTCGCGGATTATGCGGCCGTGGATCTGCTATACAGCCATCATGCGGTCGCGCACGATAGCGCATCGGCAGCGGCGCTCGCGTTCAATTCGGGACTCGACGTCGAACTGCCGGGGCACGAGTGCGCGGTGCATCTGAAGGAAGCGCTCGATCGCGGCGAGATCACCGAGGCGACGATCGACACTGCGGTTTCGCGCGTGTTGCGCACGAAATTCCGCCTCGGGCTGTTCGAAAATCCGTATGCGGACCCGGAACGCGTGGACGTAAAAGGCACCGCGGCGGCCGATACGGCGTATCAGGTTGCGCTCGAATCGGCGGTCCTCTTGCGCAACGAGGGCGGCGTGCTGCCTTTGAATGCCAACGGCGCGGAGAAAGTCGCGGTGATCGGTCCGACCGCCGACGACCCGCTCGCGCTGCTCGCCGGCTATAGTTTCCCGGTTCACCTCATCAATTCGGGCGAGCAGTCGGTTGCATCGATCGCCACGCCGCTGGGCGCACTGCGCGCGCTGCTCGGCGAGGAGCGCGTGCTCCATGCCAGGGGCTGCGACATCATCAAGGAACGCCGCGCGGGCGCGCCGGTTTTTCCGGGCGACGTGTCGCTCGACCTGAGCGCCAGCGCCACCCGCGACGAATTGATCAGTAAGGATACCAAATCGATTGCGGATGCAGTCGATGCCGCGCGCAATGCGGGCGTGGCGGTCGTGTTCGTCGGCGATCTTGCGGGGCTGTTCCAGTCCGGCACGGTGGGCGAAGGGTCGGACACGGACAGCCTCGAACTTCCGGGCGTGCAACTGCAATTGTTGACGGCCGTGGTCGAGAGCGGCACGCCAACCGTTGTCGTGATGACGGGCGGCCGTCCGTACAACCTGGGCGGCCTCGAAGATCGCGTTGCCGCGCAGATCATGGCGTTCGCGCCGGGCGAGCGCGGCGCCGAGGCACTCGCCGATCTGCTGGTGGGCCGCGCCAATTTCAGCGGACGCATGCCGCTTTCGGTGCCGAAGAGCGCAGGGGCCGTGCCCTACGTGTACAACCATCGTCTGAAGAGCGCGGGCACGCCGATCGCCTATCACTTCGGCAGCCGCTATCCGTTCGGATTCGGGCTTGGCTATACGCAGTTCCGCTATGGCGATCTCGCGGTGGCGCAACGCGAAGTCCCGCTCGAAGACGGCACGGTCGAGTTGAGTTTCACGGTCGAAAACATTGGCGAGTGCGAGGGCACGGAGGTCGTGCAGATTTACGTACGCGACAAGCACGCCTCGGCGGCCCGGCCAGTGCGAGAGCTGAAGGCGTTTGCGCGGGTGCCGCTCGCGGCGGGCGCGGCGGCGCGCCTGCGCGTGACGCTGCCCGTCGACATGCTCAATTTCACCGATGCACGCGGCGAGCGCATTGTCGAGCCGGGCGACTTCGATCTGATGATCGGCAGTTCGAGCCGCGATATTCATCTGCGCGGCGCGGTCACGGTTGCTGGCCGCGCGGTGCGCACGCTCCCGCGCGACTGGCGCATGCTGAGCGCGGTCGAAGTCGTATCGTAAGAGGAAGCCTGGGGCGGCGAGGCATGCACGTTTCGCCGCCCCGTTTGGGTCTGACAAGTCAACACTGGAATATCTGATGTCGTACGCAATCTATCCGAGCCTTGCGGACAAAACCGTCGTGATCACCGGGGGCGGCAGTGGTATTGGCGCTGCGCTGGTCGAGGCGTTCGCGCAGCAAGGCGCGCGCGTGTTTTTCCTCGACGTGGCCGAACACGATTCGCTTGCGCTGCAAGAAACGCTTCGTCATGCGAATCATCCGCCGCTGTTCAGATTCTGCGACCTGTGCAATGTCGAGGCGATCGAAAGCGTGTTTGCTTCCATCGTCGAGGTCGCGGGCCCGATCGACGTGCTCGTGAACAACGCGGGCAACGACGACCGCCACGATATCGGCGAGTTGACCGCGAACTACTGGGACCAGCGTATCGCCGTGAACCTGCGCCACCAGTTCTTCTGCGCGCAGGCCGCCGCGAGGGGTATGCGACAGGCGGGGCGCGGCGTGGTCCTGAACGTTGGCTCGGTGTCGTGGCATGTCGCGCTGCCGAACCTGCCGATTTACCTCACTGCGAAGGCCGGCATCGAGGGCCTCACGCGGGGCCTCGCGCGCGATCTGGGCGGCGCGGGCATTCGCGTGAACTGTATTATTCCCGGCGCCGTGAAAACGCCGCGCCAGATGAACCTGTGGCAAACGCCGGAGAGCGAGGCGAAGGTCGTGGCGGGGCAGTGCCTGCCGCTGCGCATCGAGCCGGAGCACGTGGCTCGCATGGCCTTGTTTCTCGCTTCCGACGATGCCTCCCGCTGCTCCGGGCGCGACTACTTCGTCGACGCGGGGTGGTACGGAGAATGACGATGCCGGTTCCTGTGTGCGTATGGCCGATTGGCGCGGAGCTTGGCGAAGGACCGCTGTGGCAGGCCGCCGAAAACGCGCTCTATTTCGTCGATATCAAGGGGCGCCGGATTCATCGGTTCGAGGCTACGACCGGCGAGCGCACGACGTGGTACGCGCCCGACCAGGTCGGCTTTATCGCGCCGCTCGGAGACCGGGTTTTCGTGTGCGGCATGCCCGACGGGCTGTATCGCTTCGACGCGCTGAGCGGTGAATTCGACAAGCGGGTCGATGTCGAACCGCATTTGCCGGGCAACCGGCTCAACGACGGTTTCGCCGACGCGCGTGGACGCCTGTGGTTCGGCTCGATGGACGACGCCGAGCAAGCGCCGAGCGGCACACTGTATCGCGTGGACGAAGGCGGCCAGTTGAGCGCGCAGGACAGCGACTACGTGATCACCAACGGGCCGGCCATGAGCCCGGATGGCCGCACGCTCTATCACAACGACACGATGCGCCGCGTCGTCCATGCATTCGACGTCGCCGTTGACGGCACGCTGTCGCGCAAGCGCATCTTCACCGCGATTTCCGGCGACGGTTACCCGGATGGCCTGGCGGTAGACGCCGAGGGTTACGTATGGGTCGCGCTATTCGGCGGCTGGCGGATAGACCGCTATTCTCCCGGGGGCGAGCGGGTTGGGCAGATTGCGTTTCCGTGCGCGAACGTGACGAAGCTCGCCTTTGGCGGGGACGATTTGCGCACCGTTTACGTCACGACCGCGTGGAAGGGGCTCACGGCCGTCGAGCGCGCAAAGCAACCGCAAGCGGGTGGTTTGTTTTCGTTTCGCTCGCCGGTGCCGGGGCAGGCTCAAGCGCGGTGCGCACGACTTGGCTTCTGAGTTCGCCTGGTTGCCGGCGCAACCAATGACTTCCCACCCGCCGCACTCCTAAAGTTTTCCCCGCAGCCTGCCGTTATCGCAGTTGGGCGGCGGCGCCCGTTGCTTTCGCACGGCCGTACGACCAGGACTTTCCAACGCGCGAGAGGCGGACCCGTCTGGCGCGCGGTACGACCGACGGTGACGCATGTGAGCTCCCGCAACGAAATCTACTCTTTGCCGCGCGGCAAGCTGGCCCGTTGGTTGACCGAACCGGGACAGGACACGCCGCACGAAATACGCGTCGCGCTGGTCGGCACGTTGTTCGGAACCCTGCCGATCTTTTTCGGCGGCGTATCCAATACCGTGGCCGTTGCGTGGGTTCTCGCGCGCCGCCACGGAACGCTGCCGTTCAAGTTCTGGCTCGCCGCGGAAATCGTCGTTTGCGCGGTGCGGCTCGCCACGCTCACCCTTTCGCGCCGCCGCGCAAGAGACGGCAAGAGCACGCCCACCGACTTTTATATTCTCCTCGCGCCGTTGTGGGGCGCGACGGTGGGCTACGGCGCGCTGGTGAGCGCCATGAGCCGGGACTGGGTATCCGCCACGCTCGCGTTTCTTTCCGCCGCCGCCATGGTGGGCGGGATCTGTTTCCGCAATTTCGCGGCGCCGCGGCTGGTGGCGGTGATGATCTGCCTGTCGCTCGGCCCGTGCTGCATCGGCGCGCTGCTGGGCGGCGAGCCGGTTCTTCTGCTCTCGCTCCTGCAAATTCCCTTTTATCTGTTCGCCATGAGCGCCGCCGCGCGTCACCTGAACGCCATGCTCATCTCGACGATGAAGGCCGAACGGGAAAACAGCCATCGTGCGCGCCACGACGCCCTCACGGGGCTGCTGAACCGCGATGGCCTGTTCAGTGCGGCGGGGCCCGCGAGCGCCACGCCGATCAAGGCTGGCATGACGGTGATCTTCGTCGATCTCGACGGCTTCAAGCTTGTCAACGACGCGCACGGTCACAAGGCCGGCGACATGCTGCTCGTGCAGGTTGCGAGCCGTCTGCGCATGCTGGCGAGCGCGGGCGCGTGGGTGGCGCGAATCGGCGGCGACGAATTCGTGATCGTCGATCCTCAGGTGGACCGGGCGGCGCGCGATTGGGCCGGTCTCGTGACCGAAGCGATCGAGCGGCCATTCGAACTGGCGCCCGGACTGCTGGTGAGCGTGGGGGCGAGCGTCGGCTTCACGACTGTCGCGGCGGACGACCGCGACGTCGATCTGGTCCTGCGCCGCGCCGATCTTGCGATGTACGCCGTCAAACGCGAAAAGGCGCCGGGCGAACACGCCGGCACGGCGGCCGAACGGCTCGCGTGACCATGGCCGGGCGCGCGCCCGCATCGCGTCAGCACATCAAAGGTCGAGCACGAGCATAGGCGTTCGCGAGCGCGAGCGGCACGGTAGCAGTTGGTCGTTGGCGGCGCGCTCTTCATCGGTGAGGTAAAGATCGCGATGATCGGGTTCGCCGGACAGCACGCGCGTGAGGCAGGTGCCGCATACGCCTTGCTCGCATGATACCGGCACCTCGACGCCGCCCGCGCGCAGCGCTTCGACGATCGTCGTGCCCGCCGGAACGTCGATCACGCGCTGGCAGCTTGCGAGCGTGACCTGGAAGGCGCCGTTGGCGTCGGCGTTCGCGCTTGCCGGTTGCAGGGCCGCGCCGAAGTACTCGCGGTGCACGGTGTGCGCGGGCCACCCCGCGCTGGCCGCCGCGCCGAGCACGGCGTCGATGAAGCCCGCGGGGCCGCATACATAGGCGTGCTTACCGTCTTGCGGAGCGCCGAGCACGTGCGCGAGGTCGATGCGGGCATCGCTTCCTTCGCTGTCGAAATAGAAGCGCGTGTGCTGCGCGAAGCCCGCTTCGGCGAGACGCTCGCGAAAAGCGGCGCGCTGCGGATCGCGGGTGCAGTAATGCAGCTCGAACGAGCGGCCTTCTTCGCTCAACTGCTCGGCCATGGCCATGAGCGGCGTAATGCCGATGCCGCCCGCGATCAGGATGGTATGCGCGGCCTGTTCGTCGAGCGGGAAATGATTCTTCGGACTGCTGATTTCAAGGCTCGCGCCCGTATCGAGCGCATGCATGGCAACGGAGCCGCCACGCGAAGCCGCATCGCGCAACACGCCGATGCGGTACGTTCCCGCATCGGAGGGGCGGTTGCAAAGCGAATACTGGCGCACGAGTCCATCGACATGCACGTCGATATGCGCGCCTGCCGCGAACGCGGGGAGCGGCGCGCCATCAGCGCTCGCCAGTTCGAAAACGCAGATGTCGGTGGCGACGGGAATCTTGCGCAGAAGGGTGACTTTCATGATGCGTTCATGCTGCGTTAAGGCAATGGAAGGAGAGCGGCCGCGCGTGCGCGCGCGACCGTGGCTTCAAATCGATCAGGCGGGCGTGGCCGTTGCGCTGCGCTCGGCGGCGATCAGCCGGTCGAGCACGCGGCGCGATTGCACGCCGCCCGCGTCGATGTTGAGGCTCAGAATGCGGCGGCTGGGCCACGTGAGCAGATTGCGCTGCTGCGATTCGAGCATGTCGAGATCCTCGGAGAAAATCTTGCCCTGGCCCGCGCGGATCGTTTCCGTGAGCGCCTGATCGTGCACGGCGAAGCTGCGCGCCATGCCCCAGAAGTACCAGATCGACGTTTCGGTTTCCGGCGTAATGAAGTCGACGACGATGCTCGACGCCTTGTCGCGCGCGTCGGCGTCGTATCCGCCTTTGCCCGCGTGCGCGACGCCCACTTCGATCATCACGTGGCTCGGCGGCGAGAAGTGGCAGATTTGCCAGCGGTCGCAGGGCACGTTGTCGGCGAGGCCGTTGCCGCGCAGCGCCGCGGCCCAGAACGGCGGCGGCATGATGTTGTGCATGAAGCGGCTGGTCGTCACCACGTCGCCGTTGACCGTGGTCTTGGGCGGCGCTTCCTCGATCTCGGGCTGGCCGATGCTCGATGCGTGCACGTAGGTCTCGTGCGTGAGGTCCATGAGGTTGTCGACCATGAGACGGTAATCGCACTGAATGTGGTACAAGCCGCCGCCATAGGCCCACGCGGGATTGTCGGCCCATTCGAGGTGATGGATCTTCGCCGCGTCGGCCTGCTCCGCATCGCCGGGCCAAACCCAGATAAAGCCGTAACGCTCGACCGCGGGATAGCTGCGCGCGGACGGAATGCCGCCCACGCGCTGACACGGCATGCTCACGCATTTTCCGCTCGCGTCCACGGTGAGGCCGTGATAGCCGCACACGAGATGCCCTTCGCGCACGCTGCCGAGCGAGAGCGGCGCGCCGCGATGCGGGCAGAAGTCTTCGAGCGCGGCGACGCCGCCTTCGGCCGTGCGCCAGAACACCATGCGCTCGCCGCAAATTTGCCGGCCGAGCGGTTTGCCGTCGATTTCATCGGGGGTGCACGCCACATACCATGCGTTTTTCAGGAACATATGTCTCCTCCAGGGCGCCTCGTTGCGCCTTCGTTCAAGGGGGGCGGCACGCGTGCCGCCGTTTGTATCAAGCCGGCGTGCGCCGCGCCGTCAGCGCGGGTTGCGGCGAATGAGGTTGCCGCCAATCAGCTTCGTCATGGCGCGCTGGTTGTCGAGCACGCGCTTGAGGTTTTGATGGGCGATGTGCGAGTGCTCGCGCATCAGCGCCTCCGCGCGTGCGCCTTCGCGGCTTTCGATCGCTTCGAGCACCGCGCGATGCTGGGCCTGCGCGACGATCAGCGTTTCGCGCGCGCGCGGATCGAGCGACTGCACGACCACGAATGCGCTGGCAGAGGCGAACGGCAACGTGGCGACCTTTTCGATCTGCCGCGCAACCACTTCGCTGTCCGAAGCAATGGCCAGCAGGCGGTGGAAGCGGCCATTCGCTTCCACATAACGGGAGAAGGTCTCCTCGCTCAATTCGCCCACGAGCAATTCGTCGATCTCGTCGATGCAGTCGTGCAGATCGCGAAACATCGAGTGAGTGATGCCGCGCTCGGCCGCAAGGCGTGCGGCCAGCCCTTCGAGCGTGCCGCGCAATTCGATCGAGTCGCGTATTTCGTTTTCCGAAAACGAGCGCACGGCGTAGCCACCGCTCGGAATCGGTTCGAGCAGCCCTTCCTCCAGCAGGCGCATGAGCGCCGCGCGCACCGGCGTGCGCGACACGCCAAGGCGCTCGACCACCCCCAGTTCGGAAATGCGCTCGCCGGGCGCGAGTTCGCCGCCGAGGATCAGTTCCCGCAGCCCGAGTTGGGCCTTGACGGTTTGCGAAGCGGCGGAGCCGGCGCGCGTGCTGGCGGGGGTGTCGTCGATGCCGTTCATACGTATCGGTTTGGTGAGAAGTGGGCGACGGGAGCAATTCACTGGCTGGGCCGCGATGTGTACAAATTGTATACAGCAATTGGCCAGTCGAAACCGAAGTGACGGCAAATTCAGGGTAAACGTGGAAAAGTAAGCCGAAAGTAAAGCGAAATTGTGTACAACGAGGGTCTTTTTTGATTGACATCAACGGGTGAGGTTTCCTACGATCTGCCTCGAAGTTCGATAAACGAAGCGACGTTCGTAATACGAACGTCGCAAAACAATCAAGGAGACAAACGTGACGAGGCCTGCCCAATCACACAATCCGCATGATCCACACGATCTGAAAAACGAGCGCAGGACGCTGATCCTGCTCGCCATCGGTTTCGGTCTGGTCGGGCTCGACCGCTGGATGATCGCGCCGCTTTTTCCGCACATGATGAAAGACCTCAACCTGAGCTACCAGCAGCTCGGACAGTTGATCGGCATTCTCAGCATTGCGTGGGGTGTGTTTTCGATTCTCATGGGGCGTCTGTCCGACCGCATCGGCCGGCGCAAGATCATGATCGCGGCCATGGTGATGTTCTCGCTGCTTTCGAGCTTTTCAGGCTTCGCTACGGGCTTCGCGAGTCTTTTGCTGATTCGCGCGCTCATGGGTGTCGCGGAGGGCGCATTCACGCCCACGAGCGTCGCTTCGGTGGGCGAGGCCTCGCATCCGTCGCGTCGCGGGCGCAACCAGGGACTGCAGCTCAGCATGTTCGCGCTGATGGGCCTCGGACTCGCGCCGATCATCGCGACGCAGTTGCTGCGCGTCGTCCCTTCGTGGCACTGGGTGTTCGCGGTTTCCGCCGTGCCGGGCCTCGTCGTGGCGGTGCTGATCGCGACGATGTTGCGCGACGCCCCGCAAATCAGGCCGGTTCACGCAACGGTTGCGCGCGCAACGGGCGCCCCGCGCTGGAGCGCGCTTTTCGGCAGCCGCAACGTCGTGCTCGCCATGCTGGCGACGCTGTGCGCGATGGCCGGCATTTTCGTGATCGGCGCGATGGTGCCCAACTATCTCGTGGATTACCTGCACCTCGACACCTCGCAGATGGGCTTTGTCGTGTCGGCGATCGGCTTCGGCGGCTTTCTAGGCGAGTTCGGCCTCGCCAGTCTTTCCGACTTCGCGGGACGCCGGCTGACGTCGGTCGTCTCCTTCGCAGGCGCGGCGATTTCGCTGTATGTGTTCGCCCGCGTCGGCGCGAATCCGTGGATGCTCTTTGCCGTGCTGTTCGTCGTGTCGTTTTTCGCGCTCGGCATGCTGGGCGTTCTCACTGGGCCGATTGCGACCGAGGCGGCGCCCGCGGGTCTCGTCGCCTCGGCTATTGGCATTACGTCGGGTGCCGGCGAGATTTTTGGCGGCGGCATTGCGCCGGCCATCGCCGGTTATATCGCGCAGCACAATGGCATTCAGTTCACGCTGCAGTTCGCGCTTGGCGGCCTCGTTTGCGGCATCTTCGTTTCGATGCTCCTGATCGAAACCGCTCCGCGCGCGCTGGCGCGTCGCTCGGCTGCCGTCGCATTGCAATCGGACTGACGTTGCGGTAACGGCGCCTTGGGCGCCGTGGTTGTTGTTCCTGACATTCAGGCGTTTATTCTAATTAATAAGGCATCCGTAATAAATGGATGCGGGCAAAGAGATCAAAAGAAAGGAGGAGTCAACATGAGAAACCTCGCGCTGTGTTGTACGGCGGTTTCGGCGATGGTTTGCGCCCAGGCGCATGCGGAAGGCGGACCTGCGGGTGACAGCGTGACGCTGTACGGCATGATGGACGCGGGCGTGTCGTGGGTCAGCAACCAGAGCGGCCACTCCGTTCTGAAGTTCTACGACGGCATTTTCACGCCGAACCTGCTCGGTATTCGCGGCCGCGAAGATCTGGGCGGCGGCTTGCACGCGGTGTTCGATCTCGTCAATCAATTCTCGGTGGGCACCGGCGCGATCGTTTCCGGGCAAGGGATCTTCGGACGCAACGCGTACGTTGGCCTCGACAGCGACCAGTACGGCCGGCTGACGATGGGCAACCAGTACGATTTCATGACCGATTCGCTGTTTTTCGGCCATGACGACGCAGCGATGGAAGTGGGCGGCCTCTACAACTTCCGCGCGGGTCCGTTCGCGAAGATCGCGATTCCGGGCAATCCGCCCTTCGCGCCGCAATTCGACTGGGACCGCATGGCGGGCGCGACGGTCGAGAACTCAGTCAAATATCAGTCGCCGAGGTTCGGCGGATTCAGCTTCGGCGGCTTGTACGGCTTTGGCGGCATTCCGGGCGCATTCGGACGCGGCAACACGGTCAGCGCCGGCGCGAATTACACCAACGGCGCATTCGGCATGGGGGCGGCCTATACGGAAGCCAAATATGTCGAGGACGGCGAGCCCGATGTCGGCATTCGCAACTGGGGCGTGGGCGCGCACTACGACTTCGGCAAGGTCGCGGCGACGCTGCTGCTGACGACCGTGCGCAACACCTACAACGGCGGCGCGATTGCCCAGGCCGAGGCCGGCGCGAACTGGCTGCTCGCGCCGGACTGGTCGATTGGCGCCGACTACATGTATATGAAGGGCAATCCGTATCTCGACAACAATCACGCGCATCAGATCACGGCCACCGTCGATCACTTCCTTTCCAAGCGGACCGTCGTGTATGCGGAGACCGTGTATCAGCGCACCAACGCGGGAGCGCAGGCGCTGATCAGCGGCGTGCTCGACCCCGACGGCACGTCGAGCGGTCCCAACCAGTTCATTGCGCGCGTGGGCGTGCAGACGCGCTTCTGAACGCGGGCGCGCGATAATTCCTCGCAGGGCGCCTTTCCGGCGCCCTCAATCCGCTATCTCGCGACAGGCCCAAGCTTCGAATCGAAGCTTATTTTTCTGGCGCTGAAATGCCATAATCTCAGCCCCGCTGACCGGCGTTCCGCAGCGGACGGCTGGCCGCGTCTCAATCCGTTCATCACCCCGTTCATAACCCTTTTGCCGACCCCGCTAATCGCAGGGCCGCACGCGTTTCTTTTTTTGATGTTAGTTTAAACGCCATTCCCGATTGACCATTTAAACGGTGATTTTCCTCATTTTTTAGGGCGAAATTACCAAACAATGGCTTTTATTATTTGCCCCACACCAAACAGTCCTCGAAACATGAACGACCGTTCTCCCCATTTCGCGCCGCCCGCGCTCGAAGAGACGACACTGCGCCAGTGGCTCTCCGTCTTTGCCGTGGCGATCAGCGCATTCGCGTTCGTGACGTCCGAGTTTTTGCCGGTCGGTCTGCTCACCGAGATCGCAAACGACCTCGGCGTGACGCCCGGCACCGCGGGCCTCATGGTGACCACGCCCGGCGTCATGGCCGCGATCTTCGCGCCGGGCCTGATGATGTTTGCCGGACGCATGGACCGGCGGCAGGTATTTCTGTTGCTCACGGCCATGCTGCTCGCGTCGAATATCGTATCCGCGCTGTCGACGAATTTCGCGCTCATGCTGGTGGGCCGCGCAATGCTCGGCGCGGCGCTCGGCGGCTTCTGGACGCTCGCGACCGCGGCGGCAGGGCGCCTCGTTCACACGAGCGACGCCCCGCGCGCGACGGCCATCATCCTGACCGGCGTGACCTGCGCGACGGTGATCGGCGTGCCGCTCGGCACCTTTATCGCCGGGTTGGCGTCGTGGCGCATGTCGTTTTTCGTGACGGGCGGCCTCGTCGCGCTCGCGCTCGTTGCGCAGGCGTTGCTGGTGCCTTCGCTGCCTTCCGCCGCCGCGTTGCGTCTCGCCGATTTCGCCGTGCTGCTGCGCCGCCCGTATGTGCGCCTGAGCATGCTCATGGTCGCGCTCGTGTTCGGCGCGCATTTCTCGACGTACACGTTCATTGCGCCGCTGCTTCAGCAGGACTTCTCGATGAATGCGATCACGCTCTTGCTGCTCGCATTCGGCGTGATCGGCTTTTTCTCGAACGCGTTGACTTCGGCTTTCGTGGACACGCGTCTGAAGTCTGCGGTCGCGACGATGACGGCGCTGCTGTTGTGCGCGCTCTCGGCGATGATTCTGCTCGATCACGCGCGCATTGGCGAAATCGCGGCGATGCTGATGTGGGGCGTTGCGTTCGGTGCGATTCCGCTGTGCTTTTCCGTGTGGATTCAGCGCGGCACCCCCGATCAGGCCGAAGCGGGCTCGGCGATGTTCGTGAGCGTGATCCAGGTGGCGATCGCGCTGGGCTCGTCGGTGGGCGGCGCGATCGTGGACCGCGCGGGCATCCGCGCCGATCTGGTGCTTGGCTGCGTGCTCGCCGTGTTCGGCCTCGTGACGTTGCAGCGCCTGGCAGCCATGGAACGGCCGGCGCGGGTCGCGTCGCTCGACTGCGAGTGCAGCCCGTCGCTCGATTGAAGCGCCGGCGACACAAGGCACCTCGCCAATGCGCGCAGCGCACTGCGCCAACGTTTGCGAACGCGCATGAAGTTCGTTCGCAAAAACTCGCCGGTTTGCTCATGGCAGGCGCGAGTGCGGAACCTCTCAAGTGACGCCCGGTTTCGGCCGATATGCAATCTGGCACCCCTGCGTGGTGCCAGGTCCGCTACTCCCGAACTGAAAGCGAGCGTTACGTGCACGGAATCAAGTTTGCCTGGCTGCTATCCGGTCTGATCGGCGTGCTGTTGCTCGTGAGTTGCGAGCAGCGGAACAACGCCGGGACGAGCCAGGCCGCGCCGGCGCAAACGACGATCACCGCACTGATCTGGGCGCCCGACTGGCCCGAGGAGATGCTCCAGATCGCCGCCGAGTTCGACAAACTCAATCCCGACGTGCACGTGAACGTGCAGTTCATGGTCGGCAATTCGATCGAAGAAAACGTCAAGCCGCGCGTGGCGGCCGGCACGCTGCCGGACATCGTCAGCATCAATCCGAATGCCTATGGCGCGGCGCTGGCCGATCAGGGCGTACTCGCGGACGTTCGCCGGAGCGCCGCATGGAAACATATGCTGGACCCGCTCAAGCCCGACTGGACCAGTCGCACCGGCAAGGGGTTCGGTATTTCGGGCGGCGTGGCGACGACGATGATCTATTACAACCGGGCCATGTTCGCACAGGCCGGCATCGATACGCTGCCGACGAATTTCGATGAATTCCTTGCGGTATGCGCGAAGCTCAAGCAGGCGGGCATGACGCCGGTGATGTGGAGCGGCGGCTTTCCGAACATGCTCGGCAACGGGCCTTTCGCATCCGGTTTTGCCGACAATGTGGTCGCGCACGAGCCGCACTGGAAAGAAAAAATGGCGGACGGTACGCTGAATCTGAATACGCCGGAAGTGGCCCGCATCTTCGCCAGAATCGCATTGATACCGGAGCGCGGTTACGCCCAGCCATCGTTCATGACGACGGGGTACGACGAAGGCATTCGCCTTTTCCAGGAGGGCAAGGTGGCGATGGCGTTTCAGGGCAGTTGGGCCGCCGGCCTGATGCTGCATGGAAACGATTTCTCGGTGGGCGTGTTCGTGCCGCCATGGAACGCGCGCGGTGAACGCGCCGTGCCGGTGTTCGGCAGCGAAACGGGCTTCGCTGTTTGCGAAACACCCAACAAGGCCGCGGCCATGCGTTTTCTGGAATTCATCGCCGGCAAGGGATTTCCGATTCTTCAGAGGAAACGCCACAACGTTTCGCCGTTCCAGCAGGGCATGGGCACGGTGGTGAGCGACGTGGAGATCGTCGACTACACGAATGCGGTCAGCCGCTATCCGGTCACGGCGAGCCCGTATTATTCGTCGCTTCCTTCCAACACGATTGAGCTGCTGCATAAATTGATGCAGGATGTGCTGCTCAAGAAAATCACGCCCGGGCAAGCCGCGCAGCGCCTGGACATCTCGGTCAAGACTGAAGCGAAGATGCATTACAAATGAATTCGATCTCCGCGTCGCTGCGCCGCGCTTTCGACTACCTCTGCCAGGATTTGCTTCGCCGCGTCGAGATTCGCTATCGACTGATTGCCGCTTTCATTCTGCTGGCGCTGTTGCCCATCATTATTTCGGGCTGCATTTCCTATGTGAAGTCGGTCGCGGCGATCAAGGAAAACGCGGAGATATTCTCGAAAGAGGTGGTGCGGCAGGTTTCGAGAAACGTCGAGCTGCGCATGCAGCAGATCGAAACGGAAAGCAATCTTCTCGTCCTTTCGGATCGGGTCCAGGGGGCTTTGGCGAGAGCGGCGAGCGGCGGCGCCAGAGAGCAGAGCGAGGCGCGCGAGGACATGACGCGTTTGCTCCTGGAGCACTACGGGTCGGTCGATTTCATCAACCAGAAATATTTGCTCGACCAGAAAGACCGGATTCTGGACACGCAGGCATTCGCGCAGTTGACTACGGGTGTGACGGCGCTCGTCGGCCTTTCGCAGGAGTCGCAGGAACGCACGTACTGGGGCAGCTACGACGATGGCGTCGGGCAGCAGAACCTCGGTATGGTGCGCGCCATTTACAACAAGAGCGACAACGCGAAGATCGGCAGTCTGGTTCTGGTCGTTCGCCCCGAATACTTCTCGACGATTTTCAACGACGTGGCCTCCGGCAGCGGAACCGAGATTTACGTATTCGACGCGAGCGACAACAAAATCATCGTAGTCCCGAACAATGCTGCGTCGCCCAACGCGGGCGCGACGCCCGAGCCCGGCCTGATCGCGGATATCGCCCGTCACCGCATATCGGGAGAGTCGAGCCGGTTCGTGAATTTCGCATCGAATCGCGGCGGCCGCTATCTTGCCGCCTATGCGCGAATTCCCGGCACGAGCTGGTTCGTGGTCAGCATGATCGCGGAACAGCGTCTCACAGCACAGGCTCTGGCCGTACGCAACCAGATCGTGGTGGTCGGCATTTCCGGGTTTCTGCTTTCCATTTTTCTTGCCTGGTTTATTTCGAACAGCATTTCGGCGCCGCTGCGGGACCTCGTTCGTCAGATGCACGACACGGGCGAGGATGCCGGCGCCGTCGATGACGAAGGCGCCGAAGGTTCGGGACCGGTCGGCGGCCCGGACGAACTGGCGCGGCTGGCGCACCGCTTCGAGCGCATGCGCGCGGCGATCAGGCAGAAGATTCAGAAGATCAACGAAATCAATGCGACGCTCGAGCAGACTGTCGTCGACCGGACGGCGGAACTCGTCGCCCGCGAGCGGGAGTCGCGCACGCTGATCGAAAATTCGCCCGATACCATCACGCGATACGACCGCGAGCTTCGCCGCACATTCGCGAATCCCGCCTTTTGCAGGTCGGCGGGATGCGATCTCGCCACCGTCCTCGGCAAGCGGCCTTCGGAGCTGCCTGGCGGCGCGAATGCGCTGGTCTACGAACGGAAGATTGGCGAAGTGCTCGCCACGGGAAAAAGCGCGCAGTTCGAATTGCGCTGGGCGGGAAAGGACGGACTGGAGCAATGTACGCACATTCGCATCACGCCCGAAATCGACCGTTCCGGTTATGTGAGTTCCGTGCTCGCCGTGGGGCGCGACCTCTCCGACCGCATGGCGTTCGAGGCCACTATCTGGAAACAGGCCAATTTCGACGCACTGACGGGGCTGCCGAACCGGCAGCTATTTCACGATCGTCTCATCGAAGAGGCCGCGCTTGCGAGCCGCTCGGAAAAGCGCGTGGCGCTGATGCTGATCGACCTCGATCGCTTCAAGGAAGTGAACGACTCGCTGGGGCACGACCGCGGCGACGTGCTGCTGATCGAAGCCGGGCGCCGCATTAGCGCGTGCGTGCGCAATCTGGACACCGTCGCGCGGCTTGGGGGCGACGAATTCACCGTGATCCTGCCCGATCTCGACGACATGGAAGCGGTCGAGCACACCGTGCGTAATATCAATCGCAAACTGACTGAGCCATTCAAACTCGGTGCCGATGAAGTTTATATTTCGGCGAGTATCGGTGTCACCGTTTTCCCCGACGACACCGTTGAACTCGATGCGCTGTTCAAGAACGCCGACCAGGCAATGTATGCGGCGAAGAACGCGGGACGCAATCGCTTTAGTTATTTCACGCCCGACATGCAACTGGAAGCGCAAACGCGCTTGCGCCTCACCAGCGACCTGCGCGCGGCGCTGCCGCGCAATCAGCTTCGGCTGGTTTATCAACCGGTTGTCGACCTCGCGACGGGCGAGGTCCGTAAAGCGGAGGCGCTGATACGCTGGATGCATCCCGAACGCGGCATGATCAACCCGCTGGAATTCATTCCGCTCGCCGAAGACACCGGCTTGATCATTCCGATTGGCGATTGGGTGTTCATGCAAGCCGTGCAACAGGCGCGGATATGGCGCGAGCAATATGACCCGTCGTTCCAGATCAGCGTCAACATGTCTCCGGTGCAGGTCCGCCAGGACAGCGCAGTGGGCGTGCGATGGCATGACTACCTCAATCGCGAGGGCATGCCGGGGCAAAGCGTGGTGGTGGAAATTACCGAGGGGCTGCTGCTCCAGGCGGAATCGAATATCGACGAGCGGCTGCTGGATTTCCGTCTTGCCGGCATTGGCATTTCGATCGACGACTTCGGCACCGGTTATTCGTCGCTTGCCTATCTCAAGCGCTTCGACATCGATTACCTGAAAATCGACCGTTCGTTTGTCCAGAACCTGAGCGTGGACGAAAACAATCAGGTGCTATGCGAGGCGATGGTGGTGCTCGCGCACAAGCTGGGCATTCAGGTTATCGCCGAGGGCGTGGAAACGGTCGGGCAACGCGATTTCCTCAAGACGATGGGCTGCGATTTCGCGCAGGGCTATCTGTATTCCGCGCCTGTCGCGCCGGAACAGTTCGAGCATCTGGTCTGGCCGCGGGTTGCAGCAGACACGGCTGGCGAGCCGGAGCGAAACGATAGCTAACAAATGGATGCGCACGCCTCATATCGGCGCGTTAAGGCCTTTTGTACGAAGACGTACGGAACGTGAAAGCTTTTTCCTCCAGTCTACGGTCTGCACTGTGCCTGTATTGGCCAACCTGACCGCGCGAGGGAACCGCGATGAACGCGCTGAACGATGATCTGCCGCTCGAAGAGTTCGCGCGGATAGGGGGCGAGAGTGCGCCGGCGCTCGCGAAGTCGATGGACGAAGACGGCGTGGGCGTTCTTTACGACATCGTGCCGCCCGCGATTCTCGCCAGGCTTCGCAGCGGCGTAGCCGAGCTGATCGAACAGCATGGCAATCGCTATTTCGGCTTTAGCGGCCCGCAATGGATAAACAGCACCTGTCTTGCTCCGCTTTTTGAAGACGCGGGGCTGCAAGCGTTATTGCGCCAGTTGTATGTGCGCAAAATGCGCAAGCCTCCGCCCAGTGGCCGAATTCTGCCGGTTATGCGGGTGCTTTCGGGAGAACAGGGCATCCGTCATTCGAACATTTACCACTACGATTCGTACGCCATATCGATATTGCTGCCGGTTCTGATACCCGACGACAAGGACGAACGCGCCGGCCAGCTCATGATGTTCCCGAATCTACGCAATGCTCGGCGCTTCGCGATCGTCAATATCATCGAGAAGGCGATAGTGGAAAAGATGCTCGGAAGGATCTGGCGCTCGCCGCGTGTTCAGCAGCGGCTTCGCGCACAGGTCGTGACATTGAAGCCCGGAAATCTGTACTTCATGTGGGGCTTGCGTTCGTTGCATGCGAATCTGGCTTGTGCGCCTTCCAGCGTTCGCTGTACGGTGTTGCTGCACTTCGGCGACCCGCACGAAGGCAGCGTATTCAAAGGACTGAGCCAGCGTTTGCACGCCATGAAACTGCGGCGCATGGCGCGCGATTGACGCGTTTATTGCGCGAGCCAGCCCCCGTCCACTTTCAACTCCGCGCCGCGCATCTCGCTCGCCGCCTCCGAGCACAGAAACGCGGCGATGCCGCCAATTTGCTCGACCGTCGCGAAGTGCGCCGACGGTTGCTTTTCGCCGAGCAGTTTCAGCGTGGCGTCCTCGATGGAAAGGGCCTCGCGATGAGCCAGATCGTCGATCTGCTTCTGCACGAGCGGCGTGTGCACCCAGCCCGGGCAGATCGCATTGACGGTGACGCCGCTGCGCGCCGTTTCCAGTGCGGCGACCTTGGTGAGCCCGATCACGCCGTGCTTGGCCGCGACATAGGCCGACTTGCCGACCGAACCCACCAGCCCGTGTACCGAGGCGATATTGATCACGCGCCCCCAACCCGCCGCGCGCATGATGGGAAGCGCCGCGCGCGTCGCGTGAAACGTCGCGCTCAGGTTGATCGCGATGATCTGGTCCCAGCGCTCGACCGGGAAATTCTCGATCGTTTCGACGTACTGAATACCGGCGTTGTTGACGAGAATATCAAGCCCGCCGAACGTGCTTGCCGCGAAAGCCACGAGGGCTTCGATCTCGGCAGGACGGCTCATGTCCGCGTTGTGATGGGCGGCGCGCGCGCCCGTCGCTTCGATCTGCGCGATTGCGGGCGCCGGATCGCCGAAACCGTTCAGCACGATATTGGCGCCCGCGCGGGCCAGCGCCGTCGCAATGCCAAGACCGATGCCGCTGGTCGAGCCCGTAACGACGGCGGTTTTTCCGGCGAGAGAAAGCGTGTTGGGGAGTTGCATGAGTGAGCCTGGAATGAGTGCCGGTTAGACGATACCGGTCAGATAGAACACGGCGATAACGAAGAACACCGCGAGCGTCTTGATGATGGTCACCGCGAAAATGTCGCGATACGACTCGCGGTGCGTGAGACCCGTGACCGCGAGCAGCGTGATGACCGCGCCGTTGTGCGGCAGCGTGTCCATGCCGCCGCTTGCCATGGCCACCACGCGGTGGAGCACTTCCATCGGAATGTGCGCGGCCTGCGCGGTCTTGATGAAGGTGTCCGACATGGCGGCGAGCGCAATGCTCATGCCGCCCGAAGCGGAGCCCGTGATACCGGCGAGCGCCGAAACCGACACGGCCGCATTCACCAGCGGATTCGGAATGGCCTTGAGTGCATTGCCGATCACGAGAAAGCCGGGTAGCGCCGAAATCACGCCGCCGAAGCCATATTCGGACGCCGTGTTGAGCGTGGCGAGCAGCGCGCCGCCCACGGCGGTTTTCGTGCCGGTCGCGAAGCGTTCCTTCACGCGGTTAAACGCGGTGACGACGACGAGCAGAATGCCGAGCAGCAGTGCGCCCTGAACGGCCCAGATGGCGACGACGCTTTTAACGGGCACCGTGAGGGGCGCGTGAATGCCAGGCAGCACGTCGGGCGCGACGGTGAAGCTCTCGCCGTACCACTGCGGAATCCACTTCGTCAGCAGGAAGTTGGCCACGCCAACGAGCACGAGCGGCGCAATGGCCAGCGCCGGATGGGGCAAGTTACCCGTCTCGACGCGTTCCGGTTCGTTCACGAGTGAAGTGCCGTAGCCTTCGCCCTTCGCCATGGCGCTGCGGCGGCGCCATTCGAGGTAGGTGAGACCGACCACGATGATGAAGATCGAACCGATCACGCCGAGCCACGGCGCGGCCCACGCAGTGGTCTTGAAGAACGTGGTGGGAATGATGTTCTGGATTTGCGGCGTGCCGGGCAGCGAATCCATCGTGAACGTGAACGCGCCGAGCGCGATGGCGCCGGGCATGAGGCGCTTGGGAATATTGCTCTGGCGATAGAGTTCGGCGGCGAACGGATACACCGCGAACACCACGACGAAGAGCGATACGCCGCCATAGGTGAGCAGCGCGCACACCGCGACGATCACGGCATTGGCGCGCGAACGGCCAATGTAGCGGATGGCGGCGGCCACGATCGCTTCGGAGAAACCCGATAGTTCGATCACCTTACCAAACACCGCGCCGAGCAGGAACACGGGGAAGTAGAGCTTGACGAAGCCAACCATCTTTTCCATGAAGATGCCGGAAAACACGGGCGCGACGGCGGCGGGATCGATCAGGAGCACGGCGCCTAGTGCGGCGATAGGCGCAAAGAGAATGACGCTGTAGCCGCGGTAGGCCACAAACATCAGGAACGCCAAAGCGGCGATCACAATCACAAAGGACATCTTGTCTCCAGTGGGTTTATTCGTGCAGGTCTGTTTGTTGTTCGCACGCCGAGGCCGGCGCGACCGCGCATTAGAGCACGATATGTGCCAGCGGGCGCGAAGCCTTGCGCGAAGCGGGACGACATAGGGCAAAGCGCGCGCAGGTTGTGCGGGAAGAAGGTTGCGGAGGCAACGCGTCCCGGAACTGGGACGACTTCGGCGACAAAACTGTCCGCGGACCGCGAATTCCAGCGCACAGCCCCGATATGGCCGAGCGCGCCGGCAAATCTCAATTCTGGGATAATGCGTCCCGAAAACGGGAATTCACGCGCCATATCCGGCCACGACCGAAGAAAAGAACCGAATGGAAATCGAAACGACAGCGCTGCTGGCCGACTACGACCATGTGCGCAAACTGGCGATGCAATCGCTCTTTCAATCGCTCGACAAGTTCAGCGAAGGCACCGTGATCGTCGACCGCAATGCGCGCGTGGTATGGATCAACCGGCACTATGCGGCACGCTTCGGTTTCGACGATCCCGCTGCGGTGATCGGACTCGATTGCGAAAGCGTCATTCCGAACAGCATGATGCGCGACGTCGTGAAGGGCGGCGAGCCCATCCTGCTCGACATTCTCGAAACCGATCGCGATCCCATTGTCGTGACGCGTTTGCCGATCAAGGACGATAACGGCGAAACAATCGGCGCAGTCGGCTTCGTGCTGTTCAACGAACTCAAGGGACTGTCGCCGCTTTTTAGCCAGTACGCGCGGCTGCGCGCCGAACTGATCAGCACGCGCCAGTCGCTCGCGCAGGTGCGTCGCGCGAAGTACAGCTTTTCAAGCCTCATCGGCACGAGCGCAGCCAGCCTCGAAGTGAAGCGCCAGGCGCGCCGCGCCGCGCGTCTTGCCTCGCCGGTGCTCCTGCTCGGCGAAACGGGCACGGGCAAGGAACTGCTCGCGCACGCCATACACGGCGCGTCGGGACGCGCGGACGGCCCGCTCGTGACGGTGAACGTCGCGGCGATTCCCGACACGCTACTGGAGCTTGAATTCTTCGGTGCGGAAGCGGGCGCGTACACGGGTGCGGAGCGCAAGGGGCGCATCGGCAAATTCGAATTGGCCCAGGGCGGCACGCTCTTTCTCGACGAGATCGGCGACATGCCGCTCGCGCTGCAGGGCAAATTGCTGCGGGTTTTGCAGGAGCAGGAGTTCGAACCGCTCGGGTCGAATCGCATCGTGCGCACCGATGTGCGCATCGTGGCGGCGACGTCGGCGGATCTGCCCGCGCTCGTGGCGCAGGGCCGGTTTCGCGCGGACCTTTATTACCGGCTTAACGTGCTGATGATTCGCGTGCCGCCGCTGCGCGAGCGCCTTGCGGACATCGAAGCATTGGCGTATTCGATTCTCGACAAGCTGGCGGTGGAAAGCGGCGCGGGGCATCTCGAACTCGACAAGAATGCGCTTACGGTGCTGTGTGCGTATGACTGGCCGGGCAACGTGCGTGAGTTGCGCAATACGCTCGAACGCGCGGTGTTGCTATCGGACAGCGAGCGCATCGACGCGCGCGCGCTCGCGCGCTTCATCGGTGACGGGCGCGGGCAGGGCGTGGAAAGCGAGGAGGTGGCCGATATGCCCGGTACGTCCGACCACGGCAGCGCGCCGCCGCATCAACAGTACGACGAAGCAATGCGCGATTTCGAACGCCGCTTTCTGACCGACGCATTGCGCGCGGCAGGCGGGCAGGTGACGAAAGCCGCCGCGCGGATCGGCATGGCGCGCGCGACGTTGTACCGGAGGATCGTTGCGCTCGGTATAGAGATTTAGTGCCGTCCGCTGCGCGCCTGCGTTGCCTGTGTTGCGGGCATTCGACTGCGCTTACTCTCGCCTCATCTGAAAGGATGTATCCGTCGTATCGACTAGCCGAAACCCCAGGCGTTGATAGAGATTGATCGCCTGGTTTCCTTTTAGAACACTTAGCTTGACGGGCACACCCGCGTCGTCTGCCTGCTTCAACAATTCACCGATCAGACGGGCTGCGATGCCTCGACCCTGATGGGTCGGCAAGATCTGAATTTGCACGATAGTCCATTCGTGCGCCTCCCGGAAGAATTTGAAAAGGCCGAGTTTTTCGGACCCGCAGCAGACGATGTGGGCGTCGTCGTAGCGGTAACGTAGACGTTCCCAATGGGTATGCTCGTCGGTCGGCTCGCCAGCACGTTTGAGGTGGTCGTCCATCGTCGCTCTGCGCAGATCGAACAGAAATGGCTCGTCGGCAGGCGTCGCCGCGCGCAGCGTAATTTCACTATCGTTCATTCGTCCCGTCCGCTCGTGACGTGAATATTCGCGCCCATTGTCTACTTACCCGAACCGATGCGGGCATAACAAGGGTTTATCCCGATCAAAATATGCAAAGCGCAAGCCGTAATAACTAACTCTAATATCTAGGCTGACCCGTTGGAGATGAAAACGCTAACGTTTGCGCAAAGACTACGGGCCCACGAACATGCTCTCAGGCGCGATTGCATGCGTATCGCGCTCGCGGCGGTTTTTGCCGGCACGCTCGCGGGATGCGGAGACGCCGTTTCAGATTCGGACACCCAGTTCGTCACGGCTGCAATGCCTGCGCAGTTCGAGGCGTTGCGCATGTACGGCGCGGTCCCCGTTCGCGACGGCTCGATCGGTTTGTCCGCTCATAGTCCCGCGCGGCTTCAGCAGGGCTGCGAAGCGGTCGTTCGTTCGGTAAAAGGCGACTTTCGCGAGTCGGTGGTTTTGGATAGCGAGTCGGCCGAATACTTCGAACTCGACGTTTCCCGCACGCCCGACGGGTGGTCTGTGACATCCGACGGCCTGGCCGCGCCGAGCGACAACTCAGTCGGGCTTCGCACCCAGTTCATGAATTGCGTTGCCGCGATAAAGGACAAGCTTCGCGCACAGCCCGAAACTGTACAGTGAGCCGCGACATCGTCGAGGTTTCGCGCCGCATTGCACAACGCTGCTGCGCGATACACTAACTGGCCGGGCTGCGCCAGGCGACGCCGCGCCTCAGTCGACGGGAGATCGCAATGAAAGGCTTCGAGAACTACACGTGGTTCAACGCGCCGGCTTCTTCGGAGATCAGATCGGGCGATCTCTGGGTCAAGACCGGCAACCGGACCGATTTCTGGCGGGGCACCTTCTACGACTTCTGGCGCGATTCGGGACACTTCGCTTTTGTCGCCGTTGAAGGGGATTTTTCCGTCGAAGTGACCGTGGACGGGCGCTACGAGACCTTGTACGACCAGGCGGGACTGATGATCCGGCTGAGCGAGTCGCACTGGATCAAGGCCGGCACGGAATTCACGGACGGCGCAGTTTGTGTGTCGGTGGTCGTGACCAACGATCATTCTGACTGGTCCATACAGCGCGTGGCATTGCCACCGGATGGCGTGAGATTGCGGCTCACGAGGCACGCGGAGGCGATCAGGGTGCAGTACCTGCGCGAGGCGGACCAGAAGTGGCAACTGATCCGGCTCGCGTATCTCCCGCCGACCAGCAAGGCGCAGGTCGGTGATGTGCTGCTCGCCCGAGCGCGAGGGTTTCGAGGTGCTGTTCCGCGATTTTCGGATCGGTCCCGCGATAGACCGGCGTCTTCACGATTGACGATTGACGACGACCGCTAGGGGCCTTCACGCGTGCTCGTCGCTACGCGAATTCCCGCTCATCCGCCTGAAATCAGCTTTTTGCGCGCCGCCTTCACGCGCGCCAGATGCGCCTCGTCCCAGTCATAAAAGCCCGCGCCGCTGCGTACGCCCACGCGGCCCGCTTTTACTTGCGCGCGCAACAAGTCGATCACATCTTCGTCTTTTGCAAGTTCCGGCATGAGATGCGAGGCGATGTCGACGAAGGTGTCGAGGCCGCCCATATCCGCGCTCTCGAACGGGCCGACAATGCCCCACCGCCGGCCAAGCGACGCCTTCATCACGCGGTCCACCACCTCGGGGCTCGCCGCGCCCGAACGCACGATATTGAGCGCTTCGCGCAGCACCGCGAATTGCAGGCGGTTGCCGACGAAGCCGGGAATCGACCTGGCGAGCACCACGGGCTCCATGCCGATCGCGTGCATGAGCGTCGCGGCTCGCGCGGTGACCTCGGGCGCGGTGGCGCTTCCCGGTACGACCTCGACTAGCGGAATCATGTGCGGCGGATTCCAGAAATGCGCGATCACGAAGCGCTCCGGCGCGGCGAGCGGCTGCGCTAGCAGATCGGGTTCGAAGCCGCTCGTATTGCTCGCGAGAATCGCGTCGGGGGCCAGCACCGCGTCGAGTTGCGCGTAGAGCCTGTGCTTGAGATCGAGCACTTCGGGCACGGCCTCGAAAACGAACTGCGCGTCGGGCATGGCTTCGAGCGTCGCGCTCGTTTCGATACGCGCGAGCGCGGCCGCGCCTGTCGCCGCATCGATACGGCCCGCGTCGATCAGTTCGTCGAGCACGGTCCGGGCTATCGCGGACACATTCGCGAGCCGCGCGGGATCGACATCGTGCACGATCGTGCGCAGGCCGTGCAGCGCACATTGCGTCGCGATGCCAACGCCCATCAACCCCGTGCCGATCACGCCCGCCACCGTCACCGTTCTGTCCATGCTTCGTCATCTCCTTGCTGTTGCCGTTTCGGGCTCGACAGCATAGCGCGGTTGGGCATCGATAATCGGGGACATATTGTTGCATTCATCCGGTTATACCCTGGGGCTATTTCGCCCGCGTAAGGACTCTGGTATAACTGCGCTCCCAAGCTGATTACGTTTTAGCACGGCGAAAACCGCAGATGCGGAGGGCCGAGGAAAGGAAATGCAATGGCGCGCGTAGTGGTGGTGGGCAGCATCAACATGGACATGGTCGTCGCGACCGCGACGTTTCCGCGGCTCGGCGAAACGTTGTTCGGCTCGCATTTTTCGACGCATCCGGGCGGCAAGGGCGCGAACCAGGCGGTCGCGGCGGCGCGTCTGGGCGCCGAGGTGACGATGATCGGCTGCGTCGGCGCGGATGCCTTCGGCGGCGAAATGAAGGCCACGCTCGCGCGCGAAGGCGTCGATATCGCCCACGTGAACACGGGCCGCGAAGCAACCGGCATCGCTTCGATCACGCTCTCGGGCGGCGACAACGCGATCATCGTCGTGCCCGGCGCGAACCACGAGCTTTCGCCCGACGACATCGACCGCGCAAGCGCCGCGATCGCGCAGGCCGACGTCGTGCTCGCGCAACTCGAAGTGCCTTACGCAACGGTGTTGCATGCCGCGCGGCGCGCCCGCGAACACGGCAAGCCATTCTTTCTCAATCCCGCACCCGCCGTCGAACTGAGCGGCGAACTGCTCGAACTGACCACGCTGCTGACGCCAAACGAGCATGAACTCGCGACCGCGCTGCAAACGCCGGAAGGTGCGTGGGCCGAGGTCATCGCGCGCTCGCCCATCCGCATCGCCATGACGCACGGTAAAGATGGCGCGTATTACGCCGATGCCGATGGCGCACTCGTGCATCAGCCGGGTTTTGTCGTCGCGGCCGTCGATACGACCGGCGCCGGCGACACCTTCAACGGCGCGCTCGCGGCGTTCTGGCATCTCGGCATCGGCGAGGCCGTGCGGCGCGCGAACGCGGCGGGCGCGCTTTCGGTCACGCGCGCCGGCGCGCAGGGCGGCATGCCCACGCTCGCCGAACTCGAAGCCTTCCTGAATACGCAAGCCTGAGAAACGCAGTGAAAAAACACGGACATCTGAATCGCGACATCGCACGGGTGCTCGCCCGCATGGGCCACACGGACAGCCTCGTGATCGCCGATTGCGGTCTGCCGGTTCCCGACGGCGTGGAGTGCATCGACGTTTCGCTCGCGGTGGGCGTACCGGACTTCTTCGCCGTGCTCGACAGCGTGCTCGCGGACTTCAAGGCCGAGCGCGCGGTGTTCGCGAGCGAGGCGCAGACGCACAACGCGGCCGTGGTCGCGCGCAGCCGCGACATGGCCGCCGCGCGCATCGACGTGGAAAACGTGCCGCACGAGGAATTCAAGCGCCGCTGCCGCGAGGCGAAAGCGGTGATCCGCACCGGCGAATGCAGCCCTTACGCAAACGTGATTTTGCATGCGGGCGTGATTTTCTGAGAGGTCCAGGATGCAAGTGATGATGCAGGGGATCGGCAAGGCGTTCGGTCCGGTTCGCGTGCTCGAAGGCGTCGATTTCCGCATCGAGGCCGGCGAGATCCACGCGCTGATGGGCGAGAACGGCGCAGGCAAATCGACGCTCATGAAGATCCTGAGCGGCGTGTATCAAGCCGATGCGGGCGAGATTCTCGTCGATGGCCGCGCGGTGCAGATTCGCAGCACCGTCGAGGCCGAACGCGCCGGCATCGGCATCATTCACCAGGAGTTGAATCTCATCCCGCAGCTCACGGTGATGGAGAATCTTTTCCTTGGCCGCGAGCCGAGCCGCTTCGGCATGGTCGATACCGCGACGATGCGCAAAGAGGCGCGCAAGTGGCTCGACAAGGTCGGCGCGCAGCGTATCGATCCGCAGACCGAGGCGGGGCTGCTCTCCATCGGTCAGCAGCAGCTCGTGGAAATCGCCAAGGCGCTGTCGCTGAACGCGCAGGTTCTCGTGATGGACGAACCGACCGCCGCGCTCACGAACCGCGAGATCGAAACGCTCTTCGAGATCATGCAGTCGCTCAAGGCGAGCGGTGTGGCGATCGTCTACGTTTCGCACCGCATGGAAGAGATTTTCCGCGTATGCGACAAGATCAGCGTGCTGCGCGACGGTCATTTCGTCGGCGAGCGTGCGATTCGCGAGACGGGTTTCGACGAGATCGTGCGGCTGATGGTGGGCCGCGAGATTGGCGAGCGTTTTCCGAAGCGCCGGCACACGCCGGGCGCGGTGCGCATGAGCGTGGCCAATCTTGCCGACGAAGGCCATATCGAAGGCATTACGTTCGACGTGCGCGCGGGCGAAGTGCTCGGCATTGCGGGACTCATGGGCGCGGGCCGCAGCGAGATTCTGCGCACGCTGTTCGGCGCAAAGCGCAAGACCGCGGGCACGGTGACGCTGGACGGCCAGGCGCTCGACCTGCGCGACGCGTCCAGCGCGATTGCGGCGGGCATCGGCTTCGTCACGGAAGACCGCAAGCGTCAGGGGCTCGTGCTCGGCATGTCGGTGCGTGAAAACGCGACGCTCGTGCATCTGGACCAGTACGCCACGCTCGGCTTCGTGAACGAGCGCGCGGAGCGCAGCGCCGTGGACGGCCTCATCAAGCAGTTGCGCGTACGCACGCGCGACGCGGAGCTGGACGTCAAGGCGCTTTCGGGCGGCAATCAGCAAAAGGTCGTGTTCGCGAAGTGGCTCGCGCATCCGCCGAAAGTGCTGCTGCTCGACGAGCCCACGCGCGGCGTGGACGTGGGCGGCAAAGCCGAAATCTATACGATCGTCAATCAGCTCGCGGAGCAGGGCGTGGCCATTGTGATGGTGTCGTCCGAGTTGCCCGAAGTGCTGGCCATGAGCGACCGCATTCTCGTCATGCATCAGGGGCGCCAGAACGGCATCTTCGAAGCGGCCACCGCGACGCAGGAACTGATCATGACGGCTGCTGCTGGCGGCCAGGCTGCCGCTGCGCCGCAAGCCGTCGCTGCCTGAGCCAAACGAAGGCGAACCAAGCGAACCAAGCGAACCAAGCGAACCAAGCGAACCAAGCGAACCAAGGCGAAGGCGCATTCCAATTCACTGCAAACTCAAGCCAAACTCAAGAGACATGACATGTCGCAAGTGACTCTCACCCCCGGCAACCGGGCGACGCTGCAAAAGCTCGGTCCCTTCGTAGCACTACTGATCATTGCGGTGGCGCTCTCGATCGTGAGCCGCGATTTCCTCACGGTCGACAATCTGCTCAACGTCATGCGGCAGGCGTCCATCAACGCGCTGATCGCATTCGGCATGACGCTCGTGATTCTGCTTGGCGGCATCGATCTTTCGGCGGGCTCCGTGCTCGCGCTTTCCTCCGTGATCATCGCGACGCTGCTGAGCGCCGGCACGCCCGCCTTCGTCGCGACGCTCGCCGGTCTCGCGGCCGGCGGCGCGATGGGCTTCGCCAACGGACTCGTCATCAGCAAGGGCAAGGTCGCGCCGTTCATCGCCACGCTCGGTTCGATGACGGTGCTGCGCGGCCTCGCGCTCGTCGTGTCGAACGGCAGCCCCATCAGCAGCTTCAACAGCGACTTCTTCTCGTTGCTGGGCGGCGGCTACGTCGCGCGCCTCGTGCCGATTCCCGTCGTGCTCATGCTCGTGATGTTCGGCGTGTTCTGGGTGCTGCTGCGCAAGACCGTGTTCGGCCGCCATATCTACGCAACGGGCGGCAATGCCGAATCGGCGAAGCTTTCCGGCGTGAAGGTCGATCGCATCCAGTTGTGGGTTTATACGATTGCGGGCGTGATGTCGGCGCTCGCGGGCGTGGTGCTGACCTCGCGCCTGAATTCCGCGCAGCCGACCGCGGGCACGGGCTACGAACTGGACGCCATCGCCGCCGTGGTGCTGGGCGGCACGAGCCTGACGGGCGGCCGCGGCTGGATCTTCGGCACGCTCGTGGGCGCGCTGCTGATCGGCGTGCTCAACAACGGCCTGAATCTGCTCGACGTGTCGTCGTTCTATCAGCAGGTCATCAAGGGCATCGTGATCCTGCTTGCCGTGCTGATCGATCGCGGCAACAAGAAGTCGTCGTAACTGCAAGGCCGCACCGCGCTCGACTGGCGCGGCGCGGCAGTTTTACATCGATAGTTATCCTGAGTTTTTATTTTCCCCACATTCCACATATAACGATGAGGAAGACTATGCATAAGCACCATTCGCCGTCGGTCTCGAAGCTCTTGATGGCGCTCGCCGCCGGTTCGCTCGCGCTGGGCCTCGCGGCCTGCTCGAAGGAAGGTCCGGGCAGCAGCGCCGATGCGGGCGCGAGCGGCGCATCGGCGGCGGCGCCTGCTTCGGGCGGCGCGGTCACGGTCGGCCTGTCGATCTCGACGCTCAACAATCCGTTCTTCGTCTCGCTCAAGAAGGGCGCCGAAGACGAAGCGAAGAAGGACGGCGTGACGCTCATCACCGTCGATGCGCAGAACGATCCCGCCAAACAGCAGGCGAGCGTGGAAGACCTGATCGAAAAAAAGGTCAACGTCATCCTCATCAACCCCACCGATTCTTCGGCGGTGGCCAATGTGGTGAAGGAAGCCACGAGCAAGGGCATCAAGGTGATCTCGCTCGACCGCAGCGTGAACGGCGCCGAAGTCAGCTCGCATATCGCTTCGGATAACAAGGCAGGCGGCAAGATGGCTGCCGGTTTCCTCGCCGACAAGCTGGGCGGCAAGGGCAACATCGTCGAGCTGCAAGGCATTCCGGGTTCGTCGGCGGCCAACGAGCGCGGCGCCGGTTTCGACGATGAAATCGCGGCAAGGGGCGGCGTGAAGATCGTCACGAAGCAGCCCGCCGACTTCGATCGCGCCAAGGGCCTTTCGGTGATGGAAAACATCATCCAGAGCAACAAGGATATCCAGGGCGTGTTCGCGCAGAACGACGAAATGGCGCTGGGCGCGGTGAAGGCGCTGCAGGCGGCTGGCTTGAAGAACGTGGCCGTGGTCGGCTTCGACGCCACCGACGACGCGATCGCCGCAGTCAAGGCGGGTCAGATGGCCGCGACCGTGCAGCAGCAGCCGGAACTGATCGGCCAGTACGGCGTGCAGGCCGCGAAGAAGGTGGTCGATGGTCAGCCGGTCGAAAAGTTCATCCCCGTTCCGCTGAACCTGTACAAGCAGTAAGCACGTTTTCAGGCGCGCGCGAGCGTAGTACCATCTGACGCGAAGTCTTCGCGTTTGCGCGCCTGGGAAGCATGGAGCGCCCCGTGCCACACGGGGCGTTTCGTTTGGAGTTCGTCGTCCCCCAGGCCGCGTCGCCGGCGCTTCGCTCCCGCTTTCATCCGATTCCCAAAACCACAGTCCAGCAGGAACGCCGCGTGTCCCAGTTCGAGCGTCTGACTATCGACGACATTGCCCGTCTCGCGGAGGTTTCGCGCACCACGGCCAGCATGGTGCTCAATGGCAATGCCGAGCGCTACCGCATTTCGGCGGCGACGGTCGAGCGCGTCTTGCAGGTGGCGAGAGACCATCATTTCACGCCGTCGCAATCGGCGCGCGCGCTGCGCTCGCGGCGCAGCAATACGATCGGCCTCGTGATTCCCGATCTGACCAACTCGGCGCACGCCGCGCTCGCCCAGGCCATGGAGTTGCAATGCCGCGAGCGCTACCGGTATCAGCTCGTGATCGTGACGAGCGACGAAGATCCGGTGCGCGAGACCGAGGGTATTGCGCATCTGGTCGCGCAGCAGGTGGACGGCCTGGTGGTCGTGCCGTGCACCGCCGACGCCCCGCGCTACGACAAGTGGGTCAAGCGTTTGCCGATCGTGTTCGCCGATCGCCGCGTGGCGACGAGCGCCATCCCGTACGTGATCACAGACGCCGCCGAAACCGTGGCCGCACTGGTGGGCGAGACGATCGGGCAGGGCGCGCGTGAAGTGGTGTTTTTCGGCGGCCAGCCGGAGCTTTCGCCGAGCCGCGACCGCCTTGCGGGTTATCGGCTCGCGCTGGATCGGCATGGCATGACCGAGCAGGCGGACTGGGTGTTTCAGCGCGACTACCAGCGCGAGTCGGGCTATGCGCTGATGAAGAACTGGTTCGCGGCGCACGGGCGCTATCCCGAGGCGCTTTTCGCGGGTTCCATTACGTTGCTCGAAGGCCTGCTGGAGTTCGTGAACGAAGCGCACCAGCTCGCGCAGGCGCCGGGCCGCGTGATGACCTTCGACGATCATCAACTGCTCGACTGCCTGCCGCTGCGCATCGACGCGATCGTGCAGGACAGCGGCCAACTCGCGGAACATAGCCTGCGTTGCGTATTTTCGCTGCTCGAAGGCGTCGACGCGCCCGAATCCATTCAGGTGCCCGCGCAGATCCATTACCGGCGCCGGCGCGGGCAGTCCGATGCGCGCTAACCCTGCACGCACGTAAACGACGCCGCACTGTTCACGTCGCCCGCGCCGTTATAGCTGGGCCATGCCGGATACTGGCACAGCGGCCGCGTGCGCCCGGGCACACCCGCGGTATCGGTGTCCACCTGGTGCACAGGCGGCGTTCCATGCTCGACCCAGTTTTCCAGCGCCGTGAGCGAATCCCAGGACGCGTTGAACTCGGTGCCGACCGCGTGCTGCAGCCCGGGAATTTCATAGAAGCGCGCGAACGACGCCACTGCGCCAAAGCCCATCGTCACCTGCATGCGCTCGAAGTAGATCTCGGTTGCCCGCGTGCTGACGGTCTGGTCCACCGTGCCGTGCGCCATCAGCAGCTTGCCGCCGCGCCGCATGAAGCGCGTGAGGTTCGCGTCGGTCGCGTCGAGTCCCGAGAGCATGCTGATGCGTCCGGACCATCGGCCGGCGAGCGCGGGATTGAATGTCAGCGAGTCGAAATTCGGGTTGTCCATGACCGTGTAGCGGACGAATTCGTCGGCGATCTGTCCATCGAACATCGCGGTGCTTTGCAGCGGAAACGAGGGCTGCGTCGTGCCGAGCGCGAGCGTCGTGACGGTCGGCTCGAGCGGCGAACTGCTGCCGACGCCGAGATCGGCGCCATACACGTTATAGCCCGGATACTGCGTTTCGCCGCTTTCGAGCGGGTACGCGAACGCGAGCGGCGTGTTCATGGTGTTGAGCGCCGCGATCTGCGCGTCTGAGAGGCACGTGTCGCCGCGCGCGACGCCGCCCGCGCAGCGCAGGGGCGCCCCATCGACAGTGGCCGTTGCCGGGTTGAACGTCGCGTTGCACGCGTGCACATTGCTGATCAAGCCGTCGACGGCTCCGTCCAGTCCGTCGCAGGCCTGCATCACCGCCTTGAGCAGCAGCGCGCGCTGCGCGGTGTCGGGATACGCGCCCGGCGCAGCGAACCCTTCGGTCACGCGCAACTGTTGCAGGCTCAGCGTCGTGAAGTCGTACGCGGGATAGAAAGCGATCACGCCGTCCCAGTCCTGCGGCCAACGTTGCGCGACGGTCAGCGCCTCGCGCCCGCCGGTCGAGCCGCCCGCGAAATACGCCTTGTACGGATGCGCACCGTAATGAGCCTTGATGACCACGAGCGCGGCGTCGTGCGTTTTCTTCAGCGCCTCGCCCATGAAGTTGTCGTAGGCCTCGGCGTTGACGGAGAACGCGCCATTGACCGCGCCGTTGGCCGCCTCGTGCCCGGAGTCGCTCGCGAACACCACGTAACCGCGCGACAGCGGCCCTGGCAGATTGGCCGGCGCGCTTGGCACGTTGCCGGTTACGGCGGGAATCGAGCCATCGAAACCGCCGCCGCCGAGCATCAGGATCTTGCCGTTCCACTGGTCCGGCAATGCGAGGTTGAACAGGATGTCCGGCGCGGACGGATCGACCGGATGGATCGCGCCCGCGACGAGACAGTACGGACCGGTCGCTGTCGCGCCGCTGCCGCTCGCCGCGACCTGCGTCGTGGACGTGACGACGGCGCCCGTTGTCGGCAGGTCGATCTTGCGGGCCGCAATGGTCAGCCCGATCAGTTTCGGACAACTCGTTTTCGACGGCGGCGGTGTGCCGTGCGGTCCGCATGCCGCGTCGCGACACGAGTCCGCCGCCGGCTGCGCATACGCGCCGCCGCTTCCTATGGCGCACAGCATCACCACACTGAGCGCCCCCGCCTGCGAAAACACACGCCTGTACGCGCGTCCCAGTCCGCTATTCGGGTTCATTGCGTTGTCTCCTTCCACTTTCAGTCAGGCCTCGATACGGCGCCGCGCACTCATGTCCCTTATTCCATCAGGCAACGGCGCGGCGGTGCTTGATCGGTGAATTCATCATAGTCGCTGGTGGGCGCGGCACCCGCCAACTTGCGCGCGGCGGCCCGTGCTTTCGATTCGCTTTCCGGCTACCTCAGGCCAACGGTAGTATCTTTGCGCAGGTGATCCACAAGGCGAGGGCAGGACAACCGATGACGCGTCTTGACAGCCCCATCGATGCGGACCGCTTCGACGACGAATGGCTCGAAGCGGACGGCGCGGGCGGATTTGCGTGCGGCACGGTCGGCACCGCGCGAACGCGCCGCTACCACGCGCTCCTGCTCACGGCGACGCAACCGCCCACGAACCGCGTGGTGCTCGTGAACGGCGTCGAAGCCTGGATCGAGAACGGGGAACGCAAGACAGCGCTGACCATGCAGCGCTACGCGCCCGATCTGCTGTATCCCGATACCTCGGCGCGCATGGCGAGCTTCGACACGTCGCCGTGGCCCACGTGGCGCTACCGGCTGGACGGCGGCGGCGTGCTCGCAGCCGAGGTGTTCGTCGCGAAGGCGAGCGGCGAGACCGTGCTGCGCTGGCGGCTCGAAGCGCCCGCTCAAGCCGACGGCGCCGTGCTCAAAGTGCGTCCGCTGATTTCGGGCCGCGACTATCACGCGCTGCATCGCGAGAATCCCGCGTTCGACTTCGATGCACAAATCGACGGCGAGCGCGTGCGCTGGCAACCGTACGGCGATCTGCCCGCCATCGTCGCGCGCTCGAACGGCCGCTACGCGCACGCGCCGGACTGGTATCGCAACTTCTGTTACACGCGTGAACGCGAGCGCGGTCTCGACTGCATCGAAGATCTCGCGACGCCTGGCGTGTTCAGCTTCGATCTCGCCATGGGCGATGCCGTGCTGACGTTGCGCGCGCAACCATTGGCCGGTGCGAGCGAATCCCCGCAAGAAAGCGCGGCGAGCCACGCGCAACGGCTGGCGGGTTGCGAGGAAGTGCGCAGGGCCTCGTTCGGTTCGCGTCTGCAACGCTCGGCCAGCGCCTATGTCGTCGCGCGCGGCGAGGGCCGCACGATCGTCGCGGGCTATCCGTGGTTCACCGACTGGGGCCGCGACACGTTCATCGCCATGCGCGGGCTGTTGCTCGCGAACGAGCGCTTTGAGGAGGCTGGCGCGATCCTGCTCGAATGGGCCGCGACGGTTTCCGAAGGCATGTTGCCGAACCGCTTTGCCGATGCGGGCGGTGCGCCCGAATACAACTCGGTCGATGCGTCGCTGTGGTTCGTTGTCGCGGTGCACGATTATTTCGCCGCGGCAAACGTGCCGCCCGAAGCGCGGCACAGGTTGCAAGGCGCGGTGGACGCGATCGTCGAAGGCTATGCGCGCGGCACGCGCTACCAGATCGCAGCCGACCCGCGCGACGGCCTGCTGCGAGCGGGCGTGTCCGGCGTACAGCTCACGTGGATGGATGCGAAGGCCGGCGACTGGGTGGTGACGCCGCGCATCGGCAAGCCCGTTGAAGTTCAGGCGCTGTGGATCAATGCGCTGCGCATCGTCTCGGGCTGGGATGCGCGCTGGCGCGATCTGGAAGCGCGCGCCAGCGCCGCGTTTGCCGCGCGCTTCGTCGATCCGTCCACGGGCGCGCTGTTCGACGTAGTCGACGTCGATCACGTGGAGGGCACGGCAGACGCCTCGAACCGGCCGAACCAGATTTTCGCGGCAGGCGGTCTGCCGTTCGCGCTGCTGGAAGGCGATGCGGCGCGCGCGGTCGTCGCGCAGGTTCAGGCGCATCTGCTCACGCCCATGGGGCTGCGTACGCTCGCGCCTTCGGACCGCGCGTACCGCGGGCAATACCGCGGCGGCGTGCTGGAGCGGGACGGCGCCTATCATCAGGGCACCGTCTGGCCCTGGCTGCTCGGCCCCTTCGTGGACGCCTGGCTGCGCGTGAACGGCGATGCTGCCGCGCAACGCGCGTTCGCCCGCGAGCGGTTCGTCGCGCCGCTCATCGCGCATCTCGACCGCGCAGGGCTTGACCATATTTCCGAGGTCGCCGACGGCGATGCGCCGCACCGGCCCGGCGGCGCGCCGTTCCAGGCGTGGTCGCTCGGCGAATTGCTGCGCGTCCTGAAGCGGCTCGGTGACGCGGGCTAGCCCGCGCCTGTTGCGCGATCCGCGCGCGCGGCGGGGAAACCGCGCTAGCATGTGAAGCCAGGCCGCACCCCGGCGGCCCCACGTCAAGGAGATGCTCATGCTGCAGCGCGCCGCCGGCCTCATCCATACGGTCGAAGGCCAACGCCTGTATTCCGGCGATTACGCCCGCTGGCAGCGCTGGGGACCGTACCTCAGCGAGCGTCAATGGGGCACGGTGCGCGAGGACTATAGCGAGCACGGCACCGCGTGGGACTACTTCCCGCACGACCACGCGCGCATGCGCGCGTATCGCTGGGGCGAGGACGGCATGGCCGGGTTCGCCGACGAGCGCTTGACCTGGTGCTGCTCGCTCGCGTTGTGGAACGGCCACGATCCGATTTTGAAGGAGCGCCTGTTCGGCCTCACGAATGAAGAAGGCAATCACGGCGAGGACGTGAAAGAGTTGTACTTCTACCTCGACAGCACGCCGACGCATTCGTATATGCGCATGCTCTACAAGTATCCGCAGGCGGCGTTTCCCTACCAGGACCTGATCGACGAAAACGCGCGGCGCGGCGCCGGTTTGCCCGAATATGAAATCCTCGATACCGGCGCATTCGACGACGGACGTTATTTCGATGTGCAAATCGAATACGCGAAGCACACGCCGGAAGACATCGTCATGCGCGTGAGCGTCGAGAACCGCGCGGGGCAACATGCCTCGATCGACGTGCTGCCGCAGATCTGGGCGCGCAACACGTGGTCGTGGAAGGACGCGGGAAGCAAGCCGTCGCTCACGCTTGTCTCGTCGCCGGACGGCGAGCATGTCGTCGCGCACAGCGGCACGCACGAGCCGCTCGTCGTGACGGCTGCGGCAAAGGAGGGCGCGCGCGTCGAGTGGCTGTTTTGCGAAAACGACACCAACGTCAAGCGTCTTTTCGGCATGGATGGCGCCGGTCCGTTCAAGGACGGCTTCGACGACTATATCGTGCACGGCAACAACGACGCGATCCGGCGCGACGCCGGCACGAAAGCGGCCGCGCGCGTGCATCTGGAGATCGCGGCGCACGGCCGCGCGGTCGTCACGTTCCGCTGGCGCCCGGTGTCCGAGGCGAAAGACGAGGTGACGCTCGACATCGACAGCCTCTTCGCGCAACGCATCGCGGAAGCGGACGCGTTCTACGATGCGCTTCAGCGCGACATCGAGAGCGCGGACGCGAGGCTCGTGCAGCGCCAGGCGCTGGCGGGCATGCTGTGGTCGAAGCAGTACTACCAGTACGACGTGAACCGCTGGCTGGAGGGCGACCCGCTGCAACCGCCGCCGCCCGCGAGCCGCCTGCGCGGTCGCAACGCGGACTGGCGGCATCTGTGCAACGCGGACATTCTCTCGATGCCGGACAAGTGGGAATACCCGTGGTATGCGTCGTGGGATCTCGCGTTTCAGTCGGTTGCGTTCGCGTTGGTCGATCCGATGTTCGCAAAGAAGCAGATGCTGCTGCTCGTGAAGGACCGCTATCAGCATCCGAACGGACAATTACCCGCCTACGAATGGGCGTTCGGCGACGCCAATCCACCCGTGCATGCGTGGGCGGCCTGGCGTGTGTATGAGATCGACCGGTCGATCACCGGAAAGGCAGACCGCGAATTTCTCGAACTCATTTTCCATAAGCTGCTCCTGAATTTTTCGTGGTGGGTGAACCGCAAGGACGCGGACGGCCACAACATCTTCCAGGGCGGCTTCCTCGGGCTCGACAACGTCGGCATCTTCGACCGCTCGTCGCCGCTGCCGACGGGCGGCCACCTCGACCAGGCGGACGGCACGGCGTGGATGGCCGCTTATGCGCTCGACCTGATGCGCATCGCGCTCGAACTCGCGTTTGCGAACCATGTGTTCGTCGATATCGGCGTGAAATTCTTCGAGCACTTTTTGTATATCGCGGGCGCGGTGAGTTGCGATGACGGCTGCGAGACGGGCCTGTGGGACAGCGTCGACGAATTCTTCTACGACAAGCTGAGGCTGCCGGACGGCACCAGCGTGCCGCTGCGCATGCGCTCGATCGTCGGGCTGATTCCGTTCTTCGCCGTGCGCGTGCTGGAGGAGCGCGTGCATGGCGGCCTGCCGGGATTGCGCGACCGGCTGATCTTTTTCCTGCAGCACCGGCCCGACCTGGCCGCCCTCGTGTCGCGCTGGAACGAACCCGGCAAGGGCAATTCGCTGCTGCTCTCGCTGTTGCGCGGGCACCGGATGAAGGCGCTGTTGCGACGCATGCTCGACGAAGCCGAATTTCTCTCGGACCACGGCGTGCGTGCGCTTTCTCGCACCCATCTGGACGAGCCTTTCGTTTACCGCCATAACGGCTGCGACTTCAGCGTGAAATACCTGCCGGCCGAATCGGATTCGCGCGTGTTCGGCGGCAATTCGAACTGGCGCGGCCCGGTCTGGATGCCGGTCAACTATCTGCTGATCGAGTCGCTGTATGAATTCCATCGATATTATGGCGACGATTTTCGCGTCGAGTATCCGACCGGCTCGGGCAAGAAACTGTCGCTCGCGCAGATCGCCGACGAGCTTGCGCGCCGCGTGACGACGCTCTTTCTGCTCGACCGCAACAACGAGCGGCCCGTGATGGGCGCATATCCGCTGTTGCAGGCCGATCCACGCAGCCGCGATCTCGTGCTGTTTCACGAATATTTTCATGGCGACAACGGACGCGGCGTCGGCGCGTCGCATCAGACGGGCTGGACCGGGCTCGTCGCGCTGATGCTGCAGCCGCGCATGATGAGTCCTTCGGGCAACGTGCCGGTCGCGGGCGAGGTCGAGGACATGGAGACGGTGAAGTGAGCGGGTGTCGGCTTCGACCCGCCAGTTGCCTTGACCGGAAGTTGCCCGGAAGCTGACACCTGGCATACCGGACATTCGCACATATTGCGGAAACGCCCTCTGGGGAAGGGGTAACGTACATTGGCACAGCCGATGCATGCACGTCGAGCGGCAGTTGGTCCGAGTCGAGGTGCATCATGTCGAGCGTTTCGCATCGCAGGCCAGGTGGCGGTCTCCCGCACGTATGGCTTCTGGTCGGATTTATTGGCCGTCTGCCGGGAACGGCGTGGCCTTTTGTGCTTCCCTGGGTGATCCTGGTTCTGGCCAGTCCGTTTTGCGTGCTCGTCATTTCCGGCGCGCTCACGCAACACGTGCTGGTGCCGCCCGTGGAGGCGCCGAAAGCGTTTGTCGAAACCGGCTACACACCGGAATTCCTGGCAGAACGAATTCTTGCCGCGATGCGCGGAATCAGCAGCGACAGCGACGCGGTCCCGCACGACGCCTCGCTGGCCGACAGCGACAACCCGGATATCAAGCTTCCGGGCGAGGACATGTCCTATGCCTCGATTGTCGGCTTCCTTAAATCGACGTTTTTCAGGAACACGCCGGACGTGATCGTGCATATCGGCATCACGCGTGGGAGCGACAGTGCGGACTCCTATGTTGCGCATATCCAGATCGAAAACGGCCCGTTCAACGCGATGCACGACGACGTGCCGTTCAGCGGCAATGACTTCAACCGCTCGGTGCAGGACATTGCGGCGAAAGTCATGCGGCTCGTCGAACCGAATACGCTCGCGAGCCATCTCTTCACAAAGGTGCAAAAGACGCGATGTTCGCTGGACCAATGCGACTACAGCGAGATCGAAGCTATCTACGACGATGTGCTGGGGCGGCCGGGCTCAGTGGAACGCCTGTGGGCGCTCGCGGGTAAAGGGTGGCTGCTGCTTAGACAAAACCGCTCCGAGGAGGCGGAACAGCAGTCGCGCGACGCGCTCCTGCTGTATCCGCACTCGGGCGTCCTGCGGGCCAACCTCGGCATTGCGCTCGAACAGGAGCACAAAATCGACGCTGCGATCAAGGAGCTTCGGGCCGCGGTTCGCGAGAAGTTCAGTACTGCGGAGAATCAGCGTTTGCTCGGCGACGTGTTGTTGCACGCGCACCGGTATCCCGAAGCCCTTGGCGCGTTCCGTCGCGCGAACGCAATGCGCAGCGACGATGTGAACATCCTGCACGACTGGGGAGAGGCGCTCGTCGCCAATGGGCAGTACGAGGCGGCGATTGCCAGATTGTCCCGCGCGGTCGAACTGCGTCCCGATCTCGCGCCCGCGTACGAACTGTGGGGAAAGGCGCTGGAAAGCGAAGGCGATCTCTCCCACGCGGCGCAAAAATATGCCGAGGCGGACAAGCGCGACAGCGACGCGCTCACGCAGCATGAAAAGCAACTGGCTCTGCTTCGCGCGCCGCGCAAGTCGCAGCCGGTGTCGGCGAGTCTCAATGACCCGGTAGCGCTCAGCGCCCGTGCGCCGACTCGATGCCGAGCAGGATGAGATCGATTCCAGCGAGAAAATCGGCGCGGTCATCGTGATCGCGCAACTGTTTCGCGACGCTGCGCGTGAACGGATAGTCCTCGGGATCGAGCTGCGACCACATTGAGGCAACCTCGTCCAGAAAGTGGGTGCGATCGGGGTTCTGCTCGCGGGCGATTTGCGCATTCGCGGCGTTCTGGCCGCTTACGCCGAGGATGTAACTCAGCAACGCTGACGCCGTTGTCCACTGCGCGTCGTCGGGCACCTCAAGCGCGCGAATCTGCTGTCCGATACGTTCAAGAATCCTGACCATCGCCAGTTGCGCCGGGTCGCGCGCTAGCACCGAGCCCACCCACGGATGATCGTCGATCGCGTCGAACATACCCAGCGCGAGCGCGCGAATCGCTTCGCGTGGCGTCGCGCGGGGCAACGGCGCGTCCATGGTGCGGGCAACGATGGCGTCGCAGGCGGCGTTCAGCAGATCGCCCTTGTTTTCGACATGCCAGTAAATCGCGCCGGGACCCGTGGCGAGTTGCTCGGCCAATGCGCGAAATGTCAGGCCGCTTTCGCCGCTGCTGTCCAGCAGTTCGATCGACGCTTCGATGATCCGCTCGCGCGAGAGCGAGTCTTCGCGCCGCTGCACGGCCCGCGTTTTCTTGATCATGCTTTCTCTTGACGGCGTTGGAACAATGTTCCATATTACTATGGAACGGCGTTCCATAGAGTGCTGTCACACATAAACGACCACGCCCGATGGGCAAGGAGCAGGATGAGTACATCGATTGTAATCATCGGCGCGGGACTCAGCGGACTCATGCTCGCGCGCGTGCTACACGTTCATGGCATTCGTTCGACGATCTACGAGGCGGAACCCTCGGCGAATGCCCGGGCACAGGGCGGCATGCTCGACATTCACGAGAACAACGGGCAACTCGCCCTGAAGGCGGCGGGGCTTTTCGACCCGTTCCGCGACATCATTCATCCCGGCGGCCAGGCGACGCGGATTCTCGACACGCAGGGTCGCGTTCTCTACGAGCAACCGGATGAGGGAACCAGCGGACGGCCCGAAGTCCCGCGTGGAGCGTTGCGCCGTATTCTGCTCGAATCCCTTCCCGCCGGGACGGTGAGGTGGGGCCATAAAGTCATTGCGGCATCGCCGTTGGGCGGCGGCCGGCACGTTGTGACCTTTGCCGACGGCGCCACGGTGACGACCGATCTTCTGGTTGGGGCCGACGGCGCCTGGTCGAAAGTGCGACCGCTGCTTTCGGACGCGAAACCGGCCTATGTCGGCACTTCATTCGTCGAGACGTATCTGTTCGACTGCGACGCGCGTCACAAGGCGAGCGCGCAAGCAGTTGGCGAAGGCGCGATGTTTGCACTCGCGCCGGGAAAAGGCCTTGTCGCGCATCGCGAGCCGGGAGGCGTGCTGCACACGTACGCGCAACTGAATCAGCCACGAGACTGGATCGACAGCATCGACCCGTGCGATCCGGCGGCCTTTATTGCCACGGTTGCGAAAGCGTTCGAGGGCTGGGCGCCCGAGTTGACCGCGCTCATTACCGATGGCGAAACGCCCCCGGTGTTGCGCCCGATTCATGCGCTCCCTGACGAGCACACATGGCCGCACACGCCTGGCGTAACGTTGCTTGGCGATGCCGCGCATTTGATGATTCCGTCCGGCGAAGGGGCCAACCTCGCCATGTTCGACGGTGCCGAACTCGCGAGGGCCATTGCCGCCGATCCCGGCGACATCGAAGCCGCGCTCCTTGCGTACGAAACCCAACTGTTCCCTCGCAGCGCGAGCGAGGCGACGGCGGCAAAAACGCTGCTCGATGTTTGCCTCGGCGACGATTCGCCGCGCAGTCTGGTCGAGTTCTTCGCGTCCGGCCAACCCTAGCCGCAAGCCACTTTCGCGGCTTCGTTGCCTGATTTGTCAACGGTGTATTCCAAAAGAAGGCTTGCGTCTTTAAACTCCGACTCATAGAATCCGAGTTATGCGTTGCGCGGGTGTGGCACGAGCCGCACGAAGCGAGCGCTCCGCCGATTTCACGCATCCTGGATTGGAGAATCAAAAGATGTCGAAGCGTATTCTTGTTATTGGGGCCGGTTTTGCCGGCATGTGGAGCGCGCTGAGCGCGGCGCGGCTGCTCGACGAGCAGGGGCGCACGGACGTCGAGATCACGCTGGTCGCCCCGGACCCGCATCTGCATGTCCGTCCGCGTCTGTACGAAGAGGGTCCCGCGAACTTCCGCGCGCCGCTCACGGAGATTTTCGAGGCAACCGGCGTCAAGTTCATTCAGGGCACGGTCGAGCGCGTTCACGTGGATCGCCGCACGGTGGTCCTGATCGGCGTGGACGGGCAGACCGCCACGCTCGGCTACGACCGCCTCGTGCTGGCGACGGGCAGCCGGTTGTTCCGCCCGTCGATTCCGGGCCTCGCCGAACACACCTTCAGCGTGGACCAGACCGATGAAGCGGTCGAACTGGAAGAACACGTCCGCAGCCTGGCCGGCCAGCCAGAATCGCCCGCGCGCAATACCGTGGTGGTGGCGGGCGGCGGGTTCACCGGCATCGAGACCGCCGCGGAAATGCCGGCGCGCCTGCGCGCGGCGCTCGGCGAGCACGCGAACGTGAAGGTGATCATTGTCGAGCGCAACGAAGAGATCGGTCCGGATCTGGGCGCGGGCCCGCGTCCCGTTATCGAAGAAGCACTGGGCGCGCTCGGCGTGACCTGGAAGCTTGGCGCGGGTGTCGCTTCAGTGGATGCCGGCGGCGTCACGACCACGGACGGCGAGCGTATCGAATCGAGCACGGTGATCTGGACGGCCGGCCTGCGCGCGAGCGCGCTGACCGCGCAGATTCCGGGCCGGCTCGACGCCACAGGACGTCTTCACGTCGATCGCAATCTCGCGGTGGAGGGAGTGCCCGGCGTCTATGCGACGGGCGACGTCGCCCGCGCGGCCACCGACGACGAAGGCAATCACACCCTGATGTCGTGTCAGCACGCGATGAATCTGGGGCGCTCGGCAGGCCATAACGCCGCCGCCGATCTGCTTGGCCTCGATCAGATTCCGTATAGCCAGCCGAAGTACGTGACGTGTCTCGATCTGGGTCCGTGGGGCGCGGTGTATACGGAAGGATGGGAGCGCGAAGTGAAAATGCAGGGCGCCGAGGCGAAGAAGCTCAAGCACCAGATCAACTCCGAATGGATCTATCCGCCTCGTGCGGACCGTGCGCAAGCGCTCGCCGCCGCCGATCCGCTTCGCATCGTGGTCGCCTGATCCTCAGGACGACGACGGATATGATTGAACGCGGAAGCCTCGCTTGAGGCTCCGCGTTTTTTTTCTGTGCGCCAGAAGGGCTCACAGGCGGCGCGTGTTATCCGCGACGACTGGCGGCGCGCTCGGTGAACCAGTCCACCACGTGATGGTGATAGCTGGCAGGCGCCTTCGAATACGCGCGAGTGGCGAGATCGGCAAGCGAATGTTGCCTGAGTTCCGCACGCATGGCGCGCTCGGCGCCTTGCATCACGGCATGAATCGAGCAGGTGCCGCGTGTGGCCCACGTGGGCGGCTCGTCGTTGAAAACCGCGCATTGCCCGCGCACTTCACGACAGTCGAAGAGCGCCTTTTCGCCGTCGATGGCGTCGACAACGTCCAGCACCGAAATATTGCGCGCGGGTTTCGCGAGCCTGAAACCGCCGCGTATGCCTTCGGTCGACTCGACGATGCCGGCCTTGGCGAGGCGCGTGAAGAGCTTGGCGGCGTAATCGACGGGCACGCCCTGCATTTGCGCGAGGTCGCGCACGCTCGCCTCGCGCACGCCGGCAGGCGTCCCGGCAAGATAAAGCAGGCAATGCAGCCCGTATTCGACGCCCGTGCTGATGTGTGACATGGTTATACGACGACTGTGTGTATCGGAGTTGTTAGGGTAACGCAGTGCGGCGCCGAAGTCACCCGCTACGTCGTCCTTTGCGTCGTGCGCGGCGGACATCGTGGACGCGACGCGCGAATTCCTGTGCGAACATACGCGTGCAGATGGCGCTTTTCCTCGGTAGACCCGACTCGAAGGGGGCAGCATGAACAAAAACGGTGCGAACGGCACGATCGGCGCGATGGTTGTTGTTGCTATGGCGTGCTGCGCTGCCGGTGCGAACAATGCGAGCGCGCAAACCGCCGCGAACGGGGCGGCTGGTGTGTCCGTGCTAAGCGTATCGGCATCGACACCCGGAACCCGGCCGGATACCTCGGTGGTCCGTGACGTGCGCCGTGCCCTTCGGCGCGTGCCGGATCTCGACGATTCGGACATTCACATTCGGGTTAGCCACGGCGTCGTCACGCTCACGGGCTCCGTGCCCGAGACGTGGCAGATTTCGCGCTCCGCCAACGCGGCAAGATCGGTGCTGGGCGTGAGAACCGTTAGAAACCGCCTGAAGGCTCAGAAGGGGGATGAGGCGGCCAGCGAGTAGCGTCCTGGCTATACGGCTAACTCCTTGCACTGGCGCAAAATACTGTATAAATTAACAGTATGTGTTTACGTCCAGTGGGAGCGCCGCATGGAATCGCTAATTCGCATTGTGAATGACGAGGATCGTCAGGCATTTGAATGGCTGCTGGCAAATGTAGGTGCGGATCGCGTGGGAGCCGCGGCCCAGCGGCTGGCGAGCGGTGGGAAACGCCCGTTCGTTTCCGCGTTGTGCAGATATCTCGGCGCATGGCCGCCTGCGGCGCGTCGCGCCCGCAAGAGCGCGCCCATTCAGACTGCCGTCGGCGATCTCTATCTGGCGCGCATCCGTGAACTCTTGGCGCAACGCCCTACGATCAAGGTTGGCGCGCATTGATTAAGGCCTGGCTCCAGCGCTGCCTTGTATGACGTCTTGCGTCAGCGGGCAGCGCTCAACCCCGCAACAGGTCTCTTCTTGTCTGACTGGTGTAAATCCAATCTGACAAATCAAACTCCGCATCCGCTTTTCGCAACGCGCCGCCGTCATACCTCGGGGGGCAACTAACTCCCGCAATGAATTGGGGAAACTCCTGACTCATCCTGATTCATGAGGCGGATTTAACAAAGTTAGAATCAAGGCTCTAGATCGACGCCATTCGTTTTTGAACGGCCAGCGCCACTCGCGGGGAAAAGTCATACATCAACCGCGGTCGATACAGACATCACGATAGACGAAATGCACGGGGAGTAAATTAGTATGTCTAATCAAAAATTCTCGGTGGCGCAAAGCGCATCGTGGGCCGTCAATCTCACGAGGTTGAGCGGTCATCTGTTCGATGGGTTTTGCGAAATTGCGCGCCTCAACCTCGTGACTTGCCGGGCGGTATTCGCCGGGTCGCAACAGCACTTCGAACACATAGCGTCCGCGCAGACGCCGGAGCAATTCGTCCGCAACCAGGTCGAGATGTTGCCGTGGGTCGCTTCGCAGGCGGCAGGGTACACGCGCGCGTACATGGAAATCGCATCTGAAACTGCGGCGAAGATGAGGTAGCGCGCATCGCCTTCACGCGGCGAATGCGTTAATAAGCGCGGCCAATTTGAAAGGCGCAAAGAAGCGGGATCATGCGGGAGGGAAATATATATGCTGAGCCCCCACGAGCTTGCCACGTTAATGCTGATAAAGAATGCGCCAGGGCGGATCGAATCGGACCGGGAGGAACTCGGTGCGCTTCGCGATCTTCATCTGGTTGTGGTCGATATGCACGAATCCGGTTTCCCAACTCCCCGAGTGACGGCTCAAGGCGACGCACTCCTGAGAGCGGTTGCCCGCGTGCGCTGATTTGCGGTCCGCAGGGTGCAGGGGGCTAATTTGCGCGCTAGTCGATGCGATTTGATTAGGACAATTGATCGATTGCCGGCTGATGCTGATCCGCGTCGCAACATGCGCGTCGCGTGAACCGTTTCAGTGCGATCTGGCACGGTATGTTCGGGTGCATCCCCCATGCGCTGTCCGATGCCAAAATATGCCGCGCGGTCGGGAGCAGGGGTACGATAGCGACAGAAACACTACTCAGCGTGGCTCCCTATGACTGCAAACTCACATGCCGCACGCGATGTCGATACAGAGGCCCTGGCTACCCTCTCAGAGTATCTGGAGCTTGCGCTCGACAAGGGGGGAAGCCTGATTCTCGTTCGAACGCCTGGCGGGAAAAGCGAGGTTTATCTGGGCGACCCCGCGTTGTTGCAGGAAGACTGGACGCCCCTTGGCGCCATTCCCGAGCCGGTGGCGCGGGCCATACTGGAGGGGACGCGCTCAGGCCTCAACGAGCTGACCATTCAGTCGCAAAGCTATCGTTTTGTACGGTTGTTCGCTCAGGTTGCTGATGTCGGGGCAGTCGTCTTCGTCGCGGCCTGAACGATTCTGCCGCATCCGCCTCTTTTCTCTGCGGCAAAAGGTCATGCGATCACGTTGAGAAGGGGCTTGCGCGAAAGCCATTATCATTAGCGAATGGTGTCCACGCGCAGGAGACGATTCGTGGCAACGTACAAGGAACTCAAAGCGCAACTCGCTGAACTCGAGAGTCTGGCGGCCGTCGCCCGTCAGCAAGAGTTCGAGACGGTTCTCGCCGATATCCGCACGAAGGTGGCCGAATTCGGGTACACGCAACAGGATATTTTCGGCAGTCGCCGTGGCAGACCGGGGGTTGCGCCGGGCGCCGCGCCCCCGAAATATCGCGATCCCGTGAGCGGCGCGACGTGGTCCGGCAAAGGGCGCGCACCGAACTGGATCAAGGACGCGAAGAATCGCGACCGGTTTCTGATACGCGAATAAATCGGGTGATGCGAGCGCAAAGGGGACCGCCATGGTCCTCAAAACAGGTCGCGTAGCGGCAGGCGGCGCAAATCGTCTGTGACGGGCACGCTCGCGAGGATCACCAGCAGCATCGACAGAGGAACGCCCGCGGCAAATCCAAAATGCCGGAAAGCCAACGCACCCAGCGTTCCGCCAAGCAAAAACATGCCGAGCAGGGAACCGAGTACGCGTACGCGCTGCATATCGGCGGCCACGTGCTGCGATGGTGAAGCCGGTACGCCCCAATTCCAGTAGAGCGCCTTTCCCAACTCAATGCCCAGATCGGTCACGATGCCGGTCACATGCGTCGTGCGGATTTCAGCGTGCGAGATTTTCGTGATCATGGCGTTCTGCATGCCCATGACGTAACAAAGCACGGCAACAGTCAGCGGTACGAAGAGAACGCGGTGAATCTCCAGATTCGCGCCGAGCGCGGCGAAGCAAAGGAGCAGGGCGGCTTCGAGCAGGAGCGGCAGGGCGTAGACGCTACGCGCGCAACGGCGGCGTCCCCAGTTGATCAGAATGGCGGATGTCGCGGCGCCGCTCACAAAGGCGACGACGGAACTGATGGCGGACAGCGCGATGGCGCTGTCGCCGAGCGCGGCGCTGTCGGCGAGAGACGAGACGATGCCCGACATATGCGACGTGTATTGCCCAACGGCGAGGAACCCGCCGGCATTGATCGCGCCGGCGACCCAGGCGAGGACGCGGCCGAGCCGCAGATTGGCCCGCTCGGTGCGTTCGACGGAGGTGAAGCTGCGGAGATAGTGAATGGGCACGACGGCTTTCCGGGCTGCGGACGTCGAAACGCACAGTCTACGACGCGGACTTACTGCGCAGCCAAACGCCATGCGGCGTGGGGATGCGGTAGTTTGCCGCATGGCGCGCCGTATTGTCGTGGATTGCTGTAGTTCGATTGCTACCGGCGTTTTGCGCGCGGATGGCGGCCACAGCGATGCGTGTGGGTGTGAGGGCGTTCAGGTTTGCGCGTTGGGTGTCGGCCGGACGCTTAATCGGTGAGGATCGTTGAGATTGTTGTCGGGCTCCGATATCGGCAGGCAATTCGTGATCGTGCCGATACCGAAGCCGTCTGTTATGCGCGACGGCGATTCGCTCACGGCGAGCGGTTGGCCGAGGGCGCGACCTCGCGCTGAACTCCTGGGTTATGCGTCATTGTGTGCCGCTGCTCGTTGGGGTGAGGATCGGGGGCTCAAGGCCGCCTGTATCCACCGCAAAGCCCGCTTTGGTCGTGCCCGTCACGCCGCCTCGCGGCCCGTCATTGCTCACGGCCCGCGTGGGGCCCGCGCCGCTGCCCGTGCCGCTCACGGGTGGTGGACCGTAGTCGTTCGCAACGGGAGCTGCACTGGGTTTTGCGACTGCGATGGGCGCGGGGTTCGTCGCGGCCGGCGGCGTGTAGCTGTTCGCAACCGGTGCAATGGGCGCCCCTACGGTCGTGCTGCGGACTGAAGTGGTCATGCTCGTTGGCCCAGCGTGGTCGGGTGTGGCCGATGCCGCGGCCGCGCTCGCACGGTGGTCGGCATCGGGAGCGAGCGGCGGCCCGTATGCGTTGACTACGGGAGCGGGCGGCGGAGGCGGCGCTATTTCGACCATGGCGGATGGTGAACTCATCTCCCCCGAGCCGTGACCCAACGGTCCACCAGGTCCGCCCGTGCTCGCGCCGCCCACGGAACCCCCGGCGCTCGAGCCCGCGCTTGCGCCAGCACTGCTTCCACCAGTGCTGCCTGCGCCGGAGCTGCTGCCGCCACTGGAACTGCCTGCGCCCGAGCTACCCGCGCCGGAGCTTCCTGCGCCCGAACTGCCTGCACCCGAGCTACCCGTGCCGGAGCTTCCTGCGCTGGAGCTTCCTGCGCCCGAGCTACTCGCGCCGGAACTACCTGCGCCCGAACTGCCTGCGCCGGAACTTCCTGCGCCCGAACTGCCTGCGCCGGAACTTCCTGCGCCCGAACTGCCTGCGCCGGAACTTCCTGCACCCGAACTGCCTGCGCCCGAACTGCCTGCGCCGGAACTTCCTGCACCCGAACTTCCTGCACCCGAACTTCCTGCACCCGAACTGCCTGCGCCCGAACTGCCTGCGCCCGAACTGCCCGCGCCGGAACTACCCGCGCCGGAACTACCCGCACCAGAACTACCCGCGCCGGAACTCCCTGCACCAGAGCTTCCTGCGCCTGACCCGGAACTCGAACCTGCGCCTGCTCCCGCGCCAGAGCTTGAGCCTGATCCAGAGCCGGAACTCGATCCATGCCCACCGCTCGAACCCGCCCCCGAACTACCCGCCCCCGAACTACCCGAGCCCGAACCGGAGCCCGAACCGGAGCCCGAACCGGAGCCCGAACCGGAGCCCGAACTGCCCGAGCCCGAACTGCCCGAGCTTGAACCTGAGCCCGCGCCAGCACCTGAACTCGAACCGGAGCCAGAGCCAGAGCCAGAGCCCGCGCCTGAACTAGAACCCGAACCAGCAGAACCCGAACCAGCGCCAGAGCTTGAACCGGAGCCAGAGCTTCCGGATCCGGAGCCTGAACCGGAACTCGACCCGTGACCACCACTCGAACCGCCGGAACCGGCCCCGGAACCACCCGAACCTGCACCTGAACTGCCGGCGCCTGACCCGGCACCCGAACTGCCGGCGCCTGACCCGGCGCCCGAACTACCTGCACCTGATCCGGCGCCCGCGCCCGACCCCGCCCCGGAACTAGAGCCCGACCCGGAACCCGAGCCCGACCCAGAACCCGAGCCCGAGCCCGACCCAGAACCATGGCCGCCGCCTGCACCGGCACCGCCGCCTGCGCCATTCCCTCCACCGCTGCCACCGCCATTTCCTCCGGCAGCACCATATGCCGCGCCCGACAGGGCCAAGGCGAGCACCCACACCACGGTTTGCTTCGTTGATCTGTTCATCGTCCCCCCATTTCGCATAAGCCGCTTCAAAGCCGCGTCTTGTGCGCGCAACTCCGCCAGGCGCAAGGGCTAGCCGGCGCGCAAGCGATGTACCTCGAAACTCCCCCGAGACGCGTCGTGGCCGTTGTTCAGAAGGCAAGTGACCGCAATTTGATTCGCATTGCGAAGCACTGCATTTCGTATGATTACGTCCAAAGCCGACAAAGCCACTTTATGCGGATTGTCGCGGCTAGTCGTCGCGATGGCAGGCGTTGGCGAAGAAATGCTAGCGAATGGCGGTGGCCTGAGACGCCGGTAGCGTTGACCCCTTTCAGGGGGCAAACTTGTTTGACAGCATCATGCACACCTTGACTCGTCCGCCCGCGTATGGCCGGAGCCCTGCGATCCAGTGATTCCACCACGTGCCCGAAGCCTACCGCGCAGATGCGAACCATCCCTCGGCGTCGGAGAAGCACCGTCTACCCAATTGCACCGTTTGTTCTTCGTCGCTCAATTAACGGCATGGTTGTCGCCTTGACGAAGTTCGCACTCGTTCCCCGGCGTGAGACTTCGAAGTCGTGTCCTGCAATTTAATTCATTGGTTATCCTAAGGAAATGGCGAATTCAGGATAGGGCGACACGGTTTTACTATTTAGTACCATCGCCGGCTTGCGCGTTTGCTGCTGAATCGTCTGCCAAAAAAGACACAAGCGGCGCGCGCCATGTCTGCGCGAGCAGGACGCCCGCAAGCGCCACGGCACCGCCCACGAAATGATGCGCAAACAGCCGTTCGCCAAATACGCCCACGGCAAGCGCCGCCGTCAACACGGGCAGCAAATTCATGTACATGCTGCAGCGATTCGGGCCGAGGTGCTTCACGCCTTGCATCCAGAAGAACGGAAGCACGACCGACGCAAGCGAGCCCGCGTAGGCAATGAGCGGTAAAGCGGCGCGAGTGGGCAATCCTTGCGCGAGCGGAAGGCGCAGCATCGGCACAAGCATGAAGAGCAACGCCGCGATCGCCTGGAAATAAGTCGATTGCCACGACGGCAGGCCAACGTGCCAGCGCCGCAGCAACACGCCATAAAGGGCGTAAGCGGCGCTTGCGCAAAGCATCAGCAGATCTCCCGCATGCACGCCGCCCGCGAACAGCGCTCCAGGATGGCCGGCCGTGATCAGCCAGACGAGTCCCGCGAATGACAGCATGCCCCCACTCACCATTCCGGCCGTGGGCGTTTCGCCGAGCAGCGCCACCGAGAGCAACATGGTAAGCAGCGGCACGAGCGCGGTCATGATCGCCATGTTGGTGGCCGTTGTCGTCCTCGCGGCTTCGTACGACAGGCACTGGAACAGCGCCATTGCCAGGAGGCCCAGGAATGCGAGCCTAGGCAGTTGCGGAATGATCGCCGCGCGGTTGCGCCATGCACCCGCGGGCACGAAGAGGCTCATCAGCGCGACGGCGAGCAGCAGGCGCCAGAAGGTGATGGCATACGGGTCGATGGTGTGCGCGGACAGGCGCGACACCATGACGTTGCCGGACCACAGCGTAATCGCCGCGACAGGAAAGAGCGAATAGAGCGCGGAGCGCGAGGAAGAAGCGGGCATTGCAGTCCCCTGAACAGAGTCGCGTGTGTGGGAAGAACCAGGAGATTGCACGCTGCGGCTGGGGACTGTCTCACGCTAGAATGGCGAATCCGGTCTCAAAACTGCCATCCCCAAACCTCCTTCCACTTCCACGCCGATGACCGCTCTCCCGCCACCGGACGTGCACGTTCCCTTTGAAGACACCCCAATGCCGGTCGCGGCGCTCGCTGCCGACTATCCGCACGGCGCGTTCGTCGCCACGCACCGCCACAGGCGTGCGCAACTGCTCTATGCGGTTGAGGGTGTCATGCTGATCGAAGCGCAGGCGGGCCGCTGGGTCGTGCCGCCAACGCGCGCGGTATGGCTCGATGCCGGGCTGGAGCACACGGTACGCATGAGTGGCCGCGTGCGCATGCGCACCGTGTTCGTGGAACCCGGCGCCGCAAAGGATTTGCCGCGAGGCAGTTGCGTGGTCGAGGTGCCGCCGTTGCTGCGCGAATTGATTCTCGGCGCGGTGGAAGTGCCGCTCGACTACGCGCCGGGCGGCCGTCACGATCTGCTCATGCGTCTGTTGCTTGCCGAAATCGCGGTGATACCGCGCCTGCCGCTGTATCTGCCGTGGCCCGCCGAACCGCGATTGCGCAAGCTTTGCGACGCGATCATCGACACGCCGGATGCGCCGCACGAAATCGCGCATTGGGCGCACCGGCTGGGCATGGCGGAGCGCACGCTGCACCGCGCGTTCCAGCGCGAGACCGGCATGACGCTCGGGCGCTGGCGTCGGCATGCGCGGCTCTTCCTGGCACTCGAGCGCCTCGCGCGCGGCGAGAAGATCGTGGCCGTCGCACTCGACCACGGCTATACGAGCCAGAGTGCGTTTGCTGCGATGTTCAAGCGGCATTTCGGTATTGCGCCTTCCGGGTTTTATCGCTGAGGAGCGCTTCACAAGCTCGACGATCGCATTGATTTGACGCCGCCGTCACCGTACCGCATAGTGCGATAGTCACGACTCTCTACGCGCTGGTCATGCTAACGGTCCATCATTTGAACAACTCGCGCTCGCAGCGCGTGCTGTGGCTCCTCGAAGAACTAGCCGTTCCCTACGAAATCAAGCGTTACGAACGCAATCCGGAAACGATGCTCGCGCCGCCTGAATTACGCGCTATCCATCCGCTCGGCAAATCGCCGGTCATTGTCGATGACGGGCAGACAGTGGCGGAGTCGGGCGCCATCATCGAATATCTGCTGCAAAAGTACGGCGCGGGCCGGCTGGCGCCTGCACCCGGTTCACAGGAGTGGCTGAGCTTTCGGTACTGGATGCATTATGCGGAAGGTTCGGCAATGCCGCCGCTATTGCTCAATCTCGTCGCGTTGCGTATTGCGAGCGCGCCTGTACCGTTCTTTGTCAAACCGGTTACGCGCAAGATTTCCCAGACCTTGCAAACGAGTTTCATCGATCCGCAGCTCAAGACTCATTTTGATTTTATCAATAATGAGTTGAGCAAAACCGGCTGGTTTGTCGGCAATGCGTTCAGTGCAGCCGATATTCAGATGAGCTTTCCGCTTGAGGCGGCCAACTCGCGCAGCGCCGATCCCGCGCATACGGCCATTCGCGATTTTCTCGAGCGGATTCATGCGCGACCCGCGTATCGGCGCGCGCTCGAACGCGGCGGCGAATATATCTATGCCTGACCGGATAACGGACGGATAGAGATGCTTCGGGCGAAGCGAGCGGCACACCGTTGCCGCTTCGCTCATTACCCGGGAGAGCGCGCGCCGCTCGCGCGCAAAATCAATCGCACGACTTCCTCGGTGCTCGCCTCGAATCCCGCATTGGATAGCGCGCGCTTGCCCGAAAGCGCACGAATTTGCGCCTCGAAGTCGGCATAGTGCTGCGTGGTCGCCCAGATCATGAAAAGCAGCGTTTTCGGATCGACGGGCGCGAGCAGACCTTCGGCAATCCAGCGGTCGATCAGCGTTACGCGCGTTTCCATCCACGGCTTCACGCGCTTGAGCAGAATGTCCTGCATATGTGTCGCACCACTAATGATCTCGTTCGCCCACACTTTTGAGCCAAGCGGCCTGCGCCGCGAGAGTTCCATCTTCGCGCGCACATAACCGCCAATGGCTTGCACGGGATCGTCGCTCGCGTCGAAGGTGTCGGCGGCCGCGTTCCATTCTTCGAACAGATCGTCGAGCACACGCCAGTAGAGCGCGAGCTTGGTCGGAAAGTAGTAATGGAGGTTGGCTTTCGGCAAACCCGCGCGCTCGGCGATGAGCGCCGTGCTCGCGCCTTCGAAGCCGCGTTCGGCAAACACGGCCTCCGCGCAGGCGAGCAGATGCGTTTCGTTCGACTCGCGTATGGCGGCTTTGCGCCGCCGCGGCTTGTGCGCTGCGTCAGCGGCTTCCCGTTCGTGCGTCGTGCCTCGCATCGCGTGGGCCGCGGCTCGCGTGGTGGGTTCGTCGTCGCGCATGATGATCGGTCCGTTCGGAAGGGAGGAGGCGGCGCACGGCCGCGCCCCTGTCGGCTTCATTGTAGTCACGATGTAAGCGCCTCGTGCATTCGCTGCCGTTGGGGAAAACGCGCGGGCAGTCGGCCGCGTTTTCGCGCACTGCAGCATGGATGGCACGCTTCTCGCTGGTAACACCGCATTGAATTCGCGAAGTTTATCGCCTACAACCTGTCCAATCGGACAGGATTCGCGCAGCGCGGTTTCGGGAGCCGCGAGAAACCTGAACGCATGCACCGACATGGCTCTTCCCGCCCCACAAGGCGGCACGAATGCACGTTTGACGAACACGGACAGGAGAACACGCATGAACGCAGTTAGCGAAGCCGCGCTGACGACCGCGATCCACGTGAATGGCCAGCGGTTGTGGGACAGCCTGATGGAGATGGCGAAAATCGGCGCCACGCCCAAAGGCGGCGTGTGCCGTCTCGCGCTCACCGACCTCGACAAGCAGGGACGCGATCTCATCGTGCAATGGGCAAAGGAAGCCGGCTGCACGGTGAGCGTCGACCAGATGGGCAACGTGTTCATGCGGCGCGCGGGGCGCAACAACGACTTGCCGCCCGTGATGACGGGCTCGCACGCCGATTCGCAGCCCACGGGCGGCCGCTTCGACGGCATCTATGGCGTGCTGGGCGGCCTCGAAGTGATCCGTTCGCTCAACGACCACGGCATTCAAACCGAGCGCCCCGTTGAAACCGTTATCTGGACCAACGAGGAAGGCTCGCGCTTCGCGCCCGCGATGGTTGCGTCCGGCGTGTTCGCGGGCGTTTTCACGCTCGATTACGGGCTTTCGCGCAAGGATGTCGATGGCAAGACGATCGGCGAGGAATTGAAGCGCATTGGCTATGCAGGTGAATTGCCGTGCGGCGGCCGCAAGATTCACGCGGCGTTCGAACTGCATATCGAACAGGGGCCGATACTCGAAGCCGAGAACAAAACCATTGGCGTCGTGACGGACGCGCAAGGGCAGCGCTGGTACGAAGTCGTGCTCACGGGCCAGGAAGCGCATGCGGGCCCCACGCCCATGCCGCGCCGCCGCGACGCGCTGCTGGGCGCCTCGCGCGTGGTGCAGCTCGTGAACGAAATTGGCCTGCGCCACGCGCCGCTGGCCTGCGCGACGGTCGGCATGATGCAGGTGCATCCGAATTCGCGCAATGTGATTCCGGGCCGGGTGTTTTTCACCATCGACTTCCGGCATCCGCAGGACGACGTCCTCGCGCAGATGGACGCCGAACTTCGGGAAGGCATTGTGAGGATTGCAGAGCAAGGCAAGCTGGAAACGCAGGTCGAACAGATTTTCTATTACGCGCCGGTGCCGTTCGACAAGGCCTGCGTGAATTCCGTGCGCGCGGCGGCCGGGCGCTTCGGCTATTCGAACCGCGAGATCGTTTCGGGCGCGGGCCACGACGCATGCTATCTCGCGACGGTTGCGCCGACTTCGATGGTGTTCGTGCCGTGCATCGACGGCATCAGTCACAACGAGGTCGAGGACGCCACGATTGAATGGATCGAGGCAGGCGCGAATGTATTGCTGCATGCCATGCTCGAACGCGCGAGCGAACCCGCGAGCTAGTGGTAACGCCTTGACCCCAACGCAAGCGGCCTGAGAGCCGCGCTGTCTTTCACGTTTTCCCCACGTACCGGCTGCTCGCGTCACGCACAGCCGGCGGACCCGTGTTTTGCCTCGCAAGGAGCATCCGGATGTCCCAGCCCAACTCGAATGCCGCCGACGGCATGGCGCCTGGCCGCCTCACCGCCGAGCAGCTAGACTGCAATTTCGCCGACGTCACGCCGCCGCTTTCGCCCAACGCAGCCGTCATTGCCGCCGACCGCTGCCACTATTGCTACGACGCGCCATGCGTGGCGGCCTGCCCGACCGGCATCGACATTCCGGGCTTTATCCGCAAGATCGGCAACGGCAACCTCAAGGGCGCGGCGCGCGATATCCTGAGCGCCAATCCGTTAGGCGGCGCATGTGCGCGCGTGTGCCCAACCGAAATTCTCTGCGAAGGCGCATGCGTCCGGAATCATCAGGATGGCGAACCAGTTCGGATCGGCGCGCTGCAGCGCCATGCAACCGACTTCCAGACGGCGCGCGAGGCCGCGGGTGCGCCGGCGCTCTTCAAGCGCGCAAGCGATACGGGACGCCGCGTTGCCGTGGTCGGCGCCGGACCGGCGGGGCTCGCATGCGCGCATACGCTTGCGCTTGCCGGGCATCGCGTGAGTGTGTTCGACGCGCGCGCCAAGCCGGGCGGCCTCAACGAATACGGCATTGCGGCGTACAAGGTAGTGGACGACTTCGCGCAACGCGAGGTCCAATGGCTGCTTTCCATCGGCGGAATCGAAATGCGGCATGGCCAGCGCGTGGGCCGCGACGTCACGCTCGCCGAATTGCGAGCCGCGTATGACGCCGTATTCATCGGCGCGGGGCTCGGCGGCACGCACGCGCTTTCCATCGAAGGCGAAACGCTCGACGGCGTGCTCGACGCCGTGGAATTCATTTCACGTTTGCGCGAGGCCGACGATCTTTCTACGTTGGCCGTGGGCCGCAAGGTGGTGGTGATCGGCGGCGGCAATACCGCCATCGACGCCGCCGTGCAAAGCCGCAAGCTGGGCGCGCAGCAGGTGATGCTCGCGTACCGGCGCGGCGCGACGCAGATGAGCGCCACGTGGGCCGAACAGGAATTCGCGCGCGTGCAGGGCGTGGCGCTGGTCGAATGGATGAAGCCCCTGCGCATTACCGGCGACACCCGCGTGGAGGCCGTGGAGTTCGAGCGCACCGCGCTCGATGCCGGCGGCGCATTGCGCGGCACCGGCGAAATCGTGCGGGTGGAAGCCGACATGGTGCTGAAAGCCATTGGCCAAAAGCTCGTGCCTGAAGGCCTGGTTGGGCCGGCGGGCCACGATGCACTGCAACTGACTTCGGGCGGCGCGCGCATTGCCGTGGATGCGGACGGCGCGACATCCATCGAAGGCGTATTCGCCGGCGGGGACTGCGCGGGCCACGGCGCAACTGACCTCACCGTGCAGGCCGTGCAGGACGGCAAGCTCGCCGCGCGCGCGATCGATCGCTATCTTGCGAGGCAGTCCGCTCAAGCGGCTTGAACTGCGCGGCTTGAACTGCGCCGCTTGCGCCGCGCAAACACATCGAATCCCGACAATACCAAGGAGTCGCACCATGGCCGACCTGCGCTGCACGATTGCCGGCATTGAATCGCCCAACCCGTTCTGGCTCGCCTCCGCGCCGCCCACCGACAAGGCCTATAACGTCAACCGCGCCTTCGAGGCGGGCTGGGGCGGCGTGGTCTGGAAAACGCTCGGGCTCGACCCGCACGTGGTGAACGTGAGTTCGCGCTATGGCGCGACCACCTGGCGCGGCCAGCGCATGGCGGGGCTGAACAACATCGAGCTTATTACCGACCGGCCGCTCGAAGTGAACCTCAAGGAAATCGCTCAGGTGAAGCGCGACTGGCCCGACCGCGCGCTCATCGTCTCGCTGATGGTGCCGTGCACCGAGCAAGACTGGAAGTGGATACTGCCGCAGGTGGAAGACACGGGCGCCGACGCAGTGGAGTTGAACTTCGGCTGCCCGCACGGCATGAGCGAGCGCGGCATGGGTGCGGCCGTGGGACAGGTGCCCGAATACATCGAAATGGTCACGCGGTGGGTGAAGGAGGGCACGCGCCTGCCTTGCCTCGTGAAACTCACGCCCAACGTCACCGACATACGCCATGGCGCGCGCGCGGCGATGAAAGGCGGTGCGGACGGCGTCTCGCTCATCAATACCATCAACTCGATCGTGGGCGTCGATCTCGACGCGATGGCGCCGCTGCCCACCGTCGATGGCAAAGGTACGCACGGCGGCTACTGCGGTCCCGCCGCGAAGCCGATTGCGCTGCACATGGTCGCGGAAATCGCGCGCGACCCGCAAACGCACGGCTTGCCGATCTCCGGCATCGGCGGTGTTTCCGACTGGCGCGACGCCGCCGAATTCATCGTACTAGGCGCGGGAAGCGTGCAGGTTTGCACCGCCGCGATGCATTACGGATTCCGAATCGTCAGCGACATGATCGACGGCCTATCGAACTGGATGGACGACAAGGGCTATGCGAATCTCGACGCCGTTCGCGGGCGCGCCGTGCCCAACGTCACGGACTGGCAGTACCTGAACCTCAACTACGACATCAAGGCGCGCATCGATCAGGACCGCTGCATCCAATGCGGTCTCTGCCACATTGCGTGCGAGGACACTTCGCATCAGGCCATTACGGCCACGCGCGACGGCAAGCGCCACTTCGAAGTGGTCGACGCGAACTGCGTCGGGTGCAATTTATGCATGCATGTGTGCCCGGTCGACCAATGCATCACGATGGAGCGCGTCGACTCGGCCCGCTACGCGAACTGGACTACCCATCCGAACAACCCCGCCCGCGTGGCCGATCCGAAAGCCGCCTGACGCGCAAACCGCGCCGAGCCAAACCAAACCAGACCAAACCAACGACAAGCCACGGAGAATCGCAACCATGAGTCAGCCATTGACAGGCGACGCCGCCGCGCGCCGCGCCGAAAGCGAGCTATACAACGACGATCTCGCGCCGACCGGCGCCGCGCAGCGCACCTGGCACTGGTATCACTTCGCGGCGTTGTGGGTGGGCATGGTGATGAACATCGCCTCGTATATGCTCGCAGCCGGCCTCACCGAGCAGGGCATGTCGCCGTGGCAGTCGGTGCTCACGGTTCTGCTCGGCAATCTCATCGTGCTCGTGCCGATGCTGCTGATCGGACACGCGGGCACGAAATACGGCATTCCCTATGCGGTGCTCGTGCGTTCCTCGTTCGGCACCCAGGGCGCGAAGCTGCCCGCCATGTTGCGCGCCATCGTGGCGTGCGGCTGGTACGGTATCCAGTCGTGGCTTGGCGGCAGCGCCATTTATACGCTCGCCAATATCCTCACGCACAACGCGCTGGTGGGCGATGCGTTGCCGTTTCTCGGCATCTCCATCGGTCAGGGCGCGTGCTTCCTCGTGTTCTGGGTGCTGCAACTCTATTTCATCCTGCACGGCACCGATTCGATCCGCTGGCTCGAAAGCTGGTCCGCGCCCATCAAGGTCGTAATGTGCGTGGTGCTCGTGTGGTGGGCCTGTTCGAAGGCAGGCGGCGTAGGTTCGATGCTCTCGCAACCTTCGCAGTTCGCGGCGGGCGGCAAGAAAGCAGGCCTTTTCTGGGCGACGTTCTGGCCCAGCCTCACGGCCATGGTGGGCTTCTGGGCCACGCTCGCGCTCAACATTCCCGATTTCACGCGCTTCGCGAAAACGCAAAAGGACCAGTTCGTGGGGCAGGCGATCGGTCTGCCAATTCCGATGGCGCTGCTTTCGGTGGTTTCCGTGGTCGTGACATCCGCCACGGTGGTGATCTACGGCAAGGCGATTTGGGATCCTATCGATCTCACGAGCCGCATGGAAGGCGTGGGCGTCGGCATTGCGCTCATCATTCTCACGCTCGACACGATGTGCTGCAATCTCGCGGCGAATCTCGTCGGCCCCGCCTACGATTTTTCGAGCCTTTGGCCCAAGGCTATCTCGTACAAGGCGGGTGGGCTCATTACCGCGGGCATTGCCATCGTGATGATGCCGTGGAAAATTCTCGCCACCACGCAGGGCTATATCTTCACCTGGCTGGTCGGCTATTCGGCGCTGCTCGGGCCCGTGGCGGGCATTCTCATCGTCGATTACTTCCTCGTTCGCGGCACACGCCTGAATACTGCCGAGCTATTCGAGGAGAACGGCGAATACGCTTACTCGAACGGCTGGAACCCGGCCGCCGTCATTGCGCTGGTTTTAGGCGTGTTGCCCAATCTGCCTGGCTTCCTCAACACCGCATTCCCGAACGTGTTTGGCTCCGTGCCCGATGCGTTCAAAAGCATTTACACCTATGCGTGGTTCGTGGGGCTCGCCATTGCGGCGCTCGTCTACGGCGTGATGATGAAGCTTGGCAAAAGCCGGCGCCCGAGCGTTGCGAGCGCGTGAAGCGTTACGGCGTGAAATCGTTCAACTGAAGGAGACTTGGCATCATGGCGATCCTGATTCGAGGCGGCACCATCGTCAACGCGGATAAGAGCTGGCGCGCAGACGTGCTCTGCGAAAACGGCGTGATCCAGGCCGTGGGCGAAAACCTTGAGGCGCCGGCCGGCGCGACCGTGGTCGATGCGGGCGGCCAGTACGTGATGCCGGGCGGCATCGACCCGCACACGCACATGGAACTGCCGTTCATGGGCACGACGGCGAGCGACGACTTCTATACGGGCACGGCGGCGGGACTCGCGGGCGGCACGACATCGATCATCGACTTCGTGATTCCGAACCCGAAGCAGCCGCTCATGGACGCCTTTCGCGAGTGGCGCGGCTGGGCCGAAAAAGCCGCCGCCGATTATGGCTTTCACGTAGCGGTCACGTGGTGGGACGAGAGCGTGCATCGCGACATGGGGCTGCTCGTCAACGAACATGGCGTGTCGAGCTTCAAGCACTTCATGGCGTACAAGAACGCCATCATGGCCGACGACGAAATTCTCGTGAACAGTTTTGCGCGCTCGCTCGAACTGGGCGCGCTGCCTACCGTGCATGCCGAAAACGGCGAACTTGTCTTCCAGTTGCAACGGCAGTTGCTGGCGCGCGGATTCACGGGGCCGGAGGCGCATCCGCTTTCAAGGCCGCCCGAGGTCGAAGGCGAGGCGGCGAACCGCGCCATTCGCATTGCGCAGGTGCTGGGCGTGCCGGTGTACATCGTCCACGTTTCGGCGAAGGACGCGCTGGAAGCCATCGCCCGCGCGCGCGGCGAAGGGCAGCGCGTGTTCGGCGAAGTGCTCGCGGGGCATCTGGTGATCGACGAGGCCGTCTATCGCGACCCGGACTGGACACGCGCCGCCGCCCACGTAATGAGCCCGCCGTTCCGTACGAAAGAGCATCGCGACGCGCTCTGGCGCGGCCTGCAAGGCGGACTGCTGCACACCACGGCAACCGATCACTGTGTGTTCTGCGCTTCGCAAAAGGCAATGGGCCGCAACGATTTCACAAGGATTCCGAACGGATGCGGCGGCGTGGAAGATCGCATGGCGGTGCTGTGGGACCAGGGCGTAAACACGGGCCGGCTTACGCCGAACGAGTTCGTGCGCGTGACCTCCACGAACGCCGCGCAGATTTTCAACCTGTATCCGCGCAAGGGCGCCGTGGCGATCGGCGCCGACGCCGATCTCGTCGTGTGGGACCCGCAGGCCACGCGCACGATTTCGGTGAAAACGCATCATCAAAATGTCGACTTCAACGTCTTCGAAGGCATGACCGTGCGCGGCGTGCCCACGCACACGGTCGCGCAAGGTGAGCTGGTATGGGCCGACGGCGACCTGCGCGCGCGGCGCGGCGCCGGGCGTTACCTGAAGCGGCCCGCGAATCCCGGCTATTTGCAGGCGTCGCGGCTGGCGAAGAGCCTGAAGGAGACGCAACCGGTGCACCGCGAGGGCGACGCACCCGGCTAGCGATATCACTGGCTGATGTCCAGCCACACGCGCTTTGCGGCTTCGAACGTATCCTGGCCAATCAGTGTCTCGAACAGTTCGTTCGTCCGCACTGCCTGGTTGGGCACCGGCCCTTGAATCCAGAGGTCGCAGAACTTCGCGATCAGATCGACGTCTGATTGCTCAGTCGCATCCATGTCCAGCCTGACGAGCGCCGCGAAGTCGGCTGAATTCAGGCCGCACGGCAGCGTCCAGTTGCCGTCCGTGCAGCAAGGCCGAATCATGGGATTCATGCGCACGAGCGGGCCGCCGATCGACGGCGTGCAAGGATTGCAGCAGCCCGCGCCGCCCAGCGTCAGATACGCGGCGAAGGTGGCGGCGTCGGGCGGATCGGAGACGATGCTCCTCGCCATCGTACCGATATCGGTTGCGAGGCCGAAGGACTGTTGATGGAGAACCAGTTCGACGTCCTTCGTATCGGGCAAGCCGGGCTCGACCAGCGGCAGGCTGGTATTGCCGGTACCGATGCTCAGGGCAACGATGGGCGTGTCCGCGATTTCATAGCGTTGGCAGTTGGCTTTCGTCTCCAGTACCGCCGCCTGCACAGGGTTGTTGTAGCCCGCTACGGCGCCGTCCCAAAAGCGATGGGGCGCGTAATTCGCGTTGACCGGGAAAATGGCGGGTTGGTCGAAGTAATCGATGGGCGCATTGGTGGAGGCGTGGATTGCCTCGGCCACTGTGGGCGCCTGGGGCCGGATAGTGTTGTTGGCGAGACTCGCCGTGTCGGAGCGAAAAAACATGCAGTGCCGCAGGTCGTAGTCGAACGCGGGAATGACGATCCGGGGCCACTGCCCGGCGCCGCCGTCCAACTCCTTCGGCAACTCGTCAAGCCGCGTGCCGCCGAATCTCGGCAACGCCGCCTGAATGCCCAGGAATTTACGCGAGGCCGAATACTTCGGCCCAAGCCCCAGCGCGTCTTCGAGCAACTTGCTGCCGAAGCCGGCAATGCCGCCGAGCGGCGCGAAGATACTGGCCCGGCTCGCGGCGTCCTGAAACAGATTCAGGATTCTGGATAACGGGTAGTTTTCAATCAAGCCGCCCAGCACGAGCGACCCGCCCGAATTGGCGGCGACCATATCGAAATTGCGGAGGATTTCGTGCCCGGTTTTATCGGAACCGTAGATCTCCTGCAACGCGCGGACCTGGATCAATGCCCAGGTGCCGCCGCCATCCAGGGAAAGGATTCGAAAGCGCGGCATATGACCTCCGGTCGAACAAAATAAAGGCTAGCGCCGACGCCGCGCCGCTTTATGTTCGATAGATCACACTGTACGCGCCTTCAGCGTTTGCACCGGGACAGGAAGATCGCAATCGTTTCGTCCGTGCTGGAAGGCTTTCTCGACGGCTGGCGCCGGGCCGGTCATGAATCGAAAGCGCTGAGTCTGTAGTGTACAAAGTCGACGGACAAGCCCAACATCTGCGAAAGCATCAGGGCGGGGATGGCGCCGCCGCGCAGGATTCCGAGTATCAAACCTACGTTCTCTTGAACCAGTTGCTCTCTTTTTGACAGGCAAAACGTTTCGATCTCGTCGTAGCCGTAGAAGTAGACGGGCAGTCTGGAAAACTCGGTGTCCATCTGGGCTCACTTCGTCTACAGCGAAAGCGGCAACGCAAGATGCCGCGCGTACATCAGATCGCGGTGTGCGAGCAAAATGGGATCGAGTGCCGCGTCGGTCTCCGGATCACGCGTTTCGAAAGCCGTCCTCACGCCCGCGTCCATCGGACACGCTTCGTGCGGTAACGGTCGAAGCAGCCCCAGAACGGCGGCGCTGTACACATCGACCGCAGTCACCGAATCGCCGATGTAATACGGCGAGCCGGCCTCGCGCTGCGCCTTCAAACGCGCGGCGAACATTCCTAGCAGCGTCTTCACGCGACCGGCCGCGGCCTCACCGGCCTCGGGGCTGTACCCATACTTCTTGCCCAGATATTTCGCGACCCGATCGGGAAAGCCGCCTTCACTCCGTAAGCCCGCATGAATCAGTTGCAAACGGCGGGACCACCCGAGGCCGCATTCACCGCATAGTTCATGCGCCAGCCCGAAAGCCAGCGCACGCGCGGCGGGGTCCTCCGGCAGCAACGAAGGGGTAGGGACCAATCGCTGCGCGAGCAGCAGGATCTCCGCCCAACCGCGGCGCGGCCGCTCCTGCCCGTACATGAGCACGGGCGCGCTCAGTTCCCCCGCCCATTGCTTCAGCGTCTCGCTGTCGTAGGCCAGTCGCACCGCGGACCACTCGATGCCCTTGATATGCAGGATGCCCTTGGCCGCTTCGCTCCACGGGCTCGGAACGCCACCGACCACGACCATACGCAAACCGTCGCGCTGAACTGCTGTTTCGACATCGATATATTCGAACGGCATTGAATTGTCTCCTCAAGACTCCGTGTGACCGCCTTTGCATTGCTTGAGCGTCGGATCGAGCAACGCAGTCCTGATGTCAAGCGAAGACGCTTCACCGAGTTTCGCATAGTCGTTTTTGAGCCATATGTCCGCCACCTCGCGCCCACGATCGAATAGCGTTTCGAGCAGCGCCCAGGACGTGCTGGTCTTGGATACGAGACCGAACTTCGCGAGAAAGTCGTCGTCGCGAATCAGGTGAAAACGGACGGTCTTGAAGCGGCTTTTGCGCGCCGCTTCTTCGCCAACCGAATCTAGCACGCGGTTGACCGCCTCGATCGCGTTGATTTCCAGCACGACCGAAGCGTTGAAACCGATTTCGTTGAGCCGGTCCAAAATGCCGCGCGCATTTTTTGGCGGCATGTCGCGGCGCACGAACGGATTTACGAGGATCAGGATCAGGTCCTGAGCGTGCGCGATCAACGGCGCCAAGGGCGGATTGCCCAGATAGCCGCCATCCCAGTACGGCACGCCGTTGACGTCCACGGTGCGGAATTCGTTCGGCAGGCACGCGGACGCGCGCAGCACCTCGACGGATATTTCGGGCTGCGTAAAGATGGCGCGCTCGTTGGTTCGTACGTTGGTCGCGCAAATGAAAAGCTGCGGTGCTCCGCTCTTTGTATTGAGCGTGGCGAGATCGGTTTGCGAAAGTATGGAGCGGATCAGCGGTCCAAGCGGATCGCGATAAAACGGATTGTCGTAAGGCGAAGCGACGAGCCCCACGACCTCAGCCAGAATGGCGCCGGGGCTCCAGTCGATATTCCAGCCGCCGAACGGTCCGGGCTCGGAAAAGCCGAAAAGCGCATTGCCGGCCAGCGTTCCCGCGCGCGAGACCGCCTCCCAGAACGCGCGCAGCATCTCGCGCGCTTTCGTGGCGCCGCCGCTCGCGAGACCTGCCGCGCAGAGCGCCGCATTGATTCCACCCGCGCTCGCGCCGCTGATGGCCGCGACATTGAACGGCGTTCCCTGCGACGTGGATTCGAGCAATCGATCGAGTACGCCCCACGTGAAGGCGCCGTGCGAACCGCCCCCTTGCAAGGCAAATGCAACGTTGGGGAGGGACTGCTGCACGCCGCTCGGGGTCATGGCTCTCTCTCGTCATCGCGTTGCTCGCAATCGTACGCGCGAGAGGGAATGCGTGTGCTGTGAATGCCGCGTCAGGAAGCGGTGAGGGCGGGCGGCGCGACCTCCAGCATGGCAAAGCCCTCGGGGGCTATGCTTACAGCGTAAACAGCCGGGAGTCGCCATGCAAGCCTCCGTTACACGCAGGTCCGTCGATCTCAGCGCTTATCCGGATCTGGTAGTCGTCATCCTGGGTTTTCGCGTGCGCCGGTTGCGGGGAATCGCTACCTTGTTCGGCATCGGCAAAGGCTTGCGGCAAATCGGGTTGAATCCGCCTGCTGGCTTGCTTTCGAGCGAGCAGTTCCTTTTCGGCCTCAATCACGTGGGTATCCGCCAGTATTGGCGCGACCTCGAAAGCCTCGAGGCTTTTACGCGCAGCGCGCCGCATTCGCAGTGGTGGGGCGAGTTTCTGCGTGACAGCGGCGGCGCGGGTTTCTGGCACGAAAGCTATGGCCGGCATGGAATGGAGGCGGTGTATGTCGACATGCCAGGACCCGTGGGCTTCGACCGCTTCGCACCGGCGCACCAGCCCACCGGACCTTTCATGACCGCGCGAAAACGAATGGCGGCGGACCAAACCTCTGGCGGTTCAACGGGCGTGTAGAGGCGCGCACGCGCCGTGGTTATCAAACACCTCGATATCTTCGTGCAGAATGCGGCGGATTTCGAAAATCGCCTCCGGTGTTTCCTGAACGCTATGCCCCGATACGATCACCTTTTCGGAGAGCGCGCCGTCGAGATGCGCACTGCGATAGGGGACGACTCCATCGTCGGAATCCTCTAGCGGGCCCGTCTCGCGGCGCCGCGCAATAATCGAGTGAAAGCACACATCTGGGCTGATCGGCAATTGCGAAAGCGCCTGGATGATGGGATCGGTTTCGCGCAACTGCTCGATGCTGTTGGGAACCGGAATGGTTATCCCTGCTCGTTGGGTGCTATCCGCATTGGTCGTGGTCTGCAGCATCTCGTCCATCTCTTTCAACAACGCAAGCGGCAAGCGCACCAGGTTCGCGACCCAACGCGAAAGGCGATTGCTCGCGAACGGCGTGCCGCGATGTGGCGCGGCGATGAAAATCGCGCGCTCGACCTGCGGCATCGGCGTAAAGCGCAGTAGACGATTGAGCCGCTCGTCTTCGCGAACGATGTCGATTCCTTCGGGCAAGTACTTGTTCTGGACGGTTACCCATAGCGTGTCGTCCGACGAGGAGACGAGCAGCCGCGCGAGCACGCCGCCCATGCTATGGCCGATCAGCACCATCCCGTTCGAAGCGGGCAGCGCGCCTGATGGGTCGAAATGCGCAAGGGTCAGTTGCACCGCCTGCCGTATTCGCGCGAGGTTCACGAGTATGGGCACGTTGGTCGGGTAATAGACCTGCCACACCTGGAAATGCGCGCGAAGCATTTCGTCACCCTGAATATCGTTGGCGACGTTGACCCACGCTTCCGGGCTGCTGGCCAGGCCGTGCAGCATCAGAACGATGCGCCGGTCCGGATCGAACGGCTGCATCATGTAAACGCGCGGGCGATCGATGCCTCTCGTGCGGCCGAACAGCGAACGCAAGGACTGCCTGGCAAAGCCGGAGCGCGCGAGCCAGATGCCGTAGCCCGCGCTGAAGTTCGCCGCGAGCGGCACCGTCTGTCCATTCAGATCTACGCTCTCTACGCGATACGGATCGTAGACCGAAAAGACCACGTCCTGCGAATCGAGCACCTGTTCGAGCGTGCCTTTGCCAAACGACAAAAGCGCGGTCACGTTGGGGGAAGGCATTTCCTCGAACGGACGCGAGCGCGGCGCGGACCACCTGGTGGCGCTGGCGCTCGCGTTCGTATTGCCTTCGACAGCGGGCGTGCTGCTCGTCGCGCTGCCTGGCGTATCGCTCGCCGGTCCGGGCGCAGCGGCAGCCTGCGTGACCGCAACGAGTTCCGCACCCAGGCCGTCGCGCCGGTAGGTGTTGCGCAACCCCGCGAACGACAGGCCCGCAGCCGGAATGACTTCGCTGAGTTCGCGCACGCCTTCGGGCAGTCGCACGGCTTGCAGGTCGATATGAATGGTCCAGCCCGCTATGAACTGCTTGCCGGAATCGCGATTGCCGCTGGCGATCCCGGATGTGCCGCGCAGAAACAACGCGACCGCAAGTTCCTGAACCGCGTAATTGTAGTAGTCGCGAACCTGCGTCTGGCGGTCCTCGAATGCCCGTTCGCCAGCCGTGCGATGACCGAGGAACAGGAACGCGTACGCGTAACGCGCGGTCTTGAGCCACGAGGTGAATTGAGCGTCGGTCCAGGGAGTGCCAGCCGCGGGCGTTTGCGCGAGCGCCATCTGAAGCGATAGCTCGGCGAGGCTGGCGAGTCGCTGATCGGTGTTGAGTCCGCCGACGGTCGCGATCGTGTCGATACACGCTTGCGGCGCGCTTTGGCACGAACTTTCGTCCAGGGCGGCGACCCGCAGCGTGGCCTGCGTCGCCGTGCTCAACTGGCCAGTCGAGAGGATGTCTCCCCGCCGCATGGCAAAGTACTGCTGCGGGCCGAGCGAGTTCACGCGCACCATCGCGCAGCCGGAAAGCAGCGCGACAACGAGAAGGGGTAGCGCCGGAGCCAATATATGGGCCAACCCATGGGCCAACCCATGGGCCAACCGGGGGCAACGCGGCATGCGTGATGAGTCAGGACGCGTCATGAAGGATCGAGGCCGTTCGCATAGGCCAAAAGCGCGTGGCGAATTGGGGGACGGCGCAGCGCTGCTGCCGGCAGACCGATATATACCAGCCTGATCTGAATTGCGTACGCAGGGTGATCGGTCGCGCGAACGCTCAGCAAACGTTTGCATCGGATCGATCTCGCGCGAATGCCCCTTCTGCGCGAACACTTCGCGAATCCACGCGTGCACATACACGCCCGAAAACCATGTAAAGCACGGCACCGGATGGTGCTATTCTCTCGCCGCGATTCACATTCAATCAGCCACGCGCCAGCGCGCCGGCGAGACACAATAAAAAATGAAAACGACCGAATTCATGTTTCGTAGTCGGGGAAACCAGAACGAACAACTGCGCTACAGCATTATTGTCGTGCACGGTATCAGCGTTGGATTTATTCGAATCGGTTCCGCGCAGAAGCCATTTTCGCTGGTGGTGCCACGCGTGCACGACGAAACGTTTGCGCATGCGTGCGCGGAAGATCTCGCACGGCTGGCTATTGCGCAGGCATTCCGAGCGGAACTGTTCGACTCGCACCCAGAAAGTGCAATCGACCTCGAAATTCATGGCCCACGCTGGGAAGGCGATCTGGACGGCGGTCAAAAATAACGGCCGCAGCGCACGAATTCAAAAAGGCCTGCGTCACCCGAAACATCGTAAGACTTGCGGGCCCTTTTTACGCGCAAACGTTTTCGTATTTGATTTGTCGCGCAGGCGTGACAAATTGAGCGATGCAGTCAAATTAAAAAATAAACACGGCGAAAATAATACGTATAATCCGCCGCGCGCATGCCGGTCGCCGCTCGCATAGCGACACGGCTGCTTCTGCAAATTCTGTTGACCCTGTGCGTCTTCGTTCCGGGCGCATGACCAGATGATGAATTCCATGCCAGCACCGCAATGGCGTCCGTTCGTGTCGTTCCTCACGCAGGAGTTGACGCAGAACCTCACGCCCAGGCTTCTAACCCAGTTCATGCGTGGCGCGGGTGGGCAATTCGCGCGGCAATACACGCTGGCCGATGCGGCCACCGTCGCCGCGATGCGGGATGCCATGAACCTGGTTTGGGGCGAGCTGGACTGGGGCCAGGTCGAGATACGCGAGGCTCAAGACTGGCTCGTGCTCACGCATTACCACGCGCCGCTCAAGGCGGTATTCGGCGCGGAGAACGTGGCCTGGGCCGGCGCCTTCCTGGAAGGGGCCTATGAAGCATGGATGCACCAACTGGGCGCCGATTCGCAGTTGCGAATGACCACGGCAGGTCCTGCGGATGCGTCGGGAACGATGGTTTTCCTGTTCGGCAAGTAAAAGCAGGCAGCAGTCGGCCGGGCAGTAGAAAAGCACAAAAGGTGCGCCACGCGAGACGCGGGTTGGTGGACAGCACAACGAAAACAACGGGGTCGGGGCATGAGCAGTGCATCGGACATTGCGAATCTTTTCGAAGTAGCGGACGCAAGCCCTTCGCAGTACCAGGAAGTGGAAAGGGCGGAGCAGATGCAAGGCCTGCGTGGACGTTGGTCCGCGCTGAACGCGGCGGAGCCGGACCCCGTCGCGCCGGCGGCGTTGGCGCAAATCGACGCGGCCGATTCGACCGATGTTCCCAATACAGCCGATACATTGCCCGAGGCGCCCGAGCCCCAGCCGCAAGCCGAATTGCAGCCCGAATTGCAACCGATCGCGTGCTCCGTTCCCGCCGCTGCTCCAGAACCCGCGCCCATTGAGCAACCTGCGCCCGAGCCCGTGGCCGTACAGCAGCCTGCCGCGCTGAGCAGCGTGTTTGCGCGCCTGATGGAACGCAACGAGCCTCGCGGCGACGACTCGCAACGCGGGGCGCCATGAACGTCAAACAGAAATCGATGCGGCCGCAACGACAATCCGCCGGCGCGGGACAAAGCGACGATGCGGGTGACTGGGACGACAAGCTGCTTGAAGCAGGCGCGTCGCTTCTCGCTTCGCGTTGGTCGCGCGTGCTCGTGACGCTGACGGCCGTGCTGCTGTTCACTTCCGCCATGACGGTCCATCTGGCTTTATCGAAACAGTGGGTGTTCGCCATCCTGTGCATGGGCGTCGCGCTCGTGCTGAGCCGCATTCGCGGCCGTGTGCTGACGGTGTCGCTGGTGGCGTTGTCGGTGTTCATGTCGTTGCGCTACCTCTACTGGCGCGTGACGCAGACGCTGTCGTTCACCAACTCTCTCGACAGAACCTTCGGCTATTTGCTGCTGCTCGCTGAAGGCTACGCGGTGCTCATGCTGCTGTGCAGCTACTTCCAGACGCTGTGGCCGCTGCATCGCCGGCCTGCGCGGCTGCCGGCCGATACGTCGGCGTGGCCCACGGTGGACGTGTACATCCCCACCTACAACGAACCGCTCGAAGTGGTGCGTCAATCGGTGCTGGCCGCGACGCTGCTCGACTGGCCCGCCGACAAGCTGCGCGTATATCTGCTCGACGACGGCCGCCGCGAAGCGTTTCGCGCATTCTGCGAGCAGGCCGGCGTGGATTATCTGACGCGCCCCGACAACACGCACGCCAAAGCGGGCAATCTCAATGCGGCACTCGCGAGAACGAGCGGCGAGTACATCGCCGTGTTCGACTGCGATCACGTCACCACACGCTCGTTTCTGCAGATCTGCATGGGCTGGTTCCTGAAAGATCCGAAGATGGCGATGGTGCAGACGCCGCACGTGTTCTATTCGCCCGATCCGTTCGAACGCAACCTCGAAACGTACAGAAAGGTGCCCAACGAGGGCGACCTGTTCTATGGGGTGCTGCAAAACGGCAACGATCTCTGGAATGCCGCGTTTTTCTGCGGTTCCTGCGCCGTGCTGCGGCGTTCCGCGCTCGACGCGGTGGGCGGCGTGGCGACCGAAAGCGTCACGGAAGACGCGCTGACCGCGCTCAAGATGAGCATGAAGGGCTACAACACGGGCTATCTCGCCATTCCGCAGGCGGCGGGGCTCGCCACCGAAAGCCTGGGGCGGCACATCGGCCAGCGGATTCGCTGGGCGCGCGGCATGGCGGAAATCTTCCGCCAGTTCAACCCGCTGTTGATCTCCGGGCTGACGATTCCGCAGCGCCTGTGCTACCTCAGCGCGATGATGCATTTTTTCTTCGGACTGCCACGCATTGTCTTCCTGATTACGCCGATGGCGTATCTGTTCTTCGGCGCGCACGTCTTTCATGCGTCCGCGCTGATGGTGCTGGCCTATGCCGTCCCGCATCTCGTGATTTCCAGCATCGGCGCTTCGCGCATTCAAGGGCGCTTTCGCCATTCGTTCTGGAGCGAGGTCTACGAAACGGTGCTGGCGTGGTACGTGATTCTGCCCGCGATCCAGGCCGTGCTGTTTCCCGGACGCAAGGGCTTCAACGTGACGTCCAAGGGCGGGGTGATCCGGCAGTCCTTCCTCGACTGGGCGATGGCGCGGCCCTATATCGGGCTGCTGCTCATCAACCTGGCCGGGTTCGCCGTGGGTGTGGCCGGACTGATCCGCAGCCCAGGCTGGCCCGAGGCAATGAGCATTCTGTTCAACCTGGTCTGGGTGATCTACAACGTCATGAATCTGAGCGCGGCGGCGGGCGTGGCCGCCGAATCGAGGCAGCTACGCCTTATGCCGCGCGTGCAGATCGAGTTGCCGGCCGCCATCCGTCTCGCGGATGGGCGTCGCGTGGCGTGCCGGACAAGCGACTATTCGCACGGGGGCCTCGGGCTCGTGCTGCCCGAGGACGCACCGCTGCCGCAGCGCGGCGAGCGAGTCGTGGTCTCGGTGTTCCGCGACGATTACGAGGGCAAGTTTCCCGCCGAGGTGCAGGTGTGCCGCGGCCGCACCGTGGGCGTGAGTTTCCCGGCGCTGACGATCGATCAGGAACGCGACCTGATGCGTGTGACGTTCTCGCGCGCCGATAGCTGGATCGCCTCCTGGGGCCGCTATCGTCCCGACCGGCCGTTGCGTAGCCTGTTCGAGGTGCTCGGTGTCGGCATGCGCGGGCTGAAGGAGTTGTTCCGCCATCTCTTGCTGGGCTCACGCGAGCGCATCGCGCGTTCGGGCGACGCACAGGCGAGCGGGTTGGGATCGAAGCAATCGTGACTTACGCCAATGTGTCGCCTTGGCGCGCCCTGGCGCGCACACGCCGGTGGGCGCCCCTGTGGGGTTGCGTGCTCGCCGCGCTCGCGCTCGCCGCTTCGGCGCCTTCGTTGGCGTCGCAAACCGTGACGGCTGAAGCGCCCGCATCATCGGCGCCGCAGCCGCAAGCCGCCCCCGAGTCCGGCGATACGCCTACGTATACCTATCGCCTCCCGCTATTGCGGCAAAACGCGGCGCAGGGCCTGACCTTGCTCGGCGAGGACGCCTATGGCGGCATCGACTTCGGCTTGCGCCGCGACGAGCGCGTGGTCAGCGCGCGACTCGTGCTCGACTACCGCTATTCGCCCACGCTGCTTCCCGCGCTCTCGCACCTCAACGTGCTGCTCAACAGCGTGGTGGGGGCGACGATTGCATTGCCGGAACCCGCGCCGCGCACGTCGACGCAGGTTACGGTCGATCTGCCGGTATCGCTGCTTGCGGAGTTCAATCACCTCAACCTCGAATTGATTGCCCACAGCAAGGCCAGCGACCAGGGCAACGATCCGCTGAGTCCCGACCTGTGGCTAAAGGCCGGTCCGCAGAGCGCGCTTGAACTGACCGTGGCGCCCGTGGCGCTCTCCAGCGACCTGTCGCAACTGCCCGCGCCGTTCTTCGACGCGCGCGACGTGCGCCGGTTGAACCTTCCCGTCGTGCTGCCTCGCGTGCCGGGCGCGCCGCGCCTCGAAGCTGCGGGCATCGTGACCTCGTGGCTGGGCGCGCAGGCGGGCTATCGCGGCTCGCACTTTTCCGCGAGCCTCGGCGCGTTGCCCGCGCATGGCCATGCGGTCGTGCTGGCCTTGCGTGACGAGTTGCCGGGTCTCGGCCTGGCCCCGCTCGCCGCGGACGGTCCCACGCTTGCGATCGTGCCCAATCCCGGCGACCCCAACGGCAAGCTGCTCCTGGTCACGGGCCGCGACGAGGCGCAGGTGCGCACGGCGGCGACGGCGCTGGTGCTCGGCGCGAAGACGCTTGCCGGCCCGCAGGTCCGCATCGACGGCCCGGTTTCCGCGCCGCCGCGCAAGCCTTTCGACGCACCGAACTGGCTGCCGGGCGACCGGCCGGTGGCGCTGGGCGAACTGCTGCCGGCGAACCGGTTCACGATTCAGGGTTTCCGCCCCGGCGCAATCGACGTGGACCTGCGCCTGCCGCCAGGCTTGTTCGGCTTCAACAACGGCGGCGCGGTGCTGAACCTGCATTATCGCTATACGGCGCGCCCGGAGTCCACGCGCTCGGCGCTGCACGTGCTGGCGGGCAACACACCGATAGCGGCGTTGCCGCTGCCAGGCGACGCATCGGACGGCCGCACCATCATTCGCATTCCTACCTATCTGCTGCCGCCGTTGACGACGCTGCAATTCGACTATCGATACGAGGCCGTCAAAACGAAGGACCACTGGCAGGACGTGCCCGGCGGCGCGCTGCTGAGCGCCATCGACCCGGCGTCGACAATCGACATCTCGCAGTTGCCGCGTTACACCGCCATGCCGGATCTCGGCGCTTTCGCCAACGCGGGCTTTCCGTTCACGCGCCTCGCCGATCTATCCGAAACCGCCGTGATCCTGCCCACGCAACCGGTCGCGGACGACTACTCCGCGTATCTGACGCTGATGGGCAGCATGGGGCAGGCCACCGGCTATCCGGTGCTGGGTGTGACGGTGGGCACGCCGGCGGAAGTCGAAACGCTGCGCCGCAAGGACCTCCTCGTGCTCGCGTCGGGCGACAACCAGCCTTTGCTCAAGACATGGCGCGCCGATCTGCCGCGCGGGTTTTTCTCTCCGGACATGACGTCGGGTAACTGGCTCGCCACGTGGTGGGACAAGCTGGCTGGCGCCCAGACGCAAGCCAGGCGCGAAGCCGACATCGCCGCACTTTATCGCAGCGACGACCACGACGGCATGGTGGCCGGTTTCGAGTCGCCGTTGGCGCGCGGCCGCAGCGTGGTGCTCGTATCGGGCAATACGCCGGGAGGCCTGAGCGCGGTCGCAGACGCGCTGCAGGCGCGCCATTACCGCGTGGACGACGCCATCGGCGGCAGTCTCGTGATCGTGAACGACGGCTTCCTCACTACGCTGAACAAGGACCAGAACTATTTCGTCGGCTCCTTGCCGCTTCGGCTCGCTATCGAGTGGTTCTTCGCGAGCCACATCGTGCTGCTGCTCGCGGCGACGCTCGTGAGCGTGGTGCTCGTCGGTTTGCTCGGCGGCGTATTGCTGCATCGGCGTGCCCTGAGCCGTCTGAGCCTGGACATTCCCCAGACATCGCAACGTGAAGAAGGACGACGAGGTTCTCATGTTTAAAAGACGGCCTGCTATTTCCCGGGCACGCCTCGCGCGTCGCATGACCGTACGGCCGGTATCGCTGGCGTGGCCTGCATTGCTGCTCGGCTGCACGTTCGCCTCGGCGGCGCACGCTCAGGCCGCGGCGAGCGGCGACGCCGCGAACCTCGCGCAGGCGCAGCCCGCCGCGGCGGCTTCGTCGTCGACCGTGACGTGGTCGTTGCGGCAACTGGGTGCGCAATACGCGCTCAACCTGCGCGGTGTAGACGGCAGCAATACGTTGCCAGTCGGCGTGCGCGACGATCAGGTCGTGAGCGGTGCGCGCCTGAATCTGCGTTATGCGTATTCGCCCGCGCTGCTGCCCGATCTTTCGCACATCAACGTGCTGGTCAACGACCAGGTCGCGGCCTCGATCGCCGTGCCGAGGGACACGGCCGGCGCGAGCCTGCAACGCACGATCGCGCTGCCCGCGTATCTGTTCACCTCGAACAGCAAGTTGCGTCTGCAACTGATCGGCCACTACACCACGCAGTGCGAAGACCCACTGCATTCGAGCCTGTGGGCCAACATCAGCAACGAAAGCACGCTGAGCATCGACACGCAGCCGCTGGCGCAGGCCAACGATCTCGCGCGCTTGCCGAAGCCCTTCTTCGACGCTCAGGACATCCGGCGGCTGAACCTGCCCGTCGTGTTCGCGGGCAATCCCGATGCAGCCGCGCTGGAAGCCGCGGGCGCCGTGTCGTCGTGGTTCGGCGCATTGGCGAGCTATCGCGGCGCGGACTTCCCGGTATTGCCCGGAACCGCGCCCGCGCAGGGCAATGCGGTCGTCATCGTCGAAGGCGCGCAGCAGGCGGCGCTTGCCGGCGCGCCGCTGCAAGGCCCGACGCTCGCCATCGTCATCAACCCGAACGATCCGACCGGCAAGCTGCTGCTCGTCATGGGCCGCGACGGCAAGGAACTCAAGCAGGCCGCCGATGCGCTGGTCACGGGCAGTCAAACGCTGTCGGGCCCGAGCGCGCTCATCACGCATTTCGCCGACCTCGCGCCGCGCAAGCCTTACGACGCCCCGCGCTGGCTGCGCACCGACCGGCCCGTGTCGTTCGGAGAACTGATCGACGCCAAACAGTTGAGCGTCTCGGGCTACAGCCCCGACCTCATCCGCATCAATACGCGCGTGCCGCCCGACCTGTTCGGCTGGCACGCGCCCAACGTGCCGATCGACCTGCATTACCGCTATACGCCGCAGCCTTATATGGTCAACTCGTCGCTGCTGTTCAGCGTGAGCGACCAGTTCATGAAGTCGATTCCGCTGCTGCCGCTCGAGCGCCTCGAAGGCGGCGACAAGTTGCGCGCCGAAGTGCTGCCCGACAGCAGCCTGCCGCGCCAGGCGAAACTGGAAGTGCCGCTCGAAACGCTCCTGCAGCCGAACACGCAGCTACAGTTCCGCTACATGTACGACTACATCAAGCAGGGCGAGTGCCGCGACATCATCATCGACAACGTGCGCGGCGCGATAGGTCCCGAATCGACGCTCGATTTGTCGGCGTATCCGCACTACATCGCCATGCCGGACCTGGCCGCGTTCGCCCAGGCGGGCTTTCCGTTCACGCGCATGGCCGACCTCTCCGACACAGACGTCGTGCTCGGCGCCAACGCGGGTCCTCAGGAGTACAGCGCATACCTCGCCGTGATGGGCCGCATGGGCGACTCGACCGGCTATCCGGCGCGCGGCGTCACCGTGTTGCGCGGCCAGCGTATCGACGCCATGCCGGCGACGAAGGACCTGCTCGTGATCGCGACGGGCGCGGATCAAGCGTGGCTCAAAGACTGGGCGCCTTACATGCCCGCAGCGTACGACCACGGCGCGCGGTTCTCGCTCTCCGATCTGCCGGGCCGCGTGCGCGGGTGGTTCCACTCGAATCCGCGTCTGGACACCGCGCCCGGACGTCTCTCGCTCGCGTGGACGGGGCCGGGCGTGAGCGCCGTGCTCGCGGGTTTCGAGTCGCCGATGGAAAAGGGCCGCAGCGTGGTCATGCTGGTCAGCAACCAGCCCGACGGCCTGAAGGACGCGGTTTCCGCGCTGCTGGGCGTGCCGAACTACGACAAGCAGCCAATCCAGGGCAGCTTGGTCTCGATCCGCGGTAACGAAGTCGATGCGCTCGTGAGCGAACACACCTATTACGTGGGGCATCTCGGGCTTTGGCGCGGCCTCGACTGGTGGCTGGCTTCGTTCGGCGTGTCGCTCGCGTCGCTGCTCAAGGCGCTGGGCGTTGTCGCGCTCGCGCTGCTGGCAGCCGGCGGGTTCGTAGCCTTGCGGCGCCGTCAGGCACGGCGCGAGGCAGCCGCTGAGGCACGGCTGCGCGCAACGCAGCAAGCGCAACAATAATCAGGAAACCTTCATGTTAGTCAGCCGCAGCCAGGCCTGCGTTCTGGGCTTGTTGCTCACCTCGGTCAGCCACCCCGCGTGGGCGCAGGACGCCAGTTCCAGAATGCTGCTGGAACAGGGCCGCTATTGGCAGACGCATGACAAGCCCGATCTGGCCGCGCAGTCCTGGTCGAAACTACTGCTGACCGATCCTAAGCAGCCCGAAGGGCTTTATGGCATGGGGTCCATCGCGGTCGGCAAGAAACAGTTTTCGGTCGCCCGCGACTATCTGACGAGACTGCGCGCCGCGGCGCCCGACAGTCGGTTCGTGCCGCTGCTCGAACAGGACTTGCGTCTCGCCACGGAGCCCGGCAAGTCCACGATCGCCCGGGCACGCCAGATGGCGCAGGACGCCGTCAACCAGAACGATCCGAAAGCGCTGGCCGCCGCGATGGCGCAATACGACAAGGCACTGGGCGGCAAGGCGCCCCAAGGCAGCGTGGCGCGCGAATACTACACTTTCCTCGGCTATACGGAAGGCGGCGTGGACCCCGCGATTCAGGGCCTGACGCGCCTGAATGCAGAAACGCCCAATGATCCGTATACCTTATTGTCGCTGGCCCAGCATCAGGTGCGCGACGAACGCAGTCGCGCGCAGGGCGTCGCTTTACTGGAAAAGCTGGCCGCGCGCCCGGACATCGGCGGCGCGGCCACGGAAACCTGGCGCTCGGTGCTGACGTGGGTCACGCCCACGCCGAAGAACAAGGCGTGGTTCGAAGACTATCTGAAGCTGCATCCCGATGACGACGACATTCGCCGTCAGATGCTGTCACCGCGCGCGAATGGGGCCCCCCCCGCGGCGCCTGTCATGGACCCGCGCCTGACGCGCGGCTTCGCGGCGTTCAAGGCGGGCGACGTCACCACGGCCGAACAGTCCTTCACCGACGTGCTGCGCGACAAACCCAACGACACCGATGCGCTCGGCGGCCTGGGCCTCGTGCGCATGCAGCAAGGCGATCTCGCGCAGGCGCAGACGCTGCTCGCGCGCGCCGTCGCGCGTCCGGGCGCGGGCGCCAACTGGAACAAGGCGCTCGCTTCGGCACGTTACTGGCTGCTGGTGAATCAGGCCGAAGGCGCGCAAAGCGTGGGCGACTACGCGGGCGCGCGCAGCAAGCTCGACGAGGCGCTGCGGATGGACCCCGCCGAGCCGGGCGGGCGCAACGCTTCGGCGCGCCTGTATGCGGCACAGGGCGATTTGATCCGCGCCGAAAAGGTCTATCGCGAGGTGCTGGCGGCCCATCCGGACAACCGCGAGGCGGTGAGCGGACTCGTCGACATCCTCGCCGCAACGGGGCGCGCAGACGAGGCCCAGCGGTGGGTCGACGGCATGTCGCCCGAGCAGCAAGCCGGCATCGGCGGGCTCGATCGTCTGCGCGCGGCCGTCGCTTCGGCGCGCGCTGACGCCGCCGAACAGCGCGGCGATCTGGACGCCGCGCGCCGCATCCTCAACGATGCGCAGCGCGCCGACCCCGACAATCCGTGGTTGCGTCTGGAACTGGCGCGCTACGAGGTGCGGCAGGGCCACGCCGACGAGGCGCGCGAACTCGTCGATGGCCTGCTCGCCTCGAACCCCGACAATCCCGACGCCCTTTACGCAAGCGCGCTGCTTGCGATGCAGATGGGCGACTGGACGCGCGCGCAGGACACGATGGCGCGCATCCCCGCGGCAGCGCGCACGCCGAACATGGTCGCGACTGCGCAGCAGATCGATTTCCAGGCCGTGGCGGCGCAGGCCTCGCAACTCGCACGCGACGGCAATCTGGACGACGCGCGCACGATGCTGGCGCGGCTCGAAGCGTCGGCGGGCAAGGACCCGGCGCGGGTGAGCGCGCTCGCCCAGGCGTATGTCGATGCGGGGAATCTGCCGCGCGCCATGGCGTTGATGCACGCACTGATGCAAAACGGCCCGAAGGGCAGCGGTCCCGACGTGCAGCTCGCCTATGCGGGCCTGCTGCTCAAGACCGGCCAGAACGTTCAGGCCCAGGACGTGATCCGCGGGTTGCAGGCCGGGACGCTGACTGCGGATCAGCGCCGGCAACTGGACGATCTGAGCTACCTCTACGCCGTGCGGCTGGCCGAACAGCAGCGTCAGCAAGGCGATCTTGCGCAGGCCTACGACACGCTCGCGCCCATTCTCGCGAAGCGGCCCAACGACAGCCTGGCCAACGCCGCGCTCGCGCGCATGTATGCCGCCGACAGTCAGTACGGCAAAGCGCTGGCGCTTTATCAGAAGGCGCTCGCGAACGATCCGGACAACCCCGGTCTGCAACTGGGCGTGGCGATGGCGGCGGTCCAGGCCGGCAACGCAAACGTGGCGGACGCCGCCTTGAAGCAGGCCGTGGCGAAGGCGCCGAACGATCCCGATGTGCTGGCGGGCGCTGCGCGCATCTACGTCATGCAGGGCAAGACGCGCGAGGCGCAGGCGCTGCTGGTGAAGGCCATCGCCGCCAAGGAAAAGCGGCTCGGCGTGCAGGCGCAAGGTGTGCATGTGGCGGGCAATCCCTTTGTGCACGACAACGACGATCGCCGCCGCCGTGCGCCTCGCGACAGCCGCCAGGCCGCCGCCGATGCGGTTGCCGCGCAGGGCACGGCGGGCGCCGCGTTGGCTGGCGCGCCCGCGATGTCCTCGGCGGCTTCCCATGCGGCACGTGCTTCCGCGCTGCCTTCCGTCGCCGGCACGCCCATTGGCGAGCAGCCGTCGCAGGACGCAGTCGCCGCCAACGCGCCTCAGGAGGGCGCCGTCTCGCTCGACGACATGCGCAACGAACTCGACGATATCCGCTCGGAACGTTCGCCGGAAATCCGTGGCGGCCTGTTCGTCACGTCGAACAACAGCGCCGGGGGGACGTCGCAATTGACGAACGTGCAGCAGCCGCTCGAAGCGTTGATGCCGGTGGGCAACGGCAAGCTGTCGTTGCGCGTCACGCCCGTGGAACTCGATGGCGGCACGCTCGGCACCGATGTCTACAGCAGCAGCCAGTTCGGCGGCGGCCCGGTTGCGGCGCAGGCGCAGAAAAACGGTACGGTCGCCGCGCCCGGCGCGCAGAGCGCCCATGGCGTCGGTCTGGGCTTGGGCTACGAGACGCGCAGGTGGGCGTTCGACATCGGCACGACGCCGCTGGGCTTCCAGTACACCGATGTGGTCGGCGGCGTCTCGTTCAGGAGCGCCATCGATGCGAAAGCAGGTAGCTGGTTCAACGCGGGCGCTTCGCGCCGTGCCGTGACCGACAGCATCACGTCGTTCGCCGGTTCCAGCGACGCGCGCTCGGGCCTGCGCTGGGGCGGCGTGACTGCCACGGGGCTGCACGGCGCGATTGGCCTCGACAATCAGGACTACGGCTTCTACGGCTACGGCGCCGTGAAATACTTGGATGGTCGCAACGTCCAGTCCAACGAGGGCGCCGAGGTCGGCGCGGGAACCTACTGGTACTTGCTTCGCAGTGCAAACAACATGCTGACCGTCGGCATGAATCTGGGCGGCGAGTTCTACCGCCACGACCAGAATAGTTTCACCTACGGCAACGGCGGCTATTTCAGTCCGCAGCGCTTCTACGCGTTCACCGTGCCGCTCACGTGGGCGCAGCGTTCGGATCGCTGGACCTACAAGCTGCAGGGGTCCGCGGGTTTGCAGTACTACCACGAGGCCGGCGCGCCGTATTTCCCGACCGACGGCACGATGCAGGCGGCGGCGGTCACGGCGGCATCGACGCTTGGTTTGAGCGACGGCGCGGTCCATCCCGCGCAGTCGAAGACCGGCATCGGCTACAACCTGCTGGCCGCGGCCGAATACCGCTTCAGCAACCACCTCACGGGAGGCGCATCCGTGGGCGCCAACAATTCGTCCAGCTACCGCCAGTGGGTAGCGGGGCTATATCTGCGCTTTAGCTTCGCACCGCAGACGAAGTCGCTGGACATGCCGGTCATGCCTTACCAGTCGCATTACAACGATCAGTAATCCGATCGACGGAATGTCGGTCGTTTATCAGGAGTCTTAAGTTCATGCTTGCTTCCGTACTTGCGGGTCTCAGCATTCTCATGATCGGCGATAGCCATCTGAGCGAGCCGGGTTATCTCATCGACACGTTGCAGGACCAGTTGATCGCCGCCGGCGCGCAGGTGCACACCTACGGCGTGTGCGGCAGCGCGCCGGGCGACTGGGTAAAGTCGGTGCCGGGCACCTGCGGCGGCGCCTCGCGCAACGGAAAATCGCCGCTCGTCGTCGATCACAACGCGAAGACGCAGCCCATCGATCAGTTGATCGCCGCGAACAAGGCCAATCTCGTCATCATCGTCGAAGGCGACACCATCGGCGGATACGGCAAGGACGACTTCCCCAAGAGCTGGGTATGGCAGCAGGTCACGGCGCTCACGCAGGACCTGGCGGCTAACAGGACGGCGTGCGTATGGGTCGGACCGGCGTGGGGCTCGGAAGGCGGCAAGTACCAGAAGACCTTTGCGCGCGTGAAGCAGCTTTCGTCGTTCCTCGCCACCAATGTCGCGCCGTGCCAGTACATCGATTCGCTCGCGTTTTCGAAGCCGGGCCAGTGGGCGACGGTCGACGGTCAGCATTTGACGACGACGGGCTACAAGTACTGGGGCGCGGACATCATGAAAGCGCTGGTCGCGCTGCCGGTCGTGCAACAGCGCAAGTAAGGCGCGAACGCCTCGTCACATCGAAAGTCTGGAAGAACAATGAAAAACGTCCCTTTCCCGCCGTTGCGCTTCGTTCTTCGCGCCCTTGCGCTGGTTGCGCCGGTTGTCACGCCTTTTGTCACGCCGTTTGTCATGCAACCGGCCATGGCCGCTGATATCCCGCTCTACCCGAGCGGGCCCGCCGAGGATTCGTCGTTCGTGCGTTTCGTCGATGGCGGGTCGCATCCGCTCGACGTGACCTCGGCAGGTTCGAAAGCGCGCCTGACGCTCGACGCCGCGAATCCGGCCAGCCACTTCTTTCCGGTCGCCGCGCGCAAGCCGGTGGCCGGCACGCTGACGGCCGGCGGCGCGCATCAGGACGTGAGCGCGACCGTGCAGCCCGGCGAGTTCGTGAGCATCGTGTCGCTGGACGGTGCGGAGAAAGGCGCTCGCGCGCAGGTCGTGACGGTGCGCGAAAAACCGGACGATTTCAACGCGCTCAAGGCTTCGGTGGGCTTCTACAATCTCGACGCGCGGTGCACCGCGCCCACGCTGAACGTACCGGGCCACGGCGTCGTGCTGCTCGACGGCGTGGCAGCGGGGCAGGGCAAGCGCCGCCAGGTCAACCCCGTGGCGCTTTCGGTGCAACTGGCGTGCGGCGGTCAGCCCGTGGGGCAGCCGCTGAGTCTCGGCACGCTCGTCGCGGGGCAGCGCTATACGGTGTTCCTCGTGCCGGCCGGTGCGCAGTCGCGCATCTTCTTCGCGAACGACGCGGTGAGCCGCTAAAACGCATGGTTTTCGCGTCCCTCGAATTCCTCACGCTATTTCTGCCGGCCTTCCTCGCGATCTACGTCATGTCGCCGGCACGCTGGCGCAACGGCGTATTACTCTTTTGCAGCTGGTTTTTCTACGCCTGGTGGAGCCCCCTGTTTCTGCTGCTGTTCATTGCGCTGACGTTCTGCGGGTGGCTTGGCGGTGTGGTGATCGACAGGGCGCCGAGCCAGCGGGCGCGCGGTGGATGGCTCGCGGTCTTCATCGTCGTGAACGTCGCGATCCTGTGCTGGTACAAATACGCCAATATCCTGGTGGACAGCCTCGACAGTGTGCTCGCCGTGGGCCACGCGGGGCCAATTCCCTGGCAACACGTCGTATTGCCCATCGGGCTGTCCTTCATCGTGCTGCAATCTGTCTCGTACCTGATCGACGTGCAACGCGGCACCGTGGCCGCCGATCGCAGCATGATCCGCTACGGGGCGTATCAAGGAATGTTCGTACACCTGATCGCCGGGCCGATCATTCGTTATGCGTGGGTCAAGCGCGAACTGGTGTCGCGCACGGTCGACTGGGACGCGTTCGTGGCGGGCGCGCGGCGGCTCATGGTGGGCATGTGCATGAAGGTGCTCATAGCGGACACGCTTTCGCCCGTCGTCGACGCGGTATTCGCCATGCCCGCGCCCACGCTGGCGGACGCGTGGCTCGGCTGCGGCTTCTACACGCTGCAACTGTTCTTCGATTTCGCGGGCTATAGCGCCATGGCCATCGGGTTGGGGCAGATGCTGGGCTTTCGCTTTCCCGAGAATTTCAACCATCCGTATCTCGCCAGCAGCATTCAGGACTTCTGGCGCCGCTGGCACCTGTCGCTTTCTAGCTGGATTCGCGACTACCTCTACATTCCGCTCGGCGGCAACCGCCAGGGCGAGTGGGAAACCTGCCGCAACCTGTTGCTCACCATGGCGCTCGCCGGTCTGTGGCACGGCGGCGATAGCTGGAACTTCCTGCTGTGGGGCGTCGCTCACGGTGTGGCGCTGACGGCGGCGCGCCTGTGGCGCCGCGCGGGCATGCCCGCCGTGCCGCTCGTGTTGTCCCATGGGCTCACGCTCGTCTTCGTCATGCTTGCCTGGACGCTGTTCCGCGCGGTGGGCTTTCATGCGGCGCTCGCGATGTATCGTGGCCAGTTCGGCTTGAACGGAACCGGCTTGAGCGACGCGACGATCGTGTCGCTGCGTCCCGTGCATGCGCTTGCCGCCGCGCTCGGCATTGTCTGCGTACTGCTGCCGCTGTGGCAAGCGCATTGGACCCGTCTTGCCGGCACGGCGCCGGGCCGGTTGTGGCAAGCGTCGTGGCCGCTCGCGGGCTTTCTGCTGTCGTTCGGCTTGATCGTCGCGCGCGGCGCGGTGCCGTTCCTTTACTTCCAGTTCTGACGCCATGGAAGATCCCAAGCCGCTACCGCAATTACCCGCCACGCGCGCCGGCAAGATCGTCGCTGTCATCCTGATGGGCTTTCTGTTCGCGGGCCTATTTTTCAATCTTCGCTTCGCGTCGACGACGGAAACGTTGTTGCCCCACGCCGTGACGCCCGCAAGCGTGCTGGACGGCGCGGTATCGAAAGAACTCGCGAGCCGCATGGCCGATACGCCGATCGCGGCCGACGCCGCCCGCATGCAGCGCGCGCTGGGCTGGCTCACGCTGGGCGACCTGGGGCCGCGCGTGCGGCAGGGCTGCCCCGGCTGGCTGTTCCTGCGCGACGAACTGAACGTCTATGCCGACGGCGAGCGCCATCTCGCGGCGCGCGCGGCCACGGTGGCCGCCGTGCAACGCGAACTGGCGCGTCACGGCATTGCGTTGCTCGTTGCCGTGGTGCCCGACAAATCGCGCATCGAAACGCAGCATCTGTGCGGCCTGTATCGGCCTGCCTCGCTGCGCGCGCGCATGAGCGACTGGACCTCACGCCTCGCAGCCGCTGGCGTGCCGGTGGTGGACGTGGGCCCGGCGCTGCGCGGCGTGCCAGGCGACGCGTTCTTCCGGACCGACACGCACTGGACCCAGGACGGCGCGGGCGCCGCGGCGAGAGCGGTCGCGCAGCGCATCCGGGCAATGGACGAACCGCCGGATTCAAGCACTTCGAGCCAGCCCGGCTACCGTGTGGCAGGAAAGCCCGCGGCGCGCCGGCCCGGCGATCTCGTGCGACTGGCCGGCCTCGATGCATTGCCGGTGTCGTGGCAACCGCGAGCGGAGATCGTCACTGGCCGGACCTATCTTCACGTGAGCGCGGCGGCTTCATCGGCCGACGATCTGTTCGGCGACGCCGATCTGCCGAATATCGCCGTGATCGGCACATCGTATTCGACGACGTCCGATTTCGTGCCTCAACTGGCGTTGGCGTTAGGGAAGGGTGTGGGGAATTTCGCGCGCGAGGGCGGCAAGTTCGGCGGCTCGGCGCGGGCGTATTTCGCCAGCGCGGCGTATGCGCAGACGCCGCCCAAACTGGTTGTCTGGGAACTGGACGAGCGCGACTTGCAGGCGCCGCTCGAAGCGGACGACGACGTTGCGGTGCCGAAAGCCGGTGCGGTTGGTACGGTGGCTTCGCGTTGAACCGGTTTGTTAAGGATAGCTTTATAGCGCGCGAACGAAGCTGACCTCTGCGCCGAACGGCAGCGCGCAGTCCTGCGTGTAGAAAAAGAACCACGCTCCGTCGCAGTCGAAATACGCCCGAAAACACGGTAAATCGTCGCGCACGCCCGGCGCGTCGGAACATCGGAACCAGTAGGTGACGCCGTTGAGCACGCCGTGGGCAACGCGGTGCGAAGGCACTTCATCGCGGGCCGAAGATTCGAAAGCAACGGCGCGACTCACCCTTCCACCAGGCAGAAGAACCGTTACCTCGCCGGCGATGCGAGCTTGCATCGCGAGATTCGTGTTATTCGGAGCCGGATCGATTGCATCGCCACCCGTGGCAGGACACCTAATCAGGGAGCGAACGTGGGCGAGGTGGAACGATGGCATTGCCTTCGATCCTTGGCGAAAGGGCTGAATGTTGTCCACGCTGCGACTCCTGTGCAATTCATTTCTCGGGTAACTGCAAGGATAGGATTTCATCGGCTGCAAGCCTGCGACGTGGCAGCGCATATCGAGGCTCCACTCTAGCTTCGCGGCGCGAAAGGCACGTGACACTTTACGGGTGAGCGGGATAGCGACCGACTAGAATGTGTTGGCACGCCTAAGCACAGCGTGCTTTCTGCTTCGCGCAGCCAGCGAGCATAACCGCGAGATGCGATGAGCATATTCAGGTTTCACTCGGCCACGGAATCGGCATTCCTCAAACGATCGGCTGCGCCTGGCGCGATTCGCGCGTGGCTGATCGACATGCTTTGCTGGCCCGCGCGATTCGCGGACCCGCAGGTCGAACGCGAATTCACCGAAGACTATGGCCGGCGTTTCGCCGACTTCCGCCGCGCCGCACTGGTGCTCGGGACCCTGATCTGGGTGTGTTTCGGCTTTTGGGAAATCAGCCTTGCGCAAACGAGCGCGGTATTCCGGCCGTACTTTCCCGAGGTATTCGCTTTTCGTTGCGCCGGTGCGCTAGGCGCGACCGTGGGCATCGTACTGGCTTTCAAGCTCGAATTCCATCGGGACAAGGTTGCGCACTGGATCCTGCTTTCCGGGCTCGCGTTCATGTGCTTCTGTTTGCTGATGCAAACGATTCTTGCGCCACGCCCATTCAATTTCACCCATTTTTTCGTGGGCTTTTATCTGATTCTTTTTTATCTGTTCGGGTTTCTTCGCTTGCGGGCCAAGGCGACGCTGATGCTCACCGTCTGCGTGATCGCTGTAATCGTGATGGCGCAATTGATCACGCAGGCCGTCGAGCCCGACAACTTCGCGGCGGGAATGTTCTATCTCCTGAACGTCGCCGTTCTCGGTCATAGCGTCAACGTGAATGCGGAGCGGCATGTGCGCGACCGGTATGTCGCCGTCCAGGCGCTTGCCCATAGCAACGATGCGCTGCAAAGCGCCAACGCGGAACTCGCGCAAAAACACCATGATCTCGAGCGCGCGCGGCGCGATCAGCAGACCAAGTCGGAAGCGCTGATCGCCTTGCGCGAGCAGCAGCGCGAAGCCGCCGAGCAGGCGAGCCGCGCTAAATCGCGCTTTCTGGCGGCGGCCGCGCACGACCTGCGCCAGCCCATGCACGCGCTGAACCTATTTCTCGGCGCAGCCGACGAAGCGCTCGAAGCGGGCGACATCGAGGCGTCGAGCAAGCTCATAGGCGAGGCATGCAAGGCGTCCGTATTGACGGCGCGGCTCTTCAACGCGGTGCTCGACTTGTCGAAGCTCGAATCGGGGCACGTCAATCCAGTTTATACGAGCGTCGATCTGAGCCGCGTGACTGAGGAGGCGGTCGAGCAGCTCGCGTCGTTCGCGGCGAGCCGAGGCGTTGTGCTGCGCTACGCGAAGGCGCTGCAAAAGCCCGCGTGGGTGCGCACCGACGCCGACTGGATTCCGCGCGTGCTGAGCAACCTCATCGCCAACGGAATCAAATATTCGGACCCGGCGAAAGCGGGGCGTTCCACCGTGCTCGTGGGGTTGGTACGCATGCCTAACTATGTGAGGCTCGATGTGCTCGACAACGGCATCGGTATCGCGCCGGAGCATTGGGACGCGATCTTCCAGCCGTTCGTGCAGCTCGGAAACCCGGAGCGCGACCGCGAAAAAGGGCTTGGCCTGGGTTTGTCGATCGTGAACGCGGTGGTGTCCCTGCTCGAAGGACACCGGCTCGAACTGAAGTCCATCGAAGGGCACGGCTCGCGCTTCTCGGTGCGCTTGCCGGTGGCGGACCAACATGCGCTTCACGATGCCACGATACCGCCCGCTGATGCGGCGGTTTCGCCGTCGCCGTCGTTGCTGCGCGGCCTCTATGTGTTGCTGGTGGAAGACGACAGTCTGGTACGCGCGTCGATGGAAGCGCTCTTCGCGCGATGGGGCGTGTTGTCCGACTCGGTTCGCTCCGCAGCGGAACTCGACGATCTGCTGCAGTCGATCGAGCGCGTGCCGGACCTCGTGATAACCGACTATCGACTGCCGCAGATGTCGACGGCGCACGACGTGATCCGGCTTTTGGGCCAGCACTTTGTGCGGCCCGTGCCGTGCCTCGTCGTAACAGGGGAAGCCGTGGCAAGCACGCAAGGTGTGTTGCCGGAGCGCTGCGTGCTCAGCAAGCCGTTATCTACGGACTTGCTGATCGCACGCATGCTCGAATTGACGGAAGCCTCCACGCGGGCGGCTTAGGCCCGGTCAGGCGCGACCGGGTCAGGCCGCCGGGGCGTGCGCGACGGTAGGAATCTCGATGCCGCGGCGCGCCATTTCGACGATCAGGAACGTGCGCCGCGATACGTTGAAGCGGCTCAGCAAATCGCTGATGTATTCCTTCGCGGTGTTCTCGGAGATATTCATCTTTCGGGCAATGGCCTTGTTCGACATGCCCTGCAAAAGAAAACCCAGGGTTTGCGCGAGGCGCGGCGGCAAGTTAAGCGAGTCGATCGGAATGCCCTTGCTCGGGGCCGGCGACTGCGGAGTATGGCCGCCTTTGCCTAGCACGCTATTGGGCAGATAAACGCGTCCATTCAGGATGGTCTGCAAGGCTTCCCTGAACACCACGCCGCCTTCCTCGCTGGCCTTCGAGATGAAGCCGCCGGCACCATGCTTGATGCAGTCCAGCACCGTTTCGCGGTCGTCCTGCGCGGACAGCATCACCACGTGCGCAGCCCGCTCGTTTTCCTGAAGCCAGCGCAGCAGGTCGAGGCCGGTGTGATTGTTGCCGATCTGGTAGTCGAGAAAAACCAGATCGTAAGCCTTGTTCTGCAACCGCTCGACAGCGGCGTCGTACGAGCCCGCTTCGTCGATATCGAGCGTCGGTTCCGAGGTCAGAATCAGGCTCTTCATCGCGATGCGCGTCAAGCCCTCGTCCTCGACGAGCAGTACGTGGCGGAAATACAGGTTGTCCATCGGGCGCCTCTCCAGTCGAGACCATCCTACCCGCAATCCTTCAGGCTGCGATCCCCCCATAGCGGGGGACGCTTCCGGGGCCACCTTCCGGAGGCGTTTTTCCCCCGGCAAGGCCGGTTTTTTCAAAAGCCCGGCACGCGCACGATGGAGTCACTGCAGTTCGGACGTGCAGTCAGGACGATGAGGGACACCACCATGCATACGCCGCATCCCGACTTCAAAAGCATGCTGAATATTTTCCGCTTCGCGTCGGACGACGAAACCCGCGCGCGCCCGCGCAAGCCGGAACCGGAACCCGCTACGCAGCCGGATGCAACCATTCTGGAAGAGCTTCTGCGGGCGCGGGCGCTGATGGTGCGCATCGAGTCGAGCGGCGTGAAATTCCCGGACCAGATTTACGACGTCCTCGTTCAGGCGTTGAGCGCCTACGACCAGAAGCGCTGGACTGAGCAGGTCGACCGCAGTTTCTGCATCACGTTAAGCCTGCTGGAGTCTATCGCGCGACACCGCCACGGCACGGCAAAGGGGCGCGCCGCGTGCGCGGATGCGACCCTTGTTAATCACGATCATCCTGGGCGGACCGTCATCATCAGCGAGCGCCGCAACGTACTTGATGGAAATTGGTGAACGATCGACACATGAGCCGATTGAAAAGGACAAGGAGATCGTGCGATGCAAAACCATTCCATCGAGTACGACGCACTTGACGAACAGCGCCTGCAATCCCTGCTGTCGCGGGAACAAAAAAGCCAGTTGGGAGACCGGCGGGCAGGGCGCGAGAAAACGATTCAAATAAACACAGAGACAGAACGGCGGCCCCTCAGTCCCTACACTGTCCACACTCTCGACACCGCCATTGCGCACCTAGAAAGCGCTATTGGGGCAGATAAGGCGATGGAGATTTTCGGGGCGACGTATTGGCATGCTCGCGTGCTCGAACTCCGGTCCACACCGGGCATTCTGCACGTTCAGGAGCGTCGGCTGCAGTGTTTGCTGGACCGGTTTGCGGCCAGATGCGGGGGGCGGGAAATAGATTGAAGCATGCCTGAAGCGGGGAGCGGGAGATATCGAACAACTACGGAAAGCGTGAGAGACCACCAGAGACCAGGAATAAAAGCAGGGCATTGGCGTTTGCCGTGCGGCACGCGTAGCGCGCCGCACGGCTTTTTATTGTTTCGGGCGAAGCGGCTCGTCCTGTGCTTCGGATGCGGTGGTCATCGCCAGGTCCTCTCATTCCACGGGAATCGGGTTATCGACGACGAACTGGTTGAACTGCTCGACAAAAGCGTGCTCGTTGGGGCCTGCGTTGTCGCGCATCGGCTTCGCCGCATCGACCACGACTTCGGCTGTCGCGGTTTCGAGCAGCTTCAGCGTTTCGGCGACGAAGGCGTCGAGCGGCATGGCGCGCGGGTCGCCGCTCTTGTGAACGAGGTCCGTGTCCACCCAGGGCGGCGCGATTTCGATCACCTTCACGCTCGTATTACGCAGTACGAATCGTTGGGAAAGAGTGTACGAGTGAATGGCGGCCTTGGTCGCGGAGTACAGCGCCGTATCCGCGAGCGGCACGTAGGCGAGCACGGAACTGTTGTTGATGATGTACGAATCCGGCTGTTGCTTCAGATGCTCGACAAAAGCCGCGCTGACACGGACGGGCCCGAGCAGGTTGGTGTCGACGAGGCGCACGGCCTGTTCGTCGTCGAGCGCACCGCCCGCATCGTCGAAAGGCATGATGCCCGCGTTGTTGATCACGACATTCAATGACGGATATCGCGCGACCAGATGCGCGGCGACCTCGCGAATCTGCGCGGCGTCGCCGATATCGAGTTCGACGGTATCGATGCCGGGATTGGCTCGCGCAATCTCCTCAAGCAGCGACTTGCGCCGTCCCGCCACGATAACCTTGTTGCCGCGACGATGGAATGATTCCGCCAGCGCGCGGCCGATGCCCGAAGTGCCGCCGGTGATGAATACGGTATTTCCGCTGAGTTTCATGACTGTGCTCCTGACCGGTTTGATCCGAAAAATTTAGGATGTCGAAACGAATTGCCGCGAGCGGCGTGGGCGTGTTTGCCGCTATGTGCCACCGATGCGGTGGTCATCCGCTCACTGGGCAATGGCTCAATTGTGGTGGCTAACGCCCGGTCGATAAATCTGGCGTTCGACTCAACAGTGTTATCGAAAAGGAGAACAATGCGCGGATAAACGGCGGAAATGGGCAGCGAGAGAGGTTTACAGGGCGAAAGAATCTCGACCAGCGTGAAGTCTAAACAGCCGCCGCGGGCGGCGGCGCCGGCGCGAACTGCGGCGCATATTCGACCGCCGACCAGCGCAGCGGCAACGCGCCTCGCGCGCGGCGCACCTCGTGCAGATGAAACCGCACCAGCCGCTGCGCCAGCGGAAATTGCGCGATCTCCGGGCCGTCCCAGATCACCTCGGCGCGCACGGCCAGATACAGCAGATCGCCGCGCGCAAAGTCCACGAACAGCAGCCCCGCGCGCGGTTCGCTCAGCAGGTTGCCGATCGTGTTGAAAAAATTGTTGCCGGTGAAGTCGGGCGCGGTGAGCGTGCGCGCATTGTCGATCCGCACGAAGCCGGGCATGCCGCCGCGATGCGAGACATCCACCCCGCGCGCCGCTTGGGCCGCAGCGGCGAGATTGGCGCTTGCGATAAAAAATACGTCGGCCCGCGCAATCAACGCACGGTCTTCCTGCGACAGCGACCCGGCGCGTTCGACCGCGGCGTTCGCCGGCACGTTGCCGACGAGCGCCGGCTCGCGTCCGTTGATGTACTTCGGGCAATTGCCGAAGCTCTGCTCGACCGCGAGCGTGACCACATCGCCCTCGAGGGCTTCGATCACGCCGTTCACGCGATTGCGCCGCCGCGTGTGCGGCTGGATGCCGAGGCCGCCAATACGCGCGCCCGGCACCCAGCTTCCTTCGAGCGGATCGCCCGGCAACGCGCCGCCGTCGATGCGCAGCGTGCGGCTGTCCGGCGTCGAGACGAAGCCGGCCGTTTTCGCCCGCAGCGTCGCCCATGGCTGACCGCCCGCATCGACGCCGCCGAACACCATGAACGGCAGCATGGCGAAGAATGCGCGATGCTGGTCCGGCATGGCGTCGCGAATACCGCGCGAGCCGTGCGCGAGCGCGATGTCGGCCACGCCCGCACGCACCTGGGCTTCCCGTTCGCCCTCGTGAAACGGGCCGGTCGCGTGATACGGGTTGGGTTCGGGCAGCGCGTTCATGACGGTCTCCGGTGGGTGGCGCACACGCGCCGGTCAGGCGGCGAGCAGGCCCGCTTTCGTGGACGGCATCGGCACGAAGCCCGGCAACGCGGCGACGCGCCCAAGCCATGCGCGCAGATGCGGATACGGCTCCAGCGACACGCCGCCCTCCGGCGCATGCGCGATGTAGGTATGCGCGGCGATATCGGCGATCGTCACGTGGTTGCCGGCGGCGAATGGTTTGTGCGCGAGTTCGGCGTCGAGCAGCGGCAGCAGCGTTCGCGCAATCTCCTGCGCGCGCGGCAGATCCAGTTCGCGCTTGAATACATGCACGAGGCGCGCGGCGCACGGACCGTAAGCGATCGGCCCGGCGGCGAGCGAAAGCCAGCGTTGCACGGTTGCGGCGCCGAGGGGATCGTCCGGCAACCACGATGCATCGCCGTAACGCTTCGCCAGATAGACGAGAATCGCGTTCGAATCGAACAGCACCGTCTCGCCGTCGACGATGGTCGGCACCTGGCCGAACGGATTGAGCTTCAGATACGCGCTCTGGCGGTGTTCGCCGGCGGCAAGGTCCATCGGCACGATCTCGAACGGCAGTTCCAGCATCGACAGGAACAGCCGTACGCGGTGCCCGTGACCGGAAAGCGGCGTGGTGTACAGGCGAATCGGCGTGGCGGGACGGGGGGCGGGCATCGACATTCTCCATAACGAACGGCCGCGAAGGAAGCGGCTGGGAGCGTTCAGATTAGGCAACGACGACGCGCGCGGGAAGACTGCTAAGCTTGCAATCATTTTCTATCGAAAATGGACAATCGCCGATGACCGACGTACGCGACGTGAATCTGAACCGGCTGGCGGTGTTCGTCGCCGTGGTCGAGGCGGGGTCGCTGACGGCGGCGGCCGAGCGGCTCGGCATCGCCAAGACCATGGTCAGCGCGCACATGCAGCGGCTCGAACGCGAGATCGGCGCGAGCCTGATCGCGCGCACCACGCGGCGTTTGTCCGTTACCGACGCGGGCCGCGCGTTTTACGACGCCAGTTGCCGCATTCTGCAGATGACGGAAGAAGCGCTTTCAGCCGCGTCGGGCGAGGCTTCGCCGGCACGCGGCACGCTGAGGGTGAGCGCGCCTGTCGATTACGGCGCGCAGATCGTCGCGCCCGCACTCGTCGATCTGCGCGGCGCGTATCCGGAACTCGATATCGAACTGATCTGCGCCGATCACTACGTCGATTTGATCGGCGAGGGCATCGATCTGGCCGTGCGGCTGGGCAATTTGCCGGACTCGAACTATCGCACGGTGAAGCTCGGCAGCTACGTGCGATGGCTCGTTGCAAGCCCCGCGTTCGTCGCGCGGCACGGCATGCCGGGGTCGCTGAAGGCACTGGCGTCCTTGCCGCATATCGCGATGACGGTGTTGCGCCATCCTTCGACGCTCGAACTGACGCGCGACGCCGGGCGGCTCGCCGCGGGCCGGGCGTCCCGCGACACAACCGTGCGCCGCGTGCGTTGCGTGAACGCATTGAGCGTGAACACGGCGACGTCCGCGCGCGCGGCGGTGCTCGCGGGCGGCGGCTTTGCGGCGCTGACCGACTTTTCGACGCGGGCGGACGTCGCCGCCGGCGACCTCATCCGCTTGCTGCCCGAATGGTCGGGCGTGCCTTCGAACGTGCAGGCCGTGTTTGCGCCGACCAGCTTTCCTTCGGGCAAGGTGCGCGCCGTCATCGAGGCGCTGAAGGCGAGGATCGCGAAAAGCGCCGCGTAAGCCCGCGTTTTCCTCGCCGCGATGGCCGCCGCTGCCTCAATTCACGCCGGTAGCATAGCGGCGGCAATGCTCGAGATAGCCGGCTTCGTGGCTGCTCGCCAGTTGCACGATACTGGTCCAGAGCCACAGCGGCGCATCGATCGTTTTCGAGCGGCCGCGCCGCAGTTCGGCGAGCCAGCTACGCCGTGCGGGCGGGTCCATCTGGCGCGCGTGCGCGTTGCCTACCACGGCCGCGAGATAAAACGCGACCTTTCGGGCCTCGCCTTCGTCGAGTTCGTCGATTTCGAGCTTGAGATCCTGCGGCAGCAATTCGCGAATCACCACGGCGCGATCGAGCAGGCGGGACGCCCGCATGCGCTCGCCGAGAAAGGGCGAGAGATGCCGCGCGCCTTCCACCACGCGCTCGGCGTTGTCGCGCGGCATCGATGCGTCTTCGTAGCGCGGCGCGGCGGCTTTCACGCCTTCCTTGATGTCCATGAGACACAGGTCGTCGCCCTCGATCACGCCGCCGTCGACATCGAGTAGTACTGCGTAACGTAGCCTGCCGAGCGAACTGCAGCCCTTGACCCAATACGCGGCGTCGAGCACCTCCACCTTGCCGCCCTCGTTGCGGCCGCGCAGGCCCGTGGGCAGGTTCGCGATGGCGTCGTCGCGGAAGAGCGTGTCGATGGCCTTGCGCTCGGCGCGCGTGAGCGGCCAGAAACGCTTGCCAAGCGGAATCGTCGGTTCGAGATCCTCGATGCGTTCCTCGGCGAGGTGCTGCCACGAGCGGCGCACGGCCGTCTTCATCGCCAGATGCACGGGCTCGGGGCGCGAGGACAACTGTGCCTTCTCGTGCTTCGCGCCGAACGCCGATTCGTAACCCGCTGCGAGCGCCTCCATCATGTGCACGATGGTAAGACCGGAAAGCGAAGAACCTCGCGCGGCCGTCGCAAGCGATAGACCCAGGCGGATGAGGTCGTGCACGGGGTTGCCGATCACGGTCTGATCGAGATCGCGGATATGGACTTCGACCTTGCCCTCCTGGTTCGCGACGGGGCCGAGATTGCCCGTATGGCAATCGCCGCAAATCCAGATGGCCGGGCCGCGCGGCAGCGAGTCGCCGTTTGTCTCGACAATCCATTCGTAGAAGCGGGTGGTGTTGCCGCGCACGTAGGCGTGGGCGAGCGCGCCATTTTCAGGCGGCGCTGCTCGGTCAATATGGCCGCGCGCTCGCCCGGCTTGGGCAACGCCTTCGACGACCCCGCGCCTTTCGAAACTTTCGGTTTTGTCTCTTTTGCCTCTTTAGCCTCTTTAAGCGGTTTGCCGCGTTTCTTTTCGCTGGGCATATTCGTTCTTCCTTTTCTAGGTTCGCGTGGCGAAAGCAAGCGCTGTGCCGCAAGCCGGGAATTCGGCGTCTAGCCAAACGGCCTGAGTTGCGACTCCGGAACATCGATTCGAAGGTTCTCCATCAGCACCGTTTCGATCGGCTCGCGCGATTCGCCTTCGCTCACGACCTTGACGGGCAGCCCGTGGCTCGAATCGAACCACAACTCATAGCGGGACACGCCCGACGCCGCGTGCCCAGGCCGGCCCGTCACGATCACATGCGCCGCCGTGCACGAGCCGAGCGTCCCGGTGCCCACCACCTGGGTGTCGCCATGCTGCCGAAGCTCATGAACCTTCGCGAGCAGCGCGCCAATATCGGACTCGTCGACGCGATGGCCTTGCGGGCTCTGGATCATGGGATTGTCGGGGCTCAGCGTGAGCCTCGGAAACGTGCCAATACCGAACGGCCAAAGCGCGACTTTTCCCGATTCCGGGTTGAAGACGAGCGTCGCGCCGGCATGCGGGCGCACGAAGTCCATGCGCACGAAACCCGGCTTGCGGTAGCCATAAAATACCTCGACCGGTTCCGCGCCCGCGCCGGCCGAAGTCGATCTCAGCGTGACCTGATAGTTTGCGAGCGCATCGAAGCGCGCCTGCGCGACGGCCACGAAATCGCAGTCCGGCAGCGTCATCGCCGCCTCCTATACTCGAACGTGGATGATGATTCATTCTGGAGCACCGCTTCGCACCGTGCAATGCACACGTAACGTACCGCAAACCAGGAGGAAGCGAACGATGGCGGAATTCCGTCTGACCACGTTGTGGTGCATCGAGGCGCCGCTGCAACCGGTATGGGACGCGATCCACGATTCGGTGAACTGGCCGAGGTGGTGGAAGAACGTCGAAGCGGTGCGCGAGTTGCAGGCGGGCGAAACAGACGGTCTGGGCGCCGTGCATCGCTACACGTGGAAGGGCGTGCTGCCATACCGCGTGATCATCGACGTGCGCGTGACGCGCGTCACGCCACTCGTTGCGCTGGAAGGCGAAGCCAGCGGCGCGCTCGAAGGCGTGGGGCGCTGGCATTTCGCAGCCGACGGCAGCCGCACCGTGGTGCGCTACGACTGGCACGTGAGAACCGCCAGCGCGTGGATGAACGCGCTCGCGCACGCGCCGCTCGTGCGGTTCGTATTCCGCTGGAATCACGATTCGATCATGCGCGAAGGCGGTCAGGCGCTCGCGCGTCTGCTGGAGGCACGGCTTGTCGATTGCAGCGCCGATCCGCGATAAGTGCAACAATCCGTCTAACCGGTCAACGCCCCCTATGCTGACGCTCGCCAACGTATCGAAACACTACGCGAAGCACGACGAAAAAGGCGCCGCGCCGCGCAACGTGCTGCGCGGCGTGAATCTCGAAGTGGGCGCGGGCGAATGCGTCGCGATCATGGGCGAATCGGGCGCGGGCAAATCCACGCTGCTCAATCTCGCGGCCGGACTGGACCGCCCGGATGCGGGACAGATCGTGTTCGACGGACACGATCTCAACACGCTCGACGACGACGCGGCCACGCTGCAGCGCCGCGAAAAAATGGGTTTCGTGTTCCAGGCGTTCCACGTGCTGCCGAATCTCTCGGCGGCGCAAAACGTGGCGCTGCCGCTGCTGCTGAACGGCATGCGCGCGAAAGACGTGCCGCCGCGCGTTTCGGTCGTGTTGCATGCGGTCGGTCTCGGCGGGCGCGAGCACGCGCTGCCGCGCGAATTGTCGGGCGGCGAACTGCAGCGCGTGGCGATTGCGCGTGCGCTCGTGCATCGGCCGCGTCTCGTGCTCGCTGACGAGCCCACCGGCAATCTCGATCACGACACGGCGATGCGCGTCCTCGCGCTGCTGCGCGAACTGGCGCAACAGAACGGCGCCGGCGTGCTGCTCGCGACGCACTCGGCGGCCGTGGCGGCGGGCGCCGACCGCGTGCTGCGGCTCACGCCAGAAGGGCTCGAATCGTACGCGCCCGGCGCGGGCGGAGCGTAGATGCGCTGGCCCGGCGCTGTGCGTCCATCGAGCGCCTCGCGCGCATTGCGTTGCCCGGGCAATCGCATGGCCGGCGGCGGCGTGGGGGCGGCGCTCATCGGCGGCGAAATGCGCGCGCATCCGCTGCGCACGCTGATCGGCATTCTCGCGATCGCCGCGGGTGTCGCGATGGGCTACGCCGTGCAGTTGATCAACCGCGCGGCGCTGGACGAGTTGTCGGCCACGGTCAATTCGCTGATGGGCAACGCCGATATCGAACTGCGCGGCCCGCGCGCAGGCTTCGACGAGACGCTGTATCCGCGTATCGCGCGCTTGCCCGAGGTCGCTGCGGCGAGCCCGGTGGTGGAAGTCGATGCGCGCGTCGCGGGACGCGAGGAGCCGTTGAAGCTGCTCGGCGTCGATGTGTTTCGCGCCGGTTACGTCACGCCGAACCTTGTCGGACGTTTGGCGCAAACGGATCGCGCCGGCCACGCCAACGGCGCGAAGCGGGACACCCTCGATCTGCTCGACCCCGACACCGTCTTTCTCTCGCCCGCCGCGCTGAGCTGGCTCGCGCTCCAGCCCGGCGACACGCTCACGGTGCAAGTCGGGCTCGCCTCGGTCGCGCTGCGCGTGGCGAGCGTGTTGCCCGCATCGGGCGATGCGGTGCGCGTGGGCGTGATGGATATCGGCGCCGCGCAATGGCGCTTGCAACGGCTCGGCACGCTTGAGCGCATCGACATCAAGCTCAAGCCTGGCGTCGACGCCGAAGTGTTCGCGCATTCCATCGCGCCGCTGTTGCCCGCGGGTGTCGCCGCCGTCACGCCGGGCGACAACGCGCATCGCACCTCGATGCTCTCGCGTGCGTATCGCGCGAATCTCAACGTGCTCGCGCTCGTCGCGCTGTTCACCGGCGCGTTTCTCGTCTTCACGATGCAGGCCCTCGCCGTGCTGCGACGCCGCGCGCAGTTTGCGCTGCTGCGCGCGATCGGCGTGACGCGGCGGGGCGTGCTGTGGCTCGTCGTCTCGGAGGGCGCCATTCTCGGCGTGCTCGGCGCCGCCGCGGGCCTCGCCACCGGTTTCGCGCTCGCGGCCGCCGTGCTCCGTTATGCGGGCGGCGATCTGGGCGGCGGCTATTTCGAAGGGGTCCAGCCGCGCGTGCATTTCGACGCGCTGCGCGCCGCGATATTTTTCTCGCTGGGAGTGGCCGCGTCGGTGCTCGGCAGTCTCGCGCCGGCGCTCGAAGCGGCGAAGGCACGGCCCGCGCGGGCGCTGAAGGCGGGCGACGAGGAAGCGCCCGCCGCCGGGCTGCGTACGAAAAGCACCGTCACGGCGGCGCTCTGCGCCATCGCCGCCGGGGTCGCAGCGGCGCTGTTGCCGCCCGTGGCCGGCTTGCCGGTGTTCGGCTATCTCGCCATCGCGCTGTTGCTGCTGGGCGGCGTGCTCGCCATGCCGGCCGTCGCGCGCGCCGTGTTCGCCACGCTGCCGCGCTCGAACGGCGCCGTGCCGCAACTCGTGCTGGCGCAACTCGCCAATGCGCCCGGCCGCGCGACGATCGGCCTCGCGGGCATCGTCACGAGCTTCAGCCTGATGACGGCGATGGCGATCATGGTGTCGAGCTTTCGCGTGGCGGTCGACGACTGGCTGCAACTGCTGCTGCCCGCGCCGCTGTATCTGCGCGCTTCGACCGGCGGCGACAGTGCATTCCTCTCGCCCGCCGATCAGGCCGTCATCGCGGCCACGCCCGGCGTGGCGCGCGCCGAATTTCTTCGCGCGACGCAGATTTCGCTCGACGCCCGTCTGCCGCCGGTTAGCCTGCTCGCGCGGCCCATCGATCCGCGCAATCCCGCCGCGCGCCTGCCGCTGACGACCGCGCCTTTCGTGCCGCGCGCCGGCGAACCGCCGCCCGTGTGGATCAGCGAGGCGGCCGCCGATCTCTACGGGATGCATCCGGGCCAGCGTATCGCGCTGCCGCTGGCGGGCCGGCGCCTGACGTTCACGGTGGCGGGCGTCTGGCGCGACTATGCGCGCCAGTTCGGCGCCATCGTGATCGACGAGAACGATTACCGGCGGCTCACCGGCGACACACGCGTAAGCGACGCCGCCTTGTGGCTGGCCCCGGGCGTGACGCCGGAGCAGGCGATCGCGCGCTTGCGCGCGGGCGTGCGCGGCGGGGAACGTCTCGCGTTCGCGCAGCCTGGCGAGATTCGCGCGGCGAGCCTGCGGATCTTCGATCGCAGCTTCGCCGTGACGTATCTGCTGGAAGCGGTGGCGGTGATCATCGGTCTGTTCGGCGTGGGCGCGAGTTTCGGCTCGCAGGCGCTCGCCCGCACGCGCGAGTTCGGCATGCTGCGGCACATCGGCGTGACGCGTCGCCAGATCGCCGTCATGCTTGCGATGGAAGGCGCGCTCGTGGCGCTGCTCGGCGTGCTCGCCGGCCTCTCCCTGGGCCTGAGTCTCGCCATGGTGCTCGTGCATGTCGTCAACCCGCAGTCGTTTCACTGGACGATGAGCGTGCACATGCCGTGGGGGTTGCTGGCCGCGCTTGCTTCGGCGGTTGTCGCGGCCGCTGCGCTCACGGCGCTGCTTAGTTCGCGCGCGGCGATGTCGGTGGACGCGGTGCGCGCAGTACGCGACGACTGGTGACGCGATGAAACGGCGCACGTTCCTCGTATGGCCGCTAGCCGCGCTGACGCAGAACGCCGCGTGGGCGGCGCTGCCCGACTATCCGGCGGTCACGAGCGGCAGGCCGCTTGTGTTTCCGCGCGACTACGGCGCGCATTCGCGCTATCGCACCGAATGGTGGTACGTGACCGGCTGGCTGCAAACGGATAGCGCTTCCTCGCTGGGCTTCGAAGCGACGTTCTTCCGCTCGCGCCCCGCGCTCGACGATGCGAACCCGAGCCGTTTCGCGCCGAATCAACTGCTGTTCGCCAACGTGGCGCTGAGCGATCCGCACGCTGGCGGCTTGCAGCACGACCAGCGCGTCGCGCGCCGCGGCTTTGGCCTCGCCGAAGCGAGCGAGACGGACACGGCTGTCCATCTCGACGACTGGTCGCTCGCGCGCGACGCCAACGGCCGCTACCGCCTGAACGTCGCCACGCCCGGCTTCGCGTTCGCCTTCACCTTGACGCCGACGCAGCCGGTGCTCGTGAACGGCGCGCACGGGTATAGCCGCAAGGGTCCGCTTCCCGACGAGGCCAGCTATTACTACAGCCAGCCGTGGCTGCAAGTCGACGGCGTGCTCAAGCGCAACGGTCATTCGCGCGGCGATGGCGAGCCCGTGCGCGGGCGGGCGTGGCTCGATCACGAATGGTCGTCCGCGCCGCTTGCGGACGATGCCGTGGGCTGGGACTGGATCGGCATCAATTTCGACGACGGCGGCGCGCTGATGGCCTTGCAGATCCGCGGCAAGGCGGGCAGCAAGTTCTGGGCAGGGGGCACGCTGCGCGCGGCCGACGGCAGCACACGTACGCTATCGGCCGACAGCATCGGGTTCACGCCGCTGCGCCGATGGCGTTCGCCGCATACCGGCGCGGAGTATCCGGTGGCGATGCGCGTCGATGCGCAGGACCTGCACGTGACGCTCGTGCCGCTGATGGACGATCAGGAATTCGACAGCCGCGCGACCACCGGCGCGGTGTACTGGGAGGGCGCGGTGACGGCGTTCGACGCGCCCACAGGCACCGCAGGGCCCTCGAAAAAGCCGATCGGGCGCGGGTATCTCGAACTCACGGGATATGTTGAGCGGCTCAAGCTCTAGCAACAGCCGCCCGATATCAAACGTTACGTTTCGCGCCGTAAGGCCTCGACGATTCCCGCTGCCGCCCGCGCCGCAACCTCGCACCCGAGAACGATGTGCGCTTCTTCGGTGTCCTCCACGAAATCGTGACTCACGCCGCCGATGCTCGGCACGAACAGCATGCAGGCGGGAATGTGCTGCGCGATGACCTGCGCATCGTGTGACGCGCCGCTCGGCATGCGCGTCCACTGTCCGGGCGCGATCGCTTCAGCCGCTTGCGCGAGTTGTTCCTGCAAGGGCGCATCCATCGCAACCGGTTCTTCCGCGCCCTCGCATGCGACGAGCGCCGCGTGCACGGCGTGTTGCGCGTTCCATGCATCGAGTAAATCAATCAGCGCGCGTTCCATTGCATGGAGCCGCTCGGGGTTCGCGTCGCGGAACTGCAGGTGCATAAGCGCCTTGCCGGGCACGACGCTGAACGAACCCGGATCGAGTTCGATGCGCCCGACCGTCCACACCGTATCCGCGTGCGCCAGGCGGCCAAACGTCTCGTCGATACGCGCGATGAATGCGACCAGCGCCGCGCCCGCATCGCGCCGGATGGACATCGGCGTGGTGCCCGCGTGATTGCGCTGGCCGGTGAAACACAACTGATACTCGCGAATGCCGACGATCGTCGTCACGATGCCAATGGATTTCCCCGATGCTTCGAGCCGGCCGCCCTGTTCGATATGCGGTTCGAGATACGCGCGTTGCCGCGTGCGATCGAGCGTGACCCGCGGACGATTCGCGAGGGCCGCCTGAGCGAGTGCGTCGCCGAGCAACAGGCCTTCCTGATTGCGCGCGCTGCGCAACGAGGCATCGATCGCTTCGCCAACGAAGCTTCGGCTCCCGAGGAAGCCCGAAAACGTGCCTTCTTCGTCAATCCATGACGCGACGTCCACCGCGAAGTCGCGAGTCGCCTCGCATTCGTCGAGGGCGCGGGCGATCTCCAGACCGTAGATCACGCCGAGCGCACCGTCTAGCCAGCCGCCGGTCGGCTGCGTGTCGGTGTGCGAGCCGATCACGAGCGCGGGGCCGTGTTTGCGCGAGCGTCCGAATACGGTGCCCACGCCGTCGATGGCGGCGTCGAGCCCGGCGTCGGCCATGCGCGCGGCGAGCCAGCGACGCGCCTCCATATCGATCGGCGAAAGCGACAGGCGGACCACGCCGGGACCGGTCGCGCCGAAACCGCGCAACGTCTTGAGGTCGTCGAGCAGGCGGGCAGGGTGAATGCGGGGGAAGTCTGCGTGCACGGTCGTCCTCCGGGACATGAGTCGCTGAGGAGCCGAGCATACAGCAGGAGAACTATCTTTCGCTCGTCATGAATGGTTGCTCATTTCGAGGCGCATAAAAAAACGCCAACCGGGAGTGGTTGGCGTTTTGCCCGGCGCGGTGCCGAATCAGAACTGATTCATCGTGTTGTCTTTACCGGCCGCTTTCAGCGCGGCTTCGCCGCTGAAGTATTCCTTGTGGTCGTCGCCGATGTCCGAGCCGGACATGTTCTGGTGCTTCACGCAGGCGATGCCCTGGCGAATTTCCTTACGCTGCACGCCAGCCACATAACCCAGCATGCCCTGGTCGCCGAAGTATTCCTTCGCCAGATTGTCGGTCGACAGTGCGGCGGTGTGGTACGTCGGCAGCGTGATCAGGTGGTGGAAGATGCCGGCTTCGCGCGACGAGTCGGCCTGGAAGGTGCGGATCTTTTCGTCAGCGCGCTGCGCCAGTTCGGTCTGGTCGTATTCCACGCTCATCAACTGGGCGCGGTCGTACGACGAGACGTCCTTGCCCTCGGCCTTCATCGCGTCATACGCCTGCTGGCGGAAATTCAGCGTCCAGTTGAACGACGGGCTGTTGTTGTACACGAGCTTGGCGTTCGGGATGACCTTGCGAATCTCGCTGACCATGCCGGCGATCTGCGCGATATGCGGCTTTTCGGTTTCGATCCACAGCAGGTCGGCGCCGTTTTGCAGGGCGGTGACGCAATCGAGAACGCAGCGCGCTTCGCCCGTGCCGGCGCGGAACTGGAACAGGTTGCTCGGCAGGCGCTTGGGACGCAGCAGCTTGCCGTCGCGCTTGATGACGACGTCGCCATTGCCCAGTGCATCGGCCGGCAGTTCCTCGCAATCGAGGAACGAATTGTATTGGTCGCCCAGGTCGCCCGGCGTGTGGGTCACGGCGATCTGCTTGGTGAGGCCTGCGCCGAGCGAGTCGGTACGGCACACGATGATGCCGTCGTCCACGCCCAGTTCCAGGAAGGCGTAGCGGATGGCGCGCACCTTGGCGAGGAAGTCCTCGTGCGGCACGGTGACCTTGCCGTCCTGGTGGCCGCACTGCTTCTCGTCGGACACCTGATTTTCGATCTGGATGCAGCAGGCGCCCGCTTCGATGAACTGCTTGGCCAGCAGATAGGTGGCTTCCGCGTTGCCGAAACCGGCGTCGATGTCCGCGATGATGGGCACGACGTGCGTGACGTGGTTATCGATTTTTTCCTGAATGGCGGCCTTGGCCGGGCCTTGCGCCGCATCCAGTTGGCGGAACAGGCCGCCCAGTTCACGGGCGTCGGCCTGACGCAGGAAGGTGTACAGCTCGCGGATCAGCGCGCTGACCGAGGTTTTTTCGTGCATCGACTGGTCCGGCAGCGGGCCGAACTCGGAGCGCAACGCGGCCACCATCCAGCCGGAGAGGTACAGGTAACGGCGCTCGGTGCTGTTGAAGTGCTTCTTGATGGAGATCATCTTCTGCTGGCCGATGAAGCCGTGCCAGCAGCCCAGCGACTGCGTGTACTTTGCGGGATCGGCGTCGTAGGCGGCCATGTCGGCGCGCATGATCTTCGCGGTGTACTTCGCGATATCGAGGCCCGTCCTGAACTTGTTCTGGGCACGCATGCGTGCGGCGGATTCGGGGTTGATGGCATTCCAGGCGCTGCCTTGCTGCTCCTTCAAACCAGCAATTGCCTTGATGTCGTCTTGATATTGAGCCATGTGTATCTCCTGAGTCCTGGAAGAGCGAAGCGCGTTTTGGGTAGAGGGTTCAGCGTGCCGCTGCGTAAGTCGAAGCGAACTGCATGACTCAATTGTAGGGTCTCGCTGATGCGCAGACGCAATGTCTTATATAAGACATATGACTATTTTGTTCTTTATTTATCAATGAGATAGGTAATGATTTTTGCGCTGTAGAACATGTTTTCATAACGTGGGAAGGCACGTGCTTCGGGAAACCTGGCTGCATTTCACAATGTGAAGCGCGCTTTCGGGCTGCAAGAGGCCGCGTCGCTAAGGGAAGAGGCGAAGAGGGATGCGGTGTGCGCGCATCGCATGCCGTAGCACGCTCGCGAGTGGCGTAGTGGAAAGCCAGCCTGGAGGGGGCTTGGCGGGGGTTTCGGTAGGGAGATGCGGAAAAAAGCCTTCGCCGCGGGTGCCGGTATTACGTGGCCCCAGCGGCGAACGCCGCGTCAGTGGCTGGTCACGCTGACGGCCACGATTTCGTAGCCGGGATCGGCGTGCTCGTTCGCCGCCTTTTCGGCTTCCTCATGCGAGGGAAAAGACTTGGCCCCTTCAATCTCAGGCGCCATGCCGATGTCACCGTCCTCCGCGCAACAGAGGTACTGCTCACCGGTCTTCACCACATAGACGGTCGTCATGTCTCCCTCCAGCGGTTTTTCGGGGGAATTTATAGTCTAGCAGGCGCGGGGGGTGTGGGTTGGGCGGTTTTTCCTGCGGCTTGGTTTTGTGTAGAAATACGTGTGTTGTGATAAGAATACTTATCTTTATAGCAATGTCCTGTTCGGTTCCCGAAAAAACTTGGGTGGGGGCCCGTCGAGATTGAAAAGGGCTGCTCTCACGGAAGGGGAAGCGATTACGGCGATTGCGGGCCGCGGGCCACGAGGCGAATGGCGCCGGGCCGGTCTTCTTCGACAGCATGAGCCCGGCCGCTATCTGGATGAAAAACAATCCGGCGATTGCCGACACGTCCTGCGCCGTCCACGTTTTTTCAAGGCTCGATGGCGTGGAAGTCCACCTCACCGGTTACACCAGGCTTCTTTGGCGCGCCGAGCGGTATGAGAGCGCGTTGAGCGTTCAACAGCAGAGGTCAATGCAGCGGAGGAAACGGAAGATGGAAATCAGAATGACGGATGCCGAAGTACTCGATCGTATTCGGCCAGAAGACGTGATGCTGCGTGAGCGCGCAGCCCGCGACGGCGGCCGCTGGAACGAAATGGCAGCTTGCTACCATCCTGAATCGATGGTCGAGGTGTCGTGGTACAGAGGCTCGGGCGCAGGCTTCGTCGAGAAGACAGAGGCGATGGCGCGCGGTCCGGTGAAGACCTTCCACGTCATGGGTCAGTCCGTCGTCACGATACGCGGGGACCGCGCCCTGATGCTGCGTGTTGTCGATCCGTTCCACGACGCTTTTATTGAGTGGATGGCGGCAGCGGGCCAGGATCCCGTGCCACGGCAGCCTTGCACGCGCCTGGTGAACACATTCAGGGGCAGCGTTTCCGCTTTTGCATTGCCGGCGCAAACCACTGTTCCAGCCCTTTTGCGCATACAGGCTTGCTGTAGAACCCGAGCCGCTTTACTTCGTCCCTGAGCGAGTAGATGCGTAATAGCGCGCGTAACAGCGGCTCATTGCCGGCCAGCAGTTCCGTCAGATGCACCGGCTGCCCGATTTTGATTACGCTAGATCGAATCGATGGCGAGAAGCGCTGCGTCACGCTGGACGTCCCCGCCGTTCCCCCTGAATTGTGCGGCCGGGCTGTCTATACTCGATCGAGTGGTTTTATCCACCGGCATCCCTCCCGGATATCGCCGAGCGTTTTACGCGGTGGCTCTCCTATCTGTCGTCACGCCGCGCATGCCGCTTGCTACGCCTGAATTGGCGATATGTCTCAACAGACCTTTCAGGAGCCGTACATGCAACTTGGAATGATTGGATTGGGAAGGATGGGTGCCGACATGGTGCGGCGGCTAACGCAGGGCGGTCAGCAATGCATCGTATTCGACGTACAGCCGGCAGCAGTGCAGCGCCTCGAACAGGAGGGCGTTGCAGGTACGTCGTCGCTCGAAGAATTCGTAGCCAGGCTGGAGAAGCCGCGCGCCGTGTGGTTGATGGTGCCGGCTGCAGTGGTCGATTCAACGCTCGAAAAACTCGTACCGCTGCTGGAGCCGGGCGACATCGTGATCGACGGCGGCAACTCGCACTTTCACGACGACATCCGCCGCGGTAACGAACTCGGTGCGAAGAAACTGCACTACGTTGACGTCGGCACGAGCGGTGGCGTCGCCGGTCGGGAGCGCGGTTATTGCCTGATGATAGGCGGCGAGCAGGATATCGTGAAGCATCTCGAACCAGTGTTCGCAGCACTCGCGCCAGGCGCCGCCGCCGCGCCGCGGACAGCCGAGCGTCAGCTAGACGGCAGCACGGCTGAAGAGGGCTTTTTGCATTGCGGCCCGCAGGGCGCGGGCCATTTCGTGAAAATGGTTCACAATGGTATTGAATACGGGATCATGGCCGCTTATGCGGAGGGCCTAAACATCCTGCGTCACGCGAACGCGGGGCGGCAGTCGCGCGAAAGCGATGCAGAAACCTCGCCGCTGCGCGATCCGCAGTTTTATCAATACGACTTGAATCTCGGGGATATCGCCGAAGTGTGGCGGCGCGGCAGCGTGATCAGTTCGTGGCTACTCGACCTGATTGCGGGCACGCTGTCGAACGACGGAGATCTGAAGAACTACGCGGGACGTGTTTCGGATTCGGGCGAAGGTCGCTGGACGATCGATGCCGCGATCGACGAAGGGGTCCCGGTACCGGTGTTAAGCGCAGCGCTCTTCGCACGCTTCACGTCGAGAGGCGAATCCGACTTTGCGAATCGCGTGCTGTCGGCGATGCGCAAGGATTTCGGCGGCCACGCGGAAAAACCCGCCGCTCCGATCGACTGAGCTGAGACTGCCGGAGCACAAACGGATCACGTCGCAAGATGCCGCCAACACAAGATGGCTGCCGCTTCTAATCGACGACGAATGTCGGTTGTGTCGGGGGCTAATCGAATCGCCACCGATCAGTTAACGGTAGCGCCTCGCGCGCGTGGCGTAGGCGGCATATTCATGGCCGTAGTGCTGCGTGAGGAGGCGCTCCTTTCGCAGGATCTGGCGGTGAAAGAGGCCGATGGCGACAATCAGATGAACCGCGAAAAGCCAGAGTTGGGCAGGATTAAAAACTGACCCAATGTGGCACTTGCCATGGCGCCTCAAAACTGGTGATGCGTCGGGTTGTGCGACGCTTGCTTTTTCTTCTCGTCGCTGCTCGACGTGACGATGACCCTCGCCCCGCTCGCGCGCGCGAATTGCGGCGCGAAAAGCGATACACCGCCGGTGCCCTGAACGAGCACGGTTTCGCCTGCCTTTAGCGTTCCTTCGGCGACGAGGGCGTGCCAGGCGGTCATGGCGGCGCACGGCAACGTGGCGGCTTCGAGGTCGCTCAGGCTGCTGGGTGCCAGGACACCTGCCTGTTCATCGAAAGCACGTACTCGGCGAGCATGCCATCGAGCGGGCCTCCCCGCTGGTAACCCGTTTCGGCCATCCAGAAACCACCGCCTACCCGGCGCTGCCAGAATGTGCTGCAGAGGCGATCGCCTCGCCTGAAGCGCGTGACATCCTCGCCCGTCGCGGATCAGCTCGAATCGGCCTTCCCTGGCTCGCGGGACCGTGATGCCCCAATGCCAGCCTCCAGCCTGCTCAAACAGATGCAGTTCAGAGGTTCTGGGGCGTGGGGAAGGCCGGACAATCGACAGCGCGTATCGAGCTGTACTCGACGTGACGCAGCGGAGAGTCTCCTATACTCCATCACGACGTCCCGACAGAAGGACGGGCGCTCATGGCGCTGGTTTCGCCTGTCTCGCAAGGCGAGGGATTGCTTTTCCAGGTCGCAGAGGCGCAGTCTTCGAGACTTCAGCCTTAACCCGAGTCCGACTCGAAAGGAGCAAGCATGCATTTCGTTATCAATGGCAACGAGATCGAGCTGGAGTTTGATCCAAGGACATCGCTACTCGACCTGCTTCGTGAGCGGTTACATCTATTCGGTGCAAAAAAGGGCTGCAATCAGGGTGCATGCGGCGCCTGCACCGTCCTCGTCGACGGAACGCGCATCAACAGTTGCCTCGCGCTCGCGGTCCAATATCAGGATCGGGGAATCACCACGATCGAAGGATTGGGCACGCCGGCTGCGCTTCATCCGCTGCAAGCGGCCTTCGTCGAACACGACGGCTTTCAGTGCGGCTACTGTACGCCAGGTCAGATCTGTTCTGCCGTCGGCATGTTCCAGGAATTGAAGTGCGGCGTGCCGAGCTATGTCAGCGAGGACGTGGCCGCCGAAGGATTTGCGCTGTCCGATATGGAGCTGCGCGAGCGCATGAGCGGCAATCTCTGCCGCTGCGGCGCCTACAACGGCATCGTCGACGCGATCCAGGAAACGTTCGGTGCGCTCGAAAGCGAGCCCCTCAAGCGCGAGGTGGCCTGATGAATCCCTTCACCTACGAACGCGCTGCCGACGCGAAAGCCGCACTGACACTCGGCGCCCGTGCAGGCGCCAAATATCTCGGCGGCGGCACCAACCTCGTCGATCTGATGCGCGAGAGCATCGAGCATCCGGTCGTGCTCGTGGATGTCACGAATCTTTCGTGCGCGATAGAAGATACCGGCGACGGCGGCCTACGGATCGGCGCAGGCGTGAAAAACACCACCGTCGCGGCCGACCCGCGCATGCGGGCACGCTACCCGATGTTGTCCGAGGCCGTTCTTGCCGGCGCATCGGCCCAGATCCGCAACATGGCGACAGTGGGCGGCAACCTGCTGCAACGTACCCGCTGCGGCTACTTTTACGACGACGCAGCGCGCTGCAACAAGCGCTCGCCCGGAGCGGGCTGCGACGCGATCGGCGGCTTCAACCGCATGCACGCGATCCTGGGCGCGTCCGATGCCTGCGTCGCCACGCATCCGTCAGACATGGCCGTCGCGTTAGCCGCTCTCGATGCAATGGTGTCGATGGAGGGCCGCAACGGCGCACGCGAAATTCCGCTCGTCGATTTCCACGTCCTGCCCGGCGACACGCCGCAAACCGAAACGGTCCTGGAAGCGGGCGAATTGATCACCGCCGTGACGCTGCCGCCCTCGATTGCGGGCCGTTCGTGCTATCGAAAGGTGCGGGACCGTGCGTCCTATGCATTCGCGCTAATCGCCGCGGCGGTGATCCTGGAAGTGCAGGATGGCGTCGTGAAGGACGTGCGACTCGCGCTGGGCGGCGTCGCTCACAAGCCGTGGCGCGCCAGGACCGCCGAAGCGGCGCTGAAGGGCGCTCCGGCGACCGAGGCGGCGTTTCTCGCTGCCGCGCAGGCGGAATTCGCTTGCGCCCGCGGATTACGCGACAACGCGTTCAAGATCGAACTGGCTCAGCGCGTCATCGCCGACACGCTGGTGAAGCTAACCGCACTGCAGGAGGTCCGCTGATGTCCATCATCAAGGACACGATCCAGGCCGTCGTGAAAAAGGCCATTGCGCTCGCGCCTGACAGTTTCGTCCCCGGCGGCAAGCCGGATCCGCTGATTCACCACAAGCATGGACTGATCGGTGCGCCGGTGAGCCGCATCGACGGGCCGTTGAAAGTTTCCGGGCAGGCGACCTTTGCCGCGGAGTTCCCGTTCGAGGGGATGTCCTACGCCGCGCTCAAGTATTCGTCAATCGCGCGCGGACGCATCGTCGAAATCGATGTCTCCGCCGCTGAGGCCGCGGCTGGCGTCGCACTGGTGATGACATACAGGAACGCGCCTCGCCTCAAGCCTCTGCCCGCGTTCATGACGCAGCCGAAAGCAGTGGGCGGCGATGACATACCCATCATGCAGGACGATCAGATTCACTGGAATGGCCAACCGGTTGCGCTGGTGCTGGCCGACACGCAGGAGCAGGCGGACTACGCGCTGAGCTTGATCGAGGTGAACTACGAAGCCGGAGCCGACGGAATAACGTCATTGGACGCTGCGAAGGCCAAAGGCTCGGAGCCCGGTGTATTCATGGGCGAGCCCCTGAAGCTGGAGATCGGCGATGCCGAGGCCACGCTGGCCGCGGCGCCCTACAAGATCGACGTGCGTTATACGACTCCTCGCCAGAACCATAATCCGATCGAACTGCATGCAGTGACCCTCGCGTGGAAGGGCAAGACGCTGCGCATGCACGACAGCGTGCAGGCCGTAGCTCACGAAGCGTGGTCGATCGCGCAGGTATTCGGCATCGACGAGAAGGATGTGCATGTCACGTCGCCTTATGTCGGCGGCGGCTTCGGATCGAAGACGGTCTGGCAGCATCAGGTGCTTGCTGCGGCCGCGGCGAAGCTCGCGCAGCGCCCGGTGCGTATGACGTTGTCGCGGGAAGGTGTGTTTCGCGTCGTTGGTGGCCGTACGCTCACTGAACAGCGCGTGGCGCTGGGCGCACAGGCCGATGGAACGCTGGACGCGCTCATCCATACCGGCACGGTCGCCATGACGCCGCACAACAACATGCCCGAGCCCTTCATCCTGCCCGCGAAGAGTTCTTATGCGTCGCGCAGCTTTCTGCTCGATGTCGAGACCGTCAAGCTGAACATGACCGCCAACACGTTCATGCGCGCGCCCGGTGAGGCGGTCGGCACGTTCGGGCTGGAATCGGCCATCGATGAGCTAGCGCACGTAATGGGCATGGATCCCATCGAATTGCGAATCAGGAATGAGCCGCAAAAGGATCCGACGACGGGGCTGCCGTTCTCGCAGCGCGGCATCGTCGATGCGTGGAGGGCAGGCCGCGAGCGCTTCGGCTGGGCCGCGCGCGGCGAGCCGGGCATGCGGCGCGATGGCGATTGGCTCGTCGGCATTGGCTGCGCGAAGGGCACTTATCCATACTATCGGATGCCGGGCGGCGCGGCGCGCATCGTCCTGACCGACAAGGGGCGCGCGACGATCAGCATCGCCGCGCACGAAATGGGCATGGGCACCTCGACCGCGCAGACGCAGATCGCCGCCGAGCGGCTAGGGCTGTCAATGGACGACGTTGACTTCAAGTATGCGGACTCCACGTTGCCGGGCGAAGTGCTGGCGGGCGGTTCGCAGCAAACCGCTGCGATCGGCGCGGCGGTCAGCGCGGCCCATCACAAGCTCGTCAAGGAACTGCTCGGCCTCGCCGGCAACCGCTCGCCGCTTTCCGGCCTGCTGCCAGACGATGTAGGTGGACGCGACGGCGGCCTCTGCGCGCTGGACGATGAAAGCCGCTTCGAGAGCTACGCCGCGATACTCACCCGCGCGCGGCGTGAGGAACTGTCGGTCGAGGCGCAGGCACCGATGCCCTTCGAGCTGCAACACTGGTCCATGCACAGCCACAGCGCGCTGTTCTGCGAAGTGCGCGTGAACGTCATCACAGGGGAGGTCCGCGTGAGCCGATTCCTCGGCTCGTTCGACTGCGGCCGGATCATCAACGCCAAGATGGCGGCCAGTCAGTTCCGTGGCGGCATCATCATGGGGCTCGGGCTCGCGCTGATGGAGGAAACCCAGTTCGACGAACGAAGCGGGCGTGTCATGAATCCGTCGCTTGCCGACTATCACGTGCCAGTTCACCTCGACGTTCCGAAGATCGACATTATCTGGAACGACGAGGCCGATCCTCACACGCCGATGGGCGCGCGCGGCGTCGGTGAAATCGGCATCACCGGCGTGGGCGCGGCAGTAGCGAACGCGGTTTTCAATGCCACTGGCAAACGCATTTATGACCTTCCCATCACGTTGGAGAAGATCATCGAGTCTGCTTGACGCTGCGCATCCCTCGAATCGCCTGAGCAACTCTGCCGACACGACATCCGTGTCCTGGTCCGACTTGCCCTGCGCTCGTGCTTGCGTCGCGCCTCTGATGTATCTCCAGGTTCTGCGGAATTTTGGCCGTGCCACGGGCACTCGCGCAATAAATCCCGTCGTGTACTGACCCCGGTCGCCACGGTGCGCGAGCACGCCATAGCTTGATTGCATATATCCCTGCGCCAATTGGGAAATCTCGCATAAATCTGACCGCAAATAACAGCGCTGACCTTCGCCCAGGGAAAACGCTAGCCGCGCTGGTCATTTCACTGCAAAACCCTCTCCCACCTGCCGTTGACGGCGTTTCCCCGAGCGCACCCACTCGCGAGTAAATTCTCGCGTCATTGACAGACCCGGTTCCACCCGATACAAATGTCGTCATCTGATATGTCAGCTGACGACAAAAGGAGCTGGAGATGGGAAATACAGGAGTCGACGTCCGCTCTGTTGACGGACTTCAGTGCGACGTGCTCGTGACAGGTGGGGGCGCCGCAGGTGTCGCGACGGCCGTCACGGCGAGCCGGCAGGGCCTCAATGTGATCCTGCTGGAACGCTATGGCTTTTGCGGCGGCGGTGCAGTTGCCGGACTTTCAGGGACGGTGTGCGGCATGTACCTTGCGACCGACCGCGCCGGGGCGAAACCGGAGTCAATCGTCACCGGCTTTGCGAAGGAGTTCTGTGACGCGCTGGAGCAGCGTGGAGGTCTGGCCGCACCAGTGCGCTACGGAAAAACCTGGACGCGCGTTCACGATCCGCTGGTCTGGCGCGATACGGCCGATAGCCTACTGGAAGAGTCTGGCGTCAAGGTTATTTATCACGCGGTGGCGACTGGCGTGCTGCTCGATGGCAACGAGCGCCTCGAGGGCGTGACCGCATGGACCAAGCAGGGGCCGCTGACGATCCGGGCTCGCGTCACCGTCGACGCCAGCGGAGACGCCGACCTCGTCGCGATGGCCGGCCTTGACAGCTTCATCGGTGACGGCTCGCGCGTGCAGAACCCGACGATGATTTTCAGGTTGCAGGGCGTGGATGTCGCACGCTTTATCGACGCTTACGGCGATGACACGATCATGGGCGAAGCGATTTCGGCGCTGCTGCGCGAGCGTCAACTTGCCGGAGACAACCTGCCGCGTTCAAAAGTCTGGCTCTTTCCGACAACGCGTCCCGGCGAGCTGCTGTGTAACTGTACGCGTATCACGGGCTCCGACGGTCGCGAACTCAACCCGCTTTTCTACGACGACTTCACGGAAGGCGAGCTGAACGGCAGAAAGCAGGTTCATGCGTACGCCCAGTTCCTTAAGGACTACGTATCAGGATGCCAGAACGCTTACGTCAACGATACCGCGGTTCAGGTTGGCGTACGCCAGACGCGTCAGGTCGAAGGTGTATCGAAGCTGATGAACAGCGACGTGGTCGGCGCGAGAAAGTTCTCCGACGGTATTGCGCGCTCGCCGTGGCCGATCGAACTGCATGCAGGAGCGAAGCCGAAGGTGGAGTGGGTGCTCGACGACTACTACGAGGTGCCCTACGGCTGTTTTGTGCCGTCGCGCGGTGAGGGGCTACTCGTGGCGGGACGGTGCCTGTCCGCAGAACACGAGGCAGTGGCATCAGCCCGTGTCACGGCGCAGTGCTTTTCATACGGCCATGCGATCGGCCACGCCGCTACCCTGGCCGTGCGCCAGGGCATCGAGCCCCGGAAGGTCGATCCGCAGGCGATACGCAATGCTCTTGGGCGCGAAGGCGCCCAACTGTAACAGAGATTTAGCTACCAAGGTCTTCAAGGAGGGGTAAGTGATTAGCGTGAACATGGGTGATGTCCGTCATTTGACGTTGAACCGGCCGGAGCGGCGCAACGCGCTTGATGGCAAGTCGATCGAGGAGCTTGAACAGGCTTTGCAACAGGCCGACCGAGATCCGGAAGTGCGTGCAATCGTCCTTTCGGGTGCCGCACCGGCTTTCTGTTCAGGCAGTGACCTGAAGGAGCTTGCGACGATGTCGATTCAGGAGATGTGCGATTCCGAGTCGGACACGGCGCGCGTCGCGCGCGCCATCGCGAGCCTGTCGAAGCCGGTGATCGCCGCAGTGGAAGGGTTCGCGCTCGGCGGCGGCTTCGTTCTGGCGATTTCGTGCGATGTCGTTGTGAGCGCGTCGAACGTGCGCTGGCATCTGCCCGAAGTGCCGAACGGCTGGTTGCCGCCATGGGGGCTTCAGGCACTCCTGGCGCGCGTGGGTCCGGTGCGCGCACGCCTGATCACCTGGGCCGCCGATCCAATGGATGGCGTCGAAGCGCACCGTCTCGGCATTGCGGACTATCTGAGCGAACCGGGTGCCTCTGATCAGCAGGCACTCGCGCTCGCGAAACGGCTCGCGGCGCTGCCGCCCGCAGCAATGGCGTCGACGAAACGCTTCTTCGAACCTTTCGTTTCGCTCGACGGCGAGCGGCTCGACAATCTCGCTTCCCGGCATTTCGCAAACAACTGCGAAGGCGGCGCGGCCAAGGCAATCTTTTCGAAATTCAAGGTGAAGTGATGACGAAAATCATGTCGGCGGCAGAGGCCGTCGCTTCGATTCAGGATGGGCAGAGCGTCGCATCGGTCGGCGTTATCGGCTGGGCGGTGCCCGATGCCACACTCGCTGCAATCGGCAAACGGTTCCGTGACACAGGCGCGCCGCGCAATCTCACGTTTTACTTCCCATGCGGCACTGGTGATGCGGTCGATATCCGCGGGATGGATCACGTCGCGAAGGAAGGGTTGATGAAGCGGATCGTCTCCGGCTCCTACATCAACCCGGTCAATCCCCACACCGGGGAGCGTCCCGCATTGATGCGGCTGATCCAGGAGAACCGCATCGAGGCGTATTCGTGGCCGATCGGCGCATCGATGCACTGGTTGCGCGAGGTCGCGCGCAAGAGTCCTGGCTATATAACGCGCGTGGGCATCGGGACATATGCGGACCCGCAGCACGGCGGCGGCAAGTTCACAAGCCGCTGCGAGGATGATCTCATCCAGAAAATCCGCCTGAACAATGAAGACCTGCTGTTCTATCCCGGCTGGCCAATCGATGTCGCGATCATCCGCGCCAGCAGCGCCGACGAGTTCGGCAACCTCTCGTTCGAGGACGAGCCGCTGGTTTCCGCAAGTCTCGCGCTCGCACTGGCGGCAAAGGCAAGCGGCGGCCGTGTGATTGCGCAGGTTCGCCGCATCGTGCCGGACGGTTCGCGCGCGGCAACGTCGGTGCGACTGCCGGGCATGTTCGTCGACTCGCTCGTGGTTGATCCGCACATGATGATGACCACCGATACGCCGTACGACGAGGCTTACCTGCGGCCCGCTGGCGTCGACGCGCGTTTGCCAGCGATCGCGTTTGGCCCCGACAAGGTGATCGCGCGTCGTGCGGCACTCGAGGTTCGCAAGCATGAGCTGTCGATCTTCGGCTTCGGTGCGGCAGCTGACGTGCCGCTCATCATGGCCGAGCAAGGTCTTATTGATCTGGAGAGGAACGCGAACGACTACTGGTTCACGACGGAACATGGCTCCTATGGCGGCGTCGTCATGAACGGCTGGCAGTTTTCCGCAAACCTGCGGCCTCAGGCGGTGCTTGACGGCGTCACGCAGTTCGACGTGATCGACGGGGGGTTGTGCCGGTTCGCGGCACTCGCGTTCGCCGAATACGATTCGCACGGAACGGTCAACGTCAGCAAATTTGGCAAGGTGAATCCAGGAGCAGGCGGTTTCATCGACATCGCGATGAATGCGCAGCGGCTCGTGTTTACGGGCTCGTTCACGACCGGCGGGCTCGATATCGCCTACGAAGGAGGCCGCATGCGGGTCGTGAAGGAAGGCAAGGTCAGCAAATTCGTCGATACCGTGCAGAGCCGAACGTATCCGGTCGCGAATGGCGTAGCGGCTGGGCAGAGTGCACTGATCGTCACCGAGCGCGCGGTGTTCGAGCAGACCGCGAGCGGCCTCGTGCTGACTGAAATTGCTCCAGGCGCGGACGTGCGCCGGGATGTCCTCGATCTGATGGCGTTCAAGCCCTCTCATATTCTGGACCCGTTGCCGCGTATGGATGCGTCGCTGTTCATCGACAGCGTCGGTCAACAGGCCGAAGCTGCAGTCGAAAGCTAGTACGCCCCTTGCAACGGCGCGGCCACGTTGGCTACGAAAGCGATGCCTTCGACGAGTCGCCGCGCCAGTGCCGATAACACGGCTGTATAGCGCCGCGCGTTTGCGCGGCGTCGATAACCGCCTAACCATCCAGATCACCGATGCGGATCAGGAGGAGACCACCATGAAGTACCGCTGGTTTATTGTTCTCATGCTATTTCTCGCGTGCGCAATCAGCTATCTCGACCGGGCCGCACTCTCGGTCGCTGCGCCGCTCATCGCCAAAGATCTTCACCTCGATTCCGCCCAGCTCGGCGTTGTTTTCAGCGCGTTCTTTGTTGGCTATGCATTGTTCTGCTTTGTTGGCGGCTATGCGGCTGACCGCTTTGGCGCGAAGCGGGTGCTGATCATCGCGATCGGCCTTTGGTCGATTTTCTGTGGGCTGACCGCGACGGCATCAACGCTGATGAGCCTGCTCGTGATCCGCGTTATATTCGGCGCAGGGGAAGGACCGCTGGCGACGTGCACGAACAAGATCATCAGCAACTGGTTCGAGCGAAAGGAGCAGACCACAGCCGTTGGCTTCGCGAACTCGGGCCTGCAACTAGGCGCTGCACTGGCTGGGCCGATCGTCGGGCTGATGGCGCTACATTTTGGCTGGCGCATTCCGTTTATTGCGATCGGTATTGCAGGGCTGCTGTGGGTGCTGATGTGGTCGATCTTTTCGACGGACAGGCCGGAACACAATCGCTGGGTGCGCAGCGCAGTCTCGCCGTTGAAGCAGGCAAACACCGAGCATACGGAATCTTTGCCGACGATGTCGCTCGCTCACTATTTGAAGAGCCCGACGATCTGGGCCACTTCGCTTGCCTACTTCGGCTACGCGTACATCCTGTATTTCTTCCTTTCGTGGTTCCCGAGCTACCTGATGATGGAGCGGCACCTGAGCCTGTCGTCGATGAGCATCGTCAACGTTATTCCCTGGCTTCTGGGCTTCGCCGGGATCGCACTCGGCGGGTTCACCTCCGATCTGATTTTTCGCTGGACCGGCAATGCACTGAAGTCGCGCAAGATCGTGATCGTCGGCGGTCTGCTCGTTGCCGCGGTGTGCGTTGCATTCGCTGGGACGGCTGACAGCGTCGGCGCCGCGGTTGCACTGATGGGCACGACAGTGTTCTTCATGAACCTCACCCTCAGCGTGTTCTGGGCGATCATTCTCGACACCGTCGAACCTGCTCGGATGGGGGGCGTCGGCGGCTTCATGCATCTGCTCGCGAACACTGCGGGGATTCTCGCACCGATCATCACAGGCTTCCTTGTTCAATGGACGCATGTTTTCAAGAGCGCATTTCTGCTGAGCGGGGGTGTGGCGCTGGCAGGGGCAGCCGCGGTGGCGGTGTTTGTGAGAGCCCCGCGCGAAGATGTCGAAACCGCAGGTCGCACGGTAGGCATTCGGGAGGGGCAGGTCGAGTGATGCCGTGATCCTGGCCGTGCGTTAGAAGGTGTCGAGCGCGGAGCGGGTGAAGCGCTCGATGAACTGCATCAGTCCGTGAGCTGCTGTTGCAGCCAGGTCACCGTCGCCCTCGGCAATGGCCGTCAGGACTGCGGCATGCAACTGCGCACCTTCGACATACGCGCGGTTCTGCACGATATGGTGATACCAGAAGCGCCGGGACTGCGCGTGGATGGGCAGCATGCTCGTGATGAGCATGCTGTTGTGAGTGGCTTGAACCTCAGCGTCGTGTATCTCACCGCCGGTCCTGATCCAGGCTTGCGTGTCTCCGCGTTTGGCTGCCGTGATTATGCGCTTCGCCAGAGTGAGCAGATGCGCTCGCTCTTCGGGGGTCGCGCGGAGTGCAGCCACCCGCACAACCAGGTCCTCAAGTGCGCGCCTCACCTCCAGCAGTTCCAGTTGCTGACGGATGTCGACGCCGGCGACCAGCGTGCCGCGACGCGGCAGCATTTCAACAAATCCGATTTGCCTCAGGCGCTGCAGCGCTTCGCGCACTGGAGTGCGTCCCATATCCATCTCGGTGGCAAGCTGGCTCTCGGAGATCATCGAACCGGGCGGCAGCTTGCGCGTAATGATCATTTCTTCGATCTGCGCAAACGCGACTTCGGCCAGCAGTTGATCGGGTGGACTCGATGGTTCCTGTTGGGACGCGCTTTTGGTGGGGCCTTTTTTCTTCATGGGAGAATGCAGACAATGAGCGCATGGATTATGCCCCGATATGCGAGGAAAATGGCGTACTTTCGCGGTTATGCCGCTTGATGGCCTGCATTTCGTGCAAACCGTGGCGAGGGCAGGCCGCTAAAGCCTATCGATAACGGGACGGCAGTCGGCCGAGATTGAATTTTTCGCCGACAAACAAGCTCATCAGTGAAGATGGATCGTTGCGGTACATCGGAACGGGTTTTAGCACGATTCTCCTCCTTTTCTCCGCCGGCGAACCGCGCCGTTCCATCTGATGCCGCGGATGGCAGCGCCGCGCCAAGCTGATGCCCTCTGCTGAGGGCCGGCGCACAGAAGGGGTGAGAAAACCGCACGGAATCGGTCGGAACGTTCAGCGGGACATTGTTCGATATCCTCAATAAATCGCGAGGCCGCCAAAATCTCCAGATCCGGGCTGTTGCGGGCCGCCCTGTCGGACTCAGGTGAGGGCACCCACGGCGTCGCGCGAGCTTTCGGGGGCTCTGGTGCAAATGGGATCAGCGAATCGGTTAAAGCCCGGTTTCAAGCGATTCACGAGCGTCGCCACCACGATTTCAGGCATAGAGTTGACGCATCGAATTCGCAAGGGTTAGTTCGAACTCGCCATGCTCGGCCTCAAGGACACCGCTGCGCCGGTCGTGTGGAATGCTCTCCTGTCCAATCGATAAGGTATCCTACCTATAAAAAAATTCTCAACCGGCGTGCCGATTTGCACTAGATCTGTAAGGTGTACCTCGGATATCGATCTTGCTTGCCCTCGATTCTTACCGCGACAAAGCCGGATTTCCTTTGGCCCGGCGCTTGCGTCTTTCAGCGGGCATGGCCGTTGCTTGAGTCGAGTGCAGGGAGCCAAACGGCGTTCCTTAAAATGTATACGGAGCAGTGCTCCATCCAATTAGAAGGGTTTTGCCATGAAAAAGCTCATTTTTTCTCTCGCCATCGCAGCGTCAGTTCCCGTCATGTTGCCCGCATCTGCAGCGGCTGCGGGCTGCATGGAAGGCGCGGCTGCGGGCGGGGTAGCGGGCCACGTTGCGGGCAAGCACGGCACCGCCGGCGCGGCCGCTGGGTGTGCGGTCGGCCACCATGAGTCGGCCAAAAAGAAGAAGGCCGCGAGTGAAGCCGCAGCCAGCAAACCTGCGAGCCAGTAAGAGGCAAGACGCTAGTCGCCGCCCGTTGCGTCATCCGGCGGGTTGTACGGCGTTTGCGCTGTGCTGCCTGAAATGGCTGGGCTTGAGCGCCACGACGGCCACGAGCGCGATGGCGACGCCGATCATCACGTAGAGCACCGGCGCAAGCGGCGAGCCGGTGAGCGCGATGAGCCAGGTTACAAAAGTCTGGGCAAAGCCGCCAAAGATCAGAACGACGACGTTATTGACCACGGCGAGCGACGTGGCCCGCGAGCGCTTGGGGAACATCTCGGCAAGCGTGGTGCAATACACGCCGAGAAAGGTCGCGCTCAGCACGCCGATCACGATCTGCGTAAGGAGCAGCCGCGGTACGGACGGCGCCGCAACGACCCACGCGTACAGCGGATAGATCGCCACGAGGTAGGCGCTCAGCGAGCCCACGAGCAGCGTCTTGCGGTCGTAGCGGTCCGATAGCGCCCCCGCGATCGGCGTGACGATCAGCATGACGATGGCCGCGATCATTTGCACCATGAAGCTTTGCGAAACGGGCAGCTTGAGCACCTGCTTTGCGTAAGTGACCGTGTAGCCGAACGTGACGTAGAACGACACGGTGCTCGCCACCACCATCCCCATGCCGATCAGGTAGTCAGAAAGCCCACGCTTGACCGTGGCCGTTTCCGTAGTGAGCGTTTGCGGGTTGGCGTGAATGCGCGCGTAGGTTTCGCTTGCGTGGCGGCGCAGGTAGACGGTCAGCGGCGCAATGAGCAGGCCCACTGCAAACGGAATGCGCCATGCGCCCGCAAGCTGTTGCTCGGGCGTGAACGCCTGCGTGACCACCAGACCGAGCGCGGCGCCCAGCATCGTCGACATCAGTTGCCCGCTCATCTGCCACGAGCCGTAAAAGCCGGTGCGATTGGGCGGCGCCAGTTCGATCAGGAACGCCGTGGAGGTGCCGAATTCGCCACCGATCGAAAACCCTTGGAGCAGCCGGGCTACGAGCATCAGGAGCGGCGCGGCGAGACCGGCCGTGGCATAGGTCGGCGCGCAGGTCATCATCGCGGCGGCCAGCGCCATGATGCCCATGCCGAGCGTCATCGCTGCCTTGCGGCCGTACATGTCGCCGTAAAGGCCGAGCAGCACGCCGCCCACGGGCCGCATGAAGAACCCGGCACCGAAGAGGGCCGTGGTCAGCAGGATGGCGTTCAGCTCCGCGCCCGCAGCGCCATGTGTGGCGGGAAAGAACAGCTTGCTGATGATCGGCGTCATCGCGGCGAAAATGGTGAAATCGAACCATTCCATCGCATTGGCCAGCACAGCGGCCACAATGACAGGCTTGACGCCAGGTTGAGTGTCCATCGGCTATCCCCGTGTATTGATTGAAGGACGGTGGCTCGGTCAGGCTGCGGGTGCGGGCTCGGGAAACACAGGTTCGCCGAGATTGAGCATCAGCCGGTTCGCCCACGCGAAAATGGCAATCGAATGAATCAGGTCGAGAATTTCGGCATCCGTAAGACCGACCTCGCGCAAAGCCTGCAACTGGTCTGCCTTGATGTCGTCCGGATGCTCGGTCAGCGCAGCCGAAAAGTGCGCGATCGCCTGTTCGCGCGGTGTCGTGCCGGCGCTGTGAGGGTCGGCGAACACCTGGCGGATGACATCGTTGCGCTTGGCAAGTTGCTCGAACCGCTGGGCGTGCACTGAAGCGCAATACACACAGCCGTTGAGCCGCGAAACCACGGTGGTCGACAGTTCCCGCTCCGCGCGCGGCAAGCCGCCGGGCGCGTACATGATCGCGTTGAACGCGGCGGAGCGCTGGCGCAGAATTTCCGGCTGATGGACGAGAAACCGGTAGTAGTCCGACACTTTGGCCTTCGGGTGGCTCTCTTCCAGAACGGCAATCTGCACGGCGCTGGCGTGGTCCAGGTCGACCACGTCGAGCCACGCGTCCCATTCCAGCGATTCGTTCGTGAAGCCGTGTGAACGGATGATGTCGCTCATGATGCGCGCTCCCGTTGCTCCAGCTGTTTGAAGGCTTGCAGACCCGCGACGAGGCGCGTCTGGTACGACAGAAAGGCGATCAACTGGGCGAGCGCCACGACGGCGGGCGTCGAGAGTCCGGCCGCAGGCAGCGTTTGCAGCACGGCCTTGTCGCCGGCTACCGGGTTTTCGATCAGCGTGCGCGTGAATGCGAGGATCGCGCGCAGGCGCGGTGCCGCGAGCGTCTCGGGCGTACCCGTTTCCACGGCGGCCAGCGTGGCCGCATCGACACCGAGGGCGGACAGTTCGGCGCGGTAGTGGGCCGCGAGCGCAGGCGAGGGCGTGAGGCGGCTCGCGTAGAGCGCGACGAGCAGGCGCTCGACCAGGGGGAGGCCCTCAAGGTCAGGGTCGAACAGCCCGTCGTAGCTGCCCTGGGTCGATTGCACCACCTTGGCGCGCTGGTGCCGCAATGCGTGAGTGACCGTGTTGGGCGCGAGGCCGGCAACGCGGTCAATGATGTCGTCGTTCGTGTCGTATGTCATCGTCAAGTCCTGAAAACCGCAAATGGCTCGGGCCTCACGCTGTTGGCCTGGCCTGTGTTCGCATCACACGGTCATTTCGCTTCGCGCTCGGCCAGCGCCGGGGGAGGGGGCGCGGGCGTCCATTCGTCGCCTTCGACTTCCGGCTCGGAGAAGGCCGCCATGGTGGCGTAATGCATTTCGACATCCTCGCGATAGAGCGTCGCGGCGAGCCCCTGTGCCAGCCGCTTCGCGCCTTCGCTGACGGCCGGAATGTCACCCGACAACGCGCCGTGCGAGAGCGTGGCGGCCGCACAAAAGCAGTGGAGGCGTTCGAGGCCGGGACACGCACCGGGCGTCTTTTCCTGGAACTCGAACACCGGCCCGAGATCCGGCGAATCGGCAAGCTCAATGTCGTCGTCGCCTGCGGGCGGCGCGTAGCGATCCTTCCACGCGCGAACGTGGTGTGCGAACGACGCAAATTCGGGGCGGCTCGCCAGATCGATACGGAAACCCGTCGCGAACACGAGGAAATCTAGTACGAAGACACCCTTCGGCGTGCTTACGTAAAGTTCGTCGTCCACGGGCTCGATGGCGGTGATGGGCGCACCGAGGTTGAATCGCGCATTCGCGTGCCGGGAAACGCGCAGCGTACTGCCGCGCGGCGGCGGCACCTGCTGCACATTGATGTAGTGGCGTATCTGCCATTTCCAGTCATCGGACAGCGCGACATGGCCGTGCGTGAGGCCTGGGTTGCCCGCGCCTTTGCCCTTGTTGATGCGAGGGATATCCGTGCGGCGGATCAGCAGATCGACCGAAGCCGCGCCCGCTTCGAGCGCGGTCGCCGCACTGTCCATAGCGGAGGCACCCGCGCCGATCACGCCCACGCGCTTGCCGCGCAGCGCATCGTAATCCATCACATCGGAAGAGTGGGCATAGAAGCGGCGCGGCACATCGCGTACGAACGAAGGTACGGAAGGGCCGCCCAGACCGTCGCGGCCCGTGGCGAGGACGACGTGGCGCGCATGAACCGTTTCGCCGCCCGTGGGGCTCGTGACCGAAAGCGCGACGCAGCCGTCCGCGCGAGGCGTGATGGCGGTGATCCGGTGTTCGTTGCGCACGTCGATCGCGAGCACATCGCGATACCAGCGCAGATAGTCCATCCATTGCAGGCGTGGGATCTTGTCGAGCGCGTCCCACGCCTGTGCGCCGAACTGCGCTTCGTACCACGCGCGAAACGTGAGCGAAGGCAGGCCGAGCGCGGGGCCGGTGAGCTGTTTCGGTGAACGTAGCGTCTCCATGCGGGCCGTGGTCGCCCACGGACCTTCGAAGCCACGCGGTGACTGGTCGTAGATGACGGCGTCGATGCCCAGATGGCCGAGCGCGGCGCATAGCGCGAGCCCGGCCATTCCACCGCCCACGATTGCCACGTTGAGCACGGGGGGGCCATCAGGCGTGCGTTCGGGTATCCAGCGCTTCGCGGGCAGTTCAAGCCACGCGAGATCCTCGCGCAGACGGGCTTCGAGCGCGGCGAGACCTGCGGACGATGGGGAGATCGCGTTCATTACGGCAAAGATTCCTTGACGGCGGGCAGGTCGCCATACAGCGACTGCAGGACTTGGGCGTGTTCGGTACTCGCGCGCAGCGCGAAATCGGGGAGTACGGCGCGGGCGGCTTCGGCAAGGGCGTCGATGAGCGTCGCGGCTGTGGGGGGCAGCGCGATGGCATCGCGCGAGATCACGCCGAAGAAATACGGAATGTCGGCGTCGATCGGTCGGATCGCGACGCCGGTGAGCGGCATGCCATAGGCCGTGACCGGTTCGAGCACCGAGATGCCGAGACCGGCGCGAACGGCGGTCAGCGCGTTCATCGACGAATTCGTTTCGATCAGTCCGGCTGGCGCGACGTTCGCTTGCGCGAACGCATGGTCGAGCCGGCGGCGCAGGCGATAGGGGTTCTGCATGGTGACGACTCGCCGGCCCTCGCAGGCCGAGACCGGCAGCCGGTTATGGCTCGCGAGCGGATCGTCGTCGCGCAGCGCCGCCACACATGCGGATTGCCCGATCCAGTGCACGACTACGCCGCGGTGTTCGAGCGGCAGGCTTGCCACGCCGATGTCGGCCGCGCCACTGAGCACCTCGTGCACGACTTGCTCGGGGGGGAGGCTGCGCAACTGGATCGTCTGCGCCGCGTCAGCAATACCTGGCTGCGCGAGCGCGACGGGCACGAGGCCGGCCGCTAGTGCGGAAGTCGCGGCGATGCGCAGCGGCCGGTTTTCGCCGCGGCCGATCTCGCCGGCGCGCTTCTGGATTCGATGCAGGCCCGTGAGCACGTGCTCGACTTCCTCATAGAGCAGGATGCCTTGCTCGGTCGGCGTGACGCGCGGGCCGTTGCGCGTGAACAGCGCATAACCGATCCCGGCTTCGAGCTCCTGGATCAGCCGCGTGATCGCGGGCTGCGAGCGCCCGAGCAGACGGCCGGCGGCCGTGATGCTGCCCGTCGTGATCACTGCGGCGAAGGCTTCGAGCTGGCGTAGTTCCATCGGGTCGACTGTCGGGGCGCTGAAGAATCCGGAATTCGCATTTTCACGCGCCAATAATGTGTTTTTCAAATAATTAACATTTATATCGTTATGCCAGGCGAGGGATAGGAGGGTTTGCCCTGGCGAGCGCATGCAGGGCCAGCGAGAGGAACGTCTGTCGCATGCTGGGCCCGGCGAGAGGAACGTCTGCTTCAGTCATCGGCCATCAGGTCATCGAGCGCCGTATGCGCGGAAACTGTTGTCTTCGCTCGTGGCGAGGTTTTTCAGGTCATCTGTCAGAGCCAGGCGACGAGCGTCCCGCGTCCCGGATACCCCAGGGCCTTTGTCGTTGCTGCCAGACACTGGCCATGGCTCATATAGTGGTCTGTGGCCGCCTTCTTTTGTTCTGCCGAATAGCGCGGCCTCAAGCAGATACGTTCCCTCGGCAAATCCAGGCATCGTTCGTATGCGTGATACCAACGCTCGAGGGACTTCGTTGTGGGATAGCCCAATTGGCGAACAGTAGCGGTAAGGCGCTTTCCAAGCTTCAAGTAGAGTTTGACCGCTCGGATACGCTCTTCGTACGAATACATGGACTAGCTCCTGATAGTCCAAGAATTCCGCCGCACCCCCGAACACGACATTAGGATATAGCTCCTACACGCAAAAGTTCGATAACTTTAATTATGTAAAATTAATTTATCGATTGTATGTTGCAACCCTGATGGCAATCGTTACGCTAAACCTCCACAGTCCGACTCCACCAGAGTCTCAAAATGAAACGGCTGCCGGCGGTTAGCACGGCGACTGGAGAAATGAATGACGATTGCAGCGGGCGGAACAAAGGGAAGGCCCAATCAAAGCCGTGGATTGTCACCAGTCGCTGTACTGGGCTCGGTCCCTTTGCACCACCTTTAACCAAAGCAGCGGGCTATCTCAAAAGGCTTGTGCTCCCGAAGAATGTGGTAGCAGGCACGCGCCAGTTTGTGCGCCAGTGCCTTGATCGCCACAATCCCGTTTCGCGCGCGTTTCTTGCGCTCGTAAAAGCGCCTGGCTTCCGGGCACGAGCGGATCGCGAAGGTGGCCGCCTCGACAAACGCCCACGCCAGATACTTGTTGCCGTTCTTCGTGTTGCCTTCGCCCTTCTTCCTACTGTTGCTTTCACGTCGGCTGTCTACACAGCGGCAGTACGAACTAAAATTGCCAACCTTGGTGAAACGGGAGATGGTCCCGGTTTCCAGCATGATCGTGGTTGCGAGAACCGGACCAATGCCCGTCACCGTGTTCAGCAATGCGTAATCCGGGCTCAGTTTTACCCGCTCCATGAGTCGTTTCTCGATGATCCTGATTTCCTCCTGCAAGGTTTGCATGACTGCGAGATTGGCATGCATCGCGAGCGTCACGTCAGATGCAAAACCGAATCCATTCACCTGTCTCTCATCCAGGCGCTTAACCCGCTCACCTTGCATCTGCCCACCGGTATGGCGCGAGAACAGATTCTCAATCGCGAGTATCTGGGCCGTACGACACTGCACCAGTTGGATCCGTTTGCGAGAGAGGTCACGCACCGGACGTTCTTCTGCTGGATAAATGTAGCCTTCAGGCAATAGTCCCAGACGCAGCAGCTGTGCGAGATGGGCGGCATCGGTGAAGTCACCGCTATATTTCAATCCCTCGTACTGCTTGATTGCAGCAGGGTTCGCCAGATGCACCCGGTAGCCGTCGTTCATCAACTGATCTACCAGCCAGTACCAGTTATACGTTGCTTCGATGACTACACCCACCAGATCTTCGCGGTGCGGCGCCAGCGCTGCCCGGATCTGGACCGGATCGTTCGGCAACCGTCGCTGGTAGACAACCCGGTCAGCGTCATCGCTGACGACGACCACACTGTTGTGCGAGTGCAGGTCGATACCACTAAACTTGTTCATGCCGGCCTCCTGTGTGTCACGTCGGTGTTCGCACCCTGACTGTACGCTGGCCGTTCGCTTCGAACGGAGGGAGGCCGGCTATATGACTATCAAGGCGAGCGTGTTCCGTAATGTGTCGCCAGGCAAGACTGGCAACCGCGTGACGCCGTTCGGCCGTGCAATGTACGAGCTGAACATCGATACATTCTGTGCCAACAGCAGTTCGGCCAAGGGCGTGTAGAGCGGGCACACCTGACGCTGCAGGACCGTCTGGTGAAGGAGATGCGCTTGCGTGGTATCAGCACGCTGGCCGAGGCCAATGCATGGGCGCCCTCCTTCATGGCCGCGTACAACGCGCGCTTTGCGAAGCCCCCCAGGAGCGACTTCGACGCACACCGTGCCCTGAGGGCTGACGAGAGCCTCGACACGGTACTGACGTGGCGCGAGCCACGGAAAGTCACGAAGGCGCTCACGGTGCAGTACGACCTATAAGGACTTTCCTTTTTTGCAAGCTCGGGGTTCATTCATTCATTCGCTTGACTCTGATGTGATCGGGCAGGCATTCGGCATTCAGCGGCGAGACAGACTGCATACCTATAAGCGGCCTTGTTGAGCACTGTCATTGCGGTGCCCGGGCCCGGATAGTAACCGCGCAGCAGGACTCCATCCGTGTGACGGCGAATGCATGCCATGCAGCGCCTTGTCGTACTTCGAGTTCGCCCACTGCCGGTCTGACCTGTCGCTATCCATGCCTGTTGAATCCTTGTGTGCGGACTCCTCGTTTTGAGTTGTACAGAAGAGCGCGTTATCACTTATCTATCAGGGTATGCGCCGGTGTCCTCACGGTCCCGTGGGGGCTGGGCGGATCTGCACATACGACGGTTCGAAGCGCTCGCCCTTGGCCAGAATCGCCCACAGAATCCGCGCGTGCTTGTTGGCGACGGCCACCAACGTCCGATACCATCCCACACGTGTCTGGAGCTGAACGATCCAGCGCGAGAGCCGGTCGGTTCGTCGATGGGCAGTCGTTACGGCCGAGCGTGCGCCTTGAAACAGTAGCGTGCGCAGATACGTGTTGCCCTGTTTGGTAATGGGCCCCAGCCGGGTCTTTCCGCCGCTGCTCGCCTGTCTGGGCACCGAGCCAAGCCAGGCGGAGAATTGGCGACCATTCTTGAACACGCGCGCATCGCCGACGGTGGCCACCGCGGCCGATGCTGTGAGCGGCCCGATGCCGATAACCGCCATCACGCGCTGTGCGTTGCTGTCGTGTTTCACGTGTGTGGCGACTTGCACGTCGCACCAGGCGATTTGCTGGTCGAGGGCCTGCAGGTGCTCCCAGCCTCGTGCCAGCGCACTGCGCGCGCCACCGTTCAGTTCAGTGGCGCCGTCCTCCAGTGCCTCGACGAAGTGGGCACGAAATGCATTGATGCCTTGCGGCAGGAACACGCCGAACTCGATCAGTTCACCGCGCAGCCGGTTGACGAGCGCAGTACGTTCCTCGACGAAACCGTTCCGCATCCGGTGCAGCAACAGCACGTTTTGCTGGTCTGCCGTTTTGACGGCGACGAAGCGCATATGCGGTCGGCCCGCGGCCTCGCAGATCGCCTCGGCATCCAGTCTGTCGTTCTTCACGTGCTTGTCGCCCTTACGGTATGGCGCGGCGAACTGCGGCGCAATCAGGCGAACCTCGTGACCTATCGAGCACAGCTTGCGCCCCCAGTAGTGGGCTGCGCTGCATGCTTCCATTGCGACCAGACACGGCTCAAGGTTGGCAAACCACTCGAGAAACTTCTGCCGTGAGATGGCTTTCCTGATCACCACGCGTTCCACGCTGTCCACGCCGTGCACCTGGATCAGGTTCTTGGCCAGATCCACGCCGATACGAGTAATCTTGTCCATGACTTTCCCCTTTTCAGATGGGTTGCCCAGCACCAACCATCCTGGCATATCGCTATGCCCCGAGATCGGGAAAGTCCTTACTAATTCGGGTGATGTAGCTGCTCGACGATACGCCGGAGAACCGCAGGCTGATCGATCGGTATATCGAGGTGTGGGAGTATCCGGACGGGCGCATCGAACTGCGGGCGGACGGGCGTATGCTGCCGTGCAGGCAGTATGACCGGCTCGCCGAGATCGATCAGGGCGCGGTCATCGAGCACAAGCGTCTGAGCCACGTGCTGCAGGTGGCCCAGGCGCTGCAGGCGCAACGCGATAACAGCCGGATCGGTAAGGCGCCCTCGCGGACACATCGCGGCGATTCGACCCGAACCAATCGTAACGACCGTCAACCGGGCAAGAAGAAGCAGCGCGAGTTCACGCAGGCAGACATCGAACAGGCGATCACGGATCTCGCGCAACGCAGACAGACGCAGCAAGAGCCCCGCAAACCTGGCCGGCGGTCTGAAAGGGCCCCTGCAACTGACACAGACACCCTGCCCGTTCAGGATCCATCCTTCGACACCGTATAGTCTTTAACCCGTGAACGACGAATCCTGAACCCTGCAACCCCGGACATCTGAACTTGGCTGGCAGGCGGACATCTGTATCTGGCCATGACATGATTTGCGTTCCTAATCATAGGGTGCAGTAAATCGAACGCCGCGTGGGCTAAGCGCGATCGCGTTCCGTGATAGTCGACGAGACGCACCCGTAGCTCAGCGCTGGAACGCTCAGTGACGACGCGGATGCTCAAGAAAAAATCGCACCATCTCCGCACTGGCGTCGGGGCCGGACGGATCGGTATAGCTCCCGCTTGAAGAGCCTCCGGCCCACGCATGGGGCGCGCCGTGGACGATCCATAGCTCGGCATCTCCCCCGGCCGGTGACGCCATGTGTCGCACCGTATGCTTCCTCGCCCGGCTATCACCGCCCGGCGGGCGAACGGCTACCGTTTCACTTCCGGAAAATTCGCGTACCAGTTCGTTTGCGTTGGCGGGGTGCACGGTTGCATCCGCATCACCATGAAAAACAATGAGCGGACATCGGGACGCCGGCACGTTGTGAATATCGCCTCGGGCAGGTTGGTGCGCCTTGGATCGGGTTTTGCCGCCGCGCATGGCCGCTAGTGCGGACGGAAGGTCGTGCGCACATCCGACGGGCAGCCCGGAATGAACACCCACTGCTGCGTAGAGGTCGGGATAGGTTTGCGCGAGGATCGCCGCCATGGCGCCGCCGGCCGAAAGACCGGCAACGAAAACCCGCTTCGGGTCGACATTGTGAGTTGCCATGACCTCGCGTGTAATGCCCGCGATCAGCGATGGCTCGCCCATGTCGCGACGCTGGTCGGCAGGCCTGAACCAGTTCCAGCACCTCGACGTATTCGCGCCTTGCGGCTGGATGGGATAAACGACAATCAATCCGTGCGTTTCGGCAAGCGCGTTCATCCGCGTGCCGGTGGCGAAATCGTCGGCGTCCTGGGTGCAGCCGTGCAACATCACGATCAGCGGCAGGGAATCACTGCCGGAATAACCGGGAACGTAGACCTTGTAGTCACGCTGGCCAGCGGTGTTGACGTAACGCCGCGTGCTGAAGTGCCCGCAATCCTGCACTTCCGGTTCAGTTTGCGCCTTATCGGCGCGACGTCGGGGTTGTAAAAGGTCAGCGAATCGCGGTGTCGTCGCCTTGTCATGCGGATCTGCATGGGGGCTTGCTACGTCCGTCCGTTCGTCGCGCATGGCGCGCCTGACGGTCTCCGCAGCCGCTGCGGGATCGTTGTTCCGAAAGAGTGCGAATGCCTCTTTCATCGAGTCGAGAAATCCTTCGTTGAGTTTCATGTTTCTTCCGTTAGCGGGAAAGAGCCAGGAGCGTTAGCGGATTCGATCCGCCAACGCGGCCTTGACTGCCGGTGATGCATGGAGCGCGCCGCGGACCAGGATTGATTCGATCGCTGTCAGCGCAAGTTCGGGGGATACGTCCGCGGCAATGCTCGCCAATCCCAGCACCTGAATTCTGAGACGCTGACTGGCCGCGCACGCGGCCTCAAGGTCCTGTTTCGAAAAATGCTGAAGGCCCAGGACGAGTTCACGGCGGGTCACTGTGTCCTTAACGGCCGGGGCATGAATCGACAACTGGTTGCGGATGGCCGTACGGATCAGATCCGTGCGGTTCGAGTAAAAGCCTTCTTCGACGAGCAGATCGATCTGGCCCAGATCGATCGGGCCGAGATTGATCGTGATTTTTTCGGTTTCGCTGCCTCGTGAGCGATCCGGCACTTCTTTCGCCATCTTCAAATATCCTCCATGAACCATCCATATGGATGGTTATAGGCGGATATCAAGAGTGCGTCAACGCTGAGTGCAGCAGTTGCAGGGCGGCCTCTTAGGGAGGTGGCGCGCGATGCTTATGGTCCTCGGGCGAGGATGAGGCAGGTTACGGGTCGCTTACGTTGCGTTCCAGTCGTTATCGGGAGGCCAGTGAACAGCCGCTGGCTTTACGAGTTGAAGCAGCGCGTCAACGTGCCACTGCGAGCGTGAACCGTGAACTGATCAAGCTGTACTGGCAGATCGGCAGCGATATTCTTCAGCGGCAACAGAACCAGGGATGGGGAGCCGGAGTCGTCGACCAGCTTGCACGTGACCTGAAGGCCGCCTTTCCGGATATGCGGGGTTCTCGCCACGCAGCCTGAAATACATGCGTGCGCTCGCCCAAGCCTGGCCGGACCCGGAATTTGTGCAGCAGCCTGCTGCACAATTGCCCTGGTTCCACCTTTGCACGTTGCTTGATAAGGTCAAGGACCCCGCTCAACGCGATTGGTACGCCACCAGGGCGCTCGAGCACGGCTGGTCGAGGGCCATCCTCGTCGCGCAGGTCGAAACGGATGCGTGTGGCCGGGCTGGCAATGCCGTTACGAATTTCGCCGAACGCCTGCCTCCGCCTCAATCCGACTTGGCCCGGGATGCACTCAAGGATCCCTACATCTTTGACTTCCTGGCGTTGACGGAGGACGCTCAGGAGCGCGACATTGAGCGCGCATTGACCCGCCATATCACACAGTTTCTGCTCGAGCTGGGCGCCGGGTTCGCGTTCGTGGGTCGCCAGTACCGGCTGGAAGTTGGCGGCGACGAGTTTTTCGTCGATCTGCTTTTCTATCACCTCAAGCTCCGTTGCTATGTCGTCGTCGAACTGAAAACGACGCCGTTCAAGCCTGAATATGCGGGGCAGCTGAATTTTTACCTGTCAGCGATCGATGCGCAGGTCAAGGCGGCCGAGGACCAGCCGACCATCGGCCTGCTGCTGTGCAAGGAAAAGAACCGGCTTTGGCGGGGTATGCGCTGCGTGGCGTGGTCAAGCCAATGGGAGTGGCCGAGTATCAACTGATGCGCGAGGTGCCACCCTCGCTGGAGACCGGTCTGCCGACCATCGACCAGATCGAGGCCGAACTGCGCCCCGACCTGCCGGACGGTACCGTGTAGGCATCGTTGGGCAATCGCCCACGGCGCTTTCACGCGCTGACGCTAGCGCCGGAGATTGAAAAGCCGTAGCAGCTCGTCGCGAGATCCGGAGATATTGAGCACATGCTGTGCGCGGGTCACGGCCACGTAGAGCAGCCGCAGCTCGTCGTCGTCCGGCATCGGGTTGCCCTCCGCACCCAGCATGCGGAAATCGTTGGCCACCCTGACCCGCTTCCATTCGAGGCCCTTCGCGCGGTGCACGGTCGAGATCACATAGTCGGCGGCATCTTCCGCCGCTGAGCGCTGTGCCAGGGCCCGCAGATAGCCTGTACCCAACTCGTCGACGATGCGCACCACCGGCAGCAGGTCGTGGCCAAACGCACTGCGCGCGAACGACCGCGCGTCGCTCCAGTTATCGAACAGCGAACGCGCCGCCGGGCGGAATGCCAGCTGGCCGGCCAGCAACCGGTCCGCGCCATCAGCGTAAGCGAGAATCTCGGCCGGACTCATCCGGATTGCCGGTCGATGTCCCGCTTCGAGTCCCGCGGCGAACTGCCAGATCGCCGTAACGTTCTTCCGGCACAGGATCGCGTCGACCGGCGGCGCCGCGCGGGATCTTCCACCATGAGCGAGCCGATCGCTTCCTGTCCCCGGATGGGAGTGCGTTCGCCCAGCAGCGTGAGCAGACGGCTCGCGAGCGCCGCGAACGTGTCGCCAAAGCGGAACGACTCCGTGAGCGCACATTCGGGCGCGTCGATATGCGTCATCGCATTGACCGCGCCCCGCCACTCATAGATCTGCTGGTAAGGGTCGCCCACATAAATGATCTGCGCGTGGCGCTGCCGGCCCAGGACCGACAGCATGACACCGTCGCTGTCCTGCGCTTCGTCGAACAGGAGGTAATCGGCTTGAATGCGTGGCTCGGAGAACGCCCAGAGCTTCAGGAGCACGTCAGGCGAAATGGCGCTCGTGGCGCGCGCTGCCGCGCCCTCTTCCCCCAGCCGCCCGACGTGAGACAGCAAGTAGGTGCGCAGTTGCGCGGCCATCGCTTCGTCGATCTTTTCGTCGACGACGATATGCTGCGTTGCCGGCTCGATATCCGCGGACCGGCAGAACCGGTCGAGCCCGTCGGCGATAACCGACACCCCCAGGACGGATCTCAAGGGTGATATGGTCGGTGATCAGTCGGTGCGGCACCGGCATCCCTGCCGCGCACCGCACTCATGAAAACTTGGGAAAATTACTTCGACTAAAATGGGGAGTATCTATCCGACGCTGACACCACCAGCTGCTTAAGCCGCTGATTCTTGCCGCTAACTTTACAGTGGGATACTTCAGAGGGGAAAGGTCACCGGTCCGAAAGAAAGAGCGCCGAAACGGAAAAATCCTTACGCCTTTCATCGTAAGGATTTTATTTACCGCTTCGGCGCTTGCGGCTTTTTATCGCTGTACTCGTAATTATCGGCGAAGAAATAACGCGCCACTTTAATTTCTGGACGAAACAGCATATTCATGACGCGATCGACTTCGTGCGGCTGTCGCGCGGCAAGAAGCTCTTCTGCTGCGTTATTGCTCAGGAGGCGCGATATCCCAATAATGCTCAATGCAATCCCGTCCAGAATATGCTTACCTTTGAAAATATTGACCGGGTTGTTGGTAAGACGAGTCATATTCTTCAGGCGGATCCGGTCGTCGTCCGTCAGACTGCGGAATGTGTTGACCAGGGTGGCTGAATGTTTGGGGTCCACCATGTCATTGAGACTGGCCCACGCGTATTTAAACGCACCTTGATTCAGATCGAATCGATACGCTTTTGAACCGAATCGGCTGTACTGTTTTTGCGATTGTCTTCCGCACTCCAGTGAGAAGAAGACGTAGTCATCGTTGCCAGCCGTAATAATATCGGCTCCGCTTGTGTTTTGTTCGGCGAAGACGATCTCCGGATGATTGTGCAGCAATCTTCTGCGCGAAAAGATCGATACCTTACCGGTCTGAGCGTCCCTGAGTTCATTGTTCGTGAAATGAACCGCATAGAACGGCAGGAGAGGGAAGTTTCGGTAGAACTCGCGTTCCCGCGGGCGCAAGGGTGCGAGCGCGCCCCGCTTTCTTGCCAGGTTGCCGGCCGACAATCCGTCCAGCGGATAGGACTGCACGCGCGGGTCCTGTGTGTTGGCCCGGTGACGCTGGTTAGCCCAGACCGTTCCTTGTTGCAGCATGTCCTCTTCAGCTTGTCTTGCACGCACCTTGCGCGCCCACGACGTGAGAATCGACTGGAGACGATCGTCTACATTTGGCATTCTGTCCTCGCATGGAGTTGGGACATCGAAGTCTAGGGCATCGATGCATTACGAGAACACGTGGCATATCCGGGCTATTCCACCGGCCTTTCGCTGAGCGCCGCAGGGTGACGCCCCAAGTGCGGCACGCGGCGGCGCGCGAACGATGGGCGAGGAAGGCGCAGCCAGTGAGGTTGCGAGCGCAACGAACGGCGCTGCAAAAGGAAAAGGGCCTACGTCTTGCGACGTAAGCCCTTGTTCTTCGGTGCATCTTGCTTGCTAGTGCGCCACTTTTGCGCCAGCCCGGTGACCGAGGCTAGCACATCCCGTGGCATGCCGCGGGCCGCTTCGCGGTTACTGAAGCGCCACGATTCATTACCGGTTTCAACGATGTGGCAGTTAGAACCCTTAACAAAATGAACGAAGGGACTGTTAACCCTCGATGAATGCTGCTAACCTTTTCATTGTTTCGACGACGAGAAGGACATGGCCAAGCCGATACTCGACGACGAACTGCGGGCACTCATCGAACCGTTGCTGCCCCCTCCCAAACTACGACGAACGCGCTCCGTGGCGCAAGCCGCTCGACAATCGTGCGGTGCTCACTGGCATTCTCTTCGTCTTGCAAACAGGCCTGCGTTGGGACCTACTACCTCGCGAGATGGGTTGCGGCAGCGGCATGAGTTGCTGGCGCAGCCTACGTGACCGGCAAGCCGCTGGCGTCTGGGCGCGGTTGCACGAGCGCTGCTTGCGCGATTGCGCGCAGCCGACCAAATCGACTTGGTCTCGCGTCATCGTCGATTCCTCTTCAATCCGCGCTGTGGGCTCAGGTCAAAAACAGGACCGAATCCCACAGACCGCGCGCGACCTGGTTCAAAGCACCATTTCATCACCGAAGCGCAGGGCATCCCGCTCGCGGTGATTCTGGCCGGCGCCGACCGCAACGACGTCACTCAACTTCACACGCTGGTCGAGGCAATTCCGACAATCGTGGGTGACGGAGTTGCGGCCGCTGCATCAGCACGCTGGCCGAGCGAATGCCTGGGCGCCCTTCTTTGCGGCGAGCTACAACGCCCGCTTCCCTAAACCGTCGAAGAGCCGCTTCGGCGCCCCCCGGCCGCTGCCGACGCAAAGCCCTGATCTCATCGACCGTGAGCATTGTAAAGCGGGTTCCTCCACGAGCGCGGTACTACGCTGCGGGGACGAGGACGCCACCGGTCGCATAACGCGAGTGGACGTAACAGGAGCGGCGCGCCACCCGAGCCCAAAGCGCAACCTCACATGCACTCCAGAGCATATCGACGTCGTCAACCAGTCGTTATCCGGCGTCAAATTCGTCCGGTATGTAGAAGCGCGTGCAGCTCCACGCGCTTTTCTCCGAAAATACAGTCTGGTCGCTTCAATTGCAAAGGCGTGGAAGCACGACGGTGGCCCGCGTTCCCCCTTCGGGGCGCGCGCTGAGTTCCAATGTTCCGTTGTGCGCGTCCACGATCGACTTGCAGATGGAAAGGCCCATGCCCATGCCATTTTCCTTCGTCGTAAAGAGCGGCTCTACAAGCCGATCGGCAATCTCCGGCGCGATTCCGCTGCCGAGATCCTCTACGGTCACGCGGATCACGAATTCCTCTACGGCGCAAGCGAGCCAGAGGCGACGATCCGTCTCGAGTGCCATCATGGATTCGGCGCCGTTCAACAGCAGGTTGATTGCGACCTGCTGCAACTGGATACGGTCACCCTTAACACGTGCCAGATCAGCTAGCGCCGTGCGGAGTTGCTCTTCAGTGCGTGCGCTCTGCCGATGCTGTTCGACGAGCTCTTTATAAAGCCTCGCGCTTTCCAAAGCGAAAGCGGCCTGGGATGCGTGTGAACCAGAACATTCAATCGACTTGGCGTACATGCGGATTGAAGCGGTGGACGCTACGTTCCTTAACCGATTGAAGCGGACCTGCGAACGTCCCGATAACGCGTCTGTCGATTGGCTGCTCTAGAGCGTGCATCGGGAAGCGACCCTCAAGCCGATGCAGCGTCTTCTCCACGACAACAACCGATTGCCAAGCGGAATTTTCCCGTTCGGATTTGCCGTTGGCACCCCTCGTTGAACATTTGAGGTCGTGCGGCGCAGCTAGCGTTCGTGATGTATTCTGTTCTATGTGCAGCGCCGCATGAGGGCGCGCCAGCCTGTAAGGCGACGTTTATTCGAGCCTCATCGCGCGCGCCGCGAACACAGCCAAGCGTCCGGTAGGCTATTAATCGATGCTGCGCACAAACAGAGTGCGCGATCGATTGTTTTTCTCTGAGTTATCGTGAGGAGAAACGACCGTGAAAATTTTATGGGTCGACGACCACGAGATTCTTTGTGTTGCGCTTTCCGAATATGTCGAAGCACACGCGTCGGAGTTGAGCGCGACCCCAATCGAAATCAAGCCCGTATTCACGCTTGCCAGTGCGCTGGAAGAGGTAAACAAGACGCCACCCCCGGACCTGGTATTCCTGGACCTCAATCTGGATGGGGAGAACCATGGCGCCATTACACTTGAACATTTCCAGGCTGGGAATCCAGCCCATGTTCCCGTGATCATTTGCACGGGGCTCGCTCCCGGAAACGATCATGAAATCGAGATTTTGCGAATGTGCATGCGCGACTACGCCGCCCGGGGAATTCTGTTGAAAGGAGGTGCGCACAAAAAAATGTTCGTCGGACTGAGCCGGATCTTGGGAGGGGAACTCTGGATTCCGGAAGAGGTCTTGATGCGCTTTGCCTGCTCGACGCAGGCGCCTTCGGCCAGCCAGAATCAGCATCATCTCGGACTTTCTCCGCGAGAGTGGGATGTGGCGCGCTGCATTGCACGCGGCTTCTCAGGAAAGCAGATCGCAAAAGAGCTTAATGTCACTGAGGGACATGTCAGGCAGGTTTCCTGTGTAATTTACGACAAAATTCAAGTCAGGAACCGCGTCGAAGCGGCGCTTAAAGTCAACGCCGAACTGACCCTTGGAAGTGGGGCAGCAGATAAGGGACTGTCATAAAGATCTCTGCTCCGCCAGACTCTGTTTTCCCTTCAATTACGTTCATCCGCTTTCGGTCGATGTTTTTGGCTTGTGCTTTGCAAGCAGGGTCAATAAGGCCTGTTCGGAAACCGGTTTCGACAAAAGCTTGATGCCACTGGCGGCTACCTTTTTGAGCACTGCTGACGAGGTGTCCCCTGACCACAGGATCGCGGGGATCGAAGCGTCGGTAGCGGCACGGAGCGCCGCAATCGCAGCAATTCCGTCCTCGCCTTTCAGCCGGTAGTCGGAGAGGATGAAGTGCGGACCTTTTGCCAGAGCTCCAACGCGCAACTGTTCGATGACATCACTGGACGATTCGCCCATCACGACATAGCATCCATGCTCGATCAAGCGCATCGATATTTCGACTCTCAGATCGCTATTGTCCTCGATGATCGCCACCACCATATCGGTCAGGTCCGGGTCGCCGTTTTCACCTGTTTGAACTTCGGTCACTTCTTGCGGTATGCGTTGCAGGAATGGGACCGTAACCGTAAAACGCGACCCCAGCCCCGGCGCCGAGTCCACGTCCAGTTTGTGACCCAGAAGGTTCGCGAGACCCTGCACAATCGACAGACCCAGACCGAACCCCTTCTCACGGTCGCGCTCGGGATTGTCGACCTGCACGTAGCTTCTGAAGATATCCTGCTGTCTGTCTTCAGGGATACCAATTCCGTTGTCCCAAACGCTTACCCTGACGAAGTTGCCCCGCCTTTGGCAACTCACCAGAACATGCCCTTTCTTTTTTCCCCGTTCGGTGGGCGTGTAACGGATCGCATTGGACACCATATTCCGGACAATCCGGTCCAGCGCATGTCTATCCGTACGGATCAGATAGGGCCGGCTATGGAGTCGTAACTCCAGCCCCTTCGCACGGGCCAGTGGCTGCATATCCGTAACGATGCCGTGCAGGAGGGGGCCGAGCGCGACCTCCTGAATTTCTACATTCTAGGTACCCGATTCGAGGCGGCAGATATCCAGCGTGCCATTAATCATTCCTTCCATCGCATCCACCTGCCTTTGCGCAACCGAGAGGTCTCCAGCCAGATGGGTTGGTTCGATATGCCGTTCGATGTAGTTCAACTTCAAACCGAGGGTGGTGAGCGGTTGGCGCAAGTCGTGGCTGATCGCGGCGACAAACTGGTTTTTCTCCGCTGCTGCCGCTTCGGCCTGCGATCGGGCCTCGACGAGGATAAGCTCTTTTACGCATGCATGCTTCTGATCTTCACAGATAAACCACGCGATGAAGAAATATCCGATTAATTGAATTGTGAGCCAGTAAAGCATGACCGGACGATAAGTAAATAGAATTCCTGCCATGCCAAGAGTAAATGGGATGGCGCTGAGCAGAAGCGAACCTAACGTCGCGCGAAGACTGGGTGCGAGCAGCAGCAAAGTAAATACATGGCTAATCAACGTCAGCTCTAAAATGTTATATCTACCCAATCCATAGTAATAGCCGTGGCCATTCGGCCACGTGGGCGGGATTAACCCAAAGCTACCCACCCCCCACCACAGCGATGTCGACGTGATCAATGCAGCCCACGCCCAATGCATTCGATCCACAGCGTTGACGTCGGCTTGCACTGGAAGTGCGATTGTCTTTTTGAACAAGTATATTGCCAGGGGAGCTGCTACTCCCCACAGGCCGAAGACCCAGATGAAACGAAACCAGCGATAGTTATCCGGCGTTTTGATCCACGATCCAAATTCGAGCCAGAGCGAACTCCCGAGCAACGGTAACGCCATCCAATATACCGCGCGGCGGGACAGCGATTTCAGTAATTCACGTTTGACGAGGAGAGCTTGGCCGGTATTGAGGGTCGCAACGGGTCCCCTAAAGGGTTTCAGCAATTCAGCGATTTTGTGGCGCACGATTTTTGAAGCCAATTTACTCGCGCGCGTTGAGGTACTGGCCCCGGGCTTTTCGCGCGTGTCAGCATCACCTCGTGTTCGAGTATAGAACGCCACAGGAGGCCTCCCGGAATCATTCTCGGCCGTACGCTCCATTTTGCTAGCGGTCCGCCGCCAAGTCGATAGACAAGTGTTCTATTGGATACCTGACAAAAGTTCGGGATCTACGTTGGAAATTTTGCTCACCTGCACAGCAGCCGCGCAGGCCGGGCACGACTCATCAATCGCAGTATTCGGCGCTCGCAGTGCGTGACGAGTCGATCTGCACGGGGCGTGTCCGCCGCACTCTCACGAAATGATCGTGTCAAATAACAAAAAACGGCACCGAACATTTATTTCGACGCACATGAGCATTTAATATCGAACATAAAATATTCAATCCAATCACAATTTATGTGATTATGGGACGAAATAATGCGACATAATGAGAAACAAGGATGACGCAATTCGACGCGCAATAATTCTTATCTCCCTCTTCTTGCATTCCGATTACGAGTGCCGCGCTATAACTTGAATTGAGGGCAAATGAAACTTAGGCGCGTGATTTTGGCCATTCTGGCGGGAAGCGGCGTCCTCATTGCGTAGCTCGATGTTCCCGTTCAACCGCTCCAAGGAGTTCTATCATGAAAACCTTTGCATGCATCGTGCTCGCCGTCGGTGCAGTGGCCGGTCCGCTAGCGAGCTTCGCTCAGAGCACTGCGCCCGTCACCCGCGAGCAGGTGCGCGCGGAATTGACCCGTCTTGAGGAGGCTGGCTATCACGTCGGCGACGGTGACGAGGCGACGTACCCCGCGCAAATTCAGGCTGCCGAAGCGAAGGTCGCTGCGCAAGCCGGCCAGCAGATGGCCGTTAGCGCCGTTGGTGGCACGACGGTCAACGGTACCTCCGCCGCCGGTAGCCGTTCGGATTCGCCGAAACTCGCACCATCGTCGTGCGTCGGCCCCGCAAGTCACTGCAATATCTACTTCGGGAACTGAGCGCTGGCGCCTCACCCGATGCAGCCCAGGCGATGCGGGTAACGTGCCGGCACCGTCTGGGGGCGTCGTCATGGCGGCGTACGCTGAAGAACCTCGCTATATGGACGCGGCGTGATGTGATTCAGCCTCGCTAGTGCCACGGTGAGATGGAAGTGTCGATAGTCAGAACAATCGAAAACGAGTTGCGCGTCCGCTCGGCAAGCCTGTCGGCCTGCCCATATTGCCGCCTCGCAAATCAAAACTTCGATCTATGGCGTTGTTTCAGACGTCGCCAAGTGCGGCATCTGATGCGTCCGGCGCCAGACACCTGATTATAGCCGGGGGTGTCACAGGCGCGGTGTGTTGCCCATTCTTAACATCTGAGGCATCTGCGGCGTTGCTGCAGCACCGCAGATGCCTTTGACAATTCCGCCGCCGACGAGTGAAGCCGATCAACATTTACGCGCTCTATGCATCGCGCCAGTACCTCGACGCCAAGATCAGGACGCTCGTGGAATTTCTGCGCGATACCGTGCCGCAACGCGTAGCCGCACACGAACAGGAGCCGGGACTATGGCATGCGCGCTACGGCCGCTCGACGATGTGCCCGGGCTGAATGCGGGCGACGATTAGTTAAACGAACGATCTGACGGAAACGCGCCGCGGGGCACGCGTGAATCAGGCGAGGCGGATCTTCGGCTGCACCCAGCCGTTGATGCGCTCGGCGGTCCATAGCAGCGTCGCCTTGCGCAACCCGTGCAGGGCCTGCTGATGTCGGCGGTACAGCATCGCGTGGCTCAATTGCGCGAGGCGGCCGCGAATGAAGCCGCCCCGGAAAAAGCCGAAGCGCCCCAACGTGCCGAACGCGTCGTAGTCGCTCAGCGACACAAGCGAGCCGAAGTCATGAAACGCGAACGCAGGCATCGGCTTGCCCGCGAGCCAGCCCGGCAGATGCCGGGCAAGATGCTCGGCCTGCTGCGTGGCAACCTGCGCAGTCGGCGCCAGCGCGCGTTCGGCGCCGGCTGGCGTGAGGCTGGAACAGTCGCCGAGTGCAAAGACATGATCGTCCTCCGTCGATTGCAAGGTTGGGCTCACCACGATCTGGTTCGCGCGGTTGGTCTTAAGGCCGCCCAGGCCACTGAGGAAGTCCTCGGCCTTCACGCCTGCGGCCCAAACCATCAGGTCGGCTTCGGCCACCGTGCCGCCGTCGTAGACGAAACCGCCAGTGGTCGCCTCGGTCACGCGCGTACCGGTCTTCACGCTGAAGCCGATCTTTTCAAGTTGCTGCTGGCTCGACGCGGAAATATTCGGCGGAAACGCACCGAGAATGCGCGGGCCGCTTTCGAGCAGCGTGAGTTGCAGACGCTCGCGCACCGACGCATCGCCATAGGCGCTCGCGACTTCGAGCAGGCGGCTCAATTCCGCCGCCAGTTCCACACCGGTCGCCCCGCCACCGACGATCGCCACGCGCAGTGCCTCGTCGCGCGCGACGCTGCGGAACGCGCGCGCCCGCAGCGCTTCGTTGAAGGTCACGGCCTGCTTCTGGCTGTCGATGAAATAGCAGTGGTCCGCGACACCCGGCACGCCGAAATCGTTCGCACGACTGCCGAGTGCAAGCACCAGCACGTCGTATTCGACTTCTCGCGGCTCCAGCACCATGCCGCCGTCGGGCGTCGTGAGCGCGCCCAGCTGCACGCGGCGGCGCGCCCGGTCGAGGCCAAGCATCTCGCCGGGCTCGTAGGCGTACGCGTGTTCGCTCGCGTGCGCGAGAAAGATCACCTGCTGTTGCTGGACATCGCGCGTACCGGCCGCGATCGTATGTAGCATCGGCTTCCAGATATGCGTCGGGCTTTTGTCGATCAGTGTGATCCGCGCGTCGCCGGCGCGTCCGAACGTGTCCCCCAGCTTCGTCGCCAACAGGATGCCGGCGATGCCGCCGCCCACGATTACGATGCGAACCGGATTCGTCATTCTTAATTCAACACGCAATGAATAAAAACCCATGGTAACCCCCCGCCACGGCCCGTGTCAAACGATCACACGTCGCGCGGCGCCGGCAGAACGCGCGCGAGATGCGCGCCCACACTCGGTTACACTCACGTCCATCGAAAACGGGAACGCGGCTCAGCATGAAAGAGAAGGCCACTACATCGCCAACAACCAGGACCGTTCGGCGCGGCCGCGGGCGCCCGGCGCAGGAAGCGTCAGTCGGGCGGGATGTACTGCTGCGCAACGCGCGCATGACCTTCGGCACGCGCGGCTACGACGCCACCAGCGTGCGCGAGATAGCGCGCGAATCGGGCGTCGACCCGGCCTTGCTCGCGCATCACTTCGGTTCGAAGGAGTCGCTCTGGGAGGCCATGGTCGAGCAGATTGCCGAGCATGCCCAACCCATGATCGCGGCAACTGCAGCGCTGCGTAACTCGGAACTGGATGCCAAGGCGCGCGTAGACCGCGCAATGGAGATCTATATCGACAAGGTGTTCGAAGAGCCCGATATAGGCCTGTTCTTTTCGACCGCCGCGACGGAGGCAGGCGCACGACTCGACCTACTCGCCGAGCGCCTGGTGCGCCCCTACTACGACGTGCTGGTGCCGCTACTCGACGATGCCGCGAATCAAGGTGCGCTCAAGGTCAAGGACGCGGACGTGCTGTTTTTTGTGCTGCTCAACGGCGTGAGCAAGACTGTCGGCTACAGCCACCTGATGCTGGCGTTCTCCACACTCCCCCGCAATCCGAAGAAGTTCAAGCGCACCGTTCTGGAAACGACGCTCGCGCTGCTCTCCTGAGCACAAGCGCGCCTCACCTTCACGCGGATACGTGAAGCCCATCGCCGCACTCCCCACCCGGCCCCATCGCCCCTCTTTCCGTCCGTATCGGTGGCCGCCGCGCGATACCGCTCGTGCCGCCCGACGACACGCATCGAAAACGGCATCCTGCTCACCTGCAATGGCTTTTTTGAACCGCCGTGCTGCGTAATTCGGGCAGGATTTGCCTTCGTCCGCGAAAACCGCTTCGTAACGTCGCGCCGTCGCACACGCCTGATACTAACGCAGCACCTGAGCATATCCGCCGCGCGGGCGCGCCCCAGTCGGACCACAGGAGCCGTGCACTTTGCCGTTCGCGCTGAGGCACACGCTCTCCCCTGCCGCCCCCCATGATCCGAGGGTGGCCTTGCCGCGGCCATCGGGACTATCTGCCGGCCCCCCCGAACGAATTACCTGACTTCCAGCATGCTCCGTGCGAGTCTAACTGCGTTACCCGCCCGCCTGGGGATGCTGCACCCTCTGCAGACCTGGCTCGACCTCCGTGGATCCGTGTGGCGTACCCGATGGCGTCCGAGCGCACCCCGTCACGACCGGTTCCGGCCAGAATCGCCGTCGACCTTGTCTAGGCGCTCGTACTCCGCGATGAGCTGCGCGCCGAAAAGCATGAGTGTGGCCAGCGCTTCGAGACTGAAAAGCACAACGATCGCTGTCGTCAGCGACCCGTAGACGACGCTTACCTGGGAGAGGGTCGCAAAATACCAGACCAGCGCGCGCCGCGTGATCTCCCACAGCACGCCGGCGGCGACGGCGCCGAGGAGTGCGTGGCGCAACGTCGTTCGCCCTGCCGGTATCACCAGATAGATCGCTGTCAATACGAGAATTTCACCTGCGAAGCCGCACAGGTAGAGCAGGACGCGAGTCGCGCCGGTCAGCGAGAGCACAAGGCCGAAAAGTTCGACATGCTCGCTCGCAACAGCGTGGAGACTGCTGGACACAAACGTCACCAGCAGCACACCAACGCCAAGAGACAGGCTGAACAAATAAGGCAGGATCGCCGACAGCAGGAAGTGTCTGCGCCGGATCGCGACCCGGTGTACGAAGATGATTGACAGTGCATTCTCGAGCACCGTAAACGCGAGCGAGCTGAAAAAGATCATCGTGACAACGAGATACCAGCCGATCACCGATCGATGCGCCAGAAAGTTTGCAAGCTCACCCACAATCGCTCCGGATTGCCCGGGTACCAGCCATTGGAGCAGATGAGCGAGCGTGTCGAGCAGCAACCGCTCCCCGACGAAGTGACTGAACGCGATCGCCACAAGGATCAGTAACGGTATGATCGAGAGCAGCGCATAGTAGGCGATCGCGCCAGCAAGCAGGAGCCCCTGGTTGCTGCGAAACGCCTTGCACACGAGGAACACGAATCGGCCGGGGTGCGATGCAACGAATTGCAAGGCACGCCCGCGTGGTTTGCTGGTCCTGTTCAAGGAAAGCACCTCTTCCTGCGCTCGCATGACCCGCGTCGCCTTCCCCGCGACGGGCCACGTCACTTCACGGTGCAAATCCTCTGCTTGATCTGCACCTTGTTTCCTGGCCCGCATAGGCTGACCAACCGTTCCCTCTGCTTTCCGGGTTGCTCTCGTCTGTCACGGCCACAACGGGCCCCAGGAACTGGTCGACGGCAACGCGCGCCTGGGCGCGGAATCGGTACGCGCAGGCGCGCCCGGTAGCCGGAGTGGAAGCAAACAGCGGGCCCGAGACCTTGATTCGCGAAGCCCTTAAGGGACGACGGTCCGTGTCAACGCGCGGCGCACCTGTGTGACGCACGCCCGGCTTGTTCATGGATGGGCTCACCTTTTGGCGACGCGCCACCAGTCCGCGCCCGTCCATGTTCGGGGATCGCGCAGCTCGCGAGCCGTGCGAAGCAACATCATCGGGAGATCCGGGTCAGGGCCGCCTTGTCACATGAACGCGGGAACGGACCAGAACTGCCCTGAAGACCTGCTTCGGCTGAGAGCAGGACGCAGGCTCTCGCAATTGAGCCCCACCGGCGCGCAATAAGATGAGCCGCATTGAAGGCCACCGGCCGCACCGGTATGTTTTCACCCTCAGGGACTAGCAAAAACCGGAATCCTCTGCCGAAAGGAAAATCGCACCACGCGACTGCGCCGGATCACAGCACGACGCTCCTCTGTACATGGCAAAGGACTGGTTGCGCTTCAGCCCGTCGCCGCTGGCGAGCGGCTCATCGAGTACAGGGGGAAGTCACCTGCTGGCGCCGCGCCGCCGCCCGTCAGCAGTCCGGCAACAGGCACACCTTTGTTTTCGGCCTCTCCGACGGCCGCGTGATTGACGGCAGCCGCGGCGGCAACAGCGCGCGCTTCCTCAATCATGCATGCACACCGAACTGCGAGGCAATCGAAGACGGCGACCGGGTTTTTATCTAGACGCTCGCCGCCATCAGCCCGGGCAATGAACTCTTCGTCGATTACAGCTTGGTAGTCGATGGCGATGTCACCGCAGACGTCCGGAAAATGTACGGGTGTCATTGCGGCAGCCCCGCCTGCCGTCATTCGATGGTCGGGGAAACTTCGACTTCGTCGTGAACGACGTTTCGTGTCCTGCATTTCCGTGCGGCCTTTCTGAGCTGGCCTGAAATGCCAAGGCTCACCACGGTACGATCGAAACGCGATCCGATGATGCGTAGACGATTTTTTCAGTATTGCTGTCTCGGGGCGTGTCGCCGCAAAAGGAAACTGATACTTCGGGGGTGCGGAATTCAATCGGCGTTGACACAGAACTGCCGTTGAGGTCCCCAACGACAGCTTTCGAGCGGCTTCCGTGAACGAGTAAAGTCGGCCACAACCAGACGTTCGGCAACGCACCGTGCATCGTCGACAAAAGTTGGTAGCCTCGATGAGAAGAAAGAGGTCCGGCGAGCACTTAACCCAGCATTCTTCGATGCGAGATGGGACACGTATCGCCGCCGAGAGGACAGTCGAAGCGACCAATCTTCCGAGACAAGCATGAATACAAAAAAACCGAAGCGGCCAATTCTTGTATGGGTCGTCTTTCTTTACTATCTGGTGACTATTGTCCCTGCCATCGGCGGACTTCTCCTCGTTTGGCACTCGGCGCCGTTTTCTGCGAAAGCACGGATGGCCGTCGAGTCGATGACGACGCTGGCCTGGACGCTCCTCGGGGTGACGTTGGCATTGGAGCTGGGTGGTGCGATCGCACTGTTCAAACTACGGCGTATTGCGTTCCCTCTGTTTGTTGGAGCGTTCGGCTGCACCCTCCTTCAGATGACAATGCACCATCAGGAGAACACAGTTTCGGGACGCGGCAACCACTTTCCTGTGCTCTGGCTGGCAATTAACCTTTTCGTATGCGCGTATGCCTGGCGTTTACGGTCTCGTTCTGCGCTCACCTGAATCGCAAATGCCGGAAACGTCGAAGGCAAAAGACCTAAAGGACCGCCTTTCGGAATGTCCGTGGACGGTTCTACGAGCGGCATGGCTTCGTTGTGACTCGTTCCACGGATGAGCGGCGCTTTATGGCTCGTCCTTCCGACTGACGCTGCCGCGCCAACCAGGCGATTTAAGCTAGCGGGAAACGGGCTCTCTGAGTTTCAGATTCGGACAACAGCAGACAATTTAGAGCAGCCCAACGTATCTGAGGACACGAGGACTCTCTTAAAATAAGGAATAGTCTTGTGCCTAACGTGGAACCCATCGAAATACTGAGTGAACCGGAGCGCCGTCGGCGGCGCACGGCGCAGGAAAAAATCGCCATCGCGCAGGAAACGCTGGAGGCCGGAGCATCGGTGTCGGCGGTGGCACGTCGACACGGCGTTAACGCCAACCAGGTGTTTGGCTGGCGCAAGCAATATCAGGAAGGCAGCCTGGCAGCAGTGAAAGCGGGCGAGACTGTCGTGCCGGCATCAGAGCTCGCCGCAGCCATCAAGGAAATCAAGGAACTGCAACGACTACTCGGGAAGAAGACGATGGAAGTCGAAATCCTGAAGGAAGCCGTGGAATGGGGTCGCTCAAAAAACCTGATTGCGCGCTCGCCCTTGCTGCCGGGGGACGACCATTGAAGTCGGGTCCCGGCTCCGGGCGGCCCCGCAGCGTGGCGCGCAGGGCGAGGCGCCGCGCCCGGTCCTGCAGCTGGGCGCGGCTCATGCCCGGCCAGCAGGCGGCCATGAACGCCGCCACCGGCAAGCACCCGTGAGGGAGCCGGCGTGACATGGCGCTGGCCACTTGCGCCAGCTCATACACATGCTCGGGCATCTACATGACATCCCGTGCATTGGCGCTGCAGAGCTGAGTCCGAGGCAGCGTCTTTCCTGTAAGGGATCGAGCCGCGAGCGATCGCATCGAGCGGCGTGCGATAAGCTACGCCTATGGATATCCGCCAACTCAAGTACTTCGTCGCTATCGTCGACAGCGGCAGCCTCTCCAAAGCCGCCGAACGGCTGTGCGTCGCGCAGCCCTCGCTGAGCCAGCAGGTCGCCAGTCTCGAAAGCGAACTCAAGAGCCAGTTGCTCCTGCGCAGCCACCAGGGCGTCCAGCCCACTGAAGCCGGCCGCGCGCTCTATCTACGCGCGCGCGACATCTTGCGCCAGATGGAGCAGATTCCGCTCGCCGTGCAGGTGAAAGGCACCGAATCGGGCCAGGTCGCGATTGGCCTGCCGACCAGCGTTGCCGTCGTGTTCGCGCTGCCGCTCTACGAGTACGTGCGCAGCCAGTATCCCGGCATCCGGCTGCACGTCGTCGAGGGCATGAGCGGCTACCTCGCCGAGCTGCTGGCCAACGGACGCCTCGACATGGCAATTCTCTTTCGCGAGGCGGAAACCCGCGGCATTGCCGTGCACCCGCTTTTCGAGGAAAGCCTGTACGTTTTCGGCGAAATCGAGGGCATCGGCGCGGGCGAGGACGTCCCGCTGCGCCGCCTCGCGGGCACGCCACTCGTGCTGCCCAGCGCGGCGAACGGCCTGCGGCTGCTGATCGAGCGGGCATTCGCGCGCGCCGGTATCGAGCCTGAAGTCGTCGCCGACATCGATTCGCTGCCGACCATGCTGGCCATCGCGCGCCACGGCGGCGGCGTCACCATCGTCTCTTCCGACGCTTTCGGGCGCACCGCCGACCAGCATCTGATCCACCGCCTCGTCGAACCTGAAATCGTGCGTGCGGTCGCGCTGTGCGTACCCAACGCGCTGCCCACGAGCTCTGCCTCGCTCGCGATCCAGAAGGTCGTCGAGCAGCTCGTCGCCGAGCTGGTGGAAGGCGGCGTATGGGCCGGCGTGCTGCGCCCTCCAGGCGAGCCCGCCCAGCCGCGTGGCAAGCGCCGGGGGACGTCGATATAGGCGCGGCCTATACCCACTAGCCGCAATCGGTATTTCACACCGCGCGCCCGCACGGCTACCCTGTCTCCTCCGAATCGATAGAAAACGTCCGCGAGACGTTCGAAGGAGACGCATGTACACGCAAATATTCGACCCCGTCGCTCATTCCATCGTGGCTTCCGCCGCGTTCGCGGCGCTCCCCCTGCTGACCTTGTTCGTGCTGCTCGGCGTGCTGCGCCTGCCCGCGCGCTGGGCCGCGCTCGCCTCGCTTGTGGTCTCGATGATCGTCGCCGTGTTCGCCTACGGCATGCCGGGCGGCCAGGTCGTGAGCGGCGCGCTCGAAGGCGCGGCCATTGGCTTCTTCCCCATCATCTGGATCGGCATCAACGCGATCTGGCTGTTCAAGCTCACGCAGGAGAGCGGACACGCCGACGTCCTGCGCCGGACGCTCGCCCACGTGAGTCCCGATCAACGCGTGCAGGCCGTGCTGATCGCCTTCTGCTTCGGCGCGCTGCTCGAAGCGCTCGCAGGTGGCGGCGCGCCCGTCGCGATTTGCGCCGTGCTGCTGATCTCGCTCGGCGTCGAGCCGATCAAGGCGGCCACCGTCTGCCTGATCGCCGACACGAGCCCGGTGGCGTTCGGCGCGCTCGGCCTGCCCATTACCGTGCTCGCCAAGATCACGCGCCTGCCGGTGCACGACATCAGCGTGATGGTCGGGCGTCAGGCGCCGCTGCTCTCGCTGTTCATTCCGCTCATGCTCGTGTTCATCCTCGACGGCCGCCGCGGCCTCAAGGAAGTCTGGCCGCTTGCCGCCGTCGCAGGGTTCGCATTTGCGTCCGCGCAGTTCGCCGGGTCGATGCTGCTGCCCGTCGAGCTCGTCGACATCGTCGCCGCGCTGATCTGCGCGGGCGCATCGATCGCATTCCTTCGCGCATGGTCGCCCGCCGTGCTGCGCGCCGACCTGAACGCGCAGCACGGCACGCTCGCCCAGGGTGGCGCGCGCAGCGCACTGGCTACCGGCAACGGTGGCCACGGCACGGGTCTCCAGGCTGCTGCCGTTGCCATGCCGATGACGGGCGGCGGCGCAGCGTTCGAGCGCAATCCGCAGCAAGGCGTCCCGGCGCGTGCAGCGTTCGCCGGTACCCCGCGCGATTCCCGCGCCGAAATCCTGCGTGCGCTCGCACCCTATGCAGCCGTGATCCTCGTCGTCGCCGCGACGCAGATCGGTTTCATCGCGCACGCGATGGGCGCCTTGACCTCGACGTTCGCGTGGCCGGGCCTGCATGTCGTCGATCCGAAGGGGGCGCCGGTCTCGGCCGTCACTGCCAAGTTCGAATGGCTGCTTTCAGCGGGCTCGATCGTGCTGATCGCCGGTGTGCTCTCCGTGCCGCTCCTCAAGCTCGACGCCCGCACGGCCGCGCGCACCTATGTGAAAAACCTGCACGAGCTGCGCTGGGCCGTGTTCACCGTCTGCTGCGTGGTGGGCGTCGCGTACATCATGAATCTCTCTGGTCAGATCGTGACACTCGGCATCTGGGCCGCGCGCGCGGGCACCGCGTTCGCACCTGTCTCGCCGGTGCTTGGGTGGTTCGCCACTGCGCTCACCGGTTCCGATACCTCGGCCAACGCGCTTTTCGGCATGCTGCAGCTCACCACCGCGCACCATACCGGCCTCTCGGACATCCTGCTTACGGCCGCCAACACGTCGGGCGGCGTGGTGGGCAAGGCGATCTCTCCGCAGAACCTCGCCGTCGGCGCGGTCGCGGTGGGCATGATCGGCCGCGAAGGCCTGCTGTTCCGGCGCGTCGCGGGCTGGACCGTGCTGATGATCGCCGCGCTCAGCCTGCTCGTGTGGGCGCAGTCCACGCCGCTGCTCGGCTGGATGGTGCCGTAACCCGGCCGTAACCCGATTCGCGCGGCACTCGCGCGCGCCTTCGCGCGCAGCGGTGCCGCAAACAAGCCAGTAAGGAACTCCCGACGTCATGCAAAATTCCGCACTTCCGCTCGCAGACATCACCGTCGTCTCAATCGAGCAGGCCATCGCCGCGCCGCTCGCCAGCCGCCATCTGGCCGACTGGGGCGCGCGCGTCATCAAGATCGAACGCCCCGGCACGGGGGATTTCGCGCGCGGCTACGACACGGCCATGGACGGCCTCTCCAGCCAGTTCGTCTGGACCAACCGCTCGAAGGAGAGCCTCGCGCTCGACATCAAGGACGAGCAGGGCCAGGACACGCTGGAGTTCCTGCTCGCGCGCGCCGACGTGTTCATCCAGAACCTCGCGCCAGGCGCCGCGAAGCGCCAGGGACTCGACGCGAAGTCGCTCGTCGCCCGCTTTCCGCGCCTCGTGGCATGTGACATCTCGGGCTACGGCAGCGGTGGACCGTACAGCGACAAAAAAGCCTACGACCTGCTCGTGCAATGCGAAACCGGCTTTCTGTCGATCAACGGAACGCCCGAAACGCCGTCCAAATGCGGCCTCGCGATCGCCGACATCGCCACCGGCATGTACACGCTCAACGGCATCCTCATGGGCCTGCACCAACGCGCGCGCACGGGACGCGGCATGGCCTTCGAGGTGTCGCTCTTCGACGCCATGACCGAGTGGATGAGCTACCCTGCCTACTACACGCGCGGCCGCGGCGAGCCGGTGCCGCGCAGCGGCGCGCGCCACGCGACGATCGCGCCATACGGACCGTTCGCGACGGGAGACGGCAAGACGGTTTTCTTCGGTATCCAGAATGAACGCGAGTGGCAGAGCTTCTGCTCGGTGGTGCTCGGCGATGCGGCAATCGCCACCGATGCGCGCTACGTGACGAATTCATCGCGCCTTGCCAACCGCGACGCACTGGAGCGCGCCATCACCGAACGCTTCGCCGCGTGGACGAGCGACGAAGTCCTCGCGCGCCTTGACCGCGCCGCGATCGCCAACGGCAAGATGAACGATGTCGAAGCGCTGCTCGATCATCCGCAGCTCGTGGAGCGCCAACGTTACCGCTGCGTGGAGACGGAGCGCGGCGCGATGGACATGTTCGTGCCCCCCGTGACGATTGCGGGCGTAGAGCCCGTCATGGGACCGGTGCCCGCCGTGGGCCAGCATACCGAGGCGATTCTCGCGGAACTCGCCGCCCAGCGTGTAACCACGCAGCGGAGCGAAGCATGAGCGCCCCGCGTGTCACACGCACCGTGCTCGCGGTGCCCGGGCATCGGCTCAAGATGCTGCAATCCGCGGCGGCGAGCGCCGCGGACGCGGTTTTCATCGATCTCGAAGACGCGGTACCGCTCGACAAGAAGGACGAAGCCCTGTCCTGCGCCGTGCAGGCGCTCAATGAACTGGACTGGGGCACGAAATGGGTATCCGTACGCATCAATACGCGCGCGGACGGCGTGGCCGAACAGGAGGTGGCGACGCTCGTACGCGAGTCGGCACGACTCGACGCGCTGCTCGTGCCGAAGGTCGAAAGCATCGTGACGGTGCACGAAATCGACCGCCTGCTGCGCGCGCGACCGTCAGCGTTCAGACCCATCGCGATCGAAGCGCTGATCGAGACGGCGCGCGGGATCGTCCACGTCGACGATATCGCCGCTTCGAGCACGCGTCTCGTTGCGCTGCACTTCGGCGTGGGCGACTTCTCCGCTTCAATTGGCGCGCGCAACGTCGATATCGGCGGCACGCATCCCGGCTATGCGCTCACGCTCAGGAACGACGCGGGCAACTATGCGACGACCGCGCTCGACCTCTGGACCTACCCGATGATGCGCCTGCTGGTGGCCGCGCGCGCGTTCGGGCTGCGCGCCATCGACGGACCGTGCGGTGCGTTTCGCGATCCCGTGCTCACGCGCGCCTGGGCACTCAAGGCGGCGGCGATGGGCTACGACGGCAAGCAGGTCATCCACCCCGACCAGATCGTGCCGACGTGCGAGGCTTTCAGCCCCACGCCGCCCGAAGTGCACGAGGCGCGCCGCACGATCGAGGCGCTCGAAGCCGCGCAGTCCGCCGGGCTCGCGGCGGTATCCCTCGACGGCAAGCTCGTGGACTTTGCAAACGTGCGTATGGCCCAGCGCATCCTGGCGATGGCGTCGGCGTAGCTATCTCTCGTCGCGTGGGGCTGTCGTGCATAGGTTGTAATCAGGTCGGCAACCGTCGCTGAGCAAGGCGCCGATTCCGACGCCCCGGGAGAAACCTGTATCGCCAATCTCGACGCGAACGTTCCTGAACACCCGCGTGCCGATCTGAAGTGTATCGAACCGGTGCCTGTATACCGCAAACGAGGTTCCCGCGATGCCCTGGCCGGACGTTTTCGGGTCCTGAGTGAGGACCTGGTCAGCGACGCCGCTCCGCAGGGCAGCCTCGCTCCCAAGAAGCGATTGCGAAGCGCCTGTGTCGAGCACCGCACGTACGGGATAGCCGTTGAGCCGTATGTCCATCAGATACAGGTGGCGTGGCGTGTAGTCCGGCGAATAGGACTGGAAGTCTCCGCTCCATGGCACGAAGCGGCCAGGACAGTTCTGGACCGTGTAGAGCGACATTGAGTGCGCGGGGAAGTCGAGCTCGACGTCGTAGCGCGAGAGAATATCGGCGCCAAGAATGCCAACGAGATCCGGTTCGGCGAAGCGGGCAAACGTGCTTGTTCCCGTTACCGGAAGCCGCAGATTCGTTCATTCGGCAGGGCCAAACCGGATCGATCGCACGACGCGCGGATATCCTGACGCCATGGGGTCGCCCACACCGTTGACCTTTTGTGCACCTGTGCGGTCTTCGGGCAGGCTCAGCGCTTCGGCGGCATCGGGCGCTAGCGCTGACTTCTGTGCACCGGAGTCAATCATGAAGAGCTTGCGGACACCATTGATTTCCGCTTCCACCAGAAAGCGGTTGCTGCGTTCGATCAACGGAAACTGGGCGTCCTTTTTTAACTGGCATCCGGGCGCGACATTCTGTGCACAGGCGGCAAAAGGGGTAACACCGACCACGGCGAGGGTGGCGGCAGCAATTGCGACGCTGGTGTATGGTTTCATTGCAAACAAGCCGGGTTACTCTTGCTATGGATTCCGGTAGTCAGACACGTCAGAGACCCGGCCTCAACGTTATCGTGAACGACGCGGGAGCCCTGCCGTTTTCATCCAGCGGCATCGGATCTGAGCGCCTGACCGCCTCGAGCGCTGCCCCGTCCCAGGTTCTGTTGCCGCTCGAGCGAACAACCGCTACGGACTCGAGGTTGCCGGATGAGGCGCAATGTACAGCCAGCACCGTTTCCAGATGGCCCACCGTCCCGCTCCAGATAATGTTCGGGCGCACGCGTCGCCGCACCCGTTCCGCGTAGTCGAAAACCTCTGGTGCCGGGCCCCCCTGTTGCTGTGTCGCTGGCGCAGGTGGAGCAAATCTCCTGAGCGCTGTCATGAACGCGGCAGCCACACGGCTCTGCTTCTCGAGGCCGCCCAGAACCATCCAGTCGCGCGACGGCTGGGGCGTTGCTTCAAAGGCATGCAGGTAAAATCGCATGGCCCCGCACCACGCTGCCGGATCAAGATCCGTTGCGCCGCCATTCATCAACAGGCCGAGGTCTTCCGCTTCGGAAGGATCGCCTTTCAATGCGTGCGCAACGGAAGCCGAGAATGCGAGTTGTCCCTGCAACTGCTGCCCCGCCGTGACCGTTGCGGGCGCGGTCGTCTGTGTCGATTGCTTGAGTACATCGAACATCGCCTGCAACTGGGCCCGAAGTGCGTCGTCGCTCTCCGTTTCCAGCGAGAGATAACGCGCCGAAATGATTCGCAGATCCTTGCTCCCCCCGCAATCGGATGGCGCGTTGTCCAGGGCGCGCGTCTGCATGCCCATCAGTTGTTCCCGGTCTTCCGGCGAAATTCTCGCGAGAGCGTCCATGACACCCAGTGCATGCGTGAGGGCAACCGGACCGGCCGTAGCGGGGTCGCTCGCAGACAAGAAGTACTTCCGGATGTCGGCATCAGCCATGAGCTTCCTTGCCCAGTCTGCCAGCAGCTCTGCCTTGGACGAGCCGGGCGCGATGCCCAACTTGCTGGCCAGCGCCGCGGCATCGGGTGGCTTGCCGAATTCAAACGGAAGCGCTGTCGCCAGCAGCGGCGGACTGGTCATACCTGCCGGTGACGACACTCGTGAAGGGTTTGTGATCGATCCCGCGAGATTGCCCGCAGGCGCCACCGCACCCTGACCAGCACGAGCGGCATCGGCGTTGCGCAGTGGCAAGTTGAAAACGAAGTTGGTCTGGATGGCGACGGGCTTGCCGTCCGCACCGCTGAACGCGCGGCACTGTGCTCGCCGCGCGGCCTGAACAGCAAGTTCGTCGAACGCCGGACTGCCTGATGACTGCTCCACGACCGCATCGCTGACGCCTCCGCGTTCGTCGAGCCATATCCGCACGGCCGCGTCCGGACGCGTGGCGTGTTTCACGGCAGCTTCCGCAGATGCCTGGTCGTCAGGAGACAGGGCGTAGCTGCATGAAATGTTCTGCGCAGGCACATAGGCCGGTGCTGATGCCGTGTCTGCCCGCGCGGTGGTCGCGCCCAGGGCGCAGGCAAGAACGGTGAGCACTTTTGCCGACCGCATGCACGGCTGCGAATTGCGTTGAAGAATGGCGCTGTAGCGCATATACCTGATTTTCATGGGTTGGCGTTACTAACTATGGCCATGACATCCGTAACCAATGCTCTCCATGACTGGGTACTGATATCATTACGGATGTTAGCATAATCAGTTGTGACGTTTGCAATATTTACGGTATTACTCATATCATTCCCCTCGAATTAACCAGAACAAAAAAATGGCCGTAATAATCCCAGCCACAAAACGGAATTCAATAAAATCACGTCACGAAAATCACGAATCCATACGTCTATGAGTTGCTCGCCCTCGACGTGATTCTTGTAACCAACGGAATTTGCTCAGTTCTGTCGAAAACCAACAATAGCCACACAAAGCAGGAACGTACCACTGCTCGACCGCCACAATTTTCCGTCAGGACGAGCTGCAGCCCACAGGACTTGGAATAACCCGCTCCCCTTGGTGAGCTGCCAATTGCGCTCCTCGGAGTTGCGCAATTAATCTCCTGACCTTCAACAAGTGCCCCGCGGGTTTCGCTCCGCATTGATGCAACAGAAATAAGCGCCATGCAGATCATTCCGAAATCGTTAATTTTTTACTAGTTAAACATATGCCTAAAAAAACGGTTTGACGATGCACAAGAAGATTCGAATTGATGCGTTAATTACGAATTACGTATTATTTCTTTCAATCAGCGGTTTCCACGGGTGCGACACGCTCGCTTTAAGGAAGCGAACCTCCCGCAAGAAATGTTCGAGCCATCACGTGGCCGCCTTCGGACGGTGAAATGAGTGGTATGCGGAGCATTAGAGTTGAAGTTCGAACAGTTCCAGCAACGCCTCGAGCCCGAGCGGACCACAGTCGAATTGCGTAACGTGGTCGGTGACTCGCTTGACTGTTCCCGCGGTCGTAACTTCGTGCAAACGGGGCAAGATCTTGTGTATCTGACGGTGGTGGTCGGCGCTCGTCCCCTCGGACTGGCAGGGTTCGTTGACCCGCTAACCGTCGATGCCGTCGCAGTCAATCCTGTACGGTGAGATGCGGCGCCGCGTGTACACGTGATTGCGGATACAACGAAGTAACCCGGATCCCGTCGTCGCGGACCACGATGTCGCCGCCGACGAGCTCCTCGGCCAGGCGTCGCGCAGCCCGATCGAGACACAAACGATCAAGCCGTGGCTAGATGTCGGGGAAATGCAGACCTACGCGCCGCATACACTCAGCCGGTTGCGTCGTGACAGCCGCTGCCGGAGGATTCGCGGCCGTCGCCTGTACGCGCGGCCACGCATCAGGTGTAGTGAACAGGCGCGCGATTTTCACTGTGCCGGCCGCGTCTTTTGTGTGTCGCCTTCGGCCACAAGATCGTTGCCAACGAGTTCGAGCTTGAGCGGATCGTCGGCCGAGAGCTTTTTCTTCGCAATCACACGACGCCAGGTCGTGCTGCCCGTGGCGTCGCGGAAAAACGCGACTACGGCAACATATTGCGTATCGCCTTTCATCGGTTGCGTGACGTTCACCGCCCCACCTGGAGACACGACCACGCTGACCATATCCTGGAGATCTGCGCCAAGCACCGTACGATCGTCGTTGAGCAGATCGTCGTACGACGCGGCATCAAATCCCTTGCGATCCTTGATCTGATAGATACGCACGGCGACCGAGAACGGTTGCGTGCCCGAAATACTGTTCAACGATGATCGCGCGCTCAGGTCGACGTTGAGCGTCTTGACGGTCTTGTGGAACACTGCGTTATAAGCACTCGCTGTGCCATCCGACACCGATTGCCACGCACCACACGCCGACAATATGGTGCACAAGCCCGCCGTTGCCACTACAGGAAATATTCGCACTTGTCCTCCATGATTCATCTCTTCAATGAATCGTAGCGATCTGAAAATCGAACGCATTTTGAATGCCATGAAGCGCTGCTTACGCAGTGGCCTCTTCCCCAGTGCCCACCAACGCGTCTTGCGCAAACTGAGCATCTCCGGGTGCTGTAGTTCCCTGTGTTGACGACGCAACAGTCTGCTCCTGGCTGTTTTGATACACGTTCCGGTAGCGCAGGTACCCGCCTGTAATGTCCTGTGGTTCCATACTTGTCGGAAGCCGGAATCCCGCACGCGAGTCGTGCAAGTAATGATTGAACAGCGTATGCACTCCTCTTGGGACATCGGCATTATCGGTGACGGCCGAAAACAATTCGCGGGTTTCGTCACTTGTCGGGCGATGCTCCCAAGCGTACTTTTCCGCTTTAACAGGTGAGAGCAAACCAAGCATCGCTTCGGTTCCTACGGTCTTCAGTGGAGATTGCAGACTTGTGCGAATTGCGCTTACCTGTTCCGCCAGATCGTCCTGCGCCTCTTTCAATTGCAACCTGTCATCTTGTATTGCGGCCGTATAGTAATCGCGATTTTTAAGATCTAGCTGTGTCGGCAATGCCTTGCGCCACTGCAGATACTGGCGCGTATGCTGATGAATCATATCCAGCACACCACTCTGGCCAGACGCACTCGTAACGATATGGTTATCGCTCCAGTAGCCTTTATAAGCGGCAAGCAAATCAGCGGAAATTTCAAAGGCTGATTTCTGCGCGGGGCGGCTATTGATCTCATCGCGAGACAAGAGCGGGACACCCGCCTTAACTGCTTCGTAGTACATGTCGTTCAACGGAATCTGTGACAGTTGTCCGGTCTTTCCCTGTTCAGTCGGCAGGTATCCGCCGCCGATATCCGAGTGCATGCCGGGGTACGCCACTTGACGAACATTGGAGGCCATTTCAAGAGGAAAGCATGCACGTTGTTCGTGCAACGCAACGAGATGGACGCACTGCTCGATAAACGACGGGATAGATTGCGTTCCACTCGCCCATGCCATATGGCCATTTACACCAAGTATCATGTTGGGGACACCCACGGATGCGACGGTGTCGAACAGCCCCATGAAATACAGACGTATCGGTACGCCTGCCAGTGTGTTATAGCCGCCGTCGTTCTGCTTAAGCAATTCACCCAGCCAGTTCGAAAATGCGCGAGCTTCTGCTGCGCCGCGCGAAAATCCGAAAACTGCGAGGTTGACGGAGGTAACTTTGCGCTGGCTATTCTTCAGGGCCACTTCGAGCTTGTCTTCCCATTTGCGTAGGGCCGCGATACGGCGTTGCTTTTCCATAGCCATGTTCGCCAGCGTCTGACCTAACTTTGCCCCTAAACCGACAGTGATGGAGGCGGTGAGAGTTCCGCCCATCATCCCTCCTGAATCGGAATTCGAGCTGGAACTGATGGAGTTAACGAGCTGTTTGGCCGCATCATCGGTGATTAGCACATGGCCATCCGTGGCATACGCATGTATTGAATTCAGGATTCGCGTGATGCCCCAGTTAATACGGTCAGCTCCCATGTAACCAGCACCCAAGCCGAGCGTATTCCCGCTCTGGTTGTTGTCTCCGATGTCCGACATTGGCGTGCCGACACCAGTGATGTACCACGGAAATAATCCTGACTTTGCATCCGGAATTGCGGCGTTAAAAAGCCGAGCGACATTGCTGTGTTTGTTCCGATCCTTCTGTGTACCGCTGGTCTTGGGCTCTGTCCAGTCTTGGTTGTTGCCGGTTCCATCGAAGAATACGGTGGCATACACTTGCCCTTGGCAATGGCCAGCCTCCTGCTTGTGTATGCAATCCATCGCAGCAGCTCGTTTAGCCAATTCGCGTGGGGAAAGCTGGCGATAGCCATCTGAAGGGAGCGGTTCCGGAATCGTGATCGTGTAAGACATTCTCTTCATCCTTTTTATTTGACCTACATCGTGGCTTCATCGCCCTTGAGCGGGTAGTCCGGATTAGTTATGAAAACGAGGTCTGTGACGAACACCTTGATCTCACCACTCCGGAGAAAGTGCACTGCAAATACTCCTGTGTCTTTTGGACTAAAAGGAGGAACCGTGACAATGCGGCTTTGGGGGTTCTTGTTGTAGGCATCCGTCCACTTCACCGTCACGGTCATGCCGGGGCTAAATTTCGCAGGAAGAGCTACACAGCAGGCAAACCCCCCTTGTTCGTGCTTGCCTATGTAGGAACCAGCTTCACTGTTGACCGAAAAACTGCCGATATCGTGGTCGGTATGGTTGTAGCCCACAACATCGAGGCCCATGGTCTCGTCGGCTTTCGCGGTGCGATGGAGGGCCAATGCGCCCGAAAGTGCGAGGATCGCGACAAAGGCAAGGATTTTTAGTAGGCGATTCATGTTTACGTCCTTGTCATGTTTCACAGCTTCAGCGAGTCATAGCGACCAAGATTGATCGTCACCATCTGATCGGCCGCAGGCGTCAGCAACGCGGTCCAGGCCAGACGTGGCCGGTGCACTCCAACTGGCGTGGCGCCGCCCGTTAGCGCGAGCGTTGGCGTAGCTGAGGCAGGAATTTCCATGCGCAGCACTGCGTCCGCCTTATCTCCGAGATACAGGCCCACAAGGCGCATCAGATCCTGATGGAGCACCTCGCCCGGTAACAACGCGTGCGTCTGGGCGACATCAAGCGGCCGGATGGTGATGAGTACGGCCTGTGACCGGTCCAGCACTCGAGAACCGAGCACATGGCCATCGCCCAGACCGCTCAAGGCCGGCGCGTTTGCACGGCGGGCACGTGGTCTCGCGGTCAATCCCTGCTGATCCTCGACACGCGTCCATTGTGCGTAGAACTCGCGCACAGTAACAGCCGCACCGTTGAGCAGATGGGCCACAACACCTGCTACGCCCTCGGCCGGTCGCGTACGCTGCATGAAGAGCCCCACCAGCGCCAGAAGCCGGGACGGCGCGAGCCCGGATTTGCCCGCCGGATCTCCGATACCGAACCCCGCGAGAGACAGGAGATACTTTGAGATCTCGTCCGTGCCGCCCGGACGGAAATTGACCGGGTAGTGGTACTTCAACCAGGCTCTATAGAGGAGCGTGACGATGCGATGGTTAAAGATATCGAGAAAGGCCATCGCCTTCTCGTGCCCTTCCGTTCGCAACACGATGTCGTCGATCAGGTGCGGCGGCATCGCCGCGTCGACACCGTACAGGCCGAGGAAGGTAGTCTGCACCGACGGCGGCGCATCCTCGTTTTCGTCATCGAACGAAATACCTGCGACTTCCGAGGTAGGGAAGCCTACGCGCGCGCGAGGCTGGAACCGCACCGGCTCATGCTCCGGCGTGTCCTGCGTCCCAAAGCCGGGTTTGTCCGGCGACTGAAGCTCGAGCAGACGCATCAACTGGAGCACATTCATGCGCGGCGCGGCGGACAGCAACGCGCGGATCAGCGGCGCAAACTTTGGTCGGCGTGCTTGTACATTGCCGCGCACTACATCCGTCTCGCTCATAGCGGCGCCCTGTCCGACTTGCTGGCCGGCCACTCGATGCGTTCTTGTGTTGGCAGGCTGACGAGCACGAGCTGTGTGAAGAGATTCACATCGGCATAGAGTTCAAAAAAGCGGTGCAGCATTTCACCGAAGAGCATCATGTCGCCCTCACCGGCGAATGCATGACTGTCGAGGGTCACCTCGATCTGCACACCCCGCTCCACGGCGCCCTGCATGACCTTGCGCAGGCCCTTGCGGGTGACCTTCTGGATACCATTGAGCCGTCGCCGGTTCATCTCGCCATCGGTCCAGTCGTAGAGGGCGAGCGTGCCACGTAGCACTTCCGCGTCGAGCAACGAGAGGTAATTCGGCGTGAGGTGAGACAGGATGCGCCACTGGAAGCGGTCGCCGGTCGGCGGATGGAGCGGCAGCGTGGGCGAAACGAGGTTGCGCACGCGCGCAACGTTCGAGATCCCCTTCCCCATTTCGTTGATGCCGGCTTCGCGCAGGCCTTTGCGCGGCAGCATGCCGTTCGTGCCAGTCACGCGCAGCGACAGTGTTTCGCGTGGCATTTCTTCGGCATTTTCCCAGGCGTGACCGCCCAGCACCAGCCACGTTTCGTAGAGGCCCTTCACACCCTGCTGGACGCGCGTATGGTAGTAGCGCTCGGGCGCGTCGTGCCGCAGCATGCCGCCGCGGTGCTTGAAGCTTGAGAACGGCACGTATTCGACGCGGTCGCCGGTCGCGTGGTCATGCGCGTCAACTGCATCGACCGAGTAAGTTTCAACGTGCTCGCCATGGCGCAATCGCGGCCGCACGACGTAGGACGTCGCGTGATGGTCGACACGGATCGGCTCCGCGTCCATGCGAAACAGGTTGATTATCGGCGTGCAGAACAACCGGATGTTCTTTTCCGAGAACCGCAGATCGGCCGGGTACGTCTGATTCAGTACCACCTCGATTTCAAACTCGGTCACGCTCGGCGCGAGGGAGGCGAGATCGATGCCGTGGAGGTCGACGAAAAGAAACTTCTCGGGGAAGCTGAAATATTCCAGGAGCAGTTGATAGCCGCCAAAGGCGTTGTCCGGCTTGGGCCACAACCGCTCGTCGGCCGCGAATCCTGCCGTCGCGAACCAGGCGTCGGGCAACGATTTCGGCTCGCCGTCACGCACGGTCGGCAGCCGCAGCAGAATATCGTCGACGTGACGTGTCAGCGCGAGATGCAGGGCCATGGCCACCGGCCGGTCCGCATTCAGATAGAGCCTGAGGTGCGGCACGTTCAGCGTGTTCTGTCGCGACTGGGCTTCGATATGAAACGCCACGCGGATGGTCGAGCGCCCGTCCGCGCGCGTGCCGGCGCTGGCCGACTTCAGGTGCAGCGGCAGCAGATCCACCGGCCACGTCGTGCGGTAGGTACAGCGAGTACCCTCCGCGCCCACAGGATCGGAACGCACTTCGATGCCGGCAGGAATCGTCTCGCGTTTCTGCAACGTACCGAAGTCAGGTTCGAGTTCGAGAATGGACAGCGACGGCAGCGTGCGCAGATAGTGCGGCCACAGCAGGCTTACCAGCGCCTCGGTGATCTCCGGCAGTTCGTCGTCGAGTTTCTCGCGCAGGCGCCCGACCAGAAACGCGAAGCCTTCAAAAAGCCGCTCGACGTAGGGATCGCGCTCGCCCACGCGATCGAGATTGAGCATCCGTGCGCGATCCGGATGGGTATTCGCAAACTCCCGACCGGCTTCGGTCAGGTAACGCATCTCGGCTTCGTAATAGCGCAACGTGGAATCGTCGTTCATGCAATATTTCCTGTCTTTTTACAGAACGGCGATGGCCCGTGCAGGATCGAGCACAGTCATGTCATTGCCGAGTTTTTCAATCTGCCGGGTGATGGCCGGTTTGTCGGCGTCCTTGCGGTGTATTGATGCCTTGAGGGCTCTAAGCAGATGGTGCTTGATCTCGAATGTCAGCGACGGCTCCCATCCGGCGAGCCGGAAGTGGGGACCTCCGGCATCCAGCTCGGTCAGCAGGCGAACGCAGATCTCCGGACGTCCCGCGCCCTCTGCGACGCGCGCCATGACCCAGCGCTGCAGGTAGCGTTGGCGGTCGGTGCGGATACCTGGCAGGCCATCAATCCAGGCAAAAGCTGCCTCGATACCCTGTGACTGCGCCAGTTCGCGTGCCTGCTCCTCCATCTCCTGCCAGTTCGCGACCGCGCCATCTTCATCGTCGGTCGACACGGGCAATGCGGCGAGCGCTTCGCCCTCGTCGAGATTGCGCACGACCGCATGGCTCGCTATCCACTCGAGCGTCGCGTCGTCGGCGAAGGGCGTGCCGTCGTTGAAGGCCAGCTTCTGGATACCAGGGAGGCGTTCGAGGAAAAGCGCGAAGTCGGTGCGCAGGATGTCGCGCCACTCCGTGTACGGCGAGCCCGCATGGTCAAGCGCGACGTGCTGGAAATATTGCAGGTCGAGCCACAGGTGGTTGACACCTTCCATGTATGCGCCCTCCACGCGCTCTAGCAGCTCTGGCCACTGCTTTTGCAGGACGAGCCGCTTGAACTGCTGCCGCAGCTCGGCGCGCGGCGGCGCGAGGCGCGTGCGGCCCTGGGCATCGGCCGGCGGGACTTCATGAACGGTATCCCAGCGCATACAGCGCACCAGACGTGCGGCCGGCAGGTAGCCGTGCTCTTCGTCGCGCAGGTATCTGGCCAGCATGCGGGTATGCTCAAGCGCATCGCGTGTCGAGGCAATCGGCGTCGCGCCGGTGGCAAGCGCCCCTGTTCCGCCCGACATCGTGGCAGTACCCTCCGGCACAGGCCGCACCACGTCTTCGCTGCCTTCGAAACGGGACACCAGCGCCTGGAGGTTCGGGCGGGCTGCCTCGGGCCATTCCCCCGTTTTGCCAACTAGCAGGTTCAGCGCCGCCATCGCCCGTTCGAGCTCCGCAGGCGCGAACTCGCCGTGGCGGTCAAGCTGTTCCAGTACGCGCGCTGTCGCGATCCATTCGATCGCCGAGCGCTTCGCTTCGTCGCGGCCCGGTAGCAGCGCGTGTCCGAAACGGTCGACGAGAGCGGCGATGAGTTCGAGACCATCTGCAAGTCCGGCAGCGCCATCCTGACGGACACGCGCGAACACGTAGTAGCCCGCGAGGCGCAGATCCTTGCCGACCTCGCAAAGCATTTGCTGGCAGGACTGGACGATCAAGGCATCGTCGATGTCGGAAAGCTTGCCGATCTCTTCCTTGACCGCAATAAAGGCGTCGTCGTATCCGGGTTCCCGGCCCACGCCCTTCCCGTCCGCGGCTGGTAGCGGCTTGAGCCAGTCTTCCCATGCGCTGAACCGCTCGCGGGCAAGCTCATCCGGGTTGCGTGCCCCGAAGAGCTGCTTGATGAAATTGGCGAACATGTTCATTCGGTGTCAGGCACTGCGCCGTGAGGAAGTGAAATCGCTGCGTGACGGGCGGCTGCGACCGCCGACGCGGGCAGCGGCGGAGGGCCTGCGGCCTTCGCCCCGGCGCCCGACGCTGCAGCCGGCGCGAAGATTCTCGCGGGAATCGCGAAACCACGCAGCGCGAGGAGTTCCAGTGGGCCGCGGCCTGCGTCTGTGCGCATCACATACGTGAGCGGGTGGGTAACGTTTTTCGGCACCGCAGCTTCAGGCGCCTTCACCGTCAGCGTCGTGGGGTCACTCGCCATCGTCGGCGCCGCGGCCGAGGCCGGCGTCGACGCCACCGCGGCGGCGGCCGCGGTGGCTGGCACAGGACCCGGCGAGGCGATCCACGTCAGCTTGAATCGCGTATCCGAGAGCGGTTCGACATTGGCCGATGCCAGCATGCGCACGAATGCCCAACGCCCCTGTTTCTCGAAGCCCTTGTTCAGGCCGGACTGCACGGTTTGCCACTCAAGGCGCGTGCCGGTTACGAGCAGATCGTTACCCGGCCAGACGAACGGCTGCCAGCGATCGGCCGAGTTCAGGTACTTCAGCGTCTGTCCGTCTACAGTGAGCTGCGTTTCCGTGACATCGGCGCTCGGTTGCGGCATCAGGTCGAAGCGGTATTGGGCGGCGCCGGATGCAAGCATGTGCGACGCGATGCCCTGCAAGACATTGATCGCCTTCAGGAATGCCGGATCGAAGCGCAATCCGGCGCCGGCACTCCCCGGTACCCAGCGATCGCCATGGAGTTCGAGCGCGCCGGCGAGCTGCTGATTGATGAACGCCGGTACAAGGCCCGTCTGGTCGCGCAGGAAACGAACGAGCTCCGGGAAGGACGCGTCGTCGTCGCTCGAGGCGAACGGATAGCGTCCCTGGAATGCGCGCGCCCATGGCTCGACGATGGTCTGTCGCCAGGCATCGTTCAGGCTCGCCTGCGCCGGCTGCATGACCGCCTGCATGGCCTGGTCAACGGGACGCAGGAAAAGCGAATCCCCGAGCCCGGACCACTGCTCCCCGAGGCTCGCTGCGACGAGGCTTGCGTAAGTCCGGGTATCGGATAGCTCGGAACTCTTGCCCTGGAACTGCGCCTGCGCGACCTGCCGGGCCTGGTCGTCCATGCTTCCGCTGTTGGTCATGGCCTCGATCTTCAGGCGCAACGTCGTAATGGCGTCAAGGTAGCGTTGCAGGCCGATGTTCGAATCAGCCTTGCCCTGTGGCTGGGCGGCGCTCACGAGACGCAGGACAGGACCAAAAGACGCGTCGAGCGGCGCCGCCGGAATGACGGCCTGTGCGGCGCCTTCTATGGCACCGGCGTACGAATGGTTGCCGATCAGATTCTGGGCCTTCGCGACGAGCGTGTCGGAGAGCGATGTGATGTTCTCCCCGGCACGGCCCTGATACTCGAGCGCCTTCATCAACGCGATCATGGGCGACTGACGGGAATCCGCGAAGAGACGTAGCTGTTCGGCGATCGCCGGGCAACGTGGGAGCGCTCACCCACTGAATCGAGTTGGCGAAAGCCTGCCACTGCCGGGCGTATTCGTCGAAGTACATGTCCCGGAGCGCCTTGCGAAGCGCATCGACCGACTGCGGCGGCTGGGCCGTCGCCGATGCGTTCAGCACCCAGTCGGCCGTCACGTTCTGGCGTTGCGCCGCTTCGTCAATCGCCTGCGCGATCTGCCCGTCCCACGCCTGCCGCGTATAGACGCCTGGCACCGTGGCGCCGGTGCGGAACAGTCCGCGCGCATCGCTTCCGGCCAGCAGCGTAGCAAGCGACTGATCTCCGTACTTGCCGGTGGCCTCGTCCAGGATCGAGTGATAAATCGTATCCGTCGAGTTGCTTGTCCCGATCAGGGCGAGGAGCACCTGTCGTGTGTTATTCACGAGATCCGTACGCGGCTGGATCGCCCACTCCGGATGCGACGCGAGATGTTGCGCGAAAAACGGGAAGAACTGGTGAGCCAGGTCCTGCCGCTCGCCAACGGTCAGGTTGGCGTTGGTAATCCAGTTCCACGTGAGCTCGGGCACCATCGCCTTTGCGTCGGCCCGTTTCGGTTCAGCAAGCATCAGGTAAGTGCGCAGTGTCTTGTGTCCGGCCAGTGCCTGCTGGCTCGTGGTCTCGTCAGAGACGTCAGTGCGCATTGCGGCCACCGTTGTGAGCGACGATTCGAGTCCCTGTTGCGTGGGTGAGACAAGCAGACGACGACTCGCGGGGGTATAGGCGTGCCATAGCCCGGCCAGAATCGATTTATCGCGGTTCAGGCCGAAGCGCGAGTACCACGGTGCGCCTGACGATGCGCGGTATTCGAAGCGCTCGATGTCTTGCTGGATATCGAGCAACGCGTGTAACCCGGAGCGGTCATCTTGCGCCTGCGATAGATGTTGCGTGAGCTGATTTGCGAACAGCAGCTCATGCGTGTTCGATGTACCAGAGAGGAACATTCCCACGATCCAGAGGGCAGCGAAAACCCCAACGGCCACGGCGCCGACTGTACTCGGATGAAGGCCAATCCGGCGTCCCGTCGCGCGTCGGCTTGATGCCCCGACGTGCTGCCACAGCGGCGATGGAGGTGCGTCATAGGACGGCGTCGCTTTGTGTACAGGTTCCGCTGGTACGAACCACGTCCCCCTAACTTCGAGTGGCAATCGATGTGTTGAAGCGAGGCCCGCAGCAAATCGTGCGAGAGGTGCCGCCCACGTCTCCAATTGCCGAGAAAGCTCTGCAAAATATCGGTTCCGGTTGTTCTCGCAAAGGGCTTTTGTCCCCGACACGGCAAGGCGTTTGCCAAGCGTCGTGAGCGCATCTAACGTTGTGGCTTCCTCCTCTCGGCGAGGCAGCGAGCAGCCAACCACGGTATCTGCGCCTCGTGACGGAGCCGTCATTCCACTGTCCGTGACAATGTGCACCGGTGCAGACCAATGAAGCCCCAGCGCTATCTGAGAAAGCAGTGATCTTCCAGCGAGCACGGATCGTTGCGCAGAAGGCATGTCGCTTATCGCATCACTGAACAGCACGACGCCATCAACCGGCCGACGCCAACGCAGCTTGGCCAGTTGTTTGAGCCAATCACCATCCGGCTGACCACCCGCAGTCACCGGGCAATGCAGTAGAACCGTGTCACCCTCGACGTGCCAATCCTGAGTCGCAAGGTGCGGAATATGCGCGGCGACAGACCGGGCTGGGCCGACAAGCAGCAGCCACGATTCACGATAACGCCAGAAGAAGCCGTGCTTCAGACGCAAGCGTTGGGCAAGGTCAGTAAGCGTCATAGGCTGAGGCGTTAGCTCTCCGCCGTTATCCTGCTTGCCAATTGGACCGCCCGACACTCCGCCAATCGACGGGTCAACCGTATCCCCGGTGAGTCGCTTCGCGATGAGATAGCAGACAACTGCGAGCAATAGAATGCACAGAAAGCCAAGTTCAACGATCAGCAACTGGTTGTCATTCCAGCCGAATTGCTTCCCGGCGATCCAGAACAAGAAAGCCGTCAAGATCAGAGCGGCGACGAACCCAACCAGCACTCGGAGAGATAGATCCTTCTGTTGAGTTTTACTCATCGCATCACCTGCCTCAATGCAAACGACGTTGCGAATACGCTGTCGCTAATATGTTCTCTGGAGATCAACAATATCTTCATGCTTCGATGGCGTCGTTGGGCAGGTGACCGCCTGCGTCTTTGATATCGCGCTCGACTCTTGTCTGCACGATCCATGGATGAATAAACAACAACAGAATGGCAAGCAGGATCGCTACACCAATTCCGCCAAGAATCCAGACAAACGTATTCGCTGGTCGAACAAGTACTGCGAGCAACAACGCAATCCAAAGCGAGAGGCATACTAATACGGCTCCCGCGCCGAGATTGCGACTAGCCTCCCCCGGTGCTTCCAACGGCACAGATGATTCTGTAAGTGCTGCAGCCGCAAGACGCAGCGTATTCCCCTCCTGAAGCGCAAGAAGTTGTGCTCCCTGTCCATACCCCGCAAGTTCGGTGACCAGCGCCAGCGAAATCCATGGACTGAACGGACCTACCGGACCGATGCAGTCGTCGAGAGAAATGAGTCCATTTGCCCCACCCTTGAGGGCTAATCCGCAGTCCGTGATAGCTTGCGCCAGCGCGTACTTTTCCGGCTTGCCAAGTCCACAGCTCCAACCCATACGAAATTTCGCGAGTTCAATCGCCCCAGCGCCGCCAAACTGGCGCAGGTCTGCCCCAAGCGATTCAATCGCGGTTGGCATTGAACGGAACAGACGCACTGGCGATATGCCTGGCCTGCGAGCCGACGTAACAGGCTCGAAGAGAAGTCCAACTGCGATTTCGGTGTATTGCGGTGCCTCTTCACCGGCGTCGTGGAGTTGCGCACAAAGCAGCAGCAGCGCACCGCCCTGCCGAACGTAACGCTCAACACTGGACCACGATACTTCGGACACCACTTCCACCTGTGCGTGCGGCAAGATCGAAGTTGAACGCCAGCGTCTGGCAAGCGCGTCGCCAAGGCCGCTCGGCTCGTCACATTTCCCGGCCCAGACGACAACGCGCAGAATTTGCCGTGATCCCAACTGATCTAACGTTGGTTTCAGGTCATCAAGCAGCCGTGCAAGAACGATTTCGGTTCGGCTAGTGTGCAGATCCGCTTCAAAACCCTGGAGCGTTCGCACTTCCGTCTTGTTCTGCGGAGCATTGCCAGCGAGACCGGCAATTTTTTCGGCCAGTTCACTCTCAGGCGCCAGCGTTGAGAAAGCGGTAATCGCCACATTCAGTCTTGCCCAGCGGCGCCAGGCGAGATCGATGGCACGAGCCAGCACATTCCAGAACGTCCTGTAAAGTACGTCCATCCAATGCCAGTGAAAGATGGTCATCACCAGCAAAATTACTGCTACGGTAGGTGCCCCTGCAATGCATGCCCAAAATCGCGGATTCCGGGCGGTACCGCTCGCCGACGGCCACAGGAGCAGGGTCAGTATGGCGGCGACGAAATAGCATACGACGCACAAACCGGCAATCAGCCAGACCGAGGGCGCTTTTGCTTCGCGGACGACAGGAATACGCGGAATTGGCCATCCCATGAGCTAGATCTCAAATTCGTCAGTACTTGCGAGCACCTCGGCGCCGCACGTGGTCTTGCACCGATGAACAATCAGGTAGCGTCCATTCTCAACGTAACCGTCATTTCCACCGACGAGTTGCACTCTTCCGTGCTTCGGACAGTCTACGAAGTCGCCATCAAGTGCAGCAGCGCGGTTGTCGATGATGAGCGTCGACGAAGCCGTAACCACTCGACCATTGTCTTGCCCGTCGTGAGTTGAAACGTCGTTGTACCGGACAGGTGCTTTCTTCATGTTCGAAAATTAAAGCCGCTTGTAAGCAAATAATCCTCCAATGGTCGCGCCAACGAGCGCCGCCGGAGGAATAAAAAAAATGGACGCATATGCCGATCCGATAGATCGATAGGGTCCTTCATCGGAACCACAAACCAGCACGGCGGTGACGATCAAAACCGCAATAATGCATCCGAAGAGCGCTCCTAGAAGTACTTTCATGATGTCTCTAAATTGAACTACACCTCAACAGTCGAGATTTTTGTTCGACATGCCTAAAATTTTCGCGCAAGAAGCGCACCAATCAGTGCACCAATGCCCGCGGAACCTGCGACGCCTATTGGTACAAGAATAACCAACGCCACACTGCCACCATCAGATTCGGCCATCAGCATCGCGAACAAAATCGCGACGCCAGATCCGGCGAGCGCGCCCACGAGGGCAGCCAACAAGCGCCTCATGTTTTTGCTCCGTGAATTGACAATCGAACCACGTGCCTCATTGCAGATCACACCCCCACAAACCGAACGAACACAGGCCCGCCAATTCGCCATGCTTAAAGACTCTGATTCTCGGGAAGCTGAAAAGCTCGTGCTTACACCGTTAGTGTCCAACAACCGCGAGAGCATCCGTAAGCGACATGAAAAATCCTAGCGGAACAGTCAACAGAGCTAAGCCCCAGAAGACGACCTGCGTGACTGCGAATGCATCACGCATGGGAACCGAAGATCGCTTTAACTTCCACGAGAAGAACAGAATCGGGGCGACAACAACGAAGCAAGACACACCTTGTAGTGGAGGCTTGACCAGGAGAAAACCCCAGTAAAATTCCGAATCAGCCCGCCATGACCAAAAGGCCAAGGCGCAGCCAAGAATGATGACCTGAGCAACAGCAACGCCAGCGGCCAACCAGAACCCACGCTTTCGCTCACCGCCTTGTGTGGATTTGTCGCGAGGTGTACGAACCATATTCAAATCGCTTTCTATTTCGACTCGTCAAGATCGACAAGGTTATTCGTTACAGTCGATTGACGAGCAGCAATGCTATCAAAGGTAACAATGCGTCCGCCCGTGCGGACGCTTCTTCCTGGAACCAAATGTGATACATCAGGGATTTTCTGCCCATCCGTTGAGCCGACTGACTTGCGATTCCCTTCATCCATCTCCTGCAGAAAAAGGGAGGAAACACATCCTCCAATGAGCCCTCCGACGGTGCCACCAACAACAAGCGGATATAAGAACCCACCCAGAATCCATGCAAGACCGCCAAACGGCCCGGCTTGATTAGCTTGAACCAGCGAAACAACACCAGCGATCACGAGCCCAACTGCTCCGCCTATTACCAATCCTGGAAAAAACTTCATACTCGGACCGCGCCCTTGGCGCAAGAGTTTCTATGGAACATAGCTAGGTGCTCGGTGTTTCGAAATTTATTGCGACGTCAAATTACCCTGAATATAGGTGCCAGCCCCAAAAAAACAGGAGAGCCAACCGAGTACGCCTCGGAATCAGGCCACGGACACCCGCCGAACTGATTTTCTATGGCTCAAGCCCGACATCCGGATCACACGTCATGCGCGACCACCCACTGTAGTTATTCACCTTTGGCACAGTATTTTTCATATCTTGGAATCCTGGATCATCGTAAAGAGTCAGATTCTTGTCGCTCTCCGTCAGCGGATAGTCGATAAACCACTGGCCCCAATGTTGACCAATCGGCAGCGAGCTTTGAAGCACGCGTCCATTCTTTGTTTCAATGTAACCTCGGTCGTCGACGACGACGAATTGGCGTACGTCGCTCGCTGTTGGGTCCGAGTCACCATATCGGTTGTGGAGTCCAACCCATACTCTTGCATCAGGTCGAAACGTTCGACCACCGTCCCGGGAAACCATAATTGCACTCATGTCTGCGAATGGGATTGCGATATATCGCTCGGACGGGTGAATATAGGGGAACAGCACAATCCGATAGAACTGCGGTGACGCGATGGTCCGAATATTTTGCTTCGAGTCCACGTAGGTGAGCGCACCTTCGCACTTCCAGCCGGTCAGTTCCAGCCATCGATGGTCGTCGAATCGGTACACCACTTGCGTAGGGGGCGTCTTTAACTGTTGCGCGGCGAGCGTGGGAAGTAGAGGAATCGCGCAAATGATCGAAGCCCCGAACAAACCACGTAGCCACAATGGCTTAACCCGATGCTTCGCGCGCCAGAGCAAAGCAGCAACGACGGCGACTACACCCCACAGCGGAACTAGCCACCACACCGACAAGGGAAGCGTTGTATTCATATCAAGTCTTCAGGTCAGGTTCCGGTAGAGACCAGGGCCTCATGGGATCCACAGGCGATCTTGACGCAGCGAGCACGGCAACTGGTGCGAGCGCGGAGAGAGGCGCCATTGTCAGCAATGCCTTAGCCGTCTTAAAACCTCCTGAAGGGGCGACGTGGCTTTCAACGCCAGATGGTAGCGAAGGCTTATTCATCTGCGGCTTTATTGCGTCCGGCAGGATTCCATCCGTGAAATACTTCCTCGCACCGAGGTCCTCGTTACTTTTGCTTCGCCAATCGGCACGATGAATCAATTTCCACCACATAGTTTCATTGTCAAATGCAACCGATAGACCAATCGCCAAATCGTAGGCCATGCACTTCTGAACTGTTTCGGCACTCAACGTAATAGCGGAATGCTGACTCCATTCGGCAGGCATTTGAGCAAGACGATTCAAAGCCTCATCGTTCGATTCAGATCGCAGTACTATAAGCTGACTCGACGATGAAACATTTGCCGACCGGGATAGACGCCAGGCCGTACGAACGAGGTTAGCATAAGGATATCTTGCTGCCAGCAACTGAGTCTTCGCCGCATTCAGATCGTAAAGTTGACCACCATACATCCCGATTGCTGACGCGCCTGGCCCAGGCGCTTCTGTTTCCGCCCCGGTTGCAACATCAACTAGTCGCAGCACATCTTTCCTCGCGCCATCCGCTAATGCAGTTCCTGCCAAATGCTCGCCAAGCTTGTCGCCAGTATCCTTACCATCTCTGAGCGTGTGAAAAGTATACGTTTCAGGTAGCTTGGGCCCGTTAATCTTTCGCTTTTCACCCGCGTGATCGATGATACCCGCGAGAGGAGTTTTGCCAATCGGGCTCATTAGCATACCCGGCAAACCGGTAGTGGCCTCCAAGGCTAATCGAGCTTTGCTTTTCCCGCCTAGAACAAACTCTTCATCGCCAGTGCCGACAACATGGCCATCTGAGAATACGCGCTGGTAGAAACTTGGACCGAGCGTGTCGAACGTTTCTTGGTCTACACCCTGCCACCCAATCCCTTGAATATTAGGTAACGACACGACAGTGTCCTGCGGGCAAAAGTAGTTGTAGACGCAGCCCGTACTACTACGAGAATTCTCAGGCTTGGACCACGCATCTGCTGAAGCAATGCCCTTTTTTACGATATCTGCGGGACCCAGCGGTTTCGGTGGTGGCTGCGTGTGCATTAGCCTGGTGAAATTAGCCAGCGTGTTCTTTCGTGCTTCGGTGCTCTGATGCAATCCAGGCATCCCCAACTCGGCTTCGGTGGGATAGAGCCCGTATGGTGAATTGCACATGATCAGACAATCCACAGGGCGCACGCCCGCGTCCATCACCATGAAATTTGCCAACATCGATATTTCAGTGCCCTGGCTATGAGCAATAATATTAATCGTATCGGATGCGGTGCTCTTGTCAGTTCGAATCAGAAGAATAAGATCCGCCAAGCGTCGCGCTGCGTGAACGTAATAAATCCGGTGTGGATTATCATGCAGTCGAGCCGCAGGATCGCGTTGCTTTAGTGCGCCGGCTCCGTAGATGGCACCGCTTGGACCCGGACCCCACATATCAACCAGATTCGTCGTCGCATTGGGGAATGGCCCACCGTCTTTAGCCTTAGCCGCATTTAGCCAGTTGCCGAGATTGTCACCATACTGATCGGTCGACGGATTTGGGCCGAGAAAATACGCGTTATACGGAAGGTTCGGATCATGGTAGCCGGCCTTTAGGTCGCTGGCATAGCGCTGTTGCTCCTTCCTGTAGTTATCAACGTCCACGGGGCGGTAACCCCAATGAAACGGAATAACGGGCGAACGTCCTTCCCTGCAGATAGTCATGCCCTGCTCGCGGGCAACTGTGGGATGCTGTGTTGAAGCATCGAGCTCAGGTAATGATGACTCGGATAGTGGCTTCCACGGAGCCCACTCGTGCGCGTAGAGATCGTCTCGTCCAAGACGGGCGTTCAACCCTTTACAGATGAATTCGTCCACGACCGGGAAGAACTGACCGTCATCGTTAACGCCGTGAATCGCGATAACCGTACACGGCATTGGCGGCTTAACCGGTACCTTACAGGTGAGCATTGCACCGCTGCCAGCCGGCATAGGCATTGCCTGCTGACCTTGCTTCGAGTTCCGCAACGTGCTATTTGCTGTATTAGTGTCACTCATGGCTGGCTCCAAGTGGCTCAATTCGAAGATTCTCGATGTCATTGCGATCGAAAAGCTGGCTCATGCCCTTGTCATCGGTGACACCTTCAGTTGTCGTACCATCAGGGAAATGGAGACGAAAGCGCTGTCCAGAAATCGGCGTATTGGGATTGCCTTCGGGATGGAGGAAGAACTTTCGTGCAAAGCTGCCTTGCTGAAAGCTCGGCATCGCGCTTGAAACACTCGCTGCGCCTGCTTTTGAAATGGAGGGGGTCTTGACTGTCAAGTTGCTGGTGCCGCCGACTTCCGGCACACTGCCGGCTACCTTGTAGTAAGCGCCCCCACCGCTAGACATCAGCACCTGATCTTGACCGGCGAGAATGACTCGTTTTCCCTTGATGATCACGTCACCGCTTGCAGTCATCTCGATGGGCCCACCTTGCGCTTGGATCTGGATCTTGCCCTTGATAGCAAACAGCAAAATGCCAATTTTCTGCGCAACGACCGAAACGACTTCACCCGCACCGATGATGAACTTCTTCGCAATGCTAAATTCGGCATTTCCGCCGGCGGTTGAAGTGAGATGACGGCCGCTCGAGAATTGAATGTCTTCCGGTGTTGCGCCAACAATCCCATGCGGGGCGGACAGCATGATGATTGACTGTTTCAACTCCTTGTAGGCATTTTCGAGTCGTGCCTGCTGAGACTTGACGTCTACGAGCTCGGCCTGCGCCGCTTCGGCAATCGCGCGGAGTGTGGTTGCGTCATCAAGAGCCGCTTGTAGCTGCTTCATGGCTTCGCGGTTATCAAGCTGATGTCCGTTCGCACGCGTTTGCTCATCACCGGAGATCAGTACGCCCTTACCACCACGAATGGCTGCATGATCGTCAGTCCGAAACTCAGCACCGCTGCCGCGCTTTTCGCGACCGGAGTCAACCATATTCCCAAGATTCAGTTGGGCCTTGCCGCCGCCTTCGGTCGCAAGCTTGACGTGCTCCTCCCCCTCAAAATCCTCCATCTGAAGGGTATTATTCGACTGCGTATGAATGACGTTGCGAGTCATCCAGCGATCGTCGCTCGTGATGACGTCGGGGTTCAAGCTGTCGTGCATGATGTGCGCGACATACGGGAAATCAGGATTGCCGTTTTCGAAGGCGACCTCGACGCCCGCCCCGTCAAGATTCGGGAAATGCAGGCCGGTATTTTTAGCGCCGGCAAAGGGCTTCGCGACCCGCATCCAACAGCTCGTCAACCCCGGCGTGCGCTCATCGCGGTCGAAGTCGAACGCGACCATCACATGGCCGTCCTTGTTGACGTAGGCGTACTTGTAGCGGTCCGGCGACGTGATGCGTCCGCTGACGGTTCCGTGGATTTTGGGCCACGTGCCCTCCAGCAAGGCCATACGGTAAATCAGGTGTGACGGAATCGCGGTATAGGTGTTGCGATATGGCTTCTTTCGCGATCCGCTGTGTTCAACGCGCGTGACCAACTGCCCATACTCGGCGTCCGGCAACGCTCGATTGGTGAACCTGAAAACACGACCAGGCGCGACACACAACACGTTGCCCGTGCCCGTATAGACAATCTTTTCGCACAGCAGCGCTTCGTGCCGCAGTTGGGCTTCCCACTCAGCCTGATCATCGCTCAGATGTCCCGCAGCCCAGACATCGGGCGTGCCCCAGGTCGTCTTGTCATCGGGTGCAGCGTTGGCTTCCCCATCAATAGGTTGAGGTGCCTGGCGATGGTTGTAATGCCGTACGGTCACGGCCTGTGCAATCGTCTTCGTCCGGGTTTCGAATTCTTCAACCGACTCTGCGCCTGTGCTTTCGAGACCCGAGGCCGGCCTGAAAGGTGCGACGAAGGCCTCGCTGCGCTCGTAGTGCGTGAAGTCATCACCGAAGTGCGTCACTTCCCCGTATTCGCCCTGACGGATCACGAACCAGATGCCAGACCGGCGCGCGAGACGGGTGATGAACCCGAGGTCCGTCTCGTTCCATTGCATCACAAAGTCACGCTTCGGGTACTCGCGGCGAAGCGTAAATTCGAAGTCGCTTGTACCCGCGCCGAGACCGTGCTCGCGAAGTATCGTTTCGGCAATTTCAGGGTCCGTTTGCCCCAGGAAAATGCGGCAGCGTTTGACGTTCCTCAGCAGCGCAATACGCGATTCGAGGATGACCTCGTAGGTTGTCTCGTCCCTGCTGCTGGAAAGCTGGTTGAAGCCTGTGATGACACCTTGAATCTGCTTGCCGGGACCCGCGGGTAGCGCCACCCCCGCCAGGGTCCGCGGCCGGATCGGAAAGACAGCGGTCTTCGTCAGGATATCTTCCACAGGCAGATCCGCAGTCCTGTGGGTTAGCTTGATCCGGAAGCGGGTAGGCACGCCCGCCTCCTCGACGCCGTCAAAATCCACGACGTCGAAACCCGGCGCGCTCTTGCTGCCGGGAATATCAACATGATAGGCCTGCAGGCCGTCCCTTCTCAGGGCTCCAATCGCTTCGTTGACACCCACCTTCAACCCTCCCGGGGAAACCCGCCGCCCAGCGCACCGGACGATATTTCCGCCGGTGCGCCGTAGCTGGCAATTGACTAGGCGACGCCGGCGCGCGGGAACGTCCGCCGGCAACCGATCTTTAGTTCTTGGCCTTGGGCATCTGCGACACCAGCGACAAGCCGATGTCCATACCCTCGATCTGGAAGTGCGGGATGATGAAGAGCTTGACGCGGAAGAAGCCCGGGTTGTCCTCTATATCCTCGACTGTGACCTTGGCATCGCGCAACGGGTGCGAAGCCTGCAACTCGTCGCCAGGGTCTTTCATCTCGGTCACGAGACCCTTGATCCAGTTGTTGAGTTCAAGCTCGAGCACGCGCCGGTCCTTGGTCGTGCCGATGTTCTCGCGCTGGATGAGCTTCAGGTAGTGTGCGATGCGCGAAACCAGGAAGATGTACGGCAGACGCGCGTTGATGCGGCTGTTGGCCATGGCCTCCCTGGTCTCGTACAGCGCGGGCTTCTGGGCCGAATTGGCAGAGAAGAAGCACGCGAAGTCGTGGTTCTTGTAGAACGACAGCGGGATGAAGCCGAGATTGGCGAACTCGAACTCGCGCGTCTCCGGAATCAGGACTTCGGTCGGGATCTTGGGCTGCACGCCAGTGCCAAGATCGTACAGGTGGACCGGCAGGTCTTCGACCTTGCCACCCGCCTGCGGGCCACGCACCTGGACACACCAGCCGTTATTCATGAAGCTTCGGGCCATGTTTGCGGAGAAGACAAACGCAGCGTTGACCCACAGATACTTTTCGTGGTCCAGGCCCTTGACGTCTTCCTGGTAGTTGAAGCTGAGAACCGGCGTCGTGTCGGGGCCATACGGCAGACGGCCGAGCACGCGGGGCATCGTCAGGCCGATGTAGCGCGCGTCATCGGTATCGCGGAAGCTCTTCCACTTGATGTACTCGGCGCGATCGAAGTAGTTGCCGATGTCCTGGATGGCGGCCACTTCTTCCATGGTCTGCTTGCCAAAGAACTTCGGACCAACCGAACCGATGAACGGCATGTGCGCGGCTGCCACCACCTTCGAGATGTTGCGAAGGAGCGCAATATCCTGCGGCGAGTTCGTGAACTCGTAGTCGGCGATCATCGCACTGATCGGCTGGCCGCCTGGCGTGTCGTACTCGTCGATATAGGTGTGACGGTAGAGACCACTCTGGATGATTTCGGCGCAGTCCTCGAAATCGCGCAGCAGGTCTTCCTTCGACAGATCGAGCATTTCGACGCGCACATTGCGGCGGAAATCGATGCGATCGATGTTGAACTTCACGCCGCGCCAGCGCGACTCGAGCGCCTGAAACTCAGGATGATGCATCACCGCGTCGAGCTGCCGGCTGATCTGCTCGTCAAGCTGGCCGATATGGAAATCGAGGAGTGACTTGTCCAGTCGCTCAACGGGCTTGTCGCCCATGCCCACCAGTTCAAGGAACGCGCTCATGGCACGCGCAATACGCTCGCTTGCCGACGACTCCGAAAGCAGGTCGCTGTTCTGGAATGCTTCGAGCGGCCGCGCCTCGCGGACCGGTTCAAGGTTGATCCTTTCGCACAACGCCTGATAGACGCTGCTCTGCTCTGCTTCGGGAACATGCAGCACGACGCTTCCGCGCGCGCCGGCCTGCTGGGATTCGTTCTGTGGCATGTGATGTCCTGTCGGCCGCTTTACGGCCAGAGAGATTCTGGATGCGGTGAAGGCCTGTTTAGCCTTTCTCTCAGGCATGACCTTCCGGACGCATTGCAGCGGTCGCGATCTGCGACAGTTCATCGCGCAGACTTGCCGACAATGACGAATCCTTCAGATTCCCATAAGTGGTCGCTCAAACCCACCGTGGCTGGTGCCCGTCCGGCAGGCGCAGCAGGTGCCTGACCATCCCCGGCTATCAGGTACTGCGTGCCATTAGGATTCCTACATGCTCCAGATAATTCATCTCAGGCAGGCAAGATTGTTCACTCGCTATATCCGGGTTGCATTAGAACCCTTATTTCTCAGTTCGTCAAAGGGGATTTGTCGTAATTGGGTTTGAAGGCACTCGGACTTAATCTCAGATATCTTTATTTATTATCAAATACGGAGTTCTCTGATTGACTTTTCTTCCGACGCTGTGCAAAAAGCGCGATTACATGAAAGCAGCGGTATCAGTTCGACGACAAGGCCATACCTTGTTGACTCATATCATAATTTTCATAGAAAACCCAATACGCATCAGTGGATGTGTGATTGCAATGCCTGCGCATTCGATTATTTTGAGATATGTCGTCAGCCGAAACGCGCTTGATAAGGATCTTCTTCATTCTCGATATGTATGCGTGTAACATTAATCGCTGGACGACATGCAAGCGCGTGTGTTTAAAATCCGCCACCTGATGTTCTGTAAAACTTCATTGCATTGGTAAGAATATGCGGACATTCAAACCGCTCTGGCAAGAGGGCCTTGTACTCTCGCCGCATCACTTCCAGCAGTTGGGGCGCTGGTGGGAATTTACCCAGCAACAGTTCGCCCCGCTCGCCGTCGCCGAACCGTGGGGTGTACTGAACGTTGGCGTGGACGAGGAGCTATTGGTCAACGGGCGCGCAAAGCTCACCGCCCTCAAGATGCGCTTCTCCGATGGCACGCCCATCGACACGTCGATTGCTGACGTGCTACCGCCGGCCCGCGATCTCGGACGCGACGTTGGGCCAGACGTTCAGAGCGTGATTGTGTACGTCGGCCTCCCATTGCTCGACGCGGTCGGCAACAACTGCCGCGTTGAAGGGGAAACGGCCTCGCGCCCGCGCCGCTATTACCGCGAATACGCGCAGGTGCCTGACCTGCACGGCACGACGGACGCAGAACTTGCTGTCGAGCGCCACGCGCTCCAGTTGCTCTTCGATTTCGAATCTCACGCGGACTATCTGGTCTGTCCGATCTTCCGGCTTGTTCGCGGTCAGCGTGGCGTATTCGAGGTCGATCATAACTGGGTGCCGCCCTGCCTCGCGCTCTCCGGTCATCCGCGCCACGAGGAACGGGTTTCCCGCATCGCCGACATCCTCGAGGCCAAAAGCATTGCACTGGCCGCGCGCCGCAGCGAGCGCATCGATAACGTTGCCGAGTTTGGCGTGGCGGACGTCTCGCTTTACTGGCTCCTCAATTGCCTGAATACGCAATGGCCTGAGTTGCGCTTTCTCGCGAGCCACCCGTACCAGCCGCCCGAGCGGCTCTATCAGAATCTCGCGCGGCTCACTGGCGCGCTGATGACCTTCTCGACGAGGGTCAATCTTGCCGAGATTCCAGCGTACGAGCATGACCGCCAGGACGAGGTCTTCTCGAAACTCGAGGACCTGATTCGAGATCTGCTTAACGCCGTCATTCCGTCGCGCGTCGTGCCAATCGGGCTGCTGAAGAAAGGCCCGACGTACTGGAGCGGACAGTTCCACGACGATCGTCTGCTCGAAGGCGCCGACTGGTACCTGTCGGTCAATGCGGCAATGCCGGCTTTCGATCTGGTCGATCGGATTCCGCGACTGTGCAAGATTGGCGCACCGGACGATGTGGCCCATATCGTCAACTCCGCGCTCCCCGGCGTGCCGCTTCGCCCGGTACAACGCGTTCCCGCTGCTATTCCCGTACGGCTTGAGAATCAGTACTTTGCGCTCGACTCGAAGGATCCGGTGTTTGCAAGGATGCTCGCTGCGCGTACGTGCCAGATCTATCTGCCGGGAGCGATTCCTGAAGCATCGCTGGAGCTCTACGCTGTACTGACGTCGGCGGGCGACAAATGACAACGAGCAGCCCGCTTCCGCTTTCCGCCCTGCTTCGTAATACTGCGCTCGAAACCTCGCAACTGGCGCAGGGCGCCGCGACGAACGACGTCGAGGACCTGCGGGCACAGTGTCGCAAGCTGACCGACGACTTTGCCGCGGCCGTGGATGCGCGCAAGGTACCTGTTGACGTCGCACGTGACGCACTCTACATGCAATGTGGCCTGCTCGACGAAATGGTGCTCGCCCATCTGCCGCTGGAAAGCCGTCAACTGTGGGAAGCGACACCGTTGCAGGTGGAGCGCTACGGCGAACACGATGCGGGAGAACAGGTGTACAGCCGCCTCGCCGTGCGCATGCGTGAAACGCCGCCCAACGTGGAACTGCTCGAGTGCTATGCCACGGTTCTCGGCCTGGGCTTCCAGGGCCGGTATGCGCGTGAAGGCGCCTCCCAGCGTGCCGCTATCATCCGCTCTCTCAATGAGCGCCTCGCGAAACTGACTCCTTCGGAGGATTCCGGGCTCATCGTCGATGCGGCGCGAACGAGCCGCTTCGACTGGTTCTACCGGCTCTCGCCGTGGGCAATCGCCGGACTCGTATGTGCAGCCGGCGCCATCGTCTTCGTGCTGATCGGGAAAGGCCTCGATCTGCAGGTCTCGCATCTGCTGGCGGCAAAAACCTGACGTTCACGGGTTCCCAGGTTTCACGGCTGCTCTTGCATGGCGGCTGCGGCGCGCCATGCCGGGGCGCTGCCATTTTTGGATCTCCATGCCTCTGCGCAACCGCAGCGCACGCTGAGAGCGGCAGCGCACTCATTTCGCATGGGAATGGGGGCGGCCCACTGCTTCCTTCAAGAGTGCCGTAAAGCCGTCATAGAAGCCGCGTATCACGTTGCGCTCGTGCGTGAGCACCGCAAGCGGCACCGTCATCGCCGGTCGCACCCGGCGGATGTGCAGGCCTTCGCGCTGCATGCTGCGCGCCGTGAGTTCGTCGACGATCGTCGCGCCACAGCCCTCCGCCGCCATTGCGCACGCCACGTAGTAGGTTTGCACTTCGATCTGCGGCTTCGGCTTCACGCCGAGCTGCGCGAAGCGCCCCGCGATGATGCGGCCGATGCTGTCGTTGGCCACGATACCGATCAGTTCCTCGCCATACAGCGACTCCAGCGCGAGATCTCCGCCCGCCTGCGGCCCCAGATACACCAGCTCGCATTCGCCGAGCGGCTGTGAACGCAGATCCGGAAAGGTCTCCTCGCCATAAATTACCGCAAGATCGAGCTGACGGCTGCGCAGTCCTGAAACCAGCGCGTCGAGGTGATTGGTCTCGATCTCGCAGGTCACGGAAGGATAGCGTTCGCGAAACGCGCGTATCACACGCGGCAGGATCGAAAGTCCCATGCTGGGCAGGCAGCCCACATGCAGCCGCCCTTCGGGATAGCGCCGCAGATTCACGGCGAGCGCCTTGAGCTGGTCGAGGCCCTGGTGCAGCCGGTCCACTTCGACGTAAAGAATATCGGCCTCGACGGTGGGATAGAGGCGCCCCTTCACGCGCTCGAACAACCTGAAGCCCAGCGTGCGTTCGGCGTGCTGCAACACCTTGCTCGCGGCCGGCTGCGTGACGCCCAGCAGCTTCGCGGCCTGGCTGATCGAGCCGGTCTGCCGGATCGCGTGGAACACCTCGATATGGCGCAGGCGCATGGCGCATTCCCCTCTCGTTGATCCCGCAACATATAACACAAGGTTATGCATTGGGGTGATCTTGTGATTTGACGCCAAAATTTGTCCCTTCGACACTCAGGCCATACGTACCCACTCATGGAGAGGCCTGTGCCCGTCACGAACCGTACTTCTCTCGTCTTGAAGTCGAGCCTTGCCGGATTCGCGCTCGTGTCGTCGCTGTACGCGCACGACGGCAGCGCCGCGACGCTGCGCCTCGGCGTGCGCGCCGACGCGCTTACGCTCGACCCCATTGCTTCGAGCGACAACCCATCCATCTGGACCGAGCTGCTGATCTACGACCAGCTCGTGCGCCCGAGCCGCGACGGCAAGCGGCTCGAACCCGGCGTGGCCGAGTCGTGGACCGTCTCGCCCGACGGCAAGGAATTCCGCTTCAAACTGCGCAGCGACGCGCGCTTTTCCGACGGCCAGCCCGTGACGGCCGCCGACGTGGTGTATTCGCTCAAGCGCGCGGCCGGGGAAAAATCGTCGTGGGCCGGCTTCTTCAAGCCGATCACGAGCTACAGCGCCGTGGACGACCACACGGTGGTGATGAAGCTCGACAAGCCCTTCACTCCGATGCTCAACAACCTCGCCATGTTCAGCGCCTCGATCCTGCCGCAGAAGCTCGTGGAGCAGCAAGGTCAGGCGTTTTTCGATCATCCCGTTGGTTCGGGGCCGTTCGTGCTCAAGAGCTGGGCGCGCGGCCAGCGCCAGGTGTTCGAGAAGAACCCGTACTACTGGGAAAAGGGCAAGCCCTCCGTGGATGGCGCGAGCGTCGAGATCGTGCCCGAGGACAACGCGCGCGTGCTGAAGCTGAAGGCGGGAGAGCTTGATGCCATCGTCGGCATTCCGTATAACCAGGTCGACGGTCTCAAGCGGGACGCGAATATCGCCGTCCAGAGCGCGCCCGTGTTCCGCATCGACCTCGTGCAACTGAATACGACGAAGCCGCCGTTCGGCGACCCGCGCGTACGCGAGGCGCTCAACCTCGCGGTGGACAAGAGCGGCATCATCAAGGGCATTCTGCGCGGTAATGGGCGCGCGGCCACATCGTCGCTGCCGGTGATGGCGTACAACAACGCGGAGTTGCAGCCCTGGCCACACGATGTCGCGAAGGCAAAGGCGCTGCTAGCGCAGGCCAATCTCGCCAACGGCTTCAAGACCTCGATGCTCGTGCCCGGCGGCGACACCGTGGCGCGCCAGGTGGCGAGCGCCTTGCAGGCCGAGCTGGCACAGATTGGCGTACAGGTCGACTTGCAGACCATCGAGGCGAGCACGCAGTTCAGCACGACCAAGGCCGGCAACTATGAAATGTCGCTCAGCTATGCGACGAGCGACACCATCGACCCCGATCAGCTCACGGGCTTCACTGCGGTCAATCCTGAGCGCGCGAACGCGTTTCATACGCAATGGAAGGACGAGCGCGTGAACGAACTCTATGCGCAGGAGCGCGTGACGCCCGACGGCGAGGCGCGCGGCAAGATGTTCAAGGAGATCGAGCAGCGCGTGCACGACGGCGCGCCGTTCGTCTTCCTCTACACGCCCACCGAGCCCTACGCATACCGCCGCAACGTGACGGGATTCGAGGTGCTGCCGACCTCGAACTATTCGCTCAAGAATGTTGTGATGCACTGATGCGCCGCATGCGGCCACGGTCGTTACTCCAGCGGGAAACCTCATGAAACTCGTCGCATTCTGCGTGTCGCGTGTGATACAGCTAGTGCCGGTGCTGCTTGGCATCACGGTGATCGCGTTCCTGCTGTTGCGCGCGCTGCCCGGCGACCCCGCCACGCTGATGCTGGGCAGCCGCGGCACCGCGGCCGACATTGCCTCCCTCACCGCGCAACTGGGCCTCGACCGGCCGCTGTGGCAGCAGTATCTGCAGTTTCTCGCGGATCTCCTGCGCGGCAGCTTCGGCCAGTCGATTGCCTATCGCAGCGCCGTCGCACCTCTCATCCTCGCGCGGCTCGGGCCTACGCTCGCACTCGTGAGCGTGAGCACGCTGATGGCGCTCGCGCTCACCGTGCCGCTCGCGATGCTCACAGCGCTCAAGCGCGGCAGTGCGTTCGATCATGGCGTGAAGCTCGTGTTCGTGGTCGCGCTCTCCATGCCGCCTTTCTGGCTCGGCATTCTGCTCGTGCTGCTGTTCTCGATCCAGTGGCCGCTGTTTCCCGTATCGGGCTATGGCGAAGGCTGGCTGAGCCACCTCTGGCACCTCGTGCTGCCCGCCATCGTGATCGCGCTCGGCACCGCGGCGCTCACCATCAAGTCGCTGCGCAGTTCGGTGATTGCCGTGCTCGGCGCGGATTTCGTCGACACGGCGCGCGCCAAAGGCCTGCGCAACGCCACCGTGCTCTGGAAACACGTGTTCCGCAATTCGCTCATGTCGACGATCTCGGTGCTCGCCGTGCACACGAGCTGGGTGATCGGCGGCACCGTCGTGATCGAAACCGTGTTCGGCATTCCGGGCCTGGGCTCGCTGCTCGTTTCCTCGATCGGTACGCGCGACTATCCGATGGTGCAGGGCCTGACCGTCGTGTTCGCGGTGCTGGTGGTCATCATCAATCTGCTGGCGGACGTCGCGTACTCGCTGATCGATCCGCGCGTGAGCCTGTCATGATGCTCGCCGCTACCTTCCGGTTGGCACGGCGCGCCACGCGCGGCCACAGCTTGCAAGTGGGTCTAGCCATGCTGGCCGTGCTCGTGCTCGCGGCGCTGTTCGGTCCCTCGCTCGTGGCGCATGACCCGCTCGCCGTCGATCTCGGCCAGTCGCTGCAGGCGCCCGGCGCGGGCAGTCTGCTCGGTACCGACGAGCTTGGTCGCGACGTCCTCGCGCGCGTGCTGGTGGCGCTGCGCACAGATCTCGTGGTCGTGGCGATTTGCGTGGCGCTGCCCTTCGTGATCGGCACGGCGATCGGCCTCGTATCGGGCTACTTCGGCGGCTGGGTCGATCGCGTGATCATGCGGCTCGTCGATATTCTCTGGGCGTTTCCGTTCTATGTACTCGTCATCAGCATCGTGGGCGCGCTCGGGCCTGGCACGGGGAACATGTACCTGGCGTTCTCGCTCGTGGTGTGGATCTCGTTCGCGCGCATCGTGCGCGGCGAGGTGCTGCTCGTGCGCCGCCTCGAATACACGCAGGCCGTGCGCGTGCTCGGCTACAGTCACGCGCGCATCATGCTGCGCCACGTGCTGCCCAACGTGATTACGCCCGCCATCGTGTTCATGATGTCCGATGTAGTCCTGACGATTCTCGCCGTCACGTCACTCGGTTTTCTCGGACTCGGCATCCAGCCGCCCACGCCCGAGCTTGGCATCATGATTTCGGAAGGCCGCACCTTCATTCAGGACGGCTGGTGGATTTCCGTGTTCCCCGGGCTTGCGATCGTCTATATCGGCATGACGTTCACGCTGATCGGCGACGGGCTCGACGACCTGCTGAGGCCCAAGCGATGACGCCCCAGACCACGATGACCGAACCACCGCTGCTGGAGGTGCGCGACCTGCGCGTGAGCTTCGGCGACGCGCAGCGCACGGTCGCCGCCGTGGACGGCGTGAGCTTCAGCGTGCGGCCCGGCGAGATATTCGGCCTGGTGGGCGAATCGGGCAGCGGCAAGAGTGTGACGTGCCGCTCGCTCGTGCAGCTCTTCGGCGGCGCGCGGCCGCGGCGCACGGAAGGGTCGCTGCGCTTTGGCGGGCGCGAACTGGTGGGCGCCCCGGAGCGCACGCTCGACGACGTGCGCGGCCGCGAGATCGCGATGATCTTCCAGGATCCGATGACGGCGCTCAACCCCACCATGCGCGTGGGCGCGCAGATCGAGGAAGGCCTGCGCCGCCACTGGAAGCTCACCGCGCGCCAGGCGCGCGCACAGGCCATCGACCTGCTGAAATCTGTGGGCGTGACCGCGCCCGAGCGGCGCATTCACGACTACCCGCACGCGCTGAGCGGCGGCATGCGACAGCGCGTGGTGATCGCCATCGCGCTGGCCTGCCGCCCCAAACTCCTGATCGCCGACGAGCCCACTACGGCGCTCGACGTGACGATTCAGGACCAGATTCTCAAACTCGTGGTGCAGTTGCGCGACGAAACCGGCATGGCCGTCCTCCTCGTCACGCACGATCTGGGCGTGGTCGCGCAAACCTGTGATCAGGTCGCCGTGATGTACGCGGGCCGTATCGTCGAGCGCGCCGAGACCGTCGAACTCTTTGCGCGCCCTTCGCATCCGTACACTCGCGCGCTGCTCAATGCGCTGCCCGCGCACGCGCGCCGCGCCGGGCGCCTCGAGCCCATTGCGGGTGCGCCACCCGATCTCGGCGCGCCGCCACCGGGCTGCCGGTTCCACCCGCGCTGCACGCACGCGGTGCCCGCCTGCGCGGCTGCGCAACCGCCTTTCGTGAGCGTGGCGCAGGGACATACGAGCGCCTGCATCCGCATCGAGGAAATCGCATGACCACGAGTTTTCCGTCTTCGAACGCGGCCGCGCTCGCGCCGTTGCTCGAGTGCCGCGACATCAGCGTGACGTTTCGCCAGCCGCGCGCGGCGCGCGACCTCCTGAGCGCGCGCAAGCCGCTGAAACTGCATGCGCTGCGCAACGTCTCGCTCTCCGTGAAGGCCGGCGAAATTCTCGGCGTGGTAGGCGAATCGGGCTGCGGCAAGAGCACGCTGGGCCGCACGATCGCGGGGCTGCAAACGCCCGATTCCGGCGAGCTGCGCTGGGAAGGGCGCGCGCTCGCCGCAGGCGGCGACCGCAAGGCTCGCGCGCGCAATATCCAGATGGTGTTTCAAGACCCGTACGCGTCGCTCAATCCGCGCATGACGCTCGGCCAGATGCTCGACGAAGTGCTGCTCGTGCACGGCCTCGCCGCGAGCGCCGCCGAACGCCGTGAACGCGTGGACGAACTGCTGCTCATGGTCGGCCTCGCGCCGCAACTGAAAGATCGCATGCCGCACGCGATCAGCGGCGGCCAACGCCAGCGCGTGAGCATTGCGCGTGCGCTCGCGGTCGAGCCGCGCCTGTTGATCGCCGACGAACCCGTTTCCGCGCTCGACGCCTCCGTGCAGGCGCAGATCATCAATCTGCTCGAAGACCTGCGCGCAAAGCTCGGAATCGCGATCCTGTTCGTGGCGCACGACCTGAATGTCGTGCGCCATATCAGCGACCGCGTGACGGTGATGTATCTGGGCGAAGTGCTCGAATCCGCGCGCGCCGACGCGCTCTTCGAAGCGCCACGCCATCCATACACGCTTGGGCTGCTCGAAGCGATTCCGCTGCCCGACCCGACACGTCGCAAGCGCACGCCCGGCGTGACGGGCGAATTGCCCGATCCGCTCCATCCGCCCACGGGGTGCAGCTTCTCTTCGCGCTGCCCGCAGGCTGTCGACGCCTGCAAGGCCGCGCGCCCCGCGCTCGAAGCGAGCGCAGAACACAGCGAGCACGGAGGACTTCACGAAGTCCGCTGCATCCGGCCGCTTTCCTCCACCGGCGCAGCACTCGCGCCGGTCCATCTGCATCGTCCTTCCTGAACTGCCCTATGCTCTTCGAACGCACCCCTACTCTCGACGCGCTCGGTGAAGCCCTCGTGCGCGACGCCGTGCAGCGCTTTTCCGGCGCCGGACTCGCGGCGGACCGCTTCGCGCTCACGCTGCTCGTGCATCCTCAAGACAACGCCGGCAGCATAGCGCCGCTCGCGTGGCGCGGCTACGCCTGGCGCGGCGACGTGCCGTTCTACCCTTGCAGCGTCGTGAAGATATTCATCATGGCCGCCGTCGAGGCAGCGCTTGCCGAAGGCGCGCTGCGCGATTCGCCGGAGATCGAGCGAGCCATGCGCGACATGATCCGCTGGTCGAGCAACACCGCTACCAATTATCTGATCGACCACTACACGCGCACCACGGGCGACATCGAGCTGGCGCCCGACGCCATGGCGCAGTGGGCCGCCAGCCGCGACGGCATCAACGTTTGGCTCAAGTCGTTAGGACTGCCAGAGTTTTCGGGCATCAACATCGCGCAAAAGCTTATGGACGACGACCGCTATGGCCGCGAAGCCGAGTTCGTGAAATGGCGGGGTGAGAACCACCATAACCGCCTCACGTCCAACGCGGCCGCCTCGATGCTCGCGCGCATCCTTGACGGCGCGATGGTCAATCCCGCAGCCGCCGCGCGCATGGCCGAACGACTGCTGCGCCCGCGCGACGCGGCGTTCGCCGCCACGCCGGGCGCGCAGGTGCGCGGCTATCTTGCCGAGCGGTTGCCCGCCAACGTTGCGGTACGGTCGAAAGCAGGTTGGACCGGCTGGACGCGCGACCCGCTCGCGAGCTACCGCCGCCACGACGCGCTTCACGTTGCGACGCCCGAGGGCCTGCGCTATACACTCGCGGTATTCACCGAGGGCGAAGCCGTTTCCGCCAACGAAACCGTGCTACCCGGCATCGGGCAGATGGCTTTCCAGGCGCTCAGCCAGGCGTGGCGCGCTCACGGCGACGCATCATAACGGAACGCGTTATTGCGACAGAGCCGCCAGAAACGCCCGTTGCAGGCGATTTACGCCATCCGTCAACTCTTCGGCATTCAAACTGCCGAAACCTAGCCTCAGAGCGGGCAGAGAACGATGTTTCGAGGAAAAATGGCCGGCGGGCAAAAACCGAACGCCCTCGCGAGCCGCAGCGTCCTGAAGCGCGGCCATGTCGATGTCCTGCTTGCAGACCGTCCAGAGCGCGAGACCGCCAATGGGAAGCTCGAACGAGAGCTGTTCGTCGAGATGCGTCGCGAGCAGCCGTGCGAGAAAATCGCGCCGCTCGGCGTAAATCTTCATCACCTTTTTCGTATGACTGTGGATGACACCGCTGGACAGCAGATCCGCGACCGCCGCCTCGGTTGCAGGATCTCCCTGCCGGTCGATGATGGTGACTTCCCCCGCCGCGCGATCGATGAACTGTTGCGGCGCGATCAGGTAGCCAATGCGTAGCGACGGCGTAAGCAGCTTCGACATCGATCCGACATAGACGACCTTGCCTCTGCGGTCGAAGCTCGCGAGCGGCAGCATCGGCCGATGGGTGAAGTGATATTCGTGGCTGTAGTCGTCTTCGATGATCGCGAAATCGAACTGCTCGGCGAGCGCCAGCATCCGCATGCGCCGTGCCGCGGGCAGCAGAACCGTGGTGGGAAACTGATGATGCGGCGTCACGTAGACAGCGCGCACGCGCTTGCGGTAGCAGAGCTTTTCCAGTTCATCGACCTTTAGCCCCTCTTCGTCCAGCCCGACCGTGATGATTTCGGCGCCCGCTGCGCGAAACGCTTCGCGTGCCGGCGGATAGGTCAGTTCCTCGACCACGACGCAATCCCCTGGACGAATCAGCACGCGCGCAGCGACATAGATGCCCATCTGACTGCCGCGCACGATACAGATATTGTCTTCGTTCGCCGTGATCCCCCGCTCGCTGCTCAGCATGCCGAGGATCTCGCGCCGCAAGCGTAGCGTGCCGCGAGGATCGCCGTAGCCGAGCCGGTTGCGCTGCGATGCCGCGAGCAGCGCCTTGCGCCAGGCGGCGGCCAGTTCGGCCACCGGCACGAGCCGGGTGTCCGGCGCGCCGTCGTCGAACGTGAGGTAGCCGTCTTCCCCGTAAAGGCATTGAACGTCCGGGCCGCTGCCCCCCAGCCTGACACCCAGATCGCGCGCGATGCCGGAGTCCGCCGGCTTCATGGCTTCGATGCCTTTTTCCGGCAGCGCCGAGGAAACGAACGTGCCCCGTGTCTTTTCCGAGGTCAGCCAGCCTTGCGCGGAGAGTTCTTCATACGCGAGCACCACCGTTTTGCGGTTCACATCCAGTGCCTTTGCCAGTTCCCGGGAGCCTGGCAACGGCGCACCGGGCGTGAGGCGCCCACGCCGTATCTCCTGAATGATGGCCTGCACGATCTGGCGCGCCACCGGGCCACCCTCGCGCTGGATCACGATCTTCAGATCCCACGTTCTCAGCATCGTGCGCTCCTACTGGACCCATGGAAATAAAAAAACTGGAGGTTTTATCTGGCCCAGTCGCGACCATACCATCCCCTCATCGAAATGCCTATTTGCCTATTGCGACGTTTTCTACCCACAACACAGGCTGTGCATCGAAAGGGGCTGGATATGAGTCACACGCAACTACGCTCGAACTGCCTAAGCTTTGTCGAGCTTCTGGCTCAAGGCATTGCCTTGATTTCTCCCACGATGACGGCGGCGCTGATCATCCCCGTCATGTATGGAAACACCGGCGAGTGGAGCTGGCTTTCCTACGTGCTCGGCACCGTCATGCTGCTGTTCGTCGCGCTGAACCTGAACCAGTTCGCCAAGCGCTCGACCTCGTCGGGCTCCATGTACAGCTATATCTGCCGCGGCCTCGGACTCACGTCAGGCGGCATCGGCGGATGGTCGCTGATCTGGGCCTATCTCGGCATCTCGATGGCCGGCATCACCGGTTTTTCGATCTTCGCGGGCAAGCTTCTCGACATGGTCGGTCTCAGCGTCCCCTCGGTCGTGCTGTTCGCGATCTGCGGCGGTCTGGCGTTCTACCTCGCATACAAAAACGTGCAGCTCTCGGCGATGCTGATGCTGGTGCTCGAAGGCGTTTCGATGCTGCTCATTCTGGTGCTATCGGTCATCGTGCTGGCCGAACACCATTTTGTCGTCGACACCGCCCAGTTCGCGGTCTCGAAGCTTCCCTGGTCCAACGTCGGGTTGGGCGTCGTCGTCGCGATCTTCAGTCTGGTCGGCTTCGAGTGCGCCACGGCGTTCGGCGACGAAGCGCAGAATCCGCTGCGCAACATTCCGCGCGCGGTGATCTGGAGCCTCATTATCTCGGGGGGGTTCTTTGTCTTCGTGACCTACGCAATGATCATCGGCACGCGCGGCTATCACCAGTCGCTGGACCAGATCGATGCCCCGTTGAACGTGATGGCCCAGATGGCTCACGTCGGACTGCTGCAAATTCCGCTATCGGTCGGGGCGATGGTGAGCTTCTTCGCCTTGTGCCTGTCGTGTATCAACGCGGGTTCGCGAGTCATCTTCGCGATGGGCCGCCACGGCATTTTCCACGGCGCGATTGCCGGAACTCACCACAAGAATGCGACACCGCACGTTGCCGTCGCGATCATGGCAGCCATCGCGTTCGCTGTTCCGACCGCGCTCGTCCTCTGCCATCAAGCGGCGCTCGATATCTTCAACTGGGCGGGGACCATGGCCGCATTCGGGTTCCTCGTGCCTTACGTGCTCATCACGCTCAGCGCGCCGTTCTATCTCCTGCGCCTCGGTGAGCTGCGCGGCCGCGACTGGTTCCTGTGCGCATGCTCGCTGCTGCTTCTGCTCATCCCCGCCGTCGGCTCGGTCTACCCTCTTCCGCCTGCGCCGATCAAGTACTTCCCGTATGCCTATCTCGCCTACCTGGCTGCTGGAGCGCTTTGGGTCGGGTCGTTCCACAAGCGCAAGCCGCACGCGTCGCTTTCGATCCGTGAGGATCTGGAGCGCATGCATGCGCAGTTTCAACTCGGCGAGCAATGAACATGCGCGCAACCCTGCATTCCATCCGCTGGCTCTCGGACGACGTTCGGGAACTGGTCCTCAAGCCGGATGATGACTTTTACTTCCGGCCCGGGCAATACGTGGGAATTGGCCGATCCAGCGGCGCCCATCGCTGCTACTCCCTGGCGTGCGCTCCCGCGGCCGACAACTCGCTTGCGCTTCACGTTCGCCACTGGCCCGGTGGCGAGTTCTCGGACCGTGTCCTCAGCCGCGCGCGTATCGGAGACGAGTTCGATATCACGGGTCCGCTCGGGACTTTCGCGTTCCCGAGCGGCGACGGCCCTGTCGTGATGCTGGCGACGGGAACCGGCGTGGCCCCCTTCCTCGCCATGCTCGCAGCGTTCCTGCCCGCGAACCGACATCGTCGCATCACGCTCTATTGGGGTGCACGCGAACAGAAAGACTTCTACGCCACGGACGTGCTCGACGCCTGGGAGGCGACGCATGCAGGCTTCCAGTTCGTGCCGGTTCTGTCCGGCAGCCAGGCGGGCTATGTGCAGCACGCGGCAGCCCGCGCCCTGAGTGAGCCCGCGCATACGCATGTGCTCGCCTGCGGCAACCCGCGGATGATTCAGGATGCCTACGGAATTTTTGTTTCGGAAGCCGCTAATCCAGTCGCCACGTTCACCTCGGATGCGTTCGAAGCGGCATGCGACGCCGCGCACATAGCGGCCGAACCATGCGCGCCGGACTCCGCTCAGCCGGATTCCGTCCGGCTGAGCCTGGACGGCCGGTTCGTTGCCGCGAGGGTCGGTGAGTCGATCCTGAGCGCACTCAAGACCGCGGGGCTGCCCGTCATGTCGGTATGCGGCGGCAAGGCGTCGTGCGGAACCTGTCTGGTGGAACTCGAAGCCGGGTGGATACAGCGCGCCGCGCCGTGCTCCCGAACCGAGCGCGATCTTCTCGCGTGCCTCCCGGAAGCCGGTCCGTCAAGCCGGCTCGGCTGCCAGATACGCATCACCCCAGAACTCGACGGACTGGCCATGCGCCTGCCGTCGATCCATCACACAAAAAAGGAGTCGTTCGTATGAACGCAGTGCTTGAACAAGTGCAACTGGAACAGGTCGGTGCCGAATTCTCCGAAGCGCCGATGCTCATGGTGCGCGACAAGACGCGCAAGATAATCCACGAGATCGCGGCGCGCTGTCAGCCCGGCATGGTCGAGGAAGATGCGGTGGCAATCGCGAAGGAGATTCTCGCCGCTAACAAGATGCTTCGCGGCTGGCACGATGTTTATGTCCGCTTCGGCTCGAACACGACCAGAACATTCGGCGCCGATTCCGAGCCGGGCGTCGTGCTCAAGGAAAACGACATCATGTTCGTCGACATCGGCCCCGTATTCGAGAAATGGGAAGGAGATGGCGGGGACACTTTCGTCTTCGGCAACGACGCGGACATGACGCGTTGCGCCGAAGATGCGCGCAAACTTTTTCATATCGTCCGCCGAAAGTGGCTCAGCGACGCAAGCACCGGGAAGGTGCTCTACGAGTTCGCTGTCTCGCAAGCGCAGGCGATGGGATGGGAGTTGAATCTCGACCTCTCCGGCCACCGGCTCTCGGACTTTCCCCACGCAGCCATCTACGAAGGCCCGATGGCGGACGTGGACTTCTGTCCGTCGCCGCTGCTTTGGGTGCTGGAGATTCACATCCGTCATCCGAAGTTGAACTACGGCGCATTCTTTGAGGACATGCTGCTCCAGGACGCCTTCTTCGAGTAAGGAAAGTGGCCGGACTGCTCGCCGGGCGAGCGGTCCGCAGAGCTATCGTTGAAAGGGATGGGCACCCCGGCCCGAAGCGGCACCGCCGTTTCCTGTGACATCCGCCGATCATACCGCCGCCTGCCGTCCGCACCGGCACCGAGCGACCCGCTTGTAGCTGGCGATGCTATATTGGTTTGCATTCCTGCCTGTGGCCTTCATACGCCCCGTTCCCAAAATGAGCGATCCGACCGGCGCAGCCAACGACAACGATGCCGCTTCGCCGCTACGCGGCAGTTCGCGCAATGACGCGCAGGATGCCGCGCGGCGTGCGCGCCTGAGCGAGTTGCTCGAAGCGACTGCGCGTGGTGAGCAAACGGCCTTCGCCGAACTTTACCGTCTCGCGTCCGGCCATCTTTTCGCCGTGATCGTGCGCATGGTCCACGACCGCGGCGAAGCGGAGGACCTGCTTCAGGAAGTGTTTACGGCCGCCTGGCGGCGCGCCGATCTTTTCGACGCCGCGCGTGGCGGCGCGATGACCTGGCTCGTCACGCTCGCGCGCAACCGCGCCATCGACCGCCTGCGCCAGCAACGCGAGACGCAATTCGACGACACGGTCGCAGACGCGCTGCCCGACGAAGCCCCCACGCCCGCCGCGCGCGCCGAAGCCAGCGAGGACCGGCTGCGGCTCGAGCGCTGCATGCAGCAACTGGAGCCCACGCAGCGCGGCGTGATCCGCGACGCCTTTTTCAGCGGCGCGACCTACAGCGAACTGGCCGCGCGCATGAGCGTGCCGCTCGGCACGCTGAAAAGCTGGATCCGGCGCAGTCTCATGCAACTCAAAACGTGTCTAGGACAATGAGCACGCCCGCCGATCACGATCCCGATCTGCTCGGCGCCGAATATGCGCTCGGCGTCCTCGATGCGGACGAGCGCCGCGCGCTCGAACGTGCCGCCGAAGCCGATCCCGTTCTGTTCGCCTCGATCGAGCGCTGGCAGCGCCGCCTCGCGCCGCTCTCCGAGGACCTTGGCCCGCTGGCCGTGCCCGCGCGGGTATGGACGCGCATCGAGCGCGACCTCGGTTTTCAACCCGCGCGCGAGGCTCAGCGTCCGGCGGCGGTCGGGTGGTGGAACAGCTTGCGCGTATGGCGCGTGGTGGGCGTCGGCGCGAGCGCGGCAGCCATTGCACTCGCGATCGTCAACGTCGTGTCGCTGCGCGGGCCGCATGGCCCGGCGCCCGTAGCCGTCGCGCCCGCTGGCGCCTACATGGTGGCGACCCTCTCACGCCCCGACGGCGTTGCGCACTGGACCGCGACCGTCGATCTCCGGCGCGATGAAATGGTCATCGTGCCTGCTGTGAAGGCGACCGTCAGCGCCGATCGCGCAACCGAGCTATGGTTGATCCCGCCGGGCGAAAAGCCGATCGCGCTCGGCGTCTTCCCGGTCGACGCGCCCGCGCGCATGAGCCTGCCCCCCGGCATCGTCGCGCAATTGAGCGCGCGCGCGGTGCTGGCCGTTTCCATCGAACCGCCCGGCGGCTCGCCGACCGGCCAGCCAACCGGTCCGGTCGTCGCGACAGGGCCGATGCACGAGACGACCTGACACGCCGCGCCCCTGGCCCCGCGCATTCTCGTCCAACGCGCCAGCCAGTCCGTCGCCGTCAGATTTCCCGTACCGCGACTGCATCCGTTTCGGCTCCTCGCTCGTATCTCCTGGCATCAGTGTCCTCACGGAGCCCGCATGCCGGTCACTGCTGCTGCCGCATTCGCCTTTGCTGCGCTCGTCGCCGTCTTTTTCGTGGTCTGGCTCGTTCAGTTGCGCACGCGCAACGCGGGCATGATCGACCCTGTCTGGGCCTTCTCGCTCGGCGCCGTCGCCCTGTTCGCAGCGATGGCCGGCCGCGGCGCGCCGCTGAACCGCGCGGCAGTCGCGCTCGCCGGCGGCGCGTGGGGGCTGCGCCTCGGTGTGCATTTATGGCGGCGTAACCATGGCGCGCCCGAGGACCCGCGCTACGCCGCGCTGCGTAATCGGTGGGGCGACGCCGCATCGCGCCGGATCCTCGGCCTTTTCGTGCTGCAGGCGGGCGTTTCGCTCGTGCTGTCGCTTGCTTTCTTCGTGCCAGCCTGGCAGACGCAAGCGCCATCCATTGTGGCCATCGTCGCCGCGTTGGGCGTCGGCTTCGCGGCGCTCGCGGGCGAAGCCGCTGCCGACCGCCAGTTGCGGAGCCATCTCGCCGATCCCGCCAATCGCGGCCGTGTCTGCACGCGCGGCTGGTGGCGCTACTCCCGCCATCCGAACTATTTCTTCGAGTCCCTGCACTGGTGCGCCTATACCGTCTGGTCGATCGGGCAGCCGTGGGGGAGCTTGACGCTCGTGCCGCCGTGCGCGATGGCGTGGCTGCTGCTCAAGCTTTCCGGCGTGCCGCTGCTCGAAGCGCGGCTCATCCATACGCGTGCCGGCTACCGCGACTACATGGCGACGACCAGCGCCTTCATCCCCTGGCCCCCGCGGCGCGCGGCCGGTTCGAGCGCGCCCGTCACCGGCCTCCATCGAAATCACGGCCAGGACGCCCACGACCGGGACGAACCCCGCGAACGACCATGAACGTCACTGCCCCGCCTCCGCCCCCTGGCGGCGCCCCATCGCACGGCGCGCCGCTTGCCAGCGCCCATGACACGAACGCCGCGATCCGCTGGTGCGAGCGTGGCTGGCTGCCCGACTGGCTGATTCGCATGGGCATGCGCCAATTGATACGACGCCGCCTGGCCGACGAACACGCGCACGACGGCGAACGCCGCGCCGAAGCGCTCGAAACGCTGATCGCCGAATTACGGGCGAGTCCGATCGCCATCGAAACCCAGGCCGCCAACGCGCAGCACTACGAGATTCCGGGTGCGTTCTTCGCGGCGCATCTGGGGCCGCGCCTGAAGTACTCGTGCGGCTACTACCCGCGCGGCGACGAAACGCTCGCGCAAGCCGAGGAGGCCATGCTCTCGCTTTATGCCGCGCGCGCACAGATCGCCGACGGGCAACGCATCCTCGATCTCGGGTGCGGCTGGGGCGCACTCGCGCTCTGGCTCGCGCAACGCTATCCGCACGCCCAGATCGTCGGCCTGTCGAACTCGCACGGTCAACGCGCGTTCATCGAGCACCGCGCCAGCGAGTTGGGGCTCGCGAACCTGCGCATCGTGTTCGGCAATGTCGCGACGTTCGACTTCGCGCAAGGCCAGGCCGACTTCGACCGGGTGCTCTCCATCGAGATGTTCGAGCACATGAAGCACTACGGGTTGCTGCTCGCGAAGATCGCACGCTGGCTCGCCGACGACGGACAGTTGTTCGTCCACCTGTTCGCGCACCGCCTGATCGCCTATCACTTCGACGTGCGCGACGCCGGCGACTGGATGTCCCGCCACTTCTTTACGGGCGGCACGATGCCGTCCGCGAATCTGCTGCTGCGTTTCCAGGACGATTTGTGCGTGACGCGTCAATGGTGGATCGACGGCACCCACTACGCGCGCACCGCCGACCAGTGGCTCGCCGCACTCGATGCCGCGCGCGGGCACGCGCTTGCGCTTCTCGCTACAAGCGGCAACGCGCGCCTCGCGTTCCAGCGCTGGCGCATGTTCTACATGGCCGTGGCCGAGTTGTTCGGCTACAGCGGCGGACAGGAGTGGGGCGTCGCGCACTACCTGTTGCGCAAGCGCCCAGTGCCCCCCACGGAGCGGCAGGCATGAGGACTGCCCGCCGCAACCGGGACAGCCGCCTCAAGGCGCGTTGCCGCGCTGCATGCATCCGCGGCGGCACGCCGTCCGTATCTGCGCAAGAAAGGCCGCGACGCGCCTTAAGAACGACGACAGACAAACCAGGGAAAACGAACGACATGGAGCCTGAAACCGCCGCCTTGCCGCCCGGCCAGCGCGTGGCCGTCGTCGGCGCGGGCATTGCCGGGCTGGCGAGCGCCTATCTGCTCGCGCGCCGCCATCGCGTGACGCTCTTCGAGGCGCAGGCCGCGCCGGGCGGCCATGCGCACACCGTCGATGTTGCGCTCGACGGCAGGTGCCATCCCGTCGATACCGGCTTTCTCGTCTTCAACGACCGCACCTATCCAAATCTGGTCGCGCTGTTCGCTGAGCTGGGCGTGCGTGCGCATCGGAGCGATATGTCATTTTCCGTGTCCGTGGACGGCGGCGCGCTCGAGTGGGCGGGCACGAATCTGAATACCGTGTTCGCACAGCGCCGCAACGTCTTTTCGCCGACTTTCATCGGCATGCTGCGCGACCTCGTGCGCTTTAACGCGTGCGCTGAGCGCAACCTCGAGACGGCGCGGCGCGAACGTCTCTCGGTCGGCGAGCTGCTGACAGCGGGCGGTTACGGCTGGTCGTTCCAGCAGCACTACCTGCTGCCGATGGCCGCCGCGATCTGGTCAAGCGCCGCGCGCGACGTATTGCGCTTCCCCGCCGCGACCTTCTTGCGCTTCTGCCTCAATCACGCGCTGCTGCGGTTGAGCGACCGGCCGCCATGGAAGACCGTTGCAGGCGGTTCGCGCGACTATGTGAGGCGCATTGTCGATACGCTAGCCGAGGTTCGACTGAACACGCCGGTGCGCGCCGTAGTGCGTCGCGACGATGGCGTCGTCGTCGCGACCGACGCGGCGGGCGCGGAGCGCTTCGACGCCGTCGTGCTTGCGGTCCACGCGCCCACATCCCTCGCGCTGCTCGCCGATGCCGACGACACCGAACGCGAAGTGCTTGGCGCTGTGCGCTACCAGCGCAATGCGGCGCTACTGCACACGGACGCGGCGCTGCTGCCGCGCCGCCGCCGCGTGTGGTCGGCGTGGAACTATCTGAGCCGCGCGCCTCTGGGACGCGCGGACGGCCCGCAGCCCGTCTGTGTGAGCTATCTCATCAACCAGTTGCAGCCTCTGCCGTTTCGCACCCCGGTCGTGGTGACGCTCAACCCGATCGCCGAGCCGGCCCCACATACTGTGCTCGGCCGCTACGAGTACGAGCATCCACTGCTCGACCTCGCGGCCGTCGATGCGCAACAGCGCCTGCCCGCGCTACAGGGACGCCGCGCGACCTGGTTCGCGGGCGCGTGGACCGGCTATGGCTTTCACGAAGACGGACTGAAATCGGCGCTCAGTGTCGCGCGCGACTTCGGCGTGCTGCCGTCGTGGGCGAAGCCATGAAGCCCGACACCCCTTGCGCGCCGTTTGCTCGCGACGGCCATGCGGGCTATCTGCTCACGGGCCGCGTCGTGCACGAGCGCCTGCGGCCGCGGCGCCACGCGTTCGCGTATCCGATCTTCCAGGTCTGCTGTGATCTCGACCGTCTCGACGCGCTGGAACGCAGGTGGTTCGGCGTGCGCCGGCCGCGGCTGTTCGCGCTCGATACGCGCGATTACGGGCCACGCGATGGCAGCGCGCTCGCGCCGTGGATGCGCGCGCGCCTCGCCGAAGCCGGCATTCCCGCAGACGGCCCGATCTGGCTGCAAACCCTTCCGCGCATTTTCGGACACGCGTTCAACCCCGTGAGCTTCTGGTATTGCTACGACCGCGCGGGGCGCCTGCGCGCGCTCTATGCGGATGTGCACAACACCTTCGGCGCCCATCACGGCTATTTGCTCAGCGCACCGGATCACGCGCCGATCGGCGAGGCGATGGAACTGCGCTGCCGCAAGACCTTCCACGTGTCGCCGTTTTGCCGCGTCGAAGGTCACTACCTGTTCCGCGTGCGCCAGCACGGTGCGCACCTGACCACCGCCATCGACTATGCCGACGACCTCGGCGTTCTGCTGCGCACGGCAATCTCGATGCGCGCCGAACCGCTCGACGCGCGCCACGCGTTGTGCGCGCTCGCGCGCCACCCGCTCATCACGCCCGGCGTCGTGTTGCGGATTCACTGGCAGGCGCTGCGCCTGTGGCTCAAGCGCGTGCCTTTCTACGGCAAGAATCCTGCACCGGCTCGCCATTCCGATCACGAGGCCCGTTCATGAGGCTGCTTCGCTTGCCGACAGCCGTGCATCTGCCGATGCCGCTTGCCCCGCGCCTCTTTCTTGCGCTGCTGCGCAAGATCGGCCACGGCCATCTCGCGCTCACGACACCGGACGGCATGCAGCATCTCTTCGGCAATCCACAAGAGGCGCCTGCCGCGACGCTGCACATCCGGGACTGGCGCGCCTGCCGCGCGATCCTGCGCGCCGGCGACATCGGTTTCGCCGACGCGCTGCGCGCGAACTGGCTCGACTCGCCCGATCTCACCGCGCTCATGCGCCTCGCGATCCGCAACGAGTCCGCCGTCGCCACGACGATGCATGGCGTCCCGCTCGCGCGACTCTGGTATGCGCTGCGACATCGCCTGCGACGCAACACGCGTGCGGGCAGTCGCCGCAATATCTACGCACACTACGATCTCGGCAACGCGTTCTACGGGGCCTGGCTCGACGAGACGATGACCTATTCGAGCGCCTGGTTCGAAGGCGACTGGAACCGGCCGCTTGCCGAGGCGCAGCATGCGAAGTACCAGCGCATCATCGATACGCTCGAACTCGCGCCCGGCATGCGCGTCCTGGAAATCGGCTGCGGCTGGGGCGGATTCGCTTTGCATGCAGCGCGGCGCGGCATTTGCGTTCACGGCGTGACGATATCGCGGGAACAATATGCATGGGCGTCGGACTGTGTTCGCGCTGCGGGTCTTGAGGATCGCATCGAGATTGCGTTGTGCGACTACCGCCAGCTCGACGGCCAATACGACGCGATAGTCTCGATCGAGATGTTCGAGGCCGTGGGCGAGGCGTACTGGCCGCTCTATTTCGATACGCTACGGCGTTTGCTGAGACCCGGCGCGCGTGCACTGGTGCAGTCGATCACCATCGCGGACGCATTGTTCGAGCGTTATCGTTCGTCGAGCGACTTCATCCGCGAGATGATTTTCCCCGGTGGCATGCTGCCGTGTCCCCAACGACTCATCCACGCCGCGGGGCAAGCGCACCTCGAGGCATCAGCCGTGTTCGCGTTCGGACGTGATTACGCTCACACGCTCCGGCATTGGCGGGCGTCGTTCGAGAGCCATCTGGACTACGTGCGCGCGCTCGGTTTCGACGACGCCTTCATACGCATCTGGCGGCTGTATCTTGCGTATTGTGAAGCGGCGTTTGTCGAAGGGCGAATCGACGTCATGCATTTCATTTTGCGGGAGCTTGCCGCTCCATCGGGAAAAACGACTGCTAGCGGGACCGCGATGGTCAACGTCGATGCCGCCCGCATCAGCCCTGGGCTGGCGGACGACTTTTCGACGTCGGGATTTTCGCTTCATTGCCCCGCAATTTGAGAGCCGCGCTCGTCGTCGCGTCGGCGAACCAGCACGCCGATACGGACAAGCGCAGCAACAAGCAGCAGGACGGCGAGCCAGAGTGCACGGTCATGAAGCATCCGGGTTGTGAAAGCGCCGATCAAAGCACCCGCGAAAAAGCAGAAACTCGCCATGCCGAGCAACGAGGCGTCGTGCAGGGCGGTCCTGTCGTACCTGGGAATGAGCCCTTCGAGAAGCTTCTTGGCGGCTCGCCGCAGGTTGCCTGTGGTCATGACGGACGTATAGGCCAGCTTCTCGATATGCGTGAACGACAAGGTCTGCAAGGTGGCGACGAACGAAATGCCAGGAATGAGCCACACGTCCGAGTCCCCGAGCACACCACTCGCCGCCATGGCCAGAAAGACGATCTCCAGTAGCAGACAGACGAGCGCCGGACGACGGATCGATGGTGCGAATGCGTCCAGACGCAAAAGGTGGACGACAAATACCGCGAACACAAAGGCGATCAACGGCGGGATATGACGCCCCGCCTGAACCCACTGTCCTGTTGCAGTCTGAATGCCGAGCAGCGCGACGTTCCCCGTCATCGTATTGGCGAACACGCCACCGTGCCCGACATAGGTGAAGGCGTCCAGAAAACCTCCCGATAAAGTCAGCATTGCAGCCACTTCGCGACTTCGGCTTGCGGCATCAAAGTCCATCTCATCGATTCCAGATTTAACTTGATATTCCGAATATACCCGTTGCGGGGACACACGCAACCCTCTGTCCGGAGTCGAAAAGAATGAAGAATGATGCTCACATGAACGGATTTTCCGGAGGCCAGGATCTATGCCCGGATAGCGTTGAACAAGCAGCGGCAATTGATAATGATGGCACATCAATCAAATCAAAAATCGCACTTATCGTTTCATTGCTTCCGCGTACTCATGCGCACGCCGCGGGCATTCCAGTCGGCGCCCAGCATCCGAGGAAACAAAGGCCCTGCTCGTGGAACGTCGAAGCGTCTGGTCTCAGCCGCCCTCGATCCATCGCGTAGCCGACGCCTTGAGATGGCTGCGGATCGCCGACTGCGCCGCTAACGGATCGCGGTCTTCCAGCGCACGATAGATCGCCTCATGCTCTGCAAGCGCCGCCACCCAGGTCTGGCGCGTCTCCGCATGCCCACTCAGGCGCGTGGCGATCGGGCTGTGCCGTTCGTCGAAAAGTTCGGCCACCAACCGGACCAGCACCGAGTTGCCGCTCATCTCAGCGATACACACATGGAATGCGCGATCGTGGGCAAGCGGCGAACGCCCCTCGCTGATGTTCTCGCGCATCGCGTCCAGCGTCCCACGCAAGCGCGCCAGCGCTTCAGTCGTAGTCAGCGCCGCAGCCAGCACCACGACCGCCCCCTCCAGCACCGAGCGGGCCTGCATCAGCTCGGACGGACTTTCGCCCAGGCCCGCGGGCACGCTGGCCGGGCGGTTCGGCACCCGGCAAACGTAGACACCCGACCCCTGGCGAATTTCGACTGCTCCAGATATTTCGAGAGCGATCAAGGCCTCCCGCACTGACGGCCGTGACACGCCCAGTTGCTGCGCGAGGTCACGCTCAGGCGGCAACCGCGAGCCCGGCGCAAAGCCGCCTGACTGAATCAGTGCGCGAATCTGGTCGGCGATCTGCTGGTACAGGCGCCTGCTCTCAATCTGCTTGAGTGGGCTGCTTGGCAAATGTCTTCTCCAGCGGCGTCGCCTGGCAGAGGCAACGCGCGAATTGGTCTGGCCACCTTAAATTTCCAACAGCTATCCGATTATAAACCAGTCAGGATTAGCCAGACTACCGCATCCCCCAGCGAGGTAGGCGAACGGAACAGAACCGACTGGATGGGAATGCCGTTCAACGCTACACGCACAGCAAATTGATAAAGTGGCTTGACCAATTAGATCGGTCTGCCTATGCTCAATTACGCGCTTCCCGTTCGCGTTCGCGGCAGTTATGGCATCGATCCGCGAGGAATCCTGTATCGCGCCCGCCCCCTCGACGGAGTGACGAATGGAGACAGACTTGCTCGAATTTCCAGGCCAGAGCGGTCCGCGCGACAGCTTTTGCGCACAATTGGAGTCGACTCGAGCGGTTGCGCGGCGGGGATCGCCGGCCGTGAAGCCGGCCAACGCGGTGAGCAAGCCGGTTGCGGGCATACCGCACGGTGCAACGCCCGCATGCGGCGAGACCGAACTGCTCCGTATGAGTCATGTCACCAAACGGTTTCCCGGCGTACTCGCCCTCGACGACGTCAGCTTCGATCTGAGACGTGGCGAGGTCCACTCCATATGCGGGGAGAACGGCGCGGGCAAGTCGACGTTGATGAAAATCATCAGCGGCCAGTATCTTCCCGACGAAGGAACTCTCGTCTACAAAGGCTTCGAACGCCACTTCGCCTCATCGCTCGAAGCCCAGGCCGCCGGAATCGCCATCATCCACCAGGAACTCAACCTGGTGCCCCATCTTTCCGTGGCGGAGAACATCTTTCTTGCACGCGAACCACGCCGTGCATTCTTTATCGATCGCAGGCGTCTACGCGCCGATGCACAACGTTGCCTGAACCGGCTTGGCATCGACATCGATCCAGGGGCGCTCGTACGCACGCTGTCCGTCGCGCAGCGGCAAATGGTGGAAATCGCCCGAGCGCTGTCGCTGGACGCCGAAGTATTGATCATGGACGAACCGACCTCATCGCTCACGGATGCGGAAACCGGCCAGCTCTTCAGGAGCATCCATGAACTCAAGCAGGGCGGCGTCGGCATTATTTATATCTCGCACCGGCTTGATGAATTGACCGGGATCACCGATCGCGTCACGGTGATGCGCGACGGACGATACATCTCGACCGACATGTTTCGCGACACCACGATCAACCAGATAGTCGCCCGGATGGTCGGCCGCTCGCTTGAGCACACCTTTCCCCCGCGCACCTCGGTGCCGTCAAGCGAGGTTCTGCTACAGGTGGAACAACTGACACGGGTGAACGTGTTCGGGCCCGTCAGTTTCGCGTTGCGGCGCGGCGAAATCCTTGGCTTCGCGGGCCTGATCGGCGCCGGACGCACCGAAGTCGCCCGCGCGATATTCGGCGCCGACCCACTGGACGACGGCACCGTGCGCTTCGGCAACGAGACCCTCACGATCCGCTCGCCGGTCGACGCAATCCGGCATGGTATTGCCTATCTGTCGGAGGACCGCAAGGCCACGGGTCTGGCGGTCAACATGCCGGTTGCGAGCAACATTACGCTCGCACACATGCAAGCCGTATCGAATCGCTTCGGCCTTATCCGCTTCGCTGAAGAAGACGCGGTCGCGCGGGACTATGTCGAGAAGCTGGCCATCCGCACGCCAGGCGTGAGGCAGATCGCCCGCAACCTCTCGGGCGGCAACCAGCAGAAGGTCGTCATCAGCAAGTGGTTGTTCCGCAATTCGCGGGTGCTGTTCTTCGATGAGCCCACGCGCGGCATCGACGTCGGCGCCAAATATGCGATCTATGAACTGCTCGACAGACTTGCCGCGCAGGGCGTCGGCGTCGTCATGATCAGTTCGGAACTGCCCGAGATACTGGGCATGACCGACCGCGTCGCCGTCTTCCACGAGGGACAACTCGCGACCATTCTGGATACCCGTCAAACCACCCAGGAAGAAATCATGCATTACGCCTCGGGTCGACCCGTCAGGGACGATTCGCCGGACCGAACGGAAGACTCGCCATGAGCACGATCACCCGCCCCGCCCCCTCTGTCGTCAACGAACGGCGTAAGGATCTGATCCAGAAGTTCGCCGCGTTCGGCAGCCTGATCGTCATGATCGTGGTCTTCTCCTGCACGAGCGCGGCGTTCCATACGCTCGACAACGCCATGACCGTTGCGCTGCAAGTGACTTCGATCGCCTATCTGGGTGTTGCCGCAACCTGCGTGATCATCACGGGCGGGATCGACCTTTCGGTCGGCTCGGTGCTTGCGTTGTCCGGCGTGGTCGCGGCGCTCGCCGTAAAGGCGGGCGCGCCGGTCACCGTCGGCATGCTGCTGGGCATCGTCGTCGGCGCATTGTGCGGCGCGGTCAACGGGTTGTGTGTGACGCGCATGCGTCTACCGCCATTTATCGCCACGCTCGGCATGATGCTGGTAGCGCGCGGCATCGCACTTCAGAGCACCGGTGCGCGACCGGTATCGGGCCTCGGCGAAGCATTCGGTGTGCTCGGCAACGGCGCGCTGCTGCGGATGGAGACGATTGGCGCCGACGGCTTTCCCGACGTGGTATTTCCCGGAATCCCCTATCCGGTCTTGCTGATGATCGTCATTGCCGTTGCGGTGTCGTTGATGTTGAGCCGCACCACGCTTGGCCGGCACATCTATGCCGTCGGGTCAAACCCGGAAGCCGCGAGGCTGTCCGGCGTCAACGTCGCGCGCGTGACGATGTTTGCCTATGTGTTGTCCGGCGCACTCGCCGGCGTCACGGGCTGCGTGCTGATGTCGCGCCTGATGACCGCGCAGCCGAATGAAGGCGTGATGTACGAACTCGACGCGATCGCAAGTGCCGTGATCGGAGGCACGTCGCTGATGGGCGGAGTCGGCACGATCTCGGGCACGGCTATCGGCGCATTCGTGATCGGCATCCTGCGCAATGGGCTGAACATGAATGGAGTATCCAGTTTCATTCAGCAGATCATCATCGGCCTGGTCATTCTGGGCACTGTCTGGATCGACCAGATCCGCAACCGCCGGTGAGACGCATCGACGTTCTGCGCCGCATGCACGCCACACCGGAAAGTCGACGTACGACAACAAAATCTCCTTAGGAGTAGAGACATGCGCACCTTCCAGTTGAGCCTGCTGGCCGCTACCCTGGCGCTGACCACCATCCTTGCCCATGCCGCCGGTGGCGAAATCGCCGTCATCGTCAAAACCTCGAATTCCAACTATTGGCAGAACGTCCAGAAAGGCGCGAATGCGGCCATGAGCGATGCCAGGGGCTATACGATGACATTCCAGGGTCCGGCGACCGAAACGGCGATTGCCGATGAAGTCAACATGGTCGAAAACGCGGTGAATCGCAAGGTAGCCGGCATCGTGCTCGCACCATCCGATCCCGATGCGCTGGTTCCCGCGGTCAGGAAGGCATGGGAGGCGCACATCCCGGTCGTCGTCATCGACTCGGCACTGGCCGACTCGGGCAAGCAGTATTACCAGTCGTTTCTCTCGACCGACAACAAGAAGGCCGGCGAGTTATGTGCGAAGGCCTTGATCGATCGAGTGGGCCCGACAGGCAAGATCGCCATCATGTCGTATGTTGCCGGCGCCGGTTCGGAGATCGGGCGCGTGGGCGGCTTTCGCGATTACCTGAAGGCGCACTCACAACTTCAGGTGATCGGGCCGTTCTACTCGAACTCGCAGATGGCGACCGCGCTGAACCAGACCACGGACACGCTTAGCGCCAATCCGGACCTCAAGGGCATCTTCGGCGCGAACGAACCGACAGCAGTCGGCATGGGCCGTGCGCTCGAGCAGTCGGGCAAGGCGGGAAAGATAGTCGCGATCGGCTTCGACGGCAATCAGGACCTGCAAGGCTTTATCAAGAACGGCACGCTGGCGGCTACCGCCGTGCAGGGGTCATACCAGATGGGTGACCTTGGCGTGAAAACGGTAATCAGCCTGATCGAGAAAAAGCCCGTGCCAAAGAATCTGGACACCGGTGTCGTGATCGTGACGAAGGACAACATCGACCAGCCCGTTGCGAAGAACGTGCTGTACTGATGAAGAGGACGGGCCCACGGATCTGACGGGGCGATGCGCATGGCCCGCGTGCCCCTCCTCACTCGTTCAATGGTAGTGCGGCATCATATTGCGCCGTCCGGTAACGGCGGCCGGCAAGGATTGTCATGCTTACAGTGATATGCGAGACACCCGGCAAACTAAGCGCCCTGAAGCGATCGAAACCGGTGCCCCGGGAAAGTGAGGTGCTGGTGCGTGTGAAACGCGTGGGCGTGTGCGGGACCGACCTGCATATCTTTGCCGGCAATCAGCCGTATCTGGCTTATCCGCGCGTAATGGGCCACGAGCTGTCGGGGCTCGTCGAACAGGCGCCCGTGGACAGTGGGCTGGCCGCAGGCGATCCAGTTTACGTGATGCCTTACATGTCGTGCGGGCAATGTCTCGCATGCCGTCGCGGCAAGACCAACTGTTGCATGAACATTCAGGTACTCGGGGTGCATCGCGACGGCGCATTCACCGAATACCTGAGCGTGCCCGCCCAGTTCGTGCACAAGGTCGATGGCCTTACACTCGACCAGGCAGCGATGATTGAATTCCTTGCAATCGGGGCGCACGCGGCGCGGCGCGGCGAAGTGAAAAAAGGCGAGCGCGTACTCGTCGTGGGAGCGGGACCGATCGGCATGGCAACGCTCATGTTTTCGAAGCTTCGCGGCGCAACGGTGACCGCGCTCGACGTGCGTGCTGACCGGCTCGCGTTCTGCGCGAAGCAACTCGGCGTCGCCCAAACGGTACAAATCGGCGAGGACGACAAGGCACGGCTCTCCGCGCTCACGGACGGTGACTTCTTCGACGTGGTGTTCGACGCAACCGGCAATCACAGGGCGATGGAGCGCGGCTTCGATTTCGTCGCCCACGGCGGCCGGTATGTGCTCGTGTCAATCGTAGCCGGCAACATTTCGTTCTCGGACCCCGAGTTCCACAAACGTGAGGCTACGCTGCTCGGCAGCCGCAACGCGACCTCCGAAGATTTCGATACGGTCGTCGAAGCGATGCGCTCGGGACGCATCCCGGACAAGGCGCTCAATACGCATCGTCTCGCGCTCGCCGACGTGCCGTCCAGATTTGCTGCACTCCTGGACCCGGCCGCCGGCGTCGTCAAAGCCATAGTGGAATGCTGAGCATGGCCGGATTCAGTGCAGGTTTCGACAAGCGGCCCGAGCCTTTGACACAGCCGATCCTGCAGTTCGGCACAAGCCGTTTCCTCCAGGCGCACGTCGATCTGTTCATATCGCAGGCGCTCGAGTCGGGCAATGCGCTCGGCGGTATCGCCGTTGTGCAGACAACCGACAGCGCGGACAGCGCCGCGCGGATCACTGCGCTTGCCAGCGGGCGCGGCTATCCCGTCCGGATACGCGGACGCCTGCGAGGCGAGACGGTCGACGAAACGCTCACCGGATCCGCAATCCGCCAGGCGGTGCAGGCACGAACCGACTGGGCGAGAATCCGCGAAGCCGTCTGCGGTCCGGTACAGATCATTGTTTCGAACACCGGAGATCGTGGCTATGAGCTTGACGAACGCGATGAAGCCGGGCGTGTGACCGCTCCCGCGTATGTCCCGCACAGCTTTCCAGCCAAGCTGCTGGCCCTGCTGTATGCGCGATGGCAGACCCAGCCAGGCGCTCCGCTGTCCCTCTTTCCGTGCGAACTGATAGAGCGCAATGGCGACACGCTACGGGCAATCCTGGTGAGACTCGCGTCGCAATGGCAATTGTCCGGTGATTTCGTTCGATACCTGAGCGAGCATTGCGTGTGGGCCAATTCACTGGTCGACCGGATCGTGTCCGAAGCGATTGTCCCCGTCGGAGCGGTCGCCGAGCCTTACTCGCTCTGGGCAATCGAAGCGCAGCCGCAATTGCGCATGCCATGCGTGCATCCATCGATCGTGCTCACAGACGATCTGAAGCATTTTGAGCAGCTCAAGCTGTTCGTACTGAACCTCGGGCACACCTATCTCGCCGAATGCTGGTTGCGCGACGCCCGGGCCCCGGACGAGACGGTCTGCCACGCGATGATGGACGATGCCCTGCGTGCCGAACTCGAAGCAGTCTGGATGGACGAAGTGATACCGGTATTTGAGGCGCTTGGAAAACGCGACGAAGCGCTCGCATACCGGGATGAGGTACGTGAGCGCTTCCTCAACCCTTTTCTTCATCACCGCATTGCCGATATCGCGCAGAATCACGCTCAGAAAAAGCAGCGCCGAATCGTGCCGTTGCTGCGACTCGCCGCCTCTCTCACGCAACGCGCCGGTGTCTGCATCGATCAGGTGCGCCTCAAGTCAGCGGTTCAATGCCTTGCGCCGTCTGCGACTGATGACCAGGCTTGAGGGGACGAGGGGCGATGGACGCCAAGGGGCAGCGCCTCAAGCTCCAGTTGTACCGGTGCAGCGGCAAGGATAAAAACGCCTTGCGTCCCGAATTACTCCAGCGGCGGCAACAACGCCAAAAGCAGGCGCCGCAACTCCAGACGCTCGCTCACATTCAGCCTTGCAGTCAGAATGTGCTCAACCTCCTCGACACGCGGACGCAAGATCGCGAGTTGCTTCTTTCCGGCCGCGGTCAGGAAGAGCACATAACTGCGCTTGTCGAGGGGATCGTCAGACCGCCGAACAAGACCGTTGCGAACCATACGCGCGACGAGGTCGGCGATGGTCGAGCGGTCCACATCGAGATCGTCCCCGAGCTGCCGCTGATTAATCCCCGGCTTTTCCAGCAGGATTTCGAGCGCCGCGTACTGCACGCTCGTGATCTCCGCTGAGACTTCGCTCAGCCATACCGCGACGTGACGCTGCTGAGCGCGGCGCACGAGGCTGCCGGTAAATTTTGCGAGGGCCTCGGGGTTCCCTGCGGCCTTGTCGGATTTCGTCGCCAATTTGCAGTGCCGTGAAGGTTTCAGCGAATGCGGAATATCGGCCGGAAAAAGGCGCGCAGTTCCGCGTAGGCGTCCAGTGGCAGAATATGTGCGACGTATTGGTCTGGTCGAACCACCACGAGCGCACCGCGTTCGCGGTCAATGCCGCGCGCGTCGAAGATATCAGCCGACGCGTCGCTCGTAAATGCTTTCTCATAGTCAACGAGACCGTAACGTCCCTTTCGCGGCAGCAGGAGATCGGGCAGCGATTCCACACGCACTTCGCGATGCGGCTGCTGCAACACCGCGCGCAGATCGAGCACGCTGTCGATATCCGCGCCCTTCGGCGTGGCAAGTCGGAGCACCGAATCGGGCGACGAGAGGAGATGCTCGCACAGCGCGTTTAGCGCTTGCCCGCGTGCGTCTGCGAACGCGTAGAGCCGCCAACGCCCGTCCGCACGCGCGGCGTGGCCGAGATGGACGGGCTTGGCGTCCGCGAGGCGAATCACGGGGGCGGAATGAAACCGCGTGCCGATCACGAAGCCGCTGGCGAGCCGCTGATACGTTGCATCGCCCGTGAGCGCGCCGGGCCGGTAACGCGTGGCGACACCCGCCGTATATCGGCCCGCGCGCACGAAATACGCCTGCAATTCGGCGGGATCGACGCCGCCCGCCTCCGGACGGTTCGGGTCCTTTGGCGGCGCGGCCATCATCGCCGACCACTCCTTGTCGAAGTCGATCAACTCTTGCGCTATGGGTTGGCGCTCGTCGGAATACGTACGCAGCAGATCCGCATCGCTGCGCCCTTCCAGCACTGCCCCAAGCTTCCAGCCAAGATTGAAGCCGTCCTGCATCGACACATTCATGCCCTGCCCGGCCTTCGCGCTATGCGTGTGACAGGCGTCGCCGGCGATGAACACGCGAGGTTCGCGTGAGGTCGCGTCGGCCGCGAGAGCGTCGTCGAAGCGATCCGTCAAACGCTGTCCCACTTCATACACCGAGAACCATGCGATCTCCTTCACATCGAGCGTATAAGGCTGCAGAATCCGCTGTGCAGTTTCGATGATGCGATCGACCGAGGTCTGCTTGATGGTATCGCGATTCTCTGGCGTGACCTCGCCGAGATCGACGTAGAAACGCACGAGATAACCGCCCTCGCGTGGAATGATGAGCAGATTGCCCTTGCTCGCCGATTGAATTGCCGCTTTAAGCCGGATGTCCGGAAAGTCGGTGACGGCAAGCGCGTCCATTACGCCCCATGCATGATTCGCAGCGTCGCCTCGCAGCGTTTGCCCGATGGACGTACGCACGCGGCTACGCGCGCCGTCGCATCCCACCACATAGCGAGCGCGCACGACCACCGTTTCGCCCTCTCGCGCTTCATCCGTGCGGCGCAGAGTGACGCGCACGGGATATTCACCCTCGTCTTCGCGCACGAGATCGACAAGTTCGAGCCCATAGTCAGGTTCGAGGCGATGCGAGGAGCCGCGCATCACATCGAGCAGATAATCCTGAATGCGCGCCTGATTGACGATGACGTGCGGAAACTCGGACAAACCTGTTTCGGTATCCTGAACACGACCGGTACGCTTGATCGTGCCCCGGTCAAGTGCGTCGGGGCGCCAGAACACCGTTTCGTTGACCCAGTAGGCCTCGCGCAGCAGGCGATCGCTGAGCCCGAACGCTTCGAACATTTCGACGGTCCGACAGGCTACGCCATCTGCCTGCCCCATCTGCAACGGCCCGTTGCGGCGTTCGACCACGCGCGTTTTGATGGTCGGGAATTGCGAAAGCTGTGCCGCGAGCACGAGCCCCGCCGGACCGCTCCCGACGATCAGCACGTCGACAGTGTCGGACGTCGGGCCGTGAGGGGCGTCTTCCGCCGCTGGCTCGATCATCGGATTGCCAGCGCGGAAACCGTTGAGATGGAATTGCATGATGTCTTCCTCCATTCGGTGCATATCGTCGTGACGGCAAATATACTCCGTGTACCAACTATTTTGAAGCACTTCGGGGTAGCGTTGATGTTTACCCTGATTTCCCGTGCTCAGCCGGGGGCCTCCGCTTGTTATCAATCGGCCGCGTGCGCGCCATTCGCAACAATGCGACGAAGCATGTCATCAAGACATCTCAGCTCGTCCTCACTGAACCCGTTCAGAGCACAATCCATCGCGAGCGCAAAAACGGCCTGCGCACGTGCAGCCAACGCCTGCCCTTCGGGCGTCAACATCAATCGCGCGGTCCTTCGGTCGCGGCCACTGCGGTCGCGGATAACCAATCGGCGCTTCTCGAGGCGATCTATTAACCGCGTTGCAGCGCTTGCATCGAAGTGACATTCTCGCGCCAGCTCCGAAGCCAGGCGCAGCCTGCCGCGGCTCAACATCAGCAGGACAACGCCTTGCGTGGCAGTTATTCCCATCGCTCCCAGAGCATGGCGGTTGACCAGGTTACTAACGTTTAACTGGACCCGTACAGAAAGATAGCTGATACATTCACATAAATGAAAAGCCTCGTCCCCGGACTGATCTGAGACCTGAAAATTCATCATTTTTTAGGTGGATACCGAAGAGTAGTGGCCTGTGAATGCAGTTCAATTAAATTCAATCAAATGGGTTGCCGGCGCTCCGCCCCATGAATGGACTATTTCTGTTGGCATCAGGTCCGAGGTGCTCTTCGACAACGTCTAACCGAAAATCAGACGCAGTCGCGTATGAAACATGAGAAGTAACCGTTGCATCGTTCGCGCCAAAATACTCGCCCAAGTCTCGACCATAGTCGTTGCCGATAGATGGCTTAATTCCATTAGTCATCGTACTTTCCTCGTACACTCATCGCAGCTCGGAACCTTCATCCGCCGGAAGACGGATGAAGGCGACCACAGACAGCAAACTCAAGGCCCCAACGAGAAAGAATGCGATCTGGAAATCCCTCGTCGTCAGGTTCTCCGCGCTATGCCCGTGAATCTGCGCAGTGACCGACAAGCAAAGCGCACACAGGGCCACACCGAAACTCATTGTGGTTTGCTGCATCATCGTCGACAGCGCTGTTGCCTTGCTCAGAATGGCCTTCGGTATGCCGCAAAATCCAACCGTATTCATTGCGACCATTCCTGAAGAATTAGCGATTCCCGCCACGAATAGCACAACGTACATCAGGTAAATCGACATTCCGCGCGAAAACAGGCCAAAGACCGCGAAAGCAGCACCGGACAATACCGTCGCAGCAATCATAAGAAGCTTGAATCCGAATTTGCTGATAGCGCGCCGCATGATTGGTCGAATCGCGAAGGCACCTATGGAGAGCCATGCAGTCGCCAATCCAGACTGAACAGGCGTGAATCCAACGCCGACCTGCAATAGCAGTGGAACGAAGACAGGGGCAGCACCAACTACTATCCTTAACGGCACACCACCTAGATTGGCAATACTGAACGCCTTGTACCTAAAGATACCAAGCGGGATGATGACGCCGGTACGATTTCTGCCATAAATCCAGTAGCAAATCGACGCGACGATACCCATGCCCATGATGAGAACTGTAGCGTTCCAAGGAACCAGGTTGCGCCCGATAGTTTCCAATCCGCAGACCATCCCGGAAAGCCCAATTGCCACCAGAACGAAACCCGCGATGTCAAATCGTTCCTTTTTCTCAGATTTCGAATCTGGCACGAACTTGAGTGCCAACAAGATCCCCAAAACGCCGAAAGGGATATTGAGCAAGAATATCCAGCGCCACGATGCCAGCGTGACGATAAAACCGCCGAGAAGCGGTCCCAGCACACGACCAATGGTCCCCGGCACTGTAAACCACAGCATAGCCATTACAAGCTGCCCAGGCGGGATGCTGCGCAAGAGGATCAACCGTCCAACCGGCACCATCATCGCGCCACCGAGGCCTTGCAATATCCGGAACAGAACGATTTGAGTGATGGATGTTGCCGCTCCGCACAGTGCCGATGCGAGCGAGAATATCGCGATTGCCGAGCAGAAAACGCGGCGGGTTCCAAAGCGATCCGTGAGCCATCCGCTCGCAGGTAGAAACAGCGCCAGACTCAGTAGATACGCGGTAATGGCGAAGTTCAGGCGCAGTATCTCGACGTTCAGCGACACCGCAATCGACTGAAGCGCCGTTCCCAGTATCGATGTGTCGACTGCCTGTAAAAACATCGGCACGGCCACGATCATCGGTATCAGGCGCGTGTTCCGGGAGCAAGATTCCAATTTGACATCTTTCCCTGGCCTAATGGTTACATTTTCGTCAATCACCGAATTACCTGGCTCGTTGCTATATGACGCCGGCAGATAGCGAGGAATTCAGCAATCGTAGCTACGAAAGAATTGCTGCGATGTTGTGCATGCCAGGCACGCGTTAAAGGAGCCGGGAGCGTTTTCTCCAGACTCCTTTCGCTATAGCCAAATAGTGTGCTACGCCTCGCCTCTGATCTTGTCGCGGATAAGAACGAAGATGAAGAGCAGCCATGAAATGCCGAGGCCGAAGTAGTCGAAGTTGCGCAGCGGACGGAAATCCGCCCACCCCCAACCCGTCGAACCGTCGATGGCCAGCAGCGTCAGTGCGATACAGATACCGACCGCGATCCATGTGTTCCTTTTCATGCTGATGCTCCTTAAGCGGTTTCTTTATCTTCGACGGACACGCCGACAAGGCTCGGCCTGGTGTTAAGCAGACCACCTTTACCCTTTAACTGGAAACCATTCCAGCCGTCCCACGGCCACATCGGATTCAAGCTCGGACGGAAGCACGCCGCCATGTAGCCGCTATACGCGAGCAGCAGCAAACCGTTCATCAGCAGCTCCTGAGGACCCGAGAACAACTGACGCGGCGTGGCCGAGATGAACGTATTCAGCCAAAAAATCGTGACCGTGGTCGGCATTTCGAGAATGAGCGTCAGAAACACAAAACGGTTTGTCAGAAGCAGCAAACCGTAAATGGCCTCCATGTATTTGACCCAGTGATACATACCGATCGCGTCGGCGCCAGCCAGATATTGACCAGCAAGACCCGGAACCATTGGCACATAACCGTCGATAACGAATCGAATGCCGGAGAAGAAGAGGTGCGCGCCGAAATAAAGGCGAAGCCACGTAATGACGTACTTCCATGGGGAAGAGTTAGCGCTTTGCATGGGGAAATTTCCAAAAGAATTTAATACAATAGTACAACTAAATATGTCTTCACCAGACATATCCCGAGGATGGTGGCCGAGGCCACCGCACTCAACCAGCGATTACGCCTCGACAACCCGATGCTGTTGGCCCGGCGTATGAATCCTGGTCAGTAATTCGCGGTTCAATTCGAAACCGAATCCAGCACCTTCGCCCGGATAGGCAAAGCCGCGGCTAAAGCGCTGGCCACCAATCGCCAGATCCTGATCGACCGGGATATCGTCACTGTTCCATGCCGCGTGAATTGCGAGCGGCCCCATACTCTCACTCATGTACTGGCATGCCCAGTCGTTCGCGACCATGAGATGCGTACCCGGCCCGGATTCGACGCCCGAGCCGATCAAAGTGCTGAAAAACACGGGAATGTCATACATGCGGCATACGGTCAGGAATCGCTGTGCCTTGAGCAACCCACCCACCTTCTGAATCTTGAGAACAACGCCATCGGCAGAGCGACGTTCTGCGATTTCCCGAAGATCGCCCAACTCCTGGGCGCCCTCGTCCGCGTATATCGGCGTATTAATACGCTCACGCAGTTTGGCCAGGCTGTCGCGGTATTGATGCGCCAGTGGCTGTTCCATGAACGCGAGGTTGTATTGGTCGAGGCGTTTCATGGTCGTCAACGCCTGCTCGTAATTCCATGAACCGTTCGCGTCGAGAGTGATCCTGGCATCCGGTCCGAGCGCCGCACGCACTTCGCGGACTGTAGCCACGTCGTTGTCGAATGTATGGCGGCCGACTTTTAGCTTGAACGCCGAGAATCCATTGTCGCGAACCTGAATTGCCAGTTCCGCGACCTTTTCGGGCTCGCCTGCCGACAGGACCCAACCAAGCGGGACCTTCTCCCGAGTGCGGCCGCCCAACAGACTGTAGACCGGCACGCCCAATGACTTACCCTTGAGGTCATGCAGCGCGCAGTCGACGAGTGCCTTCGCCTGATTGTTGTCGCGGGCGAGTTGATCCATCATGCCCACGATCTTCTCGATATTATCCGGAGCTTCGCCCAGCAGGATTCGCGGTGCGAAAACATCGGAAATCATCGCCATCATGGATGCCTGACTTTCCCCGCGATACCACGACGATGTATCGCCCGATTCCGCATAGCCGACGAGACCGTTGTCAGCCGTAATCGCCAGGAGAAGCGTATTCAGGCAAGTGATCGTGACATTGGGAAGCTTGATCGGCTTCTTCAGCGGCATCGAAATCGGAATGCACTCAACGCGGGTAATCTTCACTTGATTTAAACCTGTTAAGAATTCGAAGGATGGCTGGCCAATAATGATGACCCCGGTTATTGCACAACCGGCCGACGCAATGCACCGCAGACGCGGATTAGCAGAATCACGGCCAGTGCGACTGAAACCACGTAGCAGATAACGAACGAGATGCCAAGGGCATTCGGACCTTCGAAGAATTTAGCGACGATGGCTACCACGGTGGGGCCAAGCGCCAATCCCACGAGATTCGTGATCAAGTAATACAGGGCGGTGATCTTGCCCATCATGTTACCCGGCGTGAAGTTGGCATTCGTTGCGCCGCCTGCCACCGCGAACATCGCAAACATGAACATCTGGATGAAGTAGAGGACCATACCCGCACTCAGGGTGTGGACGAGCGGAAAACATCCCGTTGCGATTGCCGCAATTGTGGTTGTCACCGCCGCGACTCGAACGGGCGCATCGATCATCCCGCGCTTACGAAGCCGATCCGCGATACTGCCGCAAATCAGGAGACCGAGCGGCGAAGCGAGCAATGCAACGCCGCCGATTGCCTTGCCGATTTCCGGCCGCGCAATATGCAGAGTGCGCGCGATGATTTCCGGAAGCCATGCTATCTGTGAACCAATAGCAATGCCGTATAGACAAATCGCGGTCCACAGTTGCACGTACACGCCGCGATTCTTCCATACGAAGCACATAGTCTGCTTGTACGTCACCTCGGAAATATCGGACTGAAAGCGACGAGCCGGTTCGCGCAGCAGCCAAAGCAGTATTGCGAACGGAATCCCGATCATGCCTGGAACCAGCAGCACAAAGTGCCACGGCTTCATGCCACCGACAAAAGGCAGGTTAGCGAATGCGCCTGCCGATGCCTCCTTCAACAGCACGGCACCGAGCGCCAGGGACAAACCGGTGCCCAACATCGGGCCGATATTGTAGACACCGAAAGCAATACTGCGACGGTGCGGCGGAAACGCGTCACGAATCATCGACTGCGATCCGGGGGCCAGCGCCGATTCCCCGACACCCAGACCCACGCGGGAAACGAATAGCTGGAGATAGGTCGTGCTCAGACCACAGAGTATCTGAACGACCGACCATGCCATGATCGCACCGCCGAGAAGCGTCTTACGCGGGTACTTGTCGACCAGTATGCCCATCGGAATACTGAGAGCGCTATACAGCAGCATGAAAGAAAGCCCGAGCAACAAGCTGACCTGAAGATCCGAGATTCCGAGGTCTTCCTTGATCGGTCCGACGACGAGAGCCAGCGCGCCCCGATCGATAAAAGAGATGACATACGTGGCTGTCAAAACGATAAGCATCCACCATGCACCTTTGGAAGTCTTTAGATCTTCCACGCCGTCGGCAGGTGCCGACTTCGTTTGCAATTCTGCAGTCTCGCTCACAGTGTCTCCTTGAATTTTTCCGCGTAGCGGTTTAGCGGCTTTCCAGCGCTTCAGTGTCGGCGAGCGCGGTCTTTGCCGCGGTCACGCCAGACACGATGAATTCAGCGATGTCGCCCATCGAGTTGTAATACGGACCCCATAACGACCCGCACTCCCCGATCGCATAAAGACCGGCAATCGGCTTGTTCTGGTGATCGAGAACACGCTGACCTGCGTCGTGCTTCGGACCGCCATGCGTGTTCAAATAGGTCGGCAGCATCGGCCCGATCGCGTAGTACGGGCCTTCCTCGTTGAGCGGCACGAGAAATGTCTCGCGACCGCAATCCGGATCGACGTTGTTGCGGCACTGCTCGTTGTAACGCTCGACCGTCTCGCGAAGCGCAGCCGGATCGAGGTGGCCGGCCTTGCACACGCCCTGGATTTCCGGCCACCGACACTTCAACGCCAATTCTTCGAGCGTATCGGCCTTCACGATCAGGCCTTCTTCCAGTTCCTTTAGGTTGTCTTGCGACCATGGCGGCACGCGTGAATTCAGCGTCGTCATTGCCGCACCACCGGCGCGGACCTTCTCGTCGAAGATGTGGAATGCCGGCACGTTCGTAAATTCCGGGACGCCCGTCGTCGTTGCCAGCCATGTATCGCGGTTTGCCAATCCATGTTGAACAACCGAGGTATCTACCGTTTCGTTATGAAAGCGCTTCGCCTGCCGGTTCACCCACAACAAACTGCCGCCGTCCTTGAAGGCGCCGTTCTTGTAGCCGAAGCCGGCGATCTTGTTCAGATCGTACGTTACATAGACGTAACCTTCCTTCGTCTTGATGCCCATGTTGAGCGGGCCGGCGACGGCGTTCATATGCCAAAGTTGCGCGCCTGCTTCCTGCGCCATACGAATGCCGTCGCCGGTCAGATTCGGGCTGCCAAGGAAGTAGATCGGGCAAGCAGTCAGGAACTGCTTGCACATGGCATCGTCGGCCTCAAAACCGCCGCTGGCCAACACCACTGCCTTGCGAGCGCGAACAGCAATCGTCTTGCCATCACGTTCGGCTTCAACACCGAGAATCCGCTTCGTCACAGGGTGTTGAACCAGCGAGGTAACGCGTGTATTGCACTGGACGCGCGCCCCAGCCTTCTCCGCTTGTGCGGAGATCGCATTCCAGAGGCCCGCACCGCCCGGTGCGGCCACGACGCTCATACCCTTGATGCTTTCCCCGCCCGGCGCGCCGGGAAATTCGGGGAAAAATCCCGGCGCCGAGAACGGCTGCGGGTTGTCCTTGAGCGGCAATTCCAGTTTGTGCTGCCACGCCGGTATGTCTTTCAGACTCGATACGAAATGGCGAAGAACGCTTTCATCTGTTTGGCCTGCGCACAGCCAGTTCAGATATTTGAACGACGCTTCTTCATCCACGGAGGTCATGATCAGACCACCCGCGACACAGACCGAGTTGCCGCCGCCCTGCGCGCCCTTCTCGAGAACCAGCACGTCGGCCCCCTGTTGAGCGGCTTCGAATGCGAATACCGCGCCTGCGCCGCCGTAGCCGACAACAACCATATCGGCTTGCCCATCCCATTGCGGCTCGGTCCAGTTCAATTCCATCTTCGTCTTTCCGTGTGTCTGAGAAAACATACCAGCGTCGTGCAATCGACCTAGGCGGCGGACGCGGCGGCGTCGCGTTCAGCCGCCTCCGCCGCGCGAAGACCGTTATAGATTTCGTTGTAACGCAGCACTGGCTGATCCATCACGAGCATGATCATCTTGCGATCGGGCACTTTAGAAATCGTTGCCTGCTGCGTCTCGATGATTGCCTTGTCTTCGGCAAACGCTGCTTCGGCGATCGAGAAAGCGTGATCCGCCAGATTCGCGTGCTCATGATCCGGACCGAAGTTGTAGAAGAACATCGATTCCGTATCGTTGATCGGCGTGATCATCTGGCACGTGCAGCGGCGGAAAATAGGCTGTTCCGCCGGCTTGCCGTCAACCAGACGATCTTGAACGCCCGGCGCGTAGGAATGGATCTTGAGGATGAAGACGCCCGGCACCAGGAAAGTGCTCACCACGTTATCGTCGGAGGGTACATCACCGAAGTAGGGATTCGACTGACGACCCAGGTGCCAGCGGTCAGCAACGACGCCACGCTCGATCGTGTCGATGCCGCGTTTTGCTTCGCCCTCCTTCTGAATCTTGAGCGAAACCTTGTTGTTCGCTCCAAACGTCGCTTCGTGAACATAGGGCGCGTGCGAAAGATCGAGCAGGTTATCCGCGACGATTTCCGCATTGCCCTTCCACACCTTCTTCGAGCATTTCATCGCGAAGGTCGCACTGTCCGGACCTTCTATCGGAGGAATCAGCGCGGGATCGGCCTTCGCGGCGTCGCCCATCCACACCCATGCGGCGCCGTGCTTCTCTTCGATCGGGTAGCTGCGAACGCAGACCTTCGACGAGATGCGATCGGTACCCGGAATTTCCGTGCAGCGTCCATCAGCGGCGAATTTCAGGCCGTGGTACATGCAGCGCAGTTCGTCGCCTTCCTTACGGCCGACCGACAGCGGAACGAGGCGATGCGGGCACAGGTCTTCGAGCGCCACGAGCGTGCCGTCTTCCTTGCGATAGAGCGCGAGCGCCTCGTTCATCACCGTGAACGGGACGATATCGGTAGCCGGGAACTCGCTCGACCATCCGATCATGTACCAGCAATTGCGGAGGAATTTCATCTTCACTCTCCTGAGAAAGGAATCGGGAACCGAAAGATCGACAATGCAGTGGGGCGCCACCGCCTTCCCGGACTCGACCGACTCAGCATCCTAAATAGTATTTAATTAAGTATTCTTGAGAATCATATCCCGTTGCTCCACGCGACATGACTCGGGATTACCCTCGAAATACAGGAAAACGGCGTTTATAAGTGGAGCGCTCTGTACGCTCGCCACCTGACTAGCTGAAGTAGACGCGTTCAGCCGTGCTATGCAGGACCTTCTGCTGATCTTCAGCCGACAGCGTGGCCACGGAGTCTCTCGCCATCCGAACCATGTCCTTGTACTCGCCCTTCGACTGAGCGATGTCCGATCCCCACATCACGCGATCGGCGCCAAACGAGCGCACCACACGCTCGACAACCGGCGCGGATGGCAAGTCGAGCGCATTCAGCTTGCCGAGGTTGATCATGGAGTACAGCAGGAAGACGTTCGGGCGATCCACGAACTTGAGCAGTGCCTCGTCCACGCCATAATCGGGTTCCGCCCCTTCAACGACGATATTCGAGAAGTGATCGAGAATGACCGGTGTATTCGGGAACGCATTGACGACGTCCTGAAGCGCTTCGAGTGCAGCCAGCCGGTTCCAGCGGTAGAAGTGCAGGCGCACCGAGCCGCCGAGGTCCGTTACCGCGGCCCACGCCCGACGCGCTTGCGTTGAAGCGAACCAACTGCAGTCCGCACCTTTCTTCGGCTCGGTCAGACGAATGCCGACCGACCCGCGCTCGCCGACCCAGTATTTCACCGTTTCCTCGACGTTCGGCGCCAGTGCGTCGATCATGCACAGCGAACGCAGACGATTCGGATATCTCTGTGCGGAATCCACGACGTAGTCGTTGTGAAAGCCATAGAGGTGCGCACGTTGGACCGCGAGCGCCTTATCGATGCCAAATTCATCGAGCAGCTCGACGAGGCGCTCGGCCGTTACGGGCTTGTCGAATGCGTTGTCTTCGAGAACGCCGCTCAGCGGCGAGGGCGGATACTTCTCGCGGTCGGTCGAAATCAGGTGTGCGTGGCTGTCAATCATTACGTTGCCTCTATAAAATTCAGTTTAGCCAGCGGTATGCGGCGTTATTTCCAGGGATCCACGCACACGTGGATCGCGCCTTGAATTCCCCGGCCCGCGGTGGCCAGAATCGCGTCGTGAACCTGCGCCAGGCCGAATGTGTGCGAGCAAACTTCGTCGATCGGATAGCGGCCCGAGCCGATATAGCGCAGCGCCAGTTCGACCGCCGCGTAGCTGCGGCCACGCGGTGCGCGAACAGTCAGATAGCGCTTCTTGATCTCGCCGATGGGAACGTGCTGCTCAAGGCCGTTCAGGCTCAAACAGGCGCCCTTTGCGGCCAGTGCGATCGACTGTTTGACGATCTCGCCCTTGGGGTCGCCGGTCGTATCGACTACGACGTCCACGCCGCGCCCCTTCGTGATACGCATCACTTCGGCTTCGAGGTCCTGCGCTTCGACGTTGATTGCGTAGTCGGCGCCCAGGCGCAGCGACAGATCGAGGCGGCGTTGATCGCGTGTCATGCCGGCGAGAATCACCGTGTACGAGCCCGCAGCCTTGGCAGCCAGTACGCAGCCCAGACCCTGCTGACCCGGTCCCCACACGAGGACAACCTTGCCCGGGCCGGCGCCGCCGTCGACACAAGCCCACTGCACGCCGTTGCCGAACGGCACGGCCAACGTTGCGTGCGTGGCGGGCATGTCTTGCGCAATCTTGTGCATCACCGTGTTCAGCGGCAGATGCATATACTGCGCATAGCCTCCCCACAGGTGCGGCGGCTTGTTCGCGGTGGACATACCGAATCGATCGGTATTCAGGCGGTCTTTCACGTTGAAGAAGTCAACTTCCATGCACAGACGGAAATCGCCCTTCATGCACCATTCGCAATTCCAGCACGGCAGATATTCGTGGAGGGCAACGCGGTCGCCAGGCTTGACGCCCCAGCGCTTCGCCGCGACTTCGCCGACTTCTTCGATAGTGCCGACGTTTTCGTGGCCCATGATGACCGGAACGTGACCGGCCTTGCGGTACAACTCAGGGTCGCTGCCGCCGACGCCGCTGGCTTCGATGCGCAGAATTCCGGTTTCAGGCTTGACGGCCGGAAAATCGAATTCACGGATTTCCGTGGTTTCGATATCTGTCTTGACCGCGGCCAGTACCTTTTTTGTCATGTGTTGTCTCCTGCTCGTTCTCGATCTCAGTGTTTCGAAAATACGCGACGGGCATTGGCACCGAAGATTGCGCTGAGATCTTCATCAGGTAATTTTCCGAGTGCCATACGGGTGAGTTTCAATGCATTCCCGTAGCCCTCGCGAGAACTCACGACGGGAAAATCGGAACCCCACATCAGGCGCTTCGCGCCGAATGCAGTGATCGCCTCGTGGACAAGCGGTGGCGTCGTGACCCCGAAGGGACGGCCCGACTGCCATGCTTTCGGATCGCGAGGCATCAATTCGCCGAGGCCCGGCAGTTTCAGCATGACGTGCGGATAAGACGCGAGCTTGAACACCTGGCGACGAATCACAAGGTGCTCGTCCGTCGTGACAGGCGCGCTGCTGCCGCCCAAGTGTTCAAGGACGATCGTCGTCCCTGTCAGCTTCGCGACTAGCTCGACAAAACCCGGCGCGTTGAACGCTTCGGCTGAACCCACACAGCTAACAGGCAGTTCGGTATCCTGAGCAGCACGCCACGCCGGCGGAAGACGACCGTCCGCAAGGCACGAGGAAGGGCGAAGCCGAATGCCGGATACGCCGTCGCGCGCCAGCGTCTCGACCGTCATTGCAACGTCCGGTGCATCGACATCCACCCAGGCCACGCATGACAGACGGTCGGGATATCGTTTGACGCAGTCTTGCTGATATCGGTTATCCGTCTGTCCGATCATCTGGGTGAGAATGGCCCTGTCTACGCCATGCTCGTTCATTTGAGCGAGCAGCGTCTCGACAGGCTCATACCAATGAGGCGAAACGTGCGCGTGACTATCAACGATCATGGTGATCTCAAGCCTTCAGAGCGACGTCCGGATTGAGCGGCACCTCTTCCTTCCACGTGCGATCATTCGGGAAAATCACCGTCGATGCGTGGATCTGGTCCCACGGAATCGTGTTCGTCAGTACGCTCGGCAATTCGCCGGTTTCCGCGTAATTACGCGCCGCCCGGATCATCTGACGACGCCATGCAACGACCGCGACGTCCGACGTGCCGAGGTGTTCCTTCGTGCGATCGAGAATACGGCCCTGCGTTTCGCTGACTGCGTGGTCTTGCGTCAGGATGCCCTTGATGCCCGACATCGACGACGTCTTCATGGCTTCACGGTCCTGGTTGTACCAGTTGTCGATGTTGAGTTCCTTGCGGAAATTTTCATCGACCCAGTGACCGCCTTCCTGGATACGGTATTCGATGTCGACGGGCTGCGTCTCGTCGAAGAACCATTGGATGTGCCACGTCGATACGTCATCGCGCGGGACGAATGCATTGGCCATACGACGGTTCTTGCGCACGCCGAAGCCGTCGGGAGGGATCAGCGTGAAGAACGGCAGGATCACTTCCGTGACACGGGCGTGCAGCTTGCCTTCGTCGCGGAAATTACGCACGCCCGCATAGCGCAGCCCGTACAGCGTGTATTCGACTTCGATCTTCGGACGCAGATCGCGTTCGTGTTCGTATTTGGCCGGCGCCGCCCACGGTTGTTCGCGGTGCAGCACGCCCGCGTGCGCGGAGTCGATCGTGCCTTCAACGGCTTGAGCGTAGTTGCAATCCTCGAGCACCTTGAACGCCGCGACCTTCTCCGCGGGGTACGAGAGGAAGTCGAAACTGGGGAATTGCGGAATTTTCGCGGGGTCGCCCATGTACGTCCAGATCACGCCGGCGGCCTCGCGAACGGGATACGCGACGGCCTTGATACGCGAGCACAGCTTCGAATCTTCCGGCTCCGTCGGCGTATCCATGCAGCGGCCATCGACAGCGAACTTCCAGCCGTGGTACAGGCAACGCAGACCGCCTTCCGAGTTGTCGCCCAGCGCGAGCGATGCACGACGGTGGGGGCATTGTTCTTCGAGCAGACCGATCTTGCCATCGCTGTCGCGGAATGCCACGAGGTCTTCGCCCAGCAGGCGCAAACGCAAGGGCTTGCCGCCCGGCTCGCTGATTTCCGATGCCAGCATCGCCGGAATCCAGAATTGACGGATCATCTCGCCGTTCGGCGTGCCTTTGCCAACCTGGGTCAGTACGTCGTTATCTTCGCGGGAAAGCATGGGGTTTGCTCCTAAATTTCTTTGTCTATGAATATGCGCGGGAGAAGGTCTGCTCTTCCCGCTCAGCTCTATACGAGTTCGACGGCCTGTAGCAGTCGATCACGCGCGTCTGCCGTGTTGCTGTCGTTGCCGATGAAATCGTGCGCGTCGACAATCAGCTTGCGCAGAGCAACGAGGTTCTGCAGTTCCGGCGCATTCGAGCCCTTGCGTTCAGCGGTCAGGATGTCGCTATCGAGCAGGCGCCAGACTTCATCGAGTTCGGATTCACGGTAAATCATGTGTTCGAACGTACTCGACTTCTCCACGCGCCCGATCAGCTCCCGCAGCGTTTGCGGCGAATAATCCTCGATCGAATGAATGTCATTCACGTCCATCGTCAATCCTCATTTTTTTGGGCCGAAGCCGGACTGCGAAGGCGGCAGGCCGAGCGCCTCGCGTCCATAGGCGGTCAGCGCCGAATCCCACGTGAAAGCGAAATGCTGCGCCGCCGAATTCACGTCGCGCCAAATTCGTTGGAGGTCCGAAGCGTTGTAAATACTGGTGCCGCCCGCCGCTTCGAACACACTGTTGGCCGCGCGGCGCGCGGTTTGAGCCGAGTACGCCCAATTACGCGGAATGCGCGACCATTCGAGCGCCGTCAGCGATTGCGCGCTTTCTGCCGTATCGATGCGGCGCGTGTCTTCGAGAATCAATGCGTAGGCCGCGTCGAGATCCGCCGTCGCATGGGCGAGACGCTCGATGGTCGCCGACTGTTCCGCCATCTGTTCGGCTGGCATCGCCTTAAGACGCGGCGCCAGGCCTTCGCCGAACGACCGGAGCGCCGCGCGCGCGATGCCCAGCGGCGCGCCGATGAGCGAGAACGGCGTGACGTTCTGGAACGGCATTCGGTAGATGGGCGCGCGCATTGCGTCAGCGCCTTCGACGTTGCCCGTCATCATGTCTTTGACCGACACCGAACGATGCTTCGGAATAAACGCTTTCTCGACCTTGATCGTGCGGCTGCCCGTGCCGCGCAGGCCGGCCGTGTGCCAGTCATCGACGATCTGGATATCCGAGCGCGGAATCACGAAGAAGCGCGGCTCCGGCGGCCCGTCGGGACGCTGCACGGCGTTTCCGATGATGACCCATTGCACGTGGTCGATACCCGAGCAGAAGCGGCCGTCGCCGTTCACGAGCGTGTAGCCGCCGTCGACCTCGGTCACCGTGCCGCCCAGGCGGAACACGGTCGCCGTGAGTGCGTGGCCTTCGCCAAGCACATCTTGCTGTGCCTGTAACGGAAACAGATTCAACATCCAGCTATGACCGGCCAACACGCCGAACACCCAACCCGTCGAACCACAGGCCGACGCAATTTCGGCCGTCACTTCGACGAGCGTCGTAAATCCCAGTTCGGAACCGCCAAACGATTTCGGCGTAATGATGTTGAAGAGACCCGAATCACGCAGTGCAACGATCGTTTCAGCAGGCACGACGCGATCGCTTTCGGTCTGTTTGACGCGCGAACGAATCACATCATGCAAACCACGGGCGATATCAAGGGCTTCCTCGCGGCTGTTAATACGGCTCAAGGCATTCTCCTGGTAGGACTTGCTGCCGTGGAACTGGGCCCGGCGCGCAGAAAATCATGTTGATGAATCGGTCAGTGTTCGTTGCGACCGTAACGACCTTCGACGTTCAAACGCTCTTTTGCGTCGAGGAACCAGCGATAGTGACCGCCCTTTGAGATCGGCGGGACATCGTCTGAAACGACGTACCAGCTTTCGCCGTCGTTTTCAGTTGCATAGATTTCGCCCGTTGCCGTACCGGCGATGAGCATGATCTTGTCGTCCCAGTGGTAGAGCCCCATGCCCTCGATGTTGCCGATCACTTCCTCGGGCAGACCGTTACGCATATGTGCCCAGGTAGCGCCGCCGTCGACGCTCCTGAGAACCGTTGCGTTCGCCGACTTGCGAGCGCCCCAGTCACGCGGCGCGTTGCCCGGGCCGCCGAGATACAGAACGTTTTCGTTGCGCGGGTCGATGAACATGGCGTCGGGATAGCCGATGAGGTCCTGGCGCGTCATCAGGTGAACCCACGTTTGACCCGCGTCTGCGCTGTAGTGCAGGCCTTCGCCACCGCACATAAACATCTGCTTCGGATTCGACGGACGAATCACCACGCGATGATTGTCGTGATAGAACTTGTCGTTTTCCGATTCATACGAACGCGGCTCTGTCCACGTCTTGCCGTCGTCGGTGGTCTTGAGCAGTGCGCCCTGCTCGATACAGACATAGAGCGTTTCCGGTTCATCCGGATGAAACGCAATGTTCTTGACGTGCGCAACGTGCGGGGGCGGCGGAAACGTCCACTTGTCCTGGTCCGGCACCGTCATCATTTCGGGGATTTCGACCCACGAAGCACCCAGGTCGTCGCTACGATAGAGCGCGGACGGCTCGGTGCCCAGGAACAGGACCGTCTTTCCGTCGCGCTCTTGCTGCGCCATTGTGTAGATATGCGTGCTGTTCAGGCCATTGCCGGCCGGTTCCCACGTCAAGCCCAGATCCTTCGAGACCACGAGACCACCCTGGCCGTGTGCGCCCGCGAATAGCAGGCCCGCATTCGGAACGTAGAGCAACGAACTCACGTGACGATCTTCCAGTGTCCTGCGCGTCAGTTTCCACGGGGCTCGCGCATCTGCGCGCTCGAACACGAGCATTCCGCGAATCGTAGCAACCAGCAGCGTCGTTGCCGCGCCATCACCCTGCGTAACGGTTCCACCGTTGGTAGTCAGAACTGCGATCATTTTGTCTCCGTAAGGGAATACCCTGTGCGATGCCGCCTGTTTTGCTCAGAAGAGCCTTTGACTTTTTTTTGCTTAGCCCAAATAATATGCAAAAAAGAATTACGCGTCAAACGGGTTAAGAGAAACTTTCCATGATGAGTGATTGCATTGCAGCAAAGCGGTACCCGAGGAAGCGCGATGTGTAACGCTTGCGCGCCGTTTGCGGGGTTCCGTGCGTTCTACGATTTTGGAGGTGACATGACTGAAATAAATGATGTGATGACTCTGCGTCTAACCGCGAGTCAATATCTGGCACGCAACACGCTCGCGCTGACGTTTGAAGACCCCGAAGGCGAGCGACTGCCTGCCGCCGACGCGGGTTCGCACGTCGGACTGATACTGCCGAACGGATTGACGCGTCAGTACTCTCTCCTGGAGTCCAGCAATGGCCTGACGCAGCGTTCGTACGTCATCGGCGTCAAACTCGACGCGCAGTCGCGCGGCGGCTCCCGCTACATCCACGAAACGATGCGTGTCGGCGACCTCGTGCAGGTCGAGACCCCGCGCAACAACTTCCCGCTCGACGAGGATGCTGAGCACACTGTGCTGGTTGCCGGCGGTATAGGGATCACCCCTATCCTGTGTATGGCGCGCCGCCTGAAGGAAATCGGGAAGTCGCCGCGTATCTACTATTCGTGCCGGGACCGGGTCGACGTTGCCTACGCCGAGGAATTGAAGACGTTCGAAGGTTCGGTCGTTCACGTCGATGCTGAATCCGGCACGTTCCTCAACATCGCGGACGTCGTGAAGCAGGAGCCGGCGTCGGCCCACTTCTACTGCTGCGGCCCCGGGCCGATGCTCGAAGCATTCGAAACCGCCTGCAACTCGTTGCCTCCGCAACAAGTCCACGTCGAGTACTTCACCGCCAAACACGAAGCCGCACTTGATGGCAACTTCGTCGTCGAACTGCGCAAGAGCGGCAAGACGCTGACCGTCCCGCAAGGCAAAACCATTCTTAACGTCGTGCGTGAAGCCGGCGTGCCAATTTCGTATTCGTGTGAAGAAGGCGTATGCGGCGCATGTGAAGTCCGAGTGCTCGAAGGCGAGCCGGACCACCGCGACGCCATTCTCTCGGAGCCCGAGAAGGCTTCGAACAAGACAATGATTATTTGCTGTTCCGGCTGCAAGGGCGATCGTCTCGTCCTCGATCTTTAAGAAGCATGGGCGTGCCTGTCGGCACACATTGAATCAGGAGACAAATAAGTGATTATTGATTGCCACGGTCACGTCAGCGCACCCGCAGAATTGTGGGTCTACAAGGCACACATTCTTTCGCATCGCGGCGAACACGGCCGCAAGATGCCGGAAGTGACTGACGAAGAGATCCTGCACTACGCCAACAAGAAGGAGATGGCGCCCGTCGGCCACCTCGACATGCTCGACCGCGTCGGCACGAACGTCCAGTTGATGTCGCCGCGTCCGTTCCAGATGATGCATAGCCAGAAGCCGGGCAAACTCGTGCACTGGTTCACGGAAGAAACCAACAACATCATCTCGCGCACGGTCAAGCTGTTGCCGAAGCGGTTCATCGGCATCGGCGGTCTGCCGCAAGTGGCGGGCGACCCGATCGAAGTCGTGCTGCCGGAACTTGAGCGCTGCATCAAGGAACTCGGCTTCAAGGGCGTGCTGCTGAATCCGGACCCGTTCGAGAACAGCGGTGTCGAGGCGCCCGGCCTGGGTGAGCGCTACTGGTATCCGCTGTACGAAAAGCTGTGCGAACTCGACGTACCGGCTCACATCCACGCTACCGGCTCGCATTCGGCTCGCTCGCCGTACACCGTGCACTTCATCAACGAAGAAACGATCGCGGTGTTTAACCTCGTCAATTCGAACGTCTTCAACGACTTCCCGAATCTGAAGATCATGGTGTCGCACGGCGGCGGCTCGATTCCTTACCAGATCGGCCGTTTTCAGTCGGGCGCTGCGCGCGCCGGTCGCAACTTCCTGGACGGCATGCGTAACCTGTACTACGACACCGTGCTCTACTCGGAAGAATCCCTGCGCCTGCTGATAAAGACGGTTGGCTCTGACCGCTGCATGTTCGGCGCCGAGTGCCCGGGCGTGGGTTCGGCGATCAACCCCGACACCGACCGCACTTTCGACGACATCAAACCGTACATCGAGGGCTTCGACTGGCTCTCGCAGGCAGAGAAGGACGCGATTTTCTTCGGCAACGCTCGCGACTTCTTCAAGCTCAATCTTGCGGATTACGAATAATCCCGGCGCCCACAGGACTCTAAATCATGGCCAAAATCGTACTGGGAATGGGAACCTCGCACGGCCCCATGCTCATCACGCCACCTGAGACCTGGGGCGCTCGCGTACCCGATGATCGACTGAACATGCATGACTTCGAAGGCCGGGAATGGGCCTTCGATGAACTCGTCGAATATCGGCGCAGCGAAAACCTCGCGGACCAGATCACGCCCGGGAAGTGGAAGGAGCGGCACGCCCAATGCCGGGCGGCTATCGAGGAAATGGCGCGCGTACTGGCTGAAGCCAAACCTGACGTCGTTGTCATTGTCGGCAACGATCAGATGGAAATCTTCACCACGGATTGCATCCCTGCATTCGGGGTCATGCACGGCCCGACGATCGTGAACAACATGATCAGCCACGACAAGCTGATGCAAATGCCGCCAGGCGTGCGTCATTCGATGCCAGGTTACAAGCCGGAAGCGGCCACGCACGAAGGCGTGCCCGAGCTTGCAAAGCACATCATCAAGAACGCTATCGCGGACAACTTCGACGTGGCCGCGCTCAGCCGCTTGTCGGAAACAGAAACACCGCATGCATACGGCTTCGTGTTCCGCCAGTTGATGAAAGATCAGGTCGTTCCGACCGTACCGGTGTTCGTGAATACGTTCTATCCGCCGAATCAACCGACCGTCGCGCGTTGCCACGCCTTCGGTGCATCGATCGCGCGCGCAATCGAATCGTGGGATTCGGATGCACGTGTGGCTGTCATTGCCTCTGGGGGGCTAACTCACTTTGTCATCGACGAACGTATCGACAATCTGGTACTCGACGCGATGAAGAAGCACGATCTCACGCCGGTATTCGCATTGGGCGAAGAGATCTTCCAGGCGGGCACTTCGGAAATCAAGAACTGGATTCCCGTCGCCGGCATGATGGACGAACTTGGCTTCGATATGACGGTGGTCGATTACGTGCCCTGCTATCGCAGCGAAGCCGGCACCGGCAACGCGATGGGCTTTGTGTACTGGAAGCCCCAAGCCGAATAAGGAAATTTCAAATATGGCAACCAAAGACGAATATGTCCACCGCCTTCGTCGGCTGGACTGCTGCGCCGTCTCGGACGCACTCGACAAGCTCGGCTTGTCTGGCGTCGTGACCGGCGTCGCCCAGGCCTCAGGCACGAAGCGCATAGCCGGTCGCGTCATCACGATGAAGCTCGGCGTTGGCGATCCGCCTCCGGGGCCGCCGCGTCATCTGGGCACCACCGCCATCGAACTCGGCGACTCCGACGATGTGATCGTTGTCGAGCAGCGTACCGGTGTCGAGGCCGGGTCGTGGGGCGGCATCCTCTCGCTCGGCGCCAGGGTTCGCGGTATCGCCGGCGTGATCGCCGACGGGCCGGTGCGCGACATCGACGAATCGCGCGAGATGGGACTGCCGGTGTTCGCGAACAGGTTCACCGCCCTCACCGCTCGCGGTCGTATCGTCGAAAAAGGCGTGAACGTCCCCGTCGAAGTGTTCGGAACCGTAGTAGACGCCGGCGACTATGTGATCGCCGATAGCAGCGCGGTGATCTTCATCAGCGAGGCAAACATCGCCAGGGTGGTGGAGACCGCCGAAGCGATCGTGGCACGGGAGGCCTTGATGGCGAAAGCCGTAATGGCGGGCACACCGATCCATGAAGTCATGGGCGGAAACTACGAATTTATGTTGAAGGATTAACCATGTCGGAATTCGAACAAGACAGGAACGTTGCGCGCGCAGCGAAACTCGAAACGGCCACCCTGAGCGACGCGCTGGACCGCCTGGGTGTGAACGGTCAGTGCTATAAGATCAAACCGCGTGATTCGTCGTTTCGCATGGCCGGTCGGGCCTTCACGATTCTCTATGGGCCGGCCGCCTCGCCCGCGGGCACCGTGGGTGACTTTATCGACGACGTTCCGCCAGGCTCGGTCATCGTCCTCGACAATGGCGGTCGCGAAGACGCGACAGTCTGGGGCGACATCCTTACCGAAATTGCTCATCGCCGTGGTATCGCGGGCACCGTGATCGACGGCATCAACCGCGACGTCCATCTCTGCCTGTCGCTCGGCTACCCGGTTTTCTCCCGGGACAACTGGATGCGAACGGGCAAGGACCGCGTTCAGGTCGAAGCCACCAACGTTGCGGTGAACATCGGCAACGTGCGTGTTGCGCCGGGCGATCTGCTGCGCGGCGACGCCGACGGCGTGATCTCGATTCCGAAGGAACACGAAGAGCGCGTGCTCGCCGCGGCGGAAGAGATTGATGCCGCCGAGAAGGCAATCCGCGAGGCGGTTGCAACAGGCATGCGCCTGGACGAGGCTCGCAAGCAGTTCAAGTACCACCAGCTTCAAACGCGCCGGAGCGGAGAAAAAGCATGACAGGGCCGATTTTCAATCGTCACGAGACCACGCGCCTCGACATCCTGCGACCGGATATCGCGCTGCTTGACGCCGCCGCAAAACTGCCGGCAGCGACGCTTCACGAGGCAGCCGGAAAAATCGGCGTCCTGCCTTGTGAAATCAAGCCGGTCGCACCTGGATTCAAGATTTGCGGCCCCGCTGTGACCGTCCACGCACCCGGCGGCGACAACCTCTGGCTGCATCGTGCAATTTACTCAGCACAACCAGGCGATGTTCTGGTCGTATCCGTGAATCAAGCTTATGAACACGGGTATTGGGGCGAAATCATGTCGACGGCCGCGAAAGTCCGCGGGCTAGCCGGTCTGGTCATCGACGGCTGCGTTCGCGATCAGCGACTGTTGTCTGAGATCGGGTTTCCCGTGTTCGCTCGCGGACTGTGTATTCGTGGTACTGGAAAGGATTTCGGCGCGAGAGGTTGGATCAACGCCCCGACTCGATTCGGCGACGTGACGGTCAATGCCGGCGACCTGATCGTGGGTGACGAAGACGGTGTCGTCTGCATCCCGCGCGAGCGAATCGCCGAGGTGATCACCGCATCGGAAGCACGCGAAGCAGCAGAAGCCCTTCAGATGAAGCGACTCGAAGCCGGCGAGAGCACGCTCAGTATCTTCGGGTGGGACCAGTAAACCCGTCGCGACTTGCGGGTCTATTGCATGAGGTGGTGTCCGCAAAGATCGCCACCCCATCAATTTGCCCGTCTATTTCTACGATCAGGAAGGTAAAGTGAGCATAGAAGAATCTGAATTCAAACGCGCCATGCGCTGCTTGACAGGGCACGTGTGTTTGATCACGACGGGTTCTGACGCGGACGGCCCGCTTGCCGGCATGACGGCAACCGCTGTGACGTCTGTTAGCGCCTCCCCCCCTATTGTGCTGGTCTGTATCAATCGTGCGAACGCGTCTCTGGCGCACGTGCAGACCACTGGCAACTTCGTCGTCAACGTCCTGGCGCGGAGCGAGCAGGAACTAGCGCAGCGCTTCTCGCGACCGATTTCGCCGCAGGAAAAGTTTCAGTCAGGGACGTGGATTCGTATCAAGACGGGTGCTCCGGCTTTGGCCAGCGCCATGGTCAATCTCGATTGCAGCGTCGAACGTATCATCGAGATCGGCACGCACGCGGTGATTTTCGGGCATATCGAAGGCACGGCCATTAGTGGCGACATTACGGCGCCCCTGCTGTATTCCCAAGGAACCTACGGCGAATTTCAGACGAGTAAGGCCATCGATTTCCATGATTTGCTGTGGATATCGAACTGGGGGGCGGACTAGGCTGGCAATTTCGGAGCATCGCAACGGCGGGTTTTACGGCAAGGTTCGGAGCGCTCTATGGAGGTTGGTTTAACGCGATTTGCGCGCGGAAAAGCGCTCCGGTATCTTTAACATTTATTCCCGCAACGCCAGCACTCTCATTAGCCCGTCAAGGACCACCAGTCTTCCTCTTTCATAAGTTGCGAGCAACAACTCCCGGTCTTTGCTCTCCAGTGCTTTCACGAGTTCGGCTTCTACACTAGCGCTTCGATGCTGCGGATGCGCTGAAATATCGGCGGCCAACGCCCGGTAACGATCGGTCAGTCGCATCAGCCGCAGGGCTTCCCGCTTAAACACTTTATTAGACGAGAGATCGAAAATCTTGTCGTGAAGTTCACGGTGCAATTCAATCCATCCCTCACGATTACCGGCTTGAATTAGTTCCTCAAGCCGGCCAAGCAAAACCCTGAATTCCCCGATTTGCACGGATGTCGGCCAATTGACCGTCATGAGCAGCTCTGCTTCGAGGAGTTGGCGCATCCGATACAATTGGCGCGCGTCATCGCTCGATAGCTGAGCGACGAAGAATCCACGATTTGGATCGTGTTCGATGATGCCTTCCGCCGCCAGCAGTTTCAACGCCTCGCGTATCGGCACGCGGCTAATGCCAAAACGCTCAGCGAGGTCCGACTGTCGCAGTTGAAAGCCCGGTGCCAGCGTTCCCCTATTGATCAGTTTTCGCGTCTCCGACGCGACCTGGGCTGGAAAGTCAACGCCCTCCAGTTCCGCAAGTGTAACGGCAGGCGTTCGACTTCGTGTCGATATAGTATTCATTTTAGTATTATATATCGAAAAAGCCGTCCGGCAATCTTCGCGAGCAGATTGTCTGGATAGTTCGGATAGCTAGCTAGTTGTCCGCAGAAGGCGGAATTCTGCAGTGGATATCGTCAAAAAAAAACCCGCATCGCGGGTTTTTTCTTTGTTGTTACTTCGACTGAAGTCAGTACACGAAGCCTGGCATCACTTCGCTAGCCGTGGGAACGTTCTTGATCTCGGGTATGCGCGCCGAACCGAAAACCACTAGCGGACGCATCTGACCATTCTTGATATACGGTGCTGCGGCCTCGTACGGAACCGGGATCACTTGCACCTTCCCGCTCATCAAGCCTTCGATTTCCGCTGCGGTGTCTTTGTAGGACAACTTCACCATGCGAACGCCATTACGCTTTTGCAATACGTTCATCGCGGACAAATCACGCGCGCCGTCCGCCGTCGTACCGAAGGTGTAGCAGTCCGGATTGTCTTTCAGGCGGCCAATCAGGTCCGGGTAATCCTTGATGTCAGTTCCGGACACGCCTTTGCCTATCTCAGCGACCAGGACGACACCCGCGGGCGCAGCCGCGTGGCTCGCAGGCACCGGCTTAACAGGATCACCGGCGTGGGCGACGCCCGAAATCAATGCTCCCGCTGCGAGAACTGCCGTGAGGAAGAGCTTCCTTTTGAGTTTCAACATCAATTGTCTCCACGATTCGAAATGACGCCTGCAAGCGTACCTACTCGCTTAGGAACAATGTAATACTATTTTGTAGTATATGTCAATCCGAGTTGCCGTCGCGTGATATGATGCGCAGGTCTCGATGACAAAAAGAGCGCGCACGACGAGACTCCACAATTGAACCGAACCCCAATTGTGGATCGCCACGAGCCGATTTGAGACCGATGTTCCGCTTGCCTCTTTTCGAAGTCGCGAATTATTTATTCGTAGTCCTACAGACATAAGTCGGCTTGCCGCACAACGTCGAATGGGTGGAGACCCCCAAACCATGCGTACAACCTGAACGCTGACAAAAAGCCACACGCGCACACAGCCGCACCGAACCTCCACTCGCCACTGGTGGAGTCGCGCCGACACCCGGACCACTGCCAATTCGTATAGTAAGAACACATGATCCTACTTCTACGTGGTTTCAAAATTCGCAGCCGATTGCTTTTCAGCTTTTCGATTGTCATCGTGCTGATGTGCGCTGCCGCTGGCTTTGCGCTCTACCAGGCGCACCAGATTCAGTTGCACCTTCTGGACATTAAAGATACCTGGATGGCGTCGGTCGAAACGGTGAGCGATCTGCGAAGAGATCTGGATGCGGCTCAACGCGCGACAGTGGGTGTCGTACTGGCGGACAACAAGCAGTCCAAAGATACCAGCATCGAGATTCGCACAATGGCAACTGAGCGACTCAAAAAGGATATTGAAACATACGAGCGCCACGTACTTCCCGGCGAAGATCGCCAGTATTTTGAACGCGACAAGAATACGATCGCCGCGTTTCTGCTTGTAAACGACGAACTCTACGATCTCGCGATATCCGCTGTCCCGGACATGGCCGCCGAGCGGACTCTTAACAGCAACAAGAGTTTCGCAGCGTTCAAATTAGCGGGCGAAGCACTTACCGCTCACACCACGTATGTTCACGAGCAGGCGGACGAAGCCGGTGCTGTCGCCGTTCGTGAATATCACGTCGCTTTGGCGTTGACGTTCTCGGTGATGTTGCTCGCGGTGCTCGCAACGATATATGTCTCTACTGCCGTCGCGACGTCGATCACTCATCCGCTGAATGCGGCCGTAAAGATCGCAGAGGCTGTTGCGGCGGGGGACTTGACCTCGCAGGTCAACGCATACACACACACCGAGCTTGGCCTGCTGATGCGCGCGCTTCGCAATATGAATGCGAATCTGATCGATATCGTCCGGCAGGTCCGCGCAGGAAGTGAAGCTGTGCTCACGGGAGCCGCCGAAATCGCGGCCGGCAATGAGAACCTAAGTCAGCGTACCGAGGAACAGGCAGCATCGCTCGAACAGACCGTAGCCAGCATGGCTCAATTGACGACGATGGTACAAACCAACGCAACGAATGCCAGGCAGGGCCTCAAGCTCGCGCAAAACACGTCCGCTCTGGCAAACAGCGGCGGTCACGTCATGGAACAGGTCGTCCAGACAATGGCCGGTATTACCGATCAGTCCAGGGAAGTCGCCGACATCATTACGACGATCGAGGCCATCGCCTTTCAGACGAATATTCTGGCCCTGAACGCAGCGGTAGAAGCCGCCCGGGCGGGCAACGAGGGACGTGGCTTTGCCGTCGTTGCGCAAGAAGTCCGGACCTTGGCTCAGCGCTCTGCTCTAGCCGCCAAAGAGATCAAGGATCTGGTGAATCGCTCGGTAGAGCGCGTTGACGAAGGGTCCCATCTCGTGACCGATGCGGGCTCGAAAATCAATGATGTCGTGCGCGAATTCGCCCACGTTTCCACCCTGATGGACGAGATCAACAGCGCTTCCAACGACGGTCACCATGGCATCATCGAGATCAACAAAGCTATCGCGGAGATCGATCAGGTGACACAGCACAACGCAGCCCTCGTCGAAGAGGCGGCGGCCGCTGCGCGTGGCGTTCACTCCGAAGCGGAACGGCTGCAGACGTTGGTCGAAAACTTCAAGATCCCGCGCTCAATGTGAATCTGGACGTCCGGCGCCGGCCTGTGAGCCGGCCGCCGGAATACGCCGCTTAAAGCCCGCGCCCGGCAAGCACGGCCAGTATCGACTGATTGATTTTTTCGCGCTCAAGCTCATAGACCTGCATGACTTTTTCACGCTCGCGCGTGCGAATTGCAGTCATGAGCCGGCGTTCGAGGTGCGCCTTCGGTTGTTCGCCCGGCCGATGCGCCTCGGTCGCTAGAGCGCGGTACCGGTCGGTGAGTCGAATCAGGCGCAGCGCCTCGCGACGCATCACCTTGTCGGGTGAGAGATCGAAGAGCACTCCGTAGAATGCATAGTATTCATCGAGCCATTCGGCACGCTGATGGTTTCCCAGGTACTCGTCGAGATTGGCAAGCATGCTATTAAGCTCAGCCGTTCGAGCGCGATCGGGCCATTCTATCGATTGAAATAAATCCCGTTCTACCAGATAGCGATAGCGATAGAGTTGCGCCGCCTCATCCGACGAAAGCGGCCCGACGAAGAACCCCCGGTTCGGATCGTGCACGATCACGCCCCACGCTGCGAGCAGATTCAATGCTTCGCGCACAGGCACACGGCTGACACCGAAGCGGTCCGCCAGTTCCGATTGACGCATTTGCTGCCCTGGCGACAGGACACCTCTGTTGATCAGCTTACGCACCTCATCAGCAATCTGCGCCGGAAGGTCGATATCACTGAGTTCGATTTTGCTCACGTTCGTAGTTGTATTGTTTGCAGTGTCCGACGCAGCTCGCCGGTTCGGTCAGTTCGAGTTCCGACCATATTGTATGCGATCCGCAGGCGCCCCTATTCTGCCGGGAGCGCCAAAGCCACGAAGGTGTCCAGCGTGGCGCTTACGCCCGGTGCATCACGGCATGCGGATGCCCTTTTTGTGCCGTTTTTGCGAGGAAAGTATGCGCAACGAGCAACAGCGGTACATGTCGCGGATATTCCCGACCGTGACACCGCAGTCCGCCGGAATCGAAGCCGGTAAAGCACGCTGATCGTTAGCCGATGCCGGGGACTTCTGGCGCGTCGCCGCGGCGGGTCGACTTCAGACGCCGCGTGCCGCCAGAACGGCCATCAGGTTCGCGAGCACCATTGTTCGCCCCTGGTCATACGTGGCGAGCAGCAGCGCCCGGTTTTTGGTTTCCAGCGCCTTCACAAGCAGCGAGTCGATTTTTGCATTTCGATGCTCACGCTGCGCCGCGACGTCCGCTGCCAGGCCGCGATAGCGGTCGGTCAAGCGCAGCAGACGCAGCAGCTCACGCTTGAGCACCTTGTCGGGCGAAAGACCGAAGATTGTTTCGTGAAACGCCCGATGGCACTTGACCCAACTTTCGCGATCGCCCTCGCGATGCAATTCGTCGAGGTTCGTGAGCATGGCTTTAAGCGCCTTGACCTGGGCAGGTGTGGGCCACTCAACTGTTGAGAGCAGTTCCGTTTCAAGGAGCGTTCTCATACGGTAAAGCTGCCGCGCCTCTTCACTCGACAGCGGAGCCACGAAGAAACCACGGTTGGGGTCATGCTCGATGATCCCCTCAGCCGCCAGCAGCTTGAGCGCTTCCCGAATGGGCACGCGACTGATGCGAAAACGCCCGGCAAGGTCGGATTGCCGCAACTGAAGCCCGGGCGCAAGCGTACCGCGATTAATCAGCTCGCACGTTTGCGCCGCTATCTGAGCGGGAAAATCGATAGCGTCCAGCTCGAGAGGTGTTGCAGTTCCCATCCGCCCTCCACGCGCGCGATTTTATATAGTTTAGCATTATATCCAGCCGCATCGGTCACGCAGAGCATCCATCCCCTGTGCTCGCCTGGTCAACTCGACGCGCTCGCGTCGGACATCGCCAACGCCGACTTCACCGGGAATTCCCATTGCCCTGTTTCGCGCCGCCAAGGTATCGATGGCGCGCTCCTCGTACGTTGCTTCGCGGCGCACAGGTCAAATGGGGATCCCGGCTCACGCACGATCCGATCCCCGCTCAACCACGTTTGGCTCGTCACCGGACCTCGGGATTTCCCTTCCCAGAACTCTTTTGACTTTCTTAATTATTCTGAATAGTATTCAAAAAAGAATTGCAGATTATCAGGCAGCCCTCGCTTACCCGCGAAAAATTCGGCACAGACGATTCCGGTTGCCGACCTCATCTGGATCTCGAACCGGGATCCTGACGCAGCACGCTCAGCCGCTCAAAAGCGGTGCGCAACCGGCAAGGAGGTGTGAGACGTCCACCACGCTCCGTGGCTGGTCAATTACACGCAGTTGCACGACTTGAATCAAAAGACAAAGTGAGGAGACACAATGTTTCGCCGAAGCACGTGGAGCAAACATCCGTTTTCGCGCGTCCTGCTCGTGGCCGGCGCGATCGCCGGAACCGGCCCGGCCGCACATGGGCAAACGACTTTCACCATCGGTGGCTTTCTGGACGAGAGCGTTGCCGGCTACCGCGATTCGAACGGGTCGCGCCTTGTTCAGATGCAGGACTCCGCGATCTTTCCCACGAAGATCTTTTTTCGCGGCGCCGAAGACCTCGGGGGCGGTCTCAGCGCCAACTTCAGTCTCGACTCGATGATCGGGTTGAGCAATGGCGCGCTCTCTCCGCAATCGCATGGCGCCATCTTCGAAAACTCCGCATGGGTCGGATTGCGGCAAGCCGGGGCGGGTAGCATCCGGATGGGTCAGCAGAACGACTTCAGCTTCGACTACTTCCTGATTGGCGGCATCGATCCCGCAACGGGTATCGCGGGCGGCATGCTGAACTTTCGCACGGGGAGTTTTGGCGCGGATCTGCTTGGCGTGCACGGACCGGCGCAAATCGGGGCGGCGATCGCCGGCGGCCCTTATGCTCCGATCATCACCAACGGCGTGCCCACCGGACTGGGGGCGATCAACTGGGACCGCGTGGGCGGCGAACGCATGTCCAACGCCGTCAAGGTCGTGTCCGACGAATATGCGGGCTTCTCGGTCGGAGCGATGTATAGCTTCGGCGGCGTTGCCGGCGATTTTTCGAACGGCTCGGGCAAGAGCGCCGTATTGAGCTACCGCGCGGGGGAAACGCGCGCCGCTGTCGTCTACACCGACCAGAACTACAGTCCGGTGAACAACGGTCACGACGGCATCGCCAACCTGCTGGCCGGCGTGCGTACCCGAATCGCGGACTTCAAGCTCACCGCCATGTACAGTCAGGCGCGCAACACCTATACCGGCGCGAGAATCTACGCGCTGGCGACCGGCGTGGGTTATGACTTCACGTTCGACTGGAATCTGGGCGCGGCTTACACGTACTCCAACGGCAACGCCCAGTTGAAGAATGTGACGGTCAACCAGGCCGCGCTCCAGCTCACGCATGCTCTTTCGAAGCTGACGTCGATCTATCTGACCGGCGTGTTCCAGCGCACGAACGGCGCGTATCCGGCCGAAATCGGCAACACCGTGGCGGCCGGCAATATTCAGTCGGTGATTGCGATGGGGATGCTCGTTCGATTCTGACGAGGGGCGCGAACTCGCGCCATGCAGGACCGGCGCGGCTTAAACGCCGCGCGCCTGCAGAACCGACATCAGCCCCCCGAGCACGATCGCCCGGCCCTTATCGTACGTATCCAGCAACAGTTTCCGGTTCTGCGTTACCAAAGCCTTGATCAGTTGCTCTTCTATACGCGCGTCGAGGTGCGTTCGCTGGACCGTGAGGTCCGTCGCCAGCGAGCGGTAACGGTCGGTCAGCCGCATGAGCCTGAGAACCTCGCGCTTGAGGATCTTGTTTTCCGACAGGTCGAAAATGGCGTCATGAAACGCCCGGTGACGCTCTATCCACGCGTCGCGCGCGCCGGTTGCGAGCAGCGTATGCAACTCCGCCACCATCGCCTCGAGCAGCTTCAGATGAGCGGGCGTTGGCCAGACGACCGTCGCGAGCAATTCCGCCTCTAGCAGATGGCGCATCCTGTAGAGTTGTTTCGCTTCGTCGCTGGAAAGCTGGGCCACGAAAAAGCCGCGATTCGCGTCATGTTCGATGATGCCTTCCGCCGCGAGCAGCTTGAGCGCCTCCCGCACCGGCACACGGCTGATACCGAATCGCTCGGCGAGATCGGCCTGGCGCAACTGGAGACCGGGGGCGAGCGTGCCCCGGTTGATCAGTCTGCGGGTTTCCGCTGCGATCTGTGATGGGAGATCGATCCCGTTGAACTCTACGATTTCCACGATGCCCGGATTCCGGAATTTTATACAATCGAGAATTATATCCGGATTCCTGGCGGCCATAACCTGGTTTGGCGCCCAGGGCGCGGGGCGCAGTTCGTTGTCCTGTGCATCGCCAAAGCACCCGGTAGGGAGTCAGGCTTATAGATATCGACATCCTGACTCCCCGAAAATGCTTACTGCAAGATTTGCAGCTCCGTACTAGAAACGTGTTTGCATGCCGATGCCCAGCGCGGTCACGTGTTCGTCGTAGGACGTGGGGGCTGGCAAGCCCCCGGGCGGAAAGATGCTCTGCTTCCCGACACCGCCGTTCCAGAGTTTCTTGTAGAAGCCGTACAACGAAGTGGATTTTGACAGGAAGTAGGTGTAGGTCACCGCGAACGATCGCACGCTCCAGTTTCCGCCAGGAACCTCATTCTCGTCGCTAAGCCCGCCGTAACCGAAGCCCAGCGTGCCAACGGGCCCCGTATTCACGGTGAACCCTCCTTGCCATGCCTTGTCGGTGTATCCGGGATTATTTCGTCGCAACTGATAGGTCCCGTACAAGGTCAACCAGTCGAACCGATATTTCACGCCAAACGCATGCTCAAGCGTATTGGAATCCGCACCAGGCGCCACCGTGATGCTTCGAGCCAGCCCGTAGCTCGCCGTCAGGCCGCCGTTTGTATACCAAACACTTCCGATCTCGTATTTGGTGTTTTTGTCCGCGCCCTGATTTGACCCGAACGAGTAACCCAGCGTCGCGCTAAGTCCGTGCCAGGTGGGCGAGCTGTACTGCAGCGCGTTATCCTGACGCGCCGGGTCTTGCAGCGGATTGAAGATCCACGGCCGGGGCTCCTCTCCAGTCATCGAGCCCAATACCGATCCTGTCGACATCAGGACGGGATCAAAACTGGTCGCCCATACGTAGCCCACGGTTTGCAGCCGCCCCGAGATCAGCGAGCCCCACGGACTCTCAACCCCAAGATAGGCTTGCCGCCCGAACTCGCGACCGCCCTGCCCCAGCGTGCCGTTGTTGATATTGAAGCCGTTTTCCAGCACGGCGATAGCGGAGAGCCCACCGCCGAGATCCTCCTTCGCGCGGATACCCCACCTCGAGCCACCCAACCCGCCGGAGTTCATGCTACTGACACTCGTAGCGGAGTTCTTGAAGTACCCGTAAAAAATGTCGGCAACGCCGTAGAGCGTGACGCTCGACTGCGCGTGGGCCATGCACGGGAGCAACGCCCCCCAAATGCACGCTGCAACTTTCTTTTGCACTGCTGTCTCCTGTCTCTAGTTTTTCAAACACGAAAATGTCAAGCAACCCGCGGCACGCCTTGGTACCGGGACAACCCAAATTCCTGTCGCAACTATCGTATTCGTTTTTGTATTTAAAATAGTAGTCTGCGGACTGGGTGGAAGTCAACGCGGGGTTTCCGCTAGTTCGGAACTTGCGGTCTCGAAGCCCGGCAACCTGTTTTGGAGCGAATATGGCGAAAGGAGAAGGACCCGCGCCGGTTCCGGCGCGCGCGCCATGACACTTTTTTGGCGGCGATGCGCAATCACTGTCTGGGCGTGCGATTGTGTCGACGCGCAGTGCGAAATGGCATCGGCAACACCTGCGGGCGGGAATGCGCCGCAGAGGACAGTCGAGGGGGACACGAAGCTGACCAAACTGGCAGAGTTAGTCAGTTAAACTGATTAATGACGCGATGCTCGTGAGCCTGCGCGGCAAGTGGTACGGGATGGCGAGGTGCCGAGGGTCGATGAATACAGCGCCAAATTCGACATGCTGCGGCTGAAGCAGCGCGACCCCGCTTCAGCCAAATGCTTCTTCACGCGCTTCCTGCGTTCGATTCATGTTTCACGCAGGATCGATACTGCCCCGCTGCGTTGCTCTCCGGCAGCAAGGCAGATGTTTTAGTTCCGGCCGAAATGAAGCGCACGTTTGTAATGTTCAATAACCGGCCGGAAAACAGCTACATCGGATGCGCTGTCGTCGCATCAAAGCGATACGCCCGCCGACTCCACGCGCCCCGAACGCCGCCGATACAACCCGAGCGTCGCGGCGAGCCCGCACAACGCGGCAAAGCTGAGCCAGTAGCCCGGCGCGGCTTTGTCGTGCGTGATTTCGATCAGATAGGTCGATACCGCCGGCGTAAAGCCGCCAAACAGCGCTGTTGCGAGGCTGAATGCCAGCGAGAAGCCCGCAACGCGCACCTGGGCCGGCATGACTTCGGTGAGCGCAGCGACCATCGCGCCGTTGTACATGCCGAAGAAAAACGAGAACCACAGCAGCACGATCAGCATGCGAGCGAAACTCGGCGCAGCGGCAAGCCATGAAAGCGCCGGATACGCGGTGACGATCGCCAGCGCGGAAATGGCGAGCAGGATCGGCTTGCGGCCTACGCGATCCGAAAGCGCACCGCCAATCGGAAGCCATGCGAAGTTCGACAGGCCCACGAAGAGCGTCACAATGAGCGTATCGGCCGTGGAGAGCCGGAGTACGGCTTTACCGAAAGTCGGCGTATAGACGGTGATGAGATAGAACGTCGTGGTCGTCATCGCCGTGAGCAGCATGCCGGCGATAACGGTGCGCCAGTTGGCCAGCAGCATCGCGAAGATTTCGCGCGCCTGCGGATGATGGCGGCGCGCTTCGAACGCAGCGGTCTCCTGCAGCGAGCGGCGCAGAATGAAGAGAAACGGCACGATGGCGCAACCGATAAAAAACGGAATGCGCCAACCCCATGCGGCGATCTGCTGCGCGGAAAGCCACTGATTCAACGCATAGCCAAGCGCCGCAGCCATTACGATCGCGACCTGCTGGCTCGCCGATTGCCAGCTCGTGTAGAAGCCCTTGTTTCCCGGTGTCGCCATTTCCGAGAGATACACGGAAACACCACCCAGTTCCGCGCCCGCCGAAAAGCCCTGCAATAGCCGGCCGATCAGGACAAGCGCGGGCGCGAGCAACCCAATCGTCGCGTAGCCCGGCACGCAGGCGATCAGGATCGTGCCGCTCGCCATGATGGAAAGCGTGACGATCAAACCCATGCGCCGCCCCACTTTGTCGATATAGGCGCCAAGCAGGATCGCGCCGAGCGGACGCATGAGGAAGCCCGCGCCGAATACGGCGAAGGTCAGCATCAACGAAGCATATTCACTCGTCGATGGAAAGAAGATCCTCGAAATCGACGTGGCGTAGAAGCCAAACAGAAAGAAGTCGAACTGTTCGAGGAAATTGCCGCTCGTGACGCGCAGCACGGTTGCCGCCCGCGACGCGCGCGAGGTGGCGCTCGGCTCTGTGGGGTTCATGGACTGTCTCCTGTGATTGTTGGTGTCACGCGGGGGAGCATGACGCTCCCCCGTTTTTTTGCCGCCGCTAGTCAGAACCGAGACTGAGCGTGTTGCGCTGCCGCTTTTCTATCGACGATTTGAGCAACGCCGCCGAGCGGAAAATGCCATGGGCGAATTTCCCGTAAGGCAACGTCGCGAACAGCGCCATGACGATTCCCAGGTGAATCGCGAGCAGCGCCGGCATGGCGGAGGTCGCCCGCAAGCCCATGAGCGCGAGGCCCGATGCGCTCGTAAGCAGCAGGAGCGCGATGAACCCGCGGTCCATCGAGCGCTGGCGCGTATCGCCCTGCTGCGGATGCCGCTTTAGATTGAGCCACAGCAGCCCCGCCGGTCCAATGATAAGCCCGATGCCGCCCAGCGTGCCCAGCAGGACCGGCACGCTCAGGAAGGGATACGGCGCCTCCAGCCCGAGCAGGTAGTGATACGCCGTCGCGACCACCGTAGCGGCAAAGCACAGCATGAAGCCATAAAACGTCAGATGATGGAAACGCCGTCTCGCAAGCGTGAAAGCGTCGTTCGATTCGTTGCAGCCGTCGCCGTGGCCGCCGTCGAGATACTTGAGCGTCAGCGCGTTTCCCGCGGCTTCGACCACCGCGGGTGCGCTTGCGCTCGCCGTTCCCGCCGACACGTTGCGCCAGAAACGCGTGACGCCCACGCCTAGCGCCAGCACAGCGAACAGAAAGACCGCACCGAACATCGCCGCGAGCAGGTTATGCGGGAAGATCGCATAGAAGTTCGCCGCAGCGACAGGAGCCGAAAGTCCGCCGTGCATAGCCGTGCCGAGCAGCAGAAAGAGCGCGAGCCCCGCTGCGAGTGCGACCGAAACCGTGAGGCCGTTGCGTTTGTAGAGCGCGCCGAGGGCGGCCGGGAACGCGTATTCCGTATAGGTTTCGAGGCGTACTTTGGCCATCGCCTGCGGCACGTTCACGGCGAACTCGTGCGGCGGTGCGTACTGGCAGGCGTGATAGCACGCGCCGCAGTTGTGACACAGGTTCGCGAGGTAGTTCACGTCCGCCTTGCCAAATTCGAGGCGGCGCGTCATGGCCGGGAACACGGCGCAGAAACCTTCGCAATAGCGGCAGGCGTTGCAGATCTGCATCTGCCGCGCCACTTCGCTTTCGCTGGCGCTCATCGGCACAATGGGAATCACCCGTGCGCCGCCTTGCGTCCCGCGAACCGTTTTTACATCCGCTGGCACTGTGCTCGTGCGCTCGCCCGCGAGGGCGTCAGTGCGCTGCATGGTGAGTCTCCGTCGTCTGAAGTGCGGCGCGCGCTGCCTGTGTGCCGGCAATGCGCCCGAATGCGGTGCCGATCGACATGCCGACACCCGCCGTGTAACCCTTGCCGAGCACGTTGCCCGCCATCATCTCGCCCGCGACGAACAGGTTCTCGCTGGCTTCGCCGCCAAAATGGACCTGCGCGCGGTCGTTGGTCTTGAGTCCGAGGTACGTGAACGTGATGCCGGGCCGCAGCGCGTAACCGTAGTAAGGCGGCGTATCAATGGAGCGCGCCCAGTGCGTCTTGGGCGGCGTAATGCCGTCGGTGTGGCAGTCGTCGAGCGCGGTGTGATCGAAGGTGCCGACGCGGCACGCCTCGTTGTAGCGCGTGAGCGTTTCCATAAAGCGCGCTTCGGGCAGGTTCAGCTTGCGCGCGAGTTCGGGCAGCGTATTGGCTCTTTCGCCCGGAAACACGGGCGGCATGAAGCGGCCAATGGCTTTCGAGTCGATGATCGAATAGCCGATCTGACCCGGCTGTTGCGCAACGAGCCGCCCCCAGATCGCGTAGCGCTTGGGCCAGAAGTCCTCGCCTTCGTCGTAGAAGCGCTCGGCGTCGCGATTTACGACCACGCCGAGCGAAACGCAGTCGATGCGCGTACAGATGCCGCCGTCATAGAGCGGCGCGCGCGCATCGATGGCGACGCAATGCGACTGCGACGGGTCGCCGATCATATCCGCGCCCGCGTCGATCATGTGCTTGATTAACACGCCCATGTTGAAGCGCGTGCCGCGAATGCGGAAGTTATCGGCCGGCCACTCGCCGCGCTCGTTCTGCCCCCACGCTTCGCGCAGCCACTCACGGTTCGATTCGAAGCCGCCCGCCGCCAGTACGCAGGCGCGCGCCTCGAAGCGCTGATTGCCGCTCTTCGCCGCGACGAAGCGGCCGCCATTCAGTTCCAGTGAGTCCACTGGCGTTTCGTACCGGATCTCCACGCCGAGCGCTTGCGCGCTGCGGTAATACGCGTTGACGAGCGCCTTGCCGCCGCCCATGAAGAACGCGTTGGTGCGCGCCACATGCAGGGCGCCTGAGAGCGGAGGCTGGAAACGCACGCCGTGCTTCTGCATCCACGGCCGGCACGACGACGAGGCGCGTATCGTCAGGCGCGCGAGATGCTCGTTGGTGATGCCGCCCGTGACTTTCAGCAGGTCTTGCCAGAATTCCTCTTCGGGATACGCATCAACCAGCACGTCCTGCGGCTCGTCATGCATGCACCGCAAGTTGCGCGTGTGCTGTGAGTTGCCGCCGCGCCACTCGCGCGGCGCCGATTCGAGCAGCAGGACCGACGCGCCGGCTTCGCGCGCCATCAACGCTGCACATAGCGCAGCATTGCCTCCTCCGATCACAAGTACATCGACCATCCTCTGTGCCTCCTTTCGGACACACTCTAATGGCCGCGCGCTCCGCCCGCCATCAGGGGGCCGTTAAGGGGTCTTCAGTTTTCGTGAAGACTGCCTCCGGGCGCAGGCGCGCGCCGGGCCAACGTCCTTCGCGAACCAGCCGGCGGGCTACATCGGCGAGCACGACTCGCGCCGCCAAGCCCGCGGGCGACAACTCGTCGTCGGAGACGCTTGCGATCATGTTGGGACGCGTCGCGTAACTCTCGGCCACGCGCACACTCGCCAAAGCGGCATTCTCCGGGCGCGCGAGCGCGGCTCCCGGTTGAATGGTCGCACCAAAGCCAGCCCGCACGGAATCCATCAGGAGTGCCAGGCCGTCCACTTCCGCGATGACGTTGGGTTCGTATCTGGCGCGCTTGAATGCGGCGCTCAGCAGAGAGCGAAGCCCGTGCGTGCCGCTGGGAAGAATCAGCGGCAGTTTGCCAAGTTGCCCGAGACGCACCGAGGCGCCGCTGGGCATACCGCCGACATGGCTCGCGCCGATGACGAACAGCCGTTCCTCGAGCAGCGGCGCCACGCTCCAGCGTTGTGCGGGTACTTCGCGAAACAGCACGGCGAGGTCGATTTGACGCGCACTCAGCATGGAAGCCAGATAGCCGGACAGACTTTCCACCATGCGCAGACGAACCTCGGGATAGCGCTCGCGCATGGCCTGCATGAAGGCGACGCCGAGCACGCTCGCCGTGCTCGGCGCCATGCCGACGCTCACGTGCCCGGACAGACGGGCATCGCGTGCAGCGAGCGCGGCATCGTCGATATGGCGCAGCGCGAGTTGCGCCTGCCGCCAGAATGCGAGGCCGGCATCGGTCGGGACGACACCACTGGAAGTGCGCTGCAACAGTCGTGTGGATAGTTCGCCTTCCAGACGGCTGATCTGCTGACTCAGCGCGGAAGTGACGACGCCGAGTTCCAGCGCGGCTTTGCCCATGCTTCCATGTTCGACGACGCTGAGAAAATAGCGCAGTTGTCTGAGTTCCATTTCATCATCGGCAAGAGCGGGAATTGGGGGCTATTGTCGCAGAACGCAATCGCGGGTAACGCGCTTGTGTTTTCGCGCCCCGGCTTCAGATCCGATCACGCCCTCAAAAAAATCACGCCACCAACCCTAAATCCCTGGATTAAAAGGTATTTATCCGTCAATCCTTTTTTTCTCGCGCCGCACAATACAGGCATAATTCGATAGGAGCAGCGCAATAAAAAGGGTCGTTTTCGTATTCCTGAATATCTATGGACTACGCAAGGCGCGACGCTCGGGCGCCTCCAGTCCCACGATATATTTCTAGCGTCGTCACGGCGGCGCGAGGCAGGAATAGATTCATGAAAGCGGCAAGGAATTCGCGGTGGTCACGCTTTGGCCGATACGTTGCGTTGGGTATTTGCGTGGTCGCAGTCGCGGCAACGGCTGGTCTCTTCTACTGGCGGCACGATGCGAATCTCGCGCGCTCCCAGCCAGCGGCGCTGGGCGGCGTGGCCCGCGAAATGCGGCATGACGCGTCGCCGTGGACGAAGCGCGAGAAAGATGCGTCGGAATTGCTGCGCGATATTCACGACCGCGATGTCGCCGCGATCGGCGTGAGCCGCGAAGCGATTCTCGTCTCGACCGTCGGCGGCGAAAAGTATTATGTGGCCGACCATAACGGCGCATTTTCGAACGCCCTCTTGCTCGGCGATCTGAAGCCGGGCGCCACGCCGCCATGGCAACTCGTGTGGTTGCCGCACGCCGACGTGAGCGTTGGCCCCGCGCACTGGACTGAAGTATTCGACCGCCTGCGCGACGCCCTCAGTCTGCTGTTTCCCGTATTGATGCTAGGCGGCCTGTTCTGGTTCATGCGCCGCGAAATGGGCGGCGGCGCGCAATTGCTCGGCGAATCGCCTACGTTGCGCTTCGAGGACGTGATTGGCGCGGGCGAAGCGAAAGCCGCGCTCGCCGACGTGCGCGCGTGGCTCACCGAGCCGGCGCAATTCACGGGCATGGGCGTGCGCGCACCATGCGGCGTGTTGATGACGGGCGGCCCAGGCGTCGGCAAAACGCGCCTCGCTCAGGCGCTGGCAGGCGAATGCGGCGCGAACTTCATCGCCATCACGGGCAGCTATTTCAGCGCGAAGTATTACGGCGTTGGCATTCAGAAGGTCAAGCGCCTGTTCGAACTTGCGCGCAAGAATGCGCCCACGGTCATCTTCATCGACGAGGCGGACGGTCTCGGCAAGCGCACCGATACGGGCGGCGGTCCGGTCGAGGCGGAGAGCAACCGCATCATCAATCAGTTGCTCGCGGAGATGGATGGCTTCGAATCGAACGAAGGCGTGATCATTGTGGCCGCAACCAATCACCCCGACAATCTCGACGAAGCGCTGCGCCGTCCCGGCCGTTTCGACCGCACGGTGCAGGTGCGTCTGCCCGATCTCGAGGATCGTGCCGAGATATTGCGCTTCTACGCCACCAATCTGAAAACGAAAGCCGACGACATCGATTTCAATCAGCTCGCGCGGTTGACCACGGGCCTTTCGCCGGCCACGCTCTCGATGATCGTGAATCAGGCGGGTCTCGTCGCGCGCAAGGCCGGCAAGCAGGAAATCGCCGCGGTGGATTTTCTCGAAGCGATCAAGATTGCGCGCATTGGCGATGTGAACGGCGCCGAGCGCGCGCTTTCGGACGACGAACGCACGCGCATTGCGATCCACGAAGCGGGACATGGCCTCGTCGCCGCCCTCCTCGGCACCGGCGTGCTCGAAGAAGTGACGATTCTGCCGCGCGGGGGCGCACTGGGCGTGGCGCTGATCACGAAAATGCAGGACAAGTACCTGTATCGCGAGACGGAAATGCGCAACGAGATTCAGGTCCTGCTGGGTGGCCGCAATGCGGAATTGCTCATGTTCCGCGAAGCATCGAGCGGCGCGGCGCAGGATCTGCAGGAGGCCTCGCGCATCAGTCTCGACATGGTGTCGAAGCACGGCTTCAACGCGGACGGCAATCTGTTCAGTCTCGCGGCTCTGCCGCAGCAGGTCGCGGGCTTGCAGTTGAAGACCGCGATCGAGCACGCGAACGGGCTGCTGCACGAACTCAATGACGCGTGCTTCGCATTGCTGCGCGCGAACGAGCCGGTGCTGCGCGCGATCGCCGACCAGTTGCTCGAATCGGAGACGGTGGCCGGCGAAACGGTCTATCGTCTGATTCGCGAGCACGCGGCGGCCGTGGCGAGCACGCAGGCGGTGACCGAAGCGGCCGCCGCCTGACCAGCCGCTCGCATCACCGCCGCGCCGGCCCTCAACTCCTTTCGAGCGCCGCCATCGCTCGCACGATTACGAGCAGCACAGAAAGACTCACGCCGCTCGAAGCGCGCAGTTCCGTAAGCAACTGTGCATAACGCTCGAGCGCGGCTTCGTGTTGCGCGCACCATGCGTCCACGAGTGTTTGCGCGTTCTCGGAATCAGCGCCCTGCGCAAGCACGCTCGTCGTGAGTGCGCGCTTGAGGTGCGCCACCTCGGCGAGCGCCGCGGCGCGCGCCATGGTGTCCCAATGCGTGGGCGTGGGCAAGGTCGCCGCACGCTCGCTAATCCAACTGTAATTGAGCCGCGTGCCCAAGGCAAAGTACACCGCCGCAACGCGCTCAAGGGGCTGGTCGCACGCCGCCGCCACGTCGGCAATGTCCAGTAGTGCTACCGAAATATCTCCGCTCGCCACGCGCAGCGCTAGCGCATTTTCAACGCCCGCGTTCACGAGTTCGCCCTGGCGCGCCGAGAGCGCTTCGAGATCCGCTTCGGGCAGCAGCGTCGGCAATTGCGGTGCGAGGCGCTGCGCGGCGTCGCGACAGCGCGCCAGCAGCGTGCTCACGCCGTCGTCATTGACCGCTCCCGCCTGCAGATGCCGCAGGAACCATAGCGCCGCGCGTTCGAGCAACCGCGCGATGTCGACGAACATACGCGCCTGCACGTCGTCGGGCACGCGGTTGTCGAGCGAATCGATGGCGCGCCAGATATCGTCGAGACCGAATACATCGCGCGCCATGATGCACGCGCGCACGATTTCGCCGGGTTGCGCGTCGGTTTCCTCCATCAGACGATGCACGAATGCGCAACCCACTCGGTTCATCAGCGCGTTCGTCAGATGCGTCGCCAGGATTTCGCGCCGCAGCGGATGCCGATGCATTGGTTCGCTAAAGCGCTGTTGCAGCGGCTTCGGAAAGTAGTCGATCAGCAGGTTCGCGACGAGCGGGTCTTCAGGCACGGACGAGTCCAGCAACGCGTCGTAGAGCCACATCTTGCTGTAAGCGAGCAGCACGGCACGCTCCGGCGACGTGAGCCCGAGTTTCGCGGCCTGGCGTTCGGCAATTTCGTCGTCGGTCGGCAGGAATTCGATATGCCGGTTGAGACGTCCCGCACGTTCGAGCCAGCGCATGAGGCGCGATTCGGCATCGAGCAGTTCCACCGCATAGCGGCCTGCGATCGAAAGCGCCTGCGTCTGATAGTAGTTGTCGCTCAGCACCAGCAGGCCGACTTCGTCGGTCATCTCCGCGAGCAACGTGTTGCGCTGCTTCGTCGTCATTTCGCCGTCGGCTACCACGAGTCCGAGCAGAATCTTGATGTTCACTTCGTGGTCCGAACAATCCACGCCTGCTGAATTGTCGATCGCATCCGTATTGATGTGGCCGCCGTGCTGGGCGAATTCGATGCGCCCGAGTTGCGTGACGCCCAGATTGCCGCCCTCGCCCACGACCTTGCAGCGCAACTCGGAGCCGTTCACGCGTACGGCGTCGTTGGCGCGGTCGCCGACTTGTGCGTTGGTCTCGCGCGCGGCTTTCACATAGGTGCCGATGCCGCCGTTATAGAGCAGATCGACGTTCGCGAGCAGGATCCCCCGAATCAACTCGGTTGGCGAGAGCGCGGCCGCGTCGATGCCGAGCGCGGCGCGCACCGCGGCCGAAAGCGGAATCGTCTTCATGGTGCGCGCGAACACGCCGCCGCCCGCCGATATCGTCGCGGGATCGTAGTCGGCCCAACTGGAACGTTCGAGCGCGAAAAGCCGCGTACGCTCGGCGAGGCTCGCGGCCGGATCGGGATTGGGATCGAGGAAAATATGGCGATGATCGAAGGCGGCGACGAGTTTGATATGCGGCGAGAGCAGCATGCCGTTGCCGAACACGTCGCCCGACATGTCGCCAATGCCGACCACGGTGAAATCCGTGGCCTGCGTATCCACGCCCATTTCGCGGAAATGCCGCTTGACCGACTCCCACGCGCCGCGCGCCGTGATCGCCATCTTTTTGTGATCGTAGCCTACGGAGCCGCCCGAGGCGAAAGCATCGTCGAGCCAGAAACCGTATTCGGCGGATATCGCGTTCGCGTAGTCGGAAAATGTCGCCGTGCCCTTGTCGGCGGCCACGACGAGATAGGGGTCGTCGGGGTCGTGGCGCACGACATCGGGCGGCGGCACGATCGCGTTGTTCACCAGGTTGTCGGTGAGATCGAGCAGGCCGCGCAGGAAGGTCTGATAGCAGGCCACGCCTTCGCGCATCCACGCCTCGCGGTCGCTTGCGGGCGGCGGGTTCTTCACGACGAAACCGCCCTTCGATCCCACGGGCACGATCACAACGTTCTTCACCATCTGCGCCTTCATGAGACCGAGCACTTCGGTGCGGAAGTCTTCGCGACGATCGGACCAGCGCAGGCCGCCGCGCGCCACGCGTCCGCCGCGCAAATGCACGCCTTCGACGCGCGGCGAATAAACCCAGATCTCGAACATGGGCTTGGGCTCGGGCAGGCCCGGCACTTTCGACGGGTCGAATTTGAACGAGAGCGAGGGCCGCTCCGCGCCATTGTCTTCGCGGCGGAAATAGTTCGTGCGCACCGTTGCGTTGATCACGCCGAGGAACTGGCGCAGAATGCGGTCTTCGTCGAGATTGGGCACCTGGTCGAGCGCGCTTTCAATGGCCTTGAGCATGAGGGCCGTGCGTTCTTCCCGCGCCTGCGAATCGCGCGGATCGAATCGGAGTACGAACAATTCGACGAACTGGCGTGCGATTGCAGGATTGCCGGTGAGCGCTCGCTCGATATAGGCGTCGCTGAAGGTCGAACCTACCTGACGCAAATACTTCGCATAGGCGCGCAGGATCGTGACTTCGCGCGCGCTCAAATAGGCCCTGAGTACGAGCCGGTTGAAATCGTCGTTTTCGATGCGCGCATTCCAGACGCTTTCAAACGCATCTTCGAACAGGCTCTTCACGCGTTCGATATCGAATTCGGCATCGTCCGCGAGTTCAAGGCCGAAATCATGAACCCACGCGGGCTCGCAGGACGGCGCCTCGATCACATAGGGCCGCTCTTCGTCCACCCGCACGCCGAGATGTTCGAGCATCGGCAGGCTGCGCGAAAGCGCAATGGCTTCGCCCGCACAGTAGACCTTGAAGCGGAACGTACGCGGTCCCGCCTCGATGGGGCGGTAGAGATTCATGGCGATACGCTGCGTTCCCTGCACGCGCTCGATCAGCTCGATGTCGCGTACTGCCGTGCGCGCGGGGTAGTCGTCGCGATAGCCTGGCGGAAACGAATCGGCGTAACGATGCAGCAGACGTGTGCCCTGCTCTTCGCCGAACGCGTCGAGCAGCGCGTCGGCCAGATCGTCCTGCCAGCGGCGCGTGACCTGCACAAGCCGCGCTTCCAGTTCACGCGTGTCGACCTCCGGCATCGTGCCGGGCTCGGCATGCACGACAAAGTGAATCCGCGCGATGGCCGACTCCGAAAGCAACGGCGTGAACTCCACGGAAACGCCGTTGAAAGCCTCCACGAGCAGATTGGCAATGCGCCGCCGCAGATCGGTATTGTATTTGTCGCGCGAGACGTACACGAGGCACGAAACGAAGCGATTGAAGCGGTCGCGCCGCACGAACAGGCGCGTACGCTGATGTTCCTGCAAACGCAGCACGCCGAGCGCGATGTCGAAAAGCTCATCTTCGCTCGCCTGCAATAACTCGTCGCGTGGGTAAGTTTCGAGCACCGTCACCAGCGATTTGCCGAGATGGCCTTTTGGCAGAAAGCCCGCACGTCGCACGATATTCGCGCATTTGCGCCGCACGATCGGGATTTCGGCAGTGGACACCATATAGGCGGTCGAGGTGTAAAGGCCCACGAAGCGGCGCTCGCCGCACACCTTGCCGTCCGCCCCGACGAGTTTTACGCCCACATAGTCGAGATAGCCGGGCCGGTGCACCGTGGCGCGCGAATTTGCTTTCGTCAGAAAAATAGGCCATGCGCCGCTGATAATGTCCTCGGCCGCCGGCGGTAACGGCGTGATGTCGGCAGTGCCTGCCGCGCGCAGCGATTCGCGCAGAATCCCGAGCCCCGAGCCTTCCACGCCGCGCAATGCGTAGCCGCCCTCGTGCGAAACCAGCGCGTAATCGCGTTGGCCGAGGAAGGTGAAATGGTCGGCTACCATCCATTCGAGAAACGCGCGCGCTTCGATCTCCTCTGCGCTCGTTTCGCGCGCCTTCATCGACTTGATCGTGGTGCGCGCGGCCTCGAGGAGTTTTGGCCAGTCCTCGACCGACGCACGCACATCGCCGAGCACCTTGGCAATATCGTTACGCAATTCGTCGAGCTTTGCTGCGTCGCCGCAGCGGTCCACTTCGAAATGGATGAACGAGGCAAGTTGCGATTGCCCGTCGCCGGCGCTGGCCCCGCCCTCGCCCACGCGCTCGATTGCCCCGTCCTTGCCGCGCCAGATCCGGAATACGGGGTGCAGCGCGGAATGCAGTGCGAGTCCCAGTCGATTGACGGCCATGGAAACGGAATCGACGAGAAACGGCATGTCGTCGTTCACGATTTCAATGACGGTGTGGTCCGAATGCCAGCCGTGCTGTTCGAGGATCGGGTTGTAGACCTGCATGCGCTCGCTGCCCGGCACGAAGCGCTGCGCGGTTCGCCAGTGCGCCATGGCGGCGCCGTACAGGTCGGCGATGCTGCGGCTACGCAGATCTTCAGCGTCGGCAAAATCGTAGTAGTGCTGCAGGAAAGGCTCGACGATCCTGAACGTAGGCTCGGGCAAACGCGCCCGCGCAAACTCCATGACGTCGGAGAGCAGATGGGCGACGAATTCCTCGTTCCTCGCTAGCATGACGAACTCCTTGGCGGATAGTCATCGACTGCATCGGCGGTTCGGTCATTATGCACCGGCAAGGTGATCGAACGATGAATGCGTGCGCACGAGCCGCCTGATGGCGAGACGTCGCGCGCTTGCGCGCTGCATTGCAATGCGGAGATTGGCGCAGAAATTGCTGACTGCGAAAGCGCTTGCTTCAGCGCGCGAGCGGAGCCGTTTTCGAGGTGGAATTGAATTGAGCGAGTAGCCAGGTGCGAAGCTTCTGGCTCGTCTCCCATCTGACGCTGGTCTGCGGGAGGACAACGTAATAACCCAGTGAAAGCGGTAACGAAAAATCGAACAGGCGTTGCAGCCTTCCGGCTGCAATATCGCGCTCGACGAGATGTTCGCTCGTGAGCGCAATGCCCTGCCCTGCAATGGCCGCGTCGATGGCGAGCGACGACTGACTGAAGTGCGGCCCTTTCAGCGTGCCATGATCGTTTGTGCTTTCCACTGCGTTAAAAAACTCCGGCCAGAGGTCATGAGAATCGTGGAGCAAGACGTAATTTTCGAGGTCCGAAATCGTGCGCACCGGGCAATCAGGTTTGATCAGTTGCGGATTGGCTACCGCGAACACCTGTAGCGGAAATAGCAGGTCGCTGACGAGCCCTTTCGCGAACGGGGGCTTACCGAGCCGGACCGCGATATCCACGCCGTCGGACCGGAAATTGCACAGCGCGGCATCGGCAATAATCCGGACGTCGATATCCGGATGTTTCTCGCCGAACTCTGCAAGCCGGGGTATCAGCCATTTCGAAGCGAATGAGGGCGTCGTGCTGATCGTGAGGGATGTCGAACGCCGGTTGAGCGCCTCGGTCGCGTCGGCGACGATCGTGAGCGCCCGTTGAACCGCAGCGAAGTACGTATGCCCCTCGATCGTGAGAGCAAGACCCCGAGGTCCCCTCGCGAAAAGGGGCAAATTCAGCGCTTCCTCCAGCAACCGCACCTGTTGCGCAACGGCGCCTTGCGTCACGCCGAGTTCCTCGGCGGCGAGGCGAAAATTGAGGTGCCGGGCAGATGCATCGAACGCGCGCAGCGCATTCAGCGGCGGGAGGTGGCGGGGCTTCAATGAGTGCGTCAACGGGTATATTGGATTGTGAAAGCCAGCAACAGCGGAATCAATCGCGAGCCTGTAGAATTTTTATCGTCAGACAATAATAAACATCATTCGACAATCAGATCATAACGCCATACAGTTTGCCAGACAGAATCCCATGCAGTGCGGCCCTGACGTGCTGAATCTATTCAAGGAGAGAGCAACATGGCAGTAGAAAAAGTAGCACTCGTTACTGCGGCTGGAAAAGGTATGGGCGCGGCGATCGCGCGTGAACTGGCGGCTAGTGGCTACCGTCTGGCCCTGATGTCACCCTCCGGCAGCGCGGCCGAACTGGCGGGAGAGCTGGGTGGCTTCGGCTTCACGGGCTCAGTAACCGAACCAGACTGTATTGACCGATTCGTTCGCGAAACGCTTGAAAAGTACGGCCGCATTGATGCGGTAGTGAACAACACGGGGCATCCCCCGAAAGGCGATCTGTTGTCTATCGCCGATGAACAATGGCACCTCGGGCTCGATCTCATCGTGCTCAACGTCGCTCGCGTGCTGCGCTGCGTGACGCCCGCATTTCTCGAGCAAGGCGGCGGTGCGGTGGTGAATATTTCGAGCTTTGCCGCCGATGCGCCTGAACAGGCCATGCCCGTTTCTTCTGCGTTGCGCGCCGCGTTGAGTTCATTCACGCGCCTTTATGCCGATCGCTACGCCAGGGACAATATTCGAATCAATTCCGTTCTACCGGGATTTATCGACAGTTGGCCCGAAACACCGGAAATCGTCGCTCGCATTCCGGTGGGCCGCTTCGGCAAGACACAGGAGATCGCGCAAACGGTCGCGTTCCTCTTGTCGGATGCCGCGGGATACATCACGGGACAAAACATCCGTGTCGATGGCGGTATCGTGCGTGGTCTGTAACGCGGCGAATATGGATCAGATTGTCGACATGGTCTGGGCGCACCTGCACGCGGGCGCAAATGCCGGCAAGGAGCGCTCACCCTTCACGATGCTGCAAGCCGCGACGATCGCGCTAGACGGTGCCCCTGCCGTGCGCACGGTCGTATTGCGACGCGCCTCTCGCGAACAGCGCTCGGTCATGTTCCATACCGACGTGCGGTCTACGAAAGTGGCCGAATTGAGGCGCGATCCGCGCATATCGCTTCTCGGCTGCGATCTCGATGCGGGGATTCAAATACGCCTGCATGGCGTTGCGAGCATCGTCGAAGCGACATCGGTGAGGAGACACGTCTGGAACTCGAGCCAGCCTCGGACGTTGATCGTCTATCGCACGCCGTTTGCACCAGCGACGCCGGTCACGTCTCCCGCCCAAGCCCATGCAGCGACGCACGCCGAAAATATGGGCCCGTCAGCGGGATTCGAAAACTTCTGCCTGATTGAAGTGACAGTATCGAGAATCGATTATCTCGATCTGAATCCTGCTGGGCACATGCGAGCCAGTCTCGTGTTCGAAGACGGGGAATGGCGTGGGACCTGGATAGCGCCATAGATTGGCGATCTGCTATTTATTTTCCACGTGCCCAAACGCCAGAACCCCGGCGCTCATC